>JAZQPJ010000023.1:0-21963 GCA_045628525.1 Bacteroidales bacterium
GGACGAACGAAGGTGCCGACATCTTTGCTAAGATGCATTCTATTGCTGAAACTGCCAAGAAGAACAACAATTCAAAATTCAACGCAATTCTCGCTGTCGTAAGTCAGTGAGAAGTAATCATTGTTTTAATTTCGACATAACCACCAGCTTAGGCTGGGGGTGCTGAGTAGTTACAATATCGGCTGTATTTGTTAAATATCTCTAAATATTTCCCCTATTTTGACCAACTTATCAATAAAAAAACTATCTTCGCGCGAAAAATCCGCATGACATCTCCTCGTTGTGCACCGTAAACCGCATAATAATTAACAACTTAAATATCCAAATATCCCTATGTACTGGACTCTTGAACTGGCCTCAAAGCTCGAAGATGCACCATGGCCGGCAACACGTGAGGAACTGCTTGATTATGCCAACCGCTCAGGTGCTCCCCTTGAGGTTATCGAGAACCTGCAGGAGATGGAAGACGAAGGCGAAATCTACGACTCCATCGAAGACCTTTGGCCTGACTATCCCCAGAAGGATGACTTCTTCTTCAACGAGGAAGAATACTAACTCTACAATATACGATTTTGCCTCTAAATGAGGTATTTAACAATTAGGCGAAATGGACATAAATTTGTCTGTTTCGCCTTTTTTCGCCTTTAATCGCATTTTAATTTTACCCGAAAACCCATTATCTTTGCACCATATTCTTTTTAAAAATAGTAAATTCTAACCACTAAAACGGCAAGAGTATGGCATGCAAGAAGTCATTACGAAACGTAGGTAAGTTCATCTTACGTCAGGATCGAAAGTCGAATCCAAGAAATGAGTATCCTCTCTATATCCAATATACTTTGGATGGGAAGGTCGCTAAAGGAGAAACCGGAGTCTGGGTACAGGCCAAGGATTGGGATGATAATCGTCAGCGAGTAAAAGGTTCGCATCCTATGGCAGAGCGTTTGAACAAGATTATCGATGCGAAGAAGCTTTCTGTAGATACGATGGTACTGGAGTATCTCAACGCAGGAAACACATTGACCATCGAAGTGCTCCGACAAATCGTCATTGGCACCTTCTCATTAGAGAACAAGAAAGATGCCGACCTCATTCAGTTCGCTAACGACAACCTGGATTATCGTTTCAAGACTGACAAGATCAGCATTTCGACCTGTGATAACGGCCATTGTGCTATGAACGGATTCAAGAAGTTCGTCAAACAGAAGTATCATCAAGAGACAATGATGTTCTCACAGCTCACGGAGACAGTCATCGATGAGTACATTATCTGGCGCAAGGAGGTGGAAGGCAATTCTCCGGAAACAATCAACAAGACTCTCACACCCATCATGAAGGCTTGCAACTCTGCTGCCGCTCAAGGCCTGCTTTCTCGCGAGGTTTCAGATATCATATCGCTCAAATACCTCGGTGAAAAGAAGAAGCTGTCGCATGAGGAAGATGAGGATAGCAACGCCAGCCATTATCTAACCGAGGAGCAACTGAAGCAACTTGCTGCGATGTGCGCTGATTTCAAATATCCTCGTACGCGCGATTATGTCGATATGTTCATGTTCAGCGTCTATGCTTGCGGACTCCGTTTCTCGGATATCATGACATTGGAGTGGAGCCAGATCAATTTTGAGACAAACAGGTTGACTAAGGTGCTGGTCAAAGGCAAGGTGCCCCATAGCTTCATGCTCAATGGGGCAGCACTCCAGATTCTCAACAAATGGAAGGAACGCACAGGCATGAACCGATTTGTCTTCGGCCTTCTGCCGGATAACTTCAACGTTGACAATGATGTCGAAGTTCGTCGCCAGCGCATCAACCGCAACACACCTATCAAGACCTCTCTGAAGACAATAGGCCATAAACTTGGGTTGAAATTCAACCTGACCATGCATGTGGCACGTCATACCTGGGCTGTCCTGGCACTCAATAAGGGTGTAGAAGTTCATAAGGTCAGCGCACTTTTGGCTCATAAGAGCATTCTGGTCACAGAGAAAGTCTATGCCAAGTTCCTCCCGAAGACGCTTGAAGACGAAGTCATGAATAAACTGGATTTTGACTTCTCTGTCTAACACAACTTGATAAACCTCCTATATAATATAAAAAGGTGTGTCTCTCGATGAAAGAGACACACCTTTTTATCTGCTAATTCTCCTTTCCAGGTAAAGCTTGTGAAGATCAGCTACCGTGATTCTGCCATCCTGCCAATCTTTGACCAGATGTGGAGCTATTACTTCGGCGGCTCTCTCTCCGATCTTGAAGAACCATCCATCTCCAGTAACTGTAGAGTACATATAGATTTTGTTTTTTGAACGGTACTCTTTTGAACCCTTTTCTGTCAGCAGATAGTTATGCGCAGCCAGTCTTTGTGCTTCATACAAACGTTGATTAGAAGAAGCCAGAGCTTCTTTAAGTTGCTTGTTCTCCTCTGCCATTCCAGATGTCTTTTTCGCATCATTTTGCTCCGCTTCCTTCCGAGCTGTTTGCTCACGTTCAATTCGCTTCAGGTCCTGTTCTAGAGCGAGATCATCGATAGGTTCATATTCTCCGCCTTGCAGATGAGTGTCGGCATTCATGACGAACTGCAATATGGACAATGCCGCTTCTTGAGAATATCCGAAGGTATTGCTGATGCGCATCAGCTGGTTAAGATTGTTGAGATAACGAGACGAGATAGCCGTGCTTCTCTGGTAGAGTTTCCGCTCCTCTGGGGTAAGTGCTGCTTTCAATTCATGAGCGAGAGAAGCCTCACGTATATAGGCAGCTTCAGATAGTCCAGCAGCAAAAGCCTTGGCTCGGATCTGATCGTATTCCTCATTACTGAACTGGATTTCCTTGCGATGAGTACGCTGCTTTTTGATAGATTTCTCTTTTTTCATACTACATATTATCGTTTACTAAAACATCCTCTGCCTGTGGTTCGGCGCTTCTTTTTCTTCTTCTCTTCGTCTTCGTCGCTCTTGTTACCGCCACCTCCACCACTTGAAATAACGGGAGTATAATCAGGAAAGAGTATTGCTGCTACAACGCCAATCGGGTCGAAAGAGCCAGTCTCAAAAAATGGTGCCGATGTATCTTCTACAACCATTATGTCTGTAGAATCGTAAGACGAAACTGATGTGGAATGACCTGAATTCTTTTGTCCAGAAAGGATATAATCTGTCTTTTCATACTCCTTCATTGCGTCTTTCTGCTCCTGAAGAATCTCTTCTTGTAGATGCTTAGCAGATACCAGACCCCACTTTTGAGTGACGTAGATAGATGCCTCACGAGCAGCCTTTCCGATGTTGGCAAGATTGGCACGAGAGCCATTGTCGAGTACCAGATTGCCCACAAAATGAAAGTGTGGATTCTTATGATCCTTATCATGGTGACGACCGAAAAAGTACTGGTCAAAGTGGTAGCCGTGCCTCTCCATCCGGTCAATCCAATCCTGAAGAATCTCTGCTCCTTGAGCATTGACAGCCTCCAAATCGCGTGCATGAAAGGAGGTCGGAATATGAATGACCTTGACCTCAAGAGATGGTCTGAGAGCCGATTGTTTCTCAAAATCCATGATAATACGAGGCACATAGAACAGAGAATTGATGCCTTTCGAGAGAGTAACTACAGCGTGTTTCTTAGGATTCATAACATAGTTGATTGTATCCGTAGGACTTTTAGAATAGAATATCCTTGTAATCATAGTTAATGGTTTTTTTAGTTGAAATGAGGGGTGGATAGTGGTCTGATACCAAAGATACGTGAGATACGTATCTGGGTACCGCTGGCCACCCCTCATAAAACGTCTCTCTTAGTTCAATCCGTTCTGGTGCCAGTACTGAGATTTGATGTACTGGCGCAAAAACGGGAGTGTAGAAGCGGTACTTTGAGAAATGGCATTGCAGACGTAGTTGTAACTGCAACGTTTTTCCTCGTCAGACAGCTTTCCCCAGAGATCCTCTGCTTCGTTACGACATGAAGCGGAACTGTCCTTCTTGGGATAGATGGCTTCGAGTTGCTCGAAAGAGATAGAAACGGATGCAGCTGCAACGACTTCATTGATTTGCAACGATTCGTTAGAACTTCCAGAGGTGTCTGATGACTGGCTTGGACTATCAGCCAGATCAGGCAACTCGTCAGGATTCGTATTCTCTTCCTGGCTCTTGCTGCAAAGTTCTGTAACGCCCTTGGTATTGCTGCCGCCATTGCTCTTTCGCTTTGTCTTGGCGAGTTTGTCAGGATTACTTTCTCTTTGCACCTTGGCCTTGCCACTTGCATTCTGGCTGTTCTGTACACTACGATGTTCCGCTGCTGCGATTTGCTTGTCAAGAGACGACTGAAAGTCCGTAAAAACGAACTCAAGCAACTCGCTCCCTTTTTCAAATTTAGGAGTTGTTCGCTTCGTGATGTAAAGATACGTAGTTCTGAAGAACTTGCCGACATCAGTGTCTGATAATCGGAGGATTCTTGCAAGATCTACCATATCGATTTTTATGGTATTCATTTGTAAGAGATTTATGCTACTGGTCGGGTAGCGGTTTTATTTGTTGCCATTTGCTGACCAGGCAAAGGCAATCATGAAATTATAGTCGGGTATAGGTCTTTGTTACTGATTCCTGGGAATTACTTCGAATTGCAGTTTATCGTTGACCTCTTGTTCTAGGACATGAGGTATAAAACGGGCGTAAGTCTTTTCCGTGACGAGCACAGATGAGTGGCCCAGAAGAACGCTCAGTTTCTTTGCCTCGATTCCTCGGCAAAGAGCTAACACTGCAAACGTATGCCGAGCGCAATGCATACCCAGATTGAATGGAAGGTTCATCAGCTTCATATCCTCTTGAGACAGGTCTTGATGCTTGCGTTCTTGTGTAGGCAGGCATGATAGACTGCCAAGTCGTCATTCAGATCGAAGTTCTCTGGAAGCAATCCACACACGAAGCGTCGATTCCCATTTCTTTGCCAGAATCGTTTTAATAGCTCAATGGCATTATCAGTAAGAGGAACCTCAATCTGCCGTTTGGTCTTGACCACCACCTTTCGGATCATTCGTTCATCGAAATGCACATCGCACCATTGTAGCGTGAGAATATCAGAGAAGCGGAGCCCGCATGTGTGCAGAGACAAGAACCACATATCCATATATTCGCGTGATCGTTCACGAAGTTGTAGTGGATATAGGTCTGCCATCTCCTGAAGCTTTTCTTCCGTCAGATAATGATCACTGTGATTGTCTTCATCTTCATCATTTGTTAGAGACCGCTTCTCTGTCAAGTATAGTTCACCAATGGCTTCTGCTGTACGGTTGTTCATTAGTTCCTCTATAGCAGCTGCTTTGCATGCCTTCATTATAGGAGTGAGTGCCTTATTGATTGTCGCAGGTTTGTTTCCACGTTCATCAAGTCTCCACACGATGTAATCCGAAATGAGCTTTACTGTCACCTCCGAGCAGAAGATGGATTCTCTTCCCAGCTTCTCCTTTAGGAACTCACGGAAACCTCCTATGGTATTATCTCCGTTCTCGTGTGTAGAAACCGCTATTCTACCGACTTCATGCCGACGTTTCTGATTGTCGCGCATAAACTGGATAAAATCAACCTCAGGTTTCTCTTCTGCGAAGGGCTTTCCTTGAACAATTCTTCGTAGAATGTCAATCGTTATTCTCCGGGATGACGGACCTACGAATAACAGAACTTCGGTATCAATATATAGTTTCTTCTCGTCAAGAACCTGATTAAGTCTGGCAGCCATCCTTTGGGTCGAGCGTACACGTTGCTTTGAAGCATCCCACTCCTTTTCCTTCACGCACACGCCAGTCTCACCCCTGGCGACCTTGCCGTCAAGGGTGTATTGAATATAGACAGGGTATTCGCCTTGTCTGTTAGGTTCGCGGTCTGTACGAAGGATGAACTTGCCTGCGTTTCGCAGCGATTTCTTTCGACCCATTGGAAAGCTTGAAAAAAGTTAGTGTTCTGCGAAAACTGGCACTTTAGTAGCCTCCATGAGATAGTCGAGATCTGATTGGAGGTACCAGTATTCTTTGCCAGAAAGATGGTAGGGAAGTAGATTGCTATCACGCAATTTTTTCAAGGTCTTATCCCCCACACCAAGCATCTCCTTCACTTCTGCATTAGTGAAGATGCGGTTTGGATTGTAGCCTGAGCTGGAATTAAGATTGCTGACGATAGACTTGATGTCATCGACGCTTTTGACTAGAGCCTCGAAAGTCGATTCCTCAATCAGCGTAAAAGAATTTGCCATAGTTAAAAAGTATAGGTTAATGTGTTTATGCTATTCCCTCTGCACTGGGGGAGAGATAACGATTGCGAAAATCGATGAGCTCTGATAAGTAGAACCAAAACTTGTCGTCTGCCTGATGGTACTGAATGCGTCCTGCATATCGTGCTCGTCTGAATTCCTCACGTGATATGCCAAGGATCTCCAGAGCTTCTTGTAGTCGGTATATTTTGTGCGGATCAGCAGTCTGTTGACTTGCTTTTTCCTCTGTCATCTGTTTCACTTTCGCCACCAGCTCTATTAGAGCATTAAGCTTTTGGGTTTCAATTGATACATATTTCATATTATATATTCGCTATTCAACAATTGATTTGTTGATATTCCTCGCAATTTGCAGCGATTTCGATTTTCGGTGCAAAGATAGTTCCCAAATAGTTTCATCATAGGGTATGAAACAAGACGTTAACAGATCATTAACTATTTGCCTTGGTTTCATGTCTATACAGAAACTAAAACCGATAACCAGACTTGCCATCCGACTGAGCAAATCGTTAGGACTTCATCCTTTTCCCATAGCCACGAGGAAACGGCTGCAAAATTAGCGACTATCGACTTTCGGGGGAGGGGGTGCAACTCAACTATTTTTCCAGTTTAACATTATTTAGCCAGATTTTGAGCTGTAATGGAACACAAAAGCATTTTTCGATGTTCCGTTTACATTGAAGAAGTGTTAATACATAATGTGGAACATCGCTATGGAACCGAGGTTTGATACATAGCAATTTGGGGCATTTAACATCACCGAGGAAGGGTTTATAATGTGTTTTCGTTATCTTCTGAACGTGATATTGATACTTCAAATAGACAAAAATGCTTCCAAAATTAAAGGCTTGAAGCTTTGAAAGAACAAAATACCTAATTTTAGTTATTGCAAGAACTTCGAAAAGTCGCTACCTTTGCGCCGCCAAAACAAACAAAATGGCAGCTTATTTATGAATTTATCTGAATCGAAGAACTGTAATCAATCAAAGAAGAAATATCCCCTGAATTGGCGTATGTGGCATCGCTGGGCAGGACTTGTATTATCGGTGATGATAATGCTGTTCTGTGCGAGTGGCATCGTGATGAACCATCGCAAAACCTTTACAAGCTGCGAGGTGTCGCGCAGCTGGCTGCCAGAGTCGTATCACATCAAAGATTGGAATCAGGGCATCCTCAAAGGAATGCTTGATGTCGAAGGTGAGCGATTGGGTCGTACAGACTCTGTCACACGCATCATCTACGGACAGGCAGGACTCTGGCTTACCGATGCACAATACCAGCAATGCGAGGATTTCAATAGAGGTATTGCAGCAGGCATTGACAATCGCAAGATCAGCAACTTGGTTGAAACGGGAGATAGACGCCTGTGGTGTGCAGGCTTATACAATGCATATACATATAATAATATTAAAGGCGAATGGGAGACTGTCATTTTGCCAGGCAATGAAGAACGTGTGAGTGATATTGCGGTACGTGGACAAGATACTGTAATCGTGATGACCCGATCGCGTATTTACCAGGCTGTGGCACCCTCTTATTACTTTAGCCCATGCATCCTTGCTACTCCAGAAGGTTACGATCCTAAGGTCACACTCTTCAAGACTATCTGGATGCTGCATAGCGGAGATCTGTTCGGCTTAGCCGGTCGACTGGAGGTGGATGCTCTTGGTGTTATTCTGGTCATCCTCTGCCTTACCGGTATCATCTTTTTTGTAGCTCGTATAGACCTCAAACGACTATCAGGCCGGAGCAAGTCAGACAAGAAGGGGGCGCTGGCATCCATCGGGCGGCATACACATTGTATGAAATGGAGTATGAAATGGCACAAGCGACTTGGCGTATGGACGATTCTGCTCACCCTTATCCTCTCCGTGACGGGCATGTGTCTGCGTCCACCTCTGATGGTTCCGCTAGCTCTCACCCGGGTATCTCCTCTTCCAGGATCAACGCTCGCTGACAAGAACGTCTTTCATGACAAACTCCGGGCAATCCGATGGGATGATCAATTGAATCAATGGTTGTTATCAACTAGCGAAGGATTCTATCTGCTAGATGATCTAAAAGAAGGAAAGCCGAATGCCATAGCCCCAGATAAAGCACCCGTGGTGAGTCCAATGGGAGTGAATGTTTTCTGTCGGGATGGAAAAGACTGGCTGATAGGTTCATTCAGTGGACTTTTTCGCTGGAATATCGGGGCAGGCTCTGTGACCGACTATTTCACAGGCGAAGCATACCGACAACTGACAGGGCGTCCCGTAGGGACACATGCCGTTACTGGTATCGCAGAAAGTCCGTTGGGAGAGAAAGTTGTGTTTGTGTACAACAATGAGCCCAATAAGCCCATGCCTCCTATGCCCTCAAAGTTGGTAGCCCAGCCCATGTCGCTCTGGAACTTTGCCTTGGAGTTGCATGTCGGTCGATGTTACGAGCCTTTCCTGGGTTCGGTCTTCTCAGTCCTCTACGTTTTCATTGCGGGACTGCTGCTGACATTGATACTTCTATCCGGCTATATTGTCAATAAAAGAACAAAAAAATAATCAAACAAACAATTTAAAAACAAAACAATTATGAAAATGATGAAATTCATGGCTATGATGGTAGCCGCAGTGACTCTTTCGATGGGTGCAACCTCATGTGACAACGATGACGATGACGTAAAGCCTGTTCCTACTGCCGAGGCAGCTGCGGGTACTTACACAGGCGATCTCAGCATCACCGTTATGGGCGAGGAGAGCAGTTATGCCGATGCTGTCTATGAGATCAAGGCCATCGACGAGAACACCATCTCGCTGACTACTCCAGCTGTTGGCGAAGGCATGATGGCGTTGCCTGCCATTACTCTGGAAGGCCTGACCGTCAGCAAGACTGCGCAGAACGGCGTCGAAGCAATTGTGGCATCAAAAGATGAGATCACAGGCACCATCGGTGAGAAGTCTTACACCATTACTGGCCTTACCGTTGCGATTGTCCCCACGATGAAGACTGCGGGCATTGCCTACAGCCTCAAGTATGGCAAGATGCCTATGGCCATGGTAGCCAACTTCAAGGGAGTGAAGAAATAACCTGGTTCATACATATATATAATATGAGAATAAAGCTTCTCGCTACCCTCAGCTGCATGGCGTGCACAATGCTGGCTGCAGGACGCGACGTGACAGGTAAGGTCACAGATGCAAGCGGAGAGCCTCTGGCTGGTGCACACGTCGTGGCTCACGGTAGCCGCGACGTGGCCACAACCAGCGATGCAGATGGCAACTATCATCTGGTTCTTCCAGAGAGCGGTACGTATCAGTTTGAAATCAGCTACGTAGGTTTCAGCCTTCATAAGGTGCCGCTGTCGGCCGACAACGCCCATATCCGCTATGACGTACGCATGTCCGAGGATTATGCCAGTCTTGAACAAGTGGTTGTCACCGGAACGCTTACACCCAAAGCGCTCAAAGAAGTGCCCGTAGTGACACGACTCCTGACCAGTGAGGACATCAAGAAAGTCGATGCCACCAACATCCAGGACATGCTGACGCAGGAGATGCCTGGACTCGAATTCGGCTATGCCATGAGCCAGGAGACCTCGCTCAATATGAGTGGCTTCGGTGGCAATGCCGTTCTCTTCTTGGTCGATGGCGAGCGTCTGGCAGGTGAGACGATGGACAATACTGACTACAACCGTCTGAATCTGGACAACGTAGGTCGTATCGAGATCGTGAAAGGAGCGGCTTCGTCTCTGTATGGATCGAATGCCGTAGGCGGTGTCATCAACATCATCAGTCGCGAATCCACCCAGCCTTGGACTGCTCAGGTCAATTCACGTTACAATTCGTTCGGTAAGGAGTGGCGCAATGGTGCGACCTTCTCATTGAACAAAGGTCGCTGGAACTCGCAGACCAACTTTCAGCAGACCACCATTGACCCAGTGAAACTGACCGACAATGCCAGTTCGCTGGACGACCTGCTCAGCGGAATAATAGGTGGCAACGCCAGCCAGCCGACTACTGATCAGAAGAATTCGGACATCACCGAGCTCTACGGACAGAAGACCTACAACGTGAAGGAGCGACTGACCTTCCGCGCTACAGATCGTCTCCGGTTCGTCGGACGTGCAGGCTACTTCTACCGCGAAAGCCAGCGCAAGAACTTCGATTATCACTACAATGCCTACAGTGCCGGTCTGAAGGGCGTGTATGACTGGAAGGATGGCCGGACGCTCGAGCTGTCGTATGCATACGACCAATATGACAAGGCCAATTATCTGCTCGACGGCACACGCACCCACGACCACGACTACAGCAATGTGCAACACGTGGGTCATGCACTCTACAACCAGTCCTTCAGCAGCAATACGCTGACTCTGGGTGCCGACTTCCTGCATGACTATCTGACCACCTACCAGTTCCTCGACAATGCCGAGCGTGGGCAAAACAATGCAGATGCCTTCGCGCAGTTCGACTGGAACCCCACCAAGCAGTTCAATGTCATTGCCAGCGTACGTTACGACTTTTTCTCAGCCTCCTCCTCGCAAGCCCTGACTCCACGTCTGGCCGCCATGTATAAGTGGCGTCATTTCTCTGTCCGAGGTTCTTATGCTGGCGGTTTCCGTGCCCCATCGCTCAAGGAGATGTATATGCACTACGATATGGGCAATATGGGCTACATGATCTATGGCAATCCGGATCTTGACCCCGAGAAGAGTCACAACTTCAATCTCACCTTCGAGTACAATGGTCGCATTAACAACAGCGGTTGGCTCGACGGCTCGTACAACATCACCTTGATGGGCTACACCAATATCTTCGACAAGCGCATTACGACCGTAGGCCGTTGGTGGTATGTCAATCCTGATACTCACGAGACGATACTCACGACCGATGAGAGTGTAGCAAAGAAGTATAATCCAGATGGAACGGAAGGCGCGCTGTACTGGAATGAAGATGGTGTCACAGTCCGAGGTATTGACCTGAGCGTGCAATACCGACTGAAGATGGGACTGGGCCTCAAATACAACTACGCCTACATGCACGAGAGTGGCAATGTGGTGGATTCGCAATTCACCCAGCCACGTGCCCATACGATGACCTGGCGCATTGACTATGACCATCAGTTCTGCCGCTTCTATGCGTTGAATCTTGCGTTGACAGGTCGTCATCTTGGTAAGCCTGTGAGCCAGCGAGAGAATGTAGATCCGGGATACACCCTCTGGAAAGGTACGCTACAGCAGCGACTGTGGGATGGTATCAGCATCAACCTCGCGGTAGATAACATCTTCAACTACAAGCCCGAGAACTACTATTTCACTTCACCCATGACGATTGGTACGACCTGGAGCCTGGGCGTCGTATTGGATATTGACCGCATTGTATCTAAATGATTTATCACTCATGAATATCAAGACCAAATGCCGTGTGCGTTATTCACTGATCATTCTGGCTACCCTCCTGCTGGTGGGTGGCCTTTGGCACGTCTGGAGCCGCTATCTCTCCCCGACCCGTGTCGCTTTCGTCAATTACCAGGTCATCACACTCGGCGAAATTTCCAAAGCGAACGATAATCCGTTCATCCAGATCGAGGAGTTACCTGTGTCCGACGTCGAGCAACGGATCGACCACTACGACATGGTGTTTATCAATGCCATGGGCATCCGTCTGACGGCAGAGCAGCGTGACGCCATCGAGCTGGCAGGACTCACAGGCACTCCCATACTGACCACCTCTGCCACCAATCCTCAAAACCGCATCGTCTCGCTCGACTCCATCCAGGCCGACACCCTCGCTGCCTATCTGGGCGGAGACTCGCGCGCCAACTATCGTTCTATGCTCAACTATGTGCGCACACATATTGATCAGAAGATCGTCAGCAAAGGTGAGATTTGCGAAGTGATTGAGAAGCGTAACTACCTGCTCAATCACCGTAATCTGGAGCATCCAGAGGATGAGGAACTGGGCTTTGACAGTCTCGCAGATTATATCGCCTATCTACAGAAGCATCAACGCTATACTGCAGATGCACCTTCTGTCATTATCACCGGAGCCATGGGTACGCCTTACGATCTGTGTGACAAGCTTGAAGCATCAGGCCTGAATGCATTCATCCTGGGACAGATCAATCTGAAGACACATCGTGCCTTGCTCGACAGCATACAGCCATCAGCCATTGTCAATTTTGCTCATGGCCGAATGGGCGATGCTATGGTCGATTATCTGGCCGAGCAGAACATCCCGCTCTTCTGTCCGCTCAATACCAACCGACTCTATGAGGAATGGATGGACGACAAGCAGGGTATGACCGGTGGCTTCATGAGCCAGAGCCTGATCACGCCAGAGATTGACGGAGCACTTCGACCATACGTGCTCTTTGCTCAGAGAATCAACGACGAAGGCCTTCATGAGAACTATACCATACCAGACCGTCTGGAGACTTTCGTAGAGACTCTGCAGAAGTATATTGCACTTAAGCATAAGAGTAATGCAGAGAAGAAGGTAGCCATCGTCTATTTCGGATCTCCAGAGCAGAACACGCTCACTGCGTCAGGCATGGAAGGTCTGCCTTCGCTCTATAACCTGATGAAGCGACTGAAGGCTGAAGGCTATCGCGTAGAGAACTTGCCTGCCTCGTACCAAGAGCTCCACCTGTCGCAGCGTGACTTTGGCAACGTGGCTCTTGTGCAGCAACCTATGGCAGGAGAGGGTACAGACACCTTTGCCATCGTTCACGGCACAGGCAATGAGCCTCCTTTGGCCTTCCAGGAAGCCTATCGTTGGATCCGTGAAGATTTCAAGGCCGATGCATTGATCCACTTCGGAACCCATGGTGGATTGGAATACACGCCACGCAAACAGGTAGCACTTTCAAGTGAAGACTGGCCAGATAAACTGATCGGTCCGCTTCCACATTATTATATATATACCATCGGCAATGTCGGAGAGGCGCTCATTGCAAAGCGCAGGACATACGCCGGCATCCAGAGCCATCTGACCGCTTCGTTCATGGAGACGGAACTGCGCGATACCTATCGTCAGTTGACCGAAGCCATGCGGCGTGAAGACGGAATGGCCGTCAAGCGTATTGCTGTGCAAATGGGCATCCATCGTGACCTGAAACTTGACTCAGTTCTTACTCTGCCATGGAGCGAAGACGAGCTGCAGCGAGTCGAGGAGTTTGCCGAAGAGTTGGTCAATGCCAAGATGACCGGCCAGCTCTATACCTTGGGCGAATCCTACGTACCCGAGCGCATCGAGAGCACGGTCCTGGCCATGGCTACCGATCCGATTGCCTACAGCCTGTTGTCGCTCGATAAGCAGCTTGGCCGTTCGCATATGGATGTCAGCAAGCATAAGTCGCTTTTCACCCGTCAGTATCTCGAACCAGCACGTACGTTGGTTTCGCAGTTGCTCAAAAATCCAGCTATGGCCAATGATGCGTTGATTTGCAAAGTAGCACATATCACGGCTGAACAGTTGGCACAGGCTCGTGAGATCGACGAAGAGCGTAGCCGCCCGACTGACATGATGAGCATGATGGCGATGATGGCAATGCGCACAGCACCCGCTGCCGATACCGCGGCTCAGGACACGTCCCACGCCGATGGCCAGAAGCCAGACAGCGCGTCCATGGCCCGCATGAAGGAGATGGGTAAGAACATGGATCCACGCGAGGCGTTGAAGTTGGCCAAATCCATGGGAGCACCACCTGCTGCCTTACGCAAGATGGCTCAGGCTATGGGATTGACTCAATCTGCTTCCGATATCCGGCAGGCCTCGGATGGCATCTCATCGATGATGCAAGCCATGGCCGCCTCACGCAAGCAATATACTCGTGAAGAGATAGAACTCGCATCGGCAATCATGGAAGTGGTCCGCACCATCGAGAATGTCGCGGGCTATCGCCTCGGTCTTCTTCAGGCTCCAGAAGATGAGATGCAGTCGCTGCTCAATGCCCTCAATGGCGGGTACACTCGTCCATCTACCGGTGGCGATGTGGTCAGCAATCCTCGCACCCTGCCAACTGGTCGTAATCTCTATGGCGTCAATGCAGAAGCCACACCTTCTGAAACCGCCTGGGAGAAAGGCAAACAACTGGCCGACCAGACCATCGCCCTGTATCGTCGCAATCATAACGACAGCATCCCACGCAAGGTCAGCTTCACCTTATGGAGCTCAGAGTTCATCGAGACAGAAGGTGCATCCATTGCACAGATCCTCTATCTGTTGGGAGTTGAGCCAGTACGCGATGCCTTTGGACGTGTCACCGATCTTCGCCTCATTCCGAGTGCTGAATTAGGACGTCCCCGTATTGACGTCGTAGTGCAGACATCAGGTCAGTTACGCGATCTTGCAGCTTCACGTCTTTATCTCATCAACCGAGCTGTCACCATGGCTGCCGAAGCCAAAAATGACGCTTTCGAGAATCAGGTGGCAGCTGGTGTCCTTGAGTCAGAACGTTATCTGACCGAGCAAGGACTCTCTCCAAAAGAAGCTCGTGAGATGTCTGCCTATCGAGTCTTCGGTGGTGTAGATGGCAACTATGGCACAGGCATTCAAGGCATGGTGCAGAGCCAGGACGGCTGGCAGACCAGCGCCGACATCGCTGAGGTCTATCTCAACAGTATGGGTGCATTCTATGGCACAGAGGACGGCTGGGAACGATTCTCGAAAGCCGCATTCGCTGCCGCTATCACACGTACTGATGCTGTGGTGCAACCTCGTCAGTCCAACACCTGGGGCGCGCTCTCGCTCGATCATGTATATGAGTTCATGGGTGGCATGAATCTGGCCGTAGAGCATGTCACAGGTCATCAGCCAGAGGCTTATCTGGCTGACTATCGCAACAGAAATAACAACCGTATGCAGGAACTGGGTGAGGCCATCGGCGTTGAGAGCCGTACCACGGTCTTCAATCCTGCCTACATCCGCGAGAAGATGAAAGGTGGCGCTTCTGCCGTCACTGCTTTCACTGAGGTGGTCGAGAACAGTTATGGTTGGAGTGTAACCCGTCAGGGAACCATCAGTCAGGAGATGTGGGACGAGTTCTTTGCGGTCTATGTCGATGACAAATATGCATTGGGCATCGATGAGTTCATGAAGGACCAGAATCCAGCCGCACTTGAGACGATGACCTCGTCTATGCTTAAGGCTGCCGACCGAGGCTTCTGGCAGGCTACAGACCGTCAGCGTAATGCCATCGAGCAACTGCAGCAACAAGCTCAGCAGGCTCAGCGCGACCTGTCAGTACAGAATCCTACTCAACCCAGGGATCAGCAGGGTATGGTGCTTCAGAAAGAGACCCTCACACAGCCAGCCGATACGGTTACGGCACTCGTCTCGACGCTCGTCGTAGTGGCTATCGTCATCGCCGCGTTGGTTGTCCTGACTATCGTCGTCCGTAAACGTCGCAAACAGAATCAGGAATGAAAACCGTCGTATTAGTCATTATGATATTGATCTGCTTCAACTTCTGTTTGAAGCAGACCTTCCTCAAACTCTGGCAGATGTGCATCTCCTCTTTCCTCTGCGCCTTGTTTGTCGGCATGATCTGGCCATACGCCATTGAGCAGTCGCGGCAGCAGATCGAAGCCTGGCTGGCCGATCAGCCGTTGATGTTTGATACCTCGGTGCTCTTGACGCTCGAAGCCTTGTGGCAGATGGCCTTCTGTCTGCTGGCCGGTAAACTGCTCTATGAGGGGAAAGTGAAACCCAGCGTTATCGTCTATTATCGCATCCTACGCTTCTTCCCTGGCATCCTCATTCTTGCCGTCTTGTTTGCTGCAGAGGTCGCATTGATCTATCAGCTGCCCGGAGTCGGTTTTGCCACCACAGCTTGGAGTATGGCCGTTGCCGTAATTGTGCTGCTTCCGGCCATCTCGTGGCTGGTTGGTTGGCTCTTGCCAGAGAAAGACCTTCGCCTCGAGATTCTATTCCTCTGTAACGCCCTCTTGTTACTATTGGGTATTGTGTCCACGGTCAATGGAACGACCAATTTCAAAGGATCTGATGCCATAGAATGGAGTGCACTTGGTGCCTTCCTTCTCCTTGCGTTCGTCTGCGCTTTGATAGGGTGGATGAGGTCACGCAAAACTCTAAACACTAAGCTCTAAACTCATCTCTTCACTTTACACTTTCAACTATACACTATATATGGAACTCATCTCAGATATTCTCTATTGGATCAGTACGGGACTTCTTGTCCCTGTTATCATTGCCCTGATTCTCCTTTTCCTGCGTTCGTTGCTTCTCATTGGCAGTTTCTTCGGTCAGTATCTTATGCTCCGCAAGACAGCAGCTCATGTACGCACCACGTTGACCGACGTGACGCTTGAAACCCTTGACCAAGTAGCGCAAAAGTTGCCACAGAAAAGTAATGCACCCGTCATCGGCTTCATCCGTCAGATGATTGCCGCACGTGACAGTCAGGCCGAGGTGCAGCGTCTCCTCGCCGAGTATGAGATTACGGCCGACCGTGATCTCTCCACCTCCAAGCTCCTCTCGAAGCTCGGCCCTATGCTCGGACTGATGGGAACACTCATCCCCATGGGCCCTGCACTGGCCGGTCTTGCCACGGGTGACATCGAATCTATGGCTCGTAATATGCAGGTGGCTTTCTCGACCACAGTGACTGGCCTTGTAACCGCAGCCATCGGTTTCGTCACACAGCAGGTGAAGCAGCGTTGGTATCAGCAGGATATGACGCAGCTGGAATACCTTGCTGAGATTCTTAACCCATTAAACAGATCATGACTATGCGAAAACGTAAATTCCTACATTCTGGAGAAGACGACGACCCGATGTCGGTCGTTTCGAACCTTTTCGACGTAGCTATGGTATTCGCCGTAGCCTTGATGGTCGCCTTGGTGTCTCGCTTCAACATGACCGAGATGTTCAGTCAGGAAGATTTCACCATGGTCAAGAACCCAGGAAAGGACAACATGGAGATCATCACCAAGGAAGGTCAGACCATCAATCGCTACACCCCGAGCGAAGAACAAAACTCAAGCGATGGCAAAAAAGGCAAACGTGTAGGAACTGCCTACGAACTTGAGAATGGTGAGATCATCTACGTGCCAGAATAAGATCTTATTAGTTTTCTGATTTAGGTTCGATAGATGGCACTTGCAGCTATCAACATTGTTCGATAAGACCGCTGGATGTTCATTTTTCGTAGGCCATGAATTTTGAAAAGTGAAATAAAATCACGATATTTGCACCGCACTTCAGCAAGTTGTGGTGCAGTGTGCTCTTTAGGAGTGCTTATTTATTATTCGGTTGCAAACAGATGTGCACGTCCAGGTTTGGTGTTGCTGAAATCGTAAAGACAAGACCGTAGATACGAGATTATCAACAAACCAAACTTATTATATAATGAGACAAAGAACAGTACGTGCTTTGGCAATCGTTCTCGCTATGTTTATGGTTTCATGTAAGTTGGTTCATGCCCAGATGAGGGTCATGAGCCTTGACGACGTGTACCGATTGGCCGATGAGAACAGCCAGAGCCAGAAAGTCTATCAGACGGCGCTTGAAAGCGCTGAGGAGGGAGTCAAGGCGGTCCGATCTGCCGTACTCCCCGACGTGAATCTGAGTTTGAGCGGCAGTTACATCGGCAATGCCACCCTCATGAACCGCAGTTTCTCGACCCATGGTTCGGCCGAGATCATCTATGCCATTCCTCCCTACGTGGGTCAGGCGCCTCTGGGCAAGCAGGACACGCCACACTGGGGACGTAATTTCGCCTTCGAAGCCACACAGGTGCTCTATGCCGGAGGTGCTATTTCGGCTGGCATACGCATGGCCGAACTGGGTCAGCAGCTCTCGGCACTCGATGTGCAGAAGAACCGGCAGGAGGTGCGTTTCCTCCTTACGGGTTATTACCTCGACCTTTATAAGTTGCTCAACCTGCAGCATGTACTCGTGCAGAACATCGGGCTCACGCGCCGTGTGATCGGCCAGATGGAAGCGCGTCAGCAGCAGGGGATGATACTCAAGAGCGACCTTACCCGCTTTGAACTTCTGCTGCAGAACCTCGAACTGCAACTCTCTCAGCTCAAGGATGCCGCCAGCATCATGAATCACCAGCTCGTCACTACGCTTCATCTGCCCGAAGAAACACAGATTCAGCCAGATACTACGTTATTGGAGCGTGGCGAATTATTAGGCAATAGCATGGATTATGCCGGTTGGCAGCAGCAGGCTTCGACCAGTAACCTCGGCTTGAAACAAGCACAGTTAGGTGCTGAGATGGCCCGGCAGCAGCTCAAAGCCACACGTGCTGCCAGCTTGCCTCATCTGGCGCTGGTGGCCGAGGATCATCTGGGTGGTCCATACGTCAACGACCTGATTCCGGCCGACGTCAATACCAACGCTTGGTTCATCGGCCTTGGCGTGCAATATCAGCTCTCATCGCTCTACAAGAACAACCGCAACATCCGCAAGGCGCGCCTCGATGCGCGTAAGGCCAATGAAGAAGTGGCGCTTGCCGAGGAAGGCGTCAACAACGGCGTACAGGCTTGCTATGTAAATTATCAGACAGCATTCACCGAAGTGCGAACCCAGGAGAAGACCGTCGAGCTGGCCACGCAGAACTATGACGTCATCAGCCATCGCTACGACAACGAACTGGCTTTGCTCACCGACATGCTCGATGCCTCAAATGTGCGTCTGGCCGCTGAGATGGCGCTGGTCAATGCGCGCATCAACCTCCTTTATTCTTATTACAAACTCAAATACATCACTCATACGTTATGAAACTCGTCAATTTCAAGTCGCGCCTCTTATATGATCTCTTCGTTGTTGTCTTGCTCCTTGTGGGCCTCGGCTACGTGTTCAGCCGCTTTGTGCATACGGGTGGCGAGTGGACAGACAATGCCACCGTACGTCAGCACATCACACCCGTCAACAGTCGCGTCCCGGGCTTTATCCGCGAGATTCGTTTCGACGAGTATCAGCGTGTGCATAAGGGTGATACGCTCGTAATTATCGAAGATGCAGAGTTCCGCTTGGCGGTGGCACAGGCAGAAGCAGGTTTGGCCAATGCGATGGCCGGACAGAAGGCCACCAGTGCAGGTATTGCCACCACTAGCAACGCTGTCAAGATCAATGAAGCCACCATCACCGAAGTGCGTGTCAATATGGAGAATGCCGCGCGTGACCTGGCCCGTTTCGAGCGCCTTTTGCAGGAAGATGCTGTCACCCGACAGCAGTATGACAACATGAAGACCGCCTACGAGAGTGCCAAGGCACGTTACGATCAGGTGACCAGCGCCAAGGCGGGTACGCAGCTTACCGTGAGCGAGTTGGGTCATCGTCTCAATCAGAGCGAGGCAGGTATCCGTCTGGCCGAAGCGCAGCTCGAAATGGCCAAGCTCAGCCTTTCGTACACCGTCATCCTCGCTACTGCCGATGGCATTGTGGGTGCCAAGGATATTCACGTCGGACAGCTTGTCAACCCGGGTCAGACGATGGTGGAGATTGTGGACGACAGCGAGAAGTGGGTCATCGCCAACTATCGCGAGACACAGTTGCCAAACATTGCCCTCGGTGCCGAGGTCGAGATTACGGCCGATGCTGTCCCTGGTGTGAAGTATCACGGACATGTGGAGCGCATGGCTGATGCCACAGGTTCGGCCTTCTCGATGATCCCTGTCGATAATGCTACGGGAAATTTCGTGAAGGTGGAGCAGCGTGTGCCGGTGCGCATCTCGCTGGAGGATAATGACACTGAGTTGTTGGCAAAACTCCGCGCGGGGTATAATCTTGAGGTAAAAGTATTAAAATAACGATAGGTAATATTAATTTTTCATTTTTCCCTTTTCCTTAATCCTTTTTCCTTTCCATGTCCGCTCCCTTACCCCCTCCCGGCCCTTTCCGCGTTCCCTCGGTCAACGCCTTCGTCCCTCGCATCATCCAGCCGTGGATCTATCTGCTGATGGCACTCTGCTTCCAGCTCAGCGGCGGTCGTTACCTCGGTGCGCTCAACTATATGATAGGCGAGGAGCAGCTGATGCGTGAAGACCTGCTGATGGCCCTTTGGTGCAACTTGGCAGGTATGGCCACGCTCTTTCCGCTGATGTTCCGCTTCAAGTTCCGTTTCACCAACAAGACGCTGCTTCGTGCTGCCGCCTCGGGTGTCATGGTGTGCAATCTGTTGATCCCTTACGTCAACTGCCTGCCGTTGCTCTGGATATTGTGCTTCATCGAAGGCATCTGCAAGCTTGAAGGTACGTTCGAATGTATGTCCACCGTCCAGCTCTGGATTACGCCGACACGCAATTTCCGCGTCTTCTTCCCCGTGCTTCACATCTTCATCCTCGGAGCCATGAATATCAGCAGCTGGCTGGTGGCATACTTCGCCTTCGGTTGGGATGACTGGCGCCTCATGCATTGGTTTATTGCCGGCTTGATGCTAGTGATCCTGCTGTTCAATCACACCTGCATACACCATTTCCGCTTCATGCCCAAGGTGCCGCTCTATGGCATCGACTGGGTAGGTTACCTCGGATGGGTGGCCTTGCTTGTGCAGATTGCCTACCTCTTCACTTATGGCGACTGGATGAACTGGGACGATTCGCCCCTCTGTTTCACCCTCATCGGCACCATCTGCATCACTTTTGCACTCTTGCTCTATGGCATGAAGGTCAAGCTCCATCCGTTCATCAGCCGCAAGGTCTTCAAATTCAAGCATACGTTGCCCATCCTGCTCATCATCTCCTTGTTCGAGTTGCTGCTTTCGGCCGAACACGTGCTCGAAGAAGTATTGCTCGAAGAGGGAATGCATCTGACCGACTGGGGTGGTGCTTCTCGCTACTGGTTCGCTGTCCTTGGTTGCTACACCGGCTGTTTCTTCAGCTGGTGGTGGATGAAAATCCGTGGCTGGTGTTATGCACGCCTCGGCCTTGTCGCTGCTGTTGCCGTCATGCTTTATTTGTTACAGATGTATTTCCTCATCTACCCCGGCATCTGGCTCCAGCAGCTCTATCTGCCCATCTTTCTGCGTGGCTTTGCATCGGCCGTAATGGCCATCATGCTCATGACGTTGCTCCAGTATTCCACCGACTTCCACACCTTTTTCCAGTGCCTCTCATTATTTAATATGATACACATGATCCTGGGTGGCTGCCTGGGTGCCGCGCTCTATGGCGAATGGATGGGACGTGGCATTGCCGATGCTTTCGTGATGCACAACCCTGGCATCAACTCCGTGGTGATGACTCGTCCGGATCACATCGGCGTGCTGATGTCGCCCGACGGCTTCGGCCACCTCATGGAGCATCAGACGGTCGAGATGATCCTCACCAGCATCCGCACCTGTTACGGTTGGGGCATCTATGGCGCCTGCGCCTTGATCCTCATCATCCTGACCTACGACATGCCTCTGCGCCGCCTCAAGGCTTACCGCATGATTCCTTGGAAACAGGTCGGCCGCCGTTTTGCTGCGCCTTTTGCGCGACGATAATTGCGTCGAAAAATTGCATCCCGAGTTTCCAAATTGGCAATATGATCGTAAAAAATCGTAAGAAAAATGGAATATGAATTTGCACAAGAACCAGAAAATGTGTATTTTTGCTTTGCTTGAAATCGTAGAATTCAAGTATGCAATGGACACGCTAAAAGTTGTTCTCACTACAAAATCTAACCATCAAAATGAACAAGATTTTTACCGATCAGATCCAGAAGACTACCATGCTGGTCAATGGCATCAATGCAAACAAGGCTTTGCTCCGAACCAAAG
>JAZQPJ010000024.1:0-34654 GCA_045628525.1 Bacteroidales bacterium
GCTCGCAACGTACTCGAAGCCATCATGTGGCATGCTACCAATCAGGGTGGCACGAGCGATGCTTACTATTCGGTCAAGAAGTTCCGCGAGCTCTCAAAAGAAGACCGCGATGCCATTTGCGAATTTGTAGATGCAATATAATTTCTAATTATTGCGATATCATTAAATGCGTAAACTAAAGATTTCTACCTTCTCAATATTCTGTCTCACCATGGTGGTGCTGGCACTCGCCTCGTTGCTCGACAACGTGACGGGAAAACCTGGCACCTCAGAGGCAGTATATCATTCGGCACCCTTTGCAGCAATGTGGGGGGTGTTGGCCGTGCTGGCACTTATTTACATCTTCCGTCGTAAGTTGTGGAAGATTCCTGCTACGTTGCTCATCCACGTGGCTTTTGTCGTGATTCTGGCAGGAGCTCTGGTCACGCACCTCTATGGCGAACAGGGTCGTATGCACCTGAGAGAAACCGAGTCATCGAACTTCTATGTCGGGGAAGAGGGTTATGTGAAGCAGCTCTCGTTTGCCGTGCAGCTCAATCGTTTCGAAGTAGAGTATTACCCTGATTCCTACGCTCCTAAGGATTATATCAGCGAGATCACCTTTAAGGATGGTGGCAAAGAAGAAGCCATCACCATTTCGATGAATAACATTGCCACACACGATCATTATCGCTTCTATCAATCTGGCTATGACGATGATCTGCAGGGCAGTATCCTTATCGTGACCAAAGATCCTTGGGGCATCGGCCTCACCTACGCTGGCTACTTACTGTTGCTTCTTGGTATGTTGCTCTTCTGGTTGCAACCGAATAGTCAGTATCGAAAGATCTTCCAGATCTGGCAGGCTGACCGACAGGCTTCTGCAAAGAGTGTCATGCGATGGTTGCCATATATCACGTTCTTCCTGGTGCTGATCATCGTTGGCCTCATCATGTTCCTGCGCTGGACGTCTGCACCGCTCATGCCAGTGTTGCGCTCTCCATTCTTCCCGCTGCACGTGTCGGTCATCATGATCTCTTATATATTGTTAGCTTTCATCATGATCAATGGGTTCAGAGCGATGTTCCTGTCGGGCAAGAAAGAAGGCAACCCAGAGAAGGCCGCTCGCCTGATGCGCTCCAGCCAGCTGATGCTCATGCCAGCGCTCTTCCTATTGATTGCCGGCATCTTCATCGGAGCCGTGTGGGCCAACGTCTCATGGGGGCGTTATTGGGGATGGGACAGTAAGGAAGTATGGGCGCTCATCACCATGATGTTCTACTCGCTGCCGCTCCATCAACAGAGCTTGCGTTGGTTCGCCAGTCCTCGTCATTTCCATGGGTATTGCACCTTCGCTTTTCTTATCGTGCTGATGACTTATTTCGGTGTGAATTACTTCCTTTCTGGCTTGCATTCATACGCATAAATCCCATCCCCATCGCAGAGCATTGCAACAGGGGTGGGATTAATATTTAGTATCTATTATTTAATATTTAGTGGGTTTTGACGCAATCGATATGTATTGTTGTTTATCTGATGGCTAAGGATCATTCCACACCGTACTCATCCCATGCCTTGATGGCGATGTCATCGACGCTCATCGAGGTGAACGCGTTGATGAATGCCGATGCGAGGCGGTCGTTGGTGAGGAGCGGAATGTTGAAGTCGATGGAGGCGCGGCGGATCTTGTAGCCGTTGGTGAGCTCGCGCGAAGAGAGGTTCTTCGGAATGTTGATCACCATGTCGATCTTCTTCTGACGAATCAGGTCGAGTGCCTGTGGCTGACCCTCCTCGCTTGGCCAGAAGACGATCTGGCAAGGCACGTCGTTCTCCATGAGGTAACGGTAGGTGCCGGCGGTGGCGTAGAGCTTGTAGCCCTTCTCGGCGAGCTGACGGCATGGCGTGAGCAGAGCGGCCTTCTGCTTGGCGTTGCCCGATGAGATGAGCACCGACTTCTCAGGAATGCGGAGACCGACGCTGAGCATCGACTTGAGGATGGCGCAGTTGGTATCGTCGCCCAGACAGCCGACCTCGCCGGTAGATGACATATCGACGCCCAAGACTGGGTCGGCCTTCTGCAGACGGCTGAATGAGAACTGCGAAGCCTTGATGCCCACGTAGTCGAGGTCGAACTCGTTCTTGGTAGGACGCTCGTAGGGCAAGCCCATCATAATCTTCGATGCCAACTCGATGAGATTGAGCTTGAGCACCTTGCTGACGAATGGGAACGAACGCGAAGCACGGAGGTTGCACTCGATGACCATGATGTCGTTGTCGCGTGCCATGAACTGGATGTTGAAAGGACCTGAGATGTGCAGCTCGGCAGCTATCTTCTTGGCCACCTTCTTGATGCGGCGCATGGTCTCGACATAGAGTTTCTGCGGCGGGAACTGGATGGTGGCATCGCCCGAATGCACGCCGGCGAACTCGATGTGCTCGGAGATGGCGTAGGCGATGATCTCGCCCTTGTCGGCCACGGCATCCATCTCGATCTCCTTGGCTCCCTCGATGAAGCGTGAGATCACGACGGGGTGTTTCTGCGAGACGTTGGCGGCCATCTGGAGGAAGCGTACGAGCTCGTCCTGGTTCGAACAGACGTTCATGGCTGCACCCGAGAGCACGTATGAAGGACGGACAAGCACAGGGAAGCCTACCTTGGCGATGAACTCGTTGACGTCGTCCATGTTGGTCAGCTCCTTCCATGCCGGCTGAACCACGCCGATGCGGTCGCACATCGAAGAGAACTTCTGGCGATCCTCCGCATTGTCGATGTACTTGGCCTGCGTGCCGAGGATAGGGACATTCTGCTCATCCAAGCGCATAGCCAGGTTGTTCGGGATCTGGCCTCCCACAGAGAGGATCACGCCGTGTGGCTGCTCCAGGTCGATGATGTCGAGCACACGCTCGAAGGTCAGCTCATCGAAGTAGAGGCGATCGCACATGTCGTAGTCGGTCGATACGGTCTCTGGGTTGTAGTTGATCATGACCGAACGATAGCCTTGCTTGCGTGCGGTCTGCAGGGCGTTGACGGAGCACCAGTCGAATTCGACAGAAGAGCCGATGCGGTAGGCACCACTTCCAAGTACGATGATTGCTTCATCTTTCTTGGAAGAATTACAGATTTCAGATTTCAGATTACTGCCAGCTGGGTCGTAATCTGTAATTTGTAATTTGTAATCAATATCATGAGCCACACCATTATAAGTTAGGTACAGATAGTTGGTCTGAGCCGGGAACTCGCCAGCAAGGGTGTCGATCTGCTTGACCACAGGCAGGATGCCCAGCTCCTTACGACGGGCGCGGACTTCGAGGATCTCCTTCTCGGCCTCCTCGGCCATGTTGCCCTTGAGCAATGCACGACCGATCTGGAAGTCGCTGAAGCCCTTCTTCTTGGCTTCGAGCAAGAGGGCGGCGGGTACATCCTTGATGTCGTCATACTGCTGCAACTCGTTGTCGGTCTCGACGATGCCCCACAGCTTCTGGAGGAACCACTTGTCGATCTTGGTGAGGTCGTGGATCTGATCGACGGTATAACCGGCCTTCATGGCCTTAGAGATGACGAAGACGCGCTTGTCGGTTGGCTCGCGGAGGGCCTTGTCGATGTCGGCAATCTGCAGCACCTTGTTCTCAAGGAAGCCGTGCATGCCCTGGCCGATCATGCGAAGACCCTTCTGGATTGCCTCCTCGAAGGTGCGTCCGATGGCCATGACCTCGCCGACAGACTTCATGCTCGAACCCAACTCGCGATCGACGCCCTGGAACTTGCCAAGGTCCCAACGTGGGATCTTGCAAACGATGTAGTCGAGGGCAGGCTCAAAGAATGCCGAGGTGGTCTTGGTGACAGAGTTCTTGAGCTCGAACAAACCATAACCCAAACCGAGCTTGGCAGCAACGAATGCCAACGGGTAGCCGGTAGCCTTGGAGGCAAGAGCCGAAGAACGCGACAGACGGGCGTTGACCTCGATGACGCGATAATCCTCAGAATTAGGATCGTAGGCATACTGCACGTTGCACTCGCCCACGATGCCAATGTGACGGATGATCTTGATGGAGAGTTCGCGCAGTTTGTGGTAGTCGCTGTTTGAGAGTGTCTGCGATGGAGCCACGACGATGGACTCGCCGGTGTGGATGCCGAGCGGATCGAAGTTCTCCATGTTGCAGACGGTGATGCAGTTGTCGTACTTGTCGCGCACCACCTCATATTCTACCTCCTTCCAGCCCTTGAGACTCTTCTCCACGAGGATCTGTGGCGAGAACGAGAGGGCTTTGTTGCCGATCACTTCGAGCTGTGCCTCGTCGTCGCAGAAGCCAGAGCCCAAGCCGCCGAGGGCATAGGCTGCGCGGATGATGACGGGATAGCCGAGGTCGCGTGCTGCCTGCTTGGCCTCGTCGAGGGTGTTGCAGGCGTGGCTCTTGATGGTGTTGACGTTGATCTCGTCGAGCTTCTGTACGAAGAGCTCACGGTCTTCGGTGTCGATGATGGCCTGCACGGGGGTGCCGAGCACCTGGACGTTGTACTTCTGGAGCACGCCGCTCTCATAGAGGGCAACGCCGCAGTTGAGGGCGGTCTGGCCGCCAAAGCTCAACAGGATGCCATCTGGGCGCTCCTTAGCGATGACCTTCTCGACGAAATATGGAGTGACAGGGAGGAAATATACGCGGTCGGCCACGCCCTCGCTTGTCTGCACGGTGGCGATGTTCGGGTTGATGAGGATAGACTCGATGCCCTCCTCCTTCAGTGCCTTCAGGGCTTGCGAACCTGAGTAGTCGAACTCGCCGGCCTCGCCGATCTTAAGGGCACCGGAACCGAGGAGCAGTACTTTCTTAATCTTATCGTTGATCATAGATTTTACGGATTTACGTTTTTTCGGAATTTCGGTTTTCGAATTATCGAGTTATCGGAATTTCGAAAATCAAAGCAAACGGAAGAACTCGCCGAAGATGAACTCCGTGTCTGTAGGACCAGATGATGCCTCGGGGTGGAACTGGGCCGAGAACCAAGGCATGGTCTTGTGGCGGATGCCCTCGTTCGAGCCGTCGTTCATGTTGATGAACTGTGGCTCCCAACCCTCGGGGATGGTGTCGTTATCGACTGCAAAGCCGTGGTTCTGCGAGGTGATGAAGCACTTAGGGGTAAGCTTGCCATCCTTCATGAGCTGCACTGGCTGATTATGACCGCGGTGGCCGTACTTGAGCTTCACGACCTTGGCACCGGCTGCGAGCGAGAGGATCTGGTTGCCCATGCAGATGCCGTAGATTGGCTTCTTCTGTTCCATGAACTTGCGCACATGCTCCACGGTAGCGCCGCAGAGGTTGGGGTCGCCAGGACCGTTCGAGATGAAGAGGCCGTCGAACTCCTCGCCCATCGTGTTGAAGTCATAATCCCATGGCACGAGCGTGATGCTCACGTCGTACTTCAGCAGTTCGCGAATGATATTGTACTTGGTGCCCATGTCCACGAGGCAGACGCGCTTCGAACCGTTGCCATAATGCTCCACGGTCTTGGTCGAGACGATAGCCACCTGGTTCACGAGGTTCGGATCCTCGAAGTCGATGTCCTCGCCACCGTCGAATACGATCTTGCCCTTCATCGAGCCCTTCTCGCGCAGGAGCTTGGTGAGCTCGCGGGTATCAATGCCCTCGATGCCCACAATCTGCTCTTCCTGAAGCCACTGGCCGAGGGACTTATTGGCATTCCAGTGGCTGAACTGCTCGGAATAGTCGCTCACCACGAGAGCGCGGACATGGATGTGGTCCGACTCATAAAAAGAAGAAAGCCCATTAGCTTCTTCGGAAGCCGATGGGACACCATAGTTACCAACAAGAGGAAAAGTCATCACCAGAATCTGACCGCTGTAAGAAGGATCGGTCAACGACTCTGGATAACCCATCATGGCTGTGTTGAAGACAACCTCGCCATTGACAGGTTTCTCAAAACCAAAGCTGAAGCCATGGAACACATGGCCATCATCCAGGATGAGTGAAACCGCT
The DNA here is from genome assembly GCA_045628525.1 of Bacteroidales bacterium. Classification (GTDB taxonomy): domain Bacteria; phylum Bacteroidota; class Bacteroidia; order Bacteroidales; family UBA3663; genus Liminaster. Next base: position 5,971 of record JAZQPJ010000024.1, read on the forward strand.
TTTTTCGTTTGCATTTGCTATTATATTATAATAATGTATAGACTAGACTTACAAACAGACACCCGGCCGCAGCCGTTTTAATGCTTTTATTAGTTGCAAAGATATGGCATTTTTCCGAAAATAACAAAACAGCAATTGCATTTTTCAATATTTTCGACGAAATTTTATCATATTACCGCACTTTTGACAAATAGACCTACAAAAACACAACGTATTATTATACACAAAAAAGCACGATGCAGGACGTGGAAACTTTAAACCCGCGTGGCCAATGCGCGTCTTTTAAAATAAAGACGGCACAAGTGGCCGGACTTCTATTCCATCGATAACAAAATAAAAGATCATAGCCTATGGAAACCCTCGTATATTCACTCCTCCTGGCACACCTTGCCACCCTGAGTCCTGCCGATCAGCAGCAGAACATCTGCCTGTCGCCCTACAGCCTCCAGTCGGCCTTTGCCCTGGTGCAGGAAGGGGCCAAGGGCAGCACCAAGAAAGAGATCGAGAAGACGCTCCGCACCAAGAACTTCGTCGCCCTGCCCGATGCTGAGGTGAAGGACGACGGGGACGTGATCTTCGACCAGGCCAACTCCATCTGGATCAACGCCATCAACGCGCCAAAGATCAAAACTTCATTTCTGAAGACCAATGCGAAGAAGTATCAGGCCGAAGTCACCACCCTCCCATTCGATGCGACGGCAGAAAAGCGGATCAACGACTGGTGCAGCGACAAGACCCACGGCCGCATCCCCAAGGCAATCGACCAGCTGGACCCAGGCAACGTGATGGAGCTGATCAACGCCATCTACTTCAAGGGCGACTGGGTGAAAGATTTCAACCCGCGGCTCACACAGAAAGAGGACTTCTACGTGACGGACGACCTGACCGTTCAGGCCGACATGATGCACCAGACGACGCACTTCCTCTACGGCGAGGACGAGCAATGCCAGATGGTGGAACTCCCCTTCCGCCACAGCTACCGCTCGGAGCAGGATGAGTTTGCCCTGCAAGTCATCCTGCCACACGAGGGCACCACGCTGCTCGGCCTGGAGCAGTTGCTGACCGAAGGTTATCTGCTGCCGGAACTCGGCGTCGCAAAGGTTCGACTGGCCCTGCCCAAGTTCGAGCTCAACTATTCGGCCGACCTGATTCCGACGCTCAACCTGATGGGCATGTCGCTGCCATTCAGCGGCAAAGCCAACTTCTCGGGCATCAGCAAGGCGCCACTCTGCATCAGTGCCGTATCGCAGAAGACCTTCTTCAAGGTGGACGAAAAGGGAGCCGAAGCCGCAGCTGTCACCGAGGTTGCCATGATGCTCACTTCGGCCATGCCTCGCCCGGAGAAGATTTTTGAAATGACCGTTGACCGCCCGTTCCTGATCCGTCTGGTCAACAACACGCGTCACACCACACTCTTTGTGGCCAACATCAACAATCCGACCCGATAAGGAAGGGAATGCGGAACCATCCGCGAACAGGATAACACGGCAAGAGCCGCAACAATGTAATAATAAATAGGAAAATGCCCCACAGCCGTCGAGCTATGGGGCACTTTTTATTGTTATTCGGCATCAGCCATGTCTGCGGTGGCGAGCAGATGGTTGAGACCGGTGCGGTTAATCTCGTTGTTGAGCACCTGCAGGTAGGCACGATACTGCTGCTTGTCGAGCACAACGCCGTGGACATCGATCAGATTGCGGGTCAGCATCTTGTTCAATACCTGTGCACGCTCCTCAGGCTTAACCTTGTGAAGCTTGCGTACCTGGCGGTTGAAGTTGTGGATGGTGGGCTTCAGGAAGTCAACCTGCTCCATCGTAAGGATCATAGCCTTATCAATCGCCTTCATGCTGAGGTTGAAGTCATTATTTACATTTGCCTCAATGTTCTCAGCCTTCATGTTGCCGGCACTCATCATAAGGAGTGCAACAGCCATAATAATTACCTTTTTCATAACCAAAATAAAAATTTTACAATACCTTAAAAATAAACACTAAAATAAAACACTAAAAATAAAAATAATAAAATGCTGCGTTAGGTTAATATCAAGCCAAGAACCGGTTCGGTGTGCAGCAGATGGCGTCCGCCTTGCTCCTGTTTGACGCTGCAAAGGTACGGCGATTTTTTTCCGTGGGCAATACTTTTGGCCAAAAACGAACGAAAACCGACTCTGAGGGAGCCGATTTTCGCTGTTTTGATAGTCATATTTGGCAAATTAACAGTAGTAAACACTTCAATTTGCCTTGTGTTTGTCTGCAACCGTTTCAGTCGGAAAGAGTCATTTTTGCTCCAAAACAAGCTAAACGGAGCCATTTTTTAGTTCTTGAACGAGTGGATTGGAGCAGGAATGCGGCCGCCGCGGTTCACGAAGACTTCGCACGAGAACCTGTTGACCGGCATGATGGGCGCATGGCCGAGCAAGCCGCCGAACTCCACGTTCTCGCCCACGGTCTTACCCACCACAGGAATGACGCGCACGGCGGTGGTCTTCTGGTTGACCATGCCGATGGCTGCCTCGTCGGCAATGATGCCGGCAATAGTGGTGGCCGGAGTGTCGCCCGGAATGGCGATCATGTCGAGGCCCACAGAGCAGACGCACGTCATGGCTTCGAGCTTCTCGATGGTGAGGGCGCCGTCGTTCACGGCATCGATCATACCCTGATCCTCGCTCACGGGGATGAACGCACCCGACAGGCCGCCCACATACGAGCTGGCCATCACGCCACCCTTCTTCACCTGGTCATTGAGTAGGGCAAGGGCTGCGGTGGTGCCTGGCGCACCGGTGCGCTCCAAGCCGATGGCCTGCAGGATGTCGGCCACCGAGTCGCCCACGGCTGGGGTTGGGGCCAACGAGAGGTCGATGATGCCGAACGGTATGCCGAGGCGGCGACTGGCCTCCTGCGCGACGAGCTGACCCACACGTGTGATCTTGAACGCAGTCTTCTTAATGGTCTCGCACAGCACCTCGAAGTTGGTGCCCTCGGGCAGGTTCTCGAGCACGTACTTCACCACGCCCGGGCCGCTGACGCCCACGTTGATGATGGCATCGGCCTCGCTCACGCCGTGGAAGGCGCCGGCCATGAACGGGTTATCGTCCGGAGCGTTGCACAGCACCACGAGCTTGGCGCAGCCCAACGAGTCCTTGTCCTTGGTGGCCTCGGCCGTCTGCTTCACGATGTCGCCCATCAGGCGCACGGCATCCATGTTAATGCCGGTCTTGGTGCTGCCCACGTTGACGCTTGAGCAGATCAGTTCGGTCTCCTTCATGGCCTGCGGGATGGAACGGATCAGCAGCTCGTCGGCATGTGTCATGCCCTTCTGCACGGTGGCCGAATAGCCGCCGATGAAGTTGACGCCCACCTCGTGAGCGGCCCGGTCGAGGGTCTTGGCTATCTGTACGAAGTCCTGTGGCGTCTTGCAGCACGAGGCGCCCACGATGGCGGCCGGCGTGATCGAAATACGCTTGTTGACGATGGGAATGCCGTATTCGCGCGAAATGTCCTCACCCGTGCGAACCAGGTTCGAGGCGAGACGCAGGATCTTCTGATAGATATTCTGGCAAGTCTGATGAACGGAGTCGGTGGCGCAGTCGAGCAACGAAATGCCCATGGTGATGGTGCGCACGTCGAGGTTCTCCTGCTCGATCATCTTGTTGGTCTCAAGGACCTCACTGATGTTGATCATAATCAGTAATTTGTAATTTGTAATTAGAAATTTCTGATGCAATCAAATACGGTGCATCTGGTCAAAAATCTCCTCCTTCTGGCACTTGATCTGCACGCCCTTCTCCTCGCCGATGCAGTTGAGGGAATCACGCAGCTCGTCGAAGGCTACGGTGCAGTTCTTGATGTCCACGATCATCATCATGTTGAAGTACTCCTGCACGATGGTCTGCGAGATGTCGAGGATGTTCACGTTCTTATCTGCCAGGTAGGTACACACGGCGGCGATGATGCCCACGGTGTCGTGGCCTACAACGGTTACGATGGTACGGTTCATATTATATATATTTAAAATGTGTAGTCTGACTTAGTCGAAGGGGTTCGAGGGGTTCGAGGAGTTTGAGAAGTTCGAGGGGTTTGAGGAGTTCGAGGGGTTCGAGGAGTTTGAGAAGTTTGAGGGGTTTGAGGAGTTTGAGGGGTTTGAGGAGTTTGAGAAGTTTGAAGGGTTTGAGCCAATGTTTCGGCCAATCCTCAGAGGCCGCGGGCCTTGTAGATCATGTCCTTGGCCTCGCCAATCTCCTTGAACTTCTTCTCGGCGGCCTTGCGCACGTCCTCGCCCAGGGTGGCCACCTTGTCCGGATGGTGCTGCAGGGCCATCTTGCGATAGGCCTTCTTAACCTCGTCGTCGGTGGCATCGGGACTGATGCCCAACACCTTATAAGCCTCCTCCAGGGTCTTGCCGCCCAGGTTGAGCAGCTGATCGATGTTGCTGTCCGATAGGCCTATCCATGAGGCGAGGCGCTTCAACTCGCTGACCTCCATCGGATCGATGTTGCCATCGGCCTTGGCTATCTGACAAAGGAACTGCAGCAGTTGCAATCGCTGCTCCACCGTCATCACGCCGCCAATCTGTCCGCATGCCTGGCGCAACTGTTGCTGCCAAGCTGCCTCGCCCAATTGCTTGCGACGCTCAAAGAGGCGTTTCAGTATCTGGTCGCCCTGTGTTGCAGCTGCCTCGCCGAAGGAATTGCGAAGCATCTGGCGCACGTATTCCATCTCGGAATGCATGATCTTGCCATCGGCCTGAATTACCTGAGCTGAGAGCAACAGCATGCTGAACAGAAAGCCGTTGCGTTCGCCCTCCTGCTGCGAATGGCCTGATGTGCCGGTGTATGTGCCCGACATGCCGTCCGTGTCATTGTCGAAAACACGCACATTGCCGTCATCGAATAAGCTGTCAATCAGCGAACCGATAGCGTATCCGGCAATAGCGCCAAAAGTGCCACCACCGAGCATGCCCAAAAAGCCGCCAATCCATTTTGCGTAGCCCATGTTAGTTTAGAGTGGAAAGTTTAGAGTTTAGAGTTAGGAGTCTTCGTACTCGTCCTTGCGCTTAGGGTTCATCGGGAACCAGCCCTTCAGCACGCGTTGCCTTTGTTCGAACACCTCGAGGATGCTCCAGAACGACGAGCAGCCGATGACGCCCAGGATGGACGATGCGATGATGTTTTCGACCAAAAGCGAAACAACGAGGAACCCTACCCCCACCAGGGCGAATACCCACCAGCACTTGGTGCCGAAGTAATATTCCGCCTTGATGACGATAGGATGAAACAGGCCGATGACCAGGAAGGTGGCAACGGCGATGATTAAGCCAAGATAGTTCATTCAAATATTTGAAAGGTTGAGGAGTTTGAAGGGTTTGAGGAGTTTGAAGGGTGTACTTTCAAAACCTTTCAAACTATTCAAACTTTTCAAACCCTGCTGAGCTGTTGCGCCGCCAGCACCAGGAACATGTAGTGCGAAGAGCCACCGCCGAGCACGTACTCCACCTGCTGCCACAGGAACGGGAAGGTGAGCAGCTCGGGGAAGTCCGGACGGATCAGGGCGGTTCCTGACACTACGCCGCCTGGAATGTACGACCAGTCAGCACGGTTCAGTCCGTAGCCCACGGTGGCCGACTGAGCACCTACGCCCGAGGCAAACGAGGCCTGGTTGGTGCCCGGGTGGCAGCCGAGGATGAAGTTCAATGCATTATACACAGGGTCGGCCGAGAAGATCTCCGGATAGGCGCTCACCAGGTAGTAGTGCTGGAAGCCGAAGTTCTGGATGTCCCAGCCTGCGCCCCAGATGGCCGGACGGTAAGGCACGCCGTAGGGCGTCTCGGCCACGGTCTGGGCCAACTCGCCGGCGTAGGTCTGCAAGGCGGCACGATAGGCCTTGACCCACTTCTGCACCTTCTTGTCCTTCAGGCCGTTGACCTGCTGCTCCACGCGAGCCAGATACCAGAGCGAGCGACCCGAGAGCTGATCGGTCTGCGACACGATGTAGTCCAGATATATGCGCTCCTGCGTAGCCAGATAGAGCTCGGCGGCTGCCTGCAGCTTCGAGCCCCAGACGCGTGGCGAAGAGGCGTCGGCGATGGCGAAGAGGGTCTTGGCAATGTCCAGACACTCCCCGGCCAGTTCGTCGTTGAAGCCGCGAAGCGCACGGCTGGTAGCGGCCAGGTTGGCTGCGGTCGAGAGTTCGCGACCCGGGTTGTTCTCGGTGAAGATCCAGCGGTCGTCGCCATCGCCCTTGATGCCGTTGGTCATGGCCGAGGCATCGCCCAGCATGGCATACTGGCGCAGACTGTTGCAGATGATGCCGCGATAGAGTCGGCCCAAAGCCTTGTAGCCGGCCACCACGGTGAGGGCGCCGTTCTCGATCTGCTGCAGCATGTCGTTGCGGCCGTCGGGCTGATGGATCTCGCACACGTGCTTCTGCTGGTCGATGGCGGTGGCGTCGATCTCCGGATGGAAGGCCTCGTAGGCCAGGGAGAGGATGTAGCTCTCGCCCGCCTGCGACTCCACGCGCAGGTCGAAGTCGCCGGCATCATGCCAGCCGCCCACGTTCACGCCCGGCACCTGATCGCCGGCTGCGAATGGGCTCAGGCCAGGCTGCTGGTCGTAACCATCCACGTGGTTGTGAGCCGGAGCCATCAGGGCATCGTCCATGTGGCAGGCATCGTGCCATACGCGATATTTTTCGTTCACGCGCATGTGGCACATCTGCACGGGCAGGAAGTATTCGATCACCGGCTGCCACACGCCACGGTCATACACGTTCTGTGCGATGCGGAACGTGGCCGACTGGCTCTCGCCGTAGCGCACCGTGTAGAGGCCATCCTCGCGCACGTCGCTGAAGTCGGCCTTCAGGTAGCGGTAGCGCAGGAAGTTGCCCCACTCCTCGGTCACGAGCTCCTTGACGAGCTCCTCGCCCTGTGGGGTCAGGCGGTACAGCTTGGCGGCCTGGGTCTGCTGGTCGCGCTTGTCCAGCTCGATCACCACCTGCTTGGGCTGTGCCGTGGCGTAGCCGATCTGCGAGGTCTGCACCACGGGCTTGTACATCCAGTCCTTCTGGATCGAAGGCGAGATGCGCCACTTCACGGCCCCCTTGGTGGCACCGGCGGGAATCTCCGAACGGAGCACGAACCAGCCGTTGTTGTGGTTCATTCGGCCGTCGAAGAGCTTCAGGTCGGTCTGACCGAGGCTCTGGATGGAGACGCGGCTCAACGGGTCGTTGGGGCAAGAGGTGAACTTGCGTCCCACGGCGTAAGGCTCCGCGATGATGTCGTCAGCCACGATAGGGCTGTAGATGCTGTTGTCGTATAGGTTGTCGCCCTTGCCAACGAGGTTCTTGAAGTCGGCCTCCGAAGTGCCGGCCGGGTGATAGTTGCCCGTGTGCTTCAGGTTGGGCTCGGTGGTGATTACCGGGCTGTTGGGCTGCTGCGGGTAGATGCCCGTCTGCTCGTCCATGATCCAGGGCTGGCCGAAGAGGATGCCCGGGAAGAACTCCATGTTGAAGCCGGCCTTGCCCACCAAATAGTCCGGGATGGGGGTATCCAGATCGACGGTCACCACAACGTCCTGTCCCTCAGCCTCTACGCTCACATTGTAGCGCAATTGCAGCTCGGGGTAGATCATCGGGTTGAAGCCGGTCATGTGGCGGCTCGAGTCGGGGAAGCACAGCGTGGTGGTGATGCTCCGTGCCGTCTGCTGGCGGTCCAGCTTGCGTGGCACAGGCTGCCACTGGCCAGGGGTGGCCTCCAGGCGGATGTCGCCGTTGCTGGCTATGCGTCGACCGTTCATCAACAGGCTCACGCCGCCCTGGTGACCCTCGGGATAGAAGTCGTCGAAGGCCATAATATCCACACCAGCACAGTTGAAGTAACCCTGCTGATTCAATTCAAAACTCTGTGCCACCAACTGCTGGGCAGCCAACGAGAGCATAATGAGAGGAAGTCTGTTTTTCATATAGTAGTGTGTTCTAGTAAGTTTGAGGGGTTCGAAAGGTTCGAAGGGTTCGAAAAGTTCGAGGGGTTCGAAAAGTTTGAGGGGTTCGAAAAGTTCGAGGGGGTTGAAAGGTTAAGATGGATTTGGAATTGTCAAGAACCAAATCTATCGGTACTCTCAAACCCTTCAAACCCTTCAAACCCAAGACATCCTGCCCTTACAGCTGCCTGAGCACTCCCTGAATCTTCTCGAACGTCGTGATGCGCGTTGGCACCAAAGGCAGGCGCAACACGTTCTCGCAGAAGCCCATGGCGCTGAGCATGGCCTTCACGCCGGCTGGGTTGCCATCGACGAAGAGCAGCGAGAACAGCTCCTTGAAGCGATGGTGGATGGTGCGTGCCGAGTCGTACTCGCCCTCCATGGCCAGGCGCACCATCTTCGAGAACTCCTTCGGGAAGGCGTTGCCGATCACCGAGATGACGCCCTCGGCGCCCAGGGTGATGAGTGGGAAGGTGATGCCGTCGTCGCCGCTCAACACGGTGAAGCGGGCAGGCTTGTTCTTGATGATGTCGTCGATCTGGTCGAAGTTGCCCGACGCCTCCTTGATGGCGATGATGTTCGGGTTGTCGTTGGCCAGGCGCAGGGTGGTTGCGGCGGTCATGTTCACGCCCACACGGCCTGGCACGTTGTACAGGATCACCGGCACGGGCGAAGCGTTGGCGATGGCCATGAAGTGCTGATAGAGTCCCTCCTGGCTCGGCTTGTTGTAGTAAGGCACCACGCTCAGCACGGCATCCACGCCGCGCCAGTCGCCGTTCTTCAGCTCATCGACGATGGCCATGGTGTTGTTGCCGCCGCAGCCCAGCACGATGGGCACACGGCCACGCACCTGCTCGATGACGAGGCGGCGCACCTTCATGCGCTCCTCGGCGGTCAGCGTCGGGGTCTCGGCTGTAGTACAGAGCACGGCCAGAAAGTCGGCGCCCTTCGAGACCTGGAATTCCACAAGTCGCTGCAATGCTTCATAATCCACCGACATGTCGGCCTTGAAAGGGGTGATCAAGGCCACGCCCATACCTTTAATCTTTACCATATAGAGTCTTTATTCGAGTTTCTTTGACGGGTAGTGAAAGTGTACTTTTTCACTACTTTTATTACATTTCAACGCGCAAATATACTAAAAATAATGACACCCTCGCCTAAAAACCCGAAAAAAAGCATCAAACTTTCAACGCTCCGACTATTTCCGACACATTTTGACAGCCATGGCGGTCAAGATAGTCGTTTATGCCCTCCACGATCTTGACGGTCACGGCGGGGTCGATGAAGTTGGCGGTGCCCACCTCGATGGCGCGCGCACCACACAGCATGAACTCGATGGCGTCCGTAGCGTTCATGATGCCGCCCAGGCCCACGATCGGGATCTGAACCGCATTATACACCTGCCATACGCAACGCAGCGCGATAGGCTTCACGGCCGCGCCCGACAGGCCGCCGGTCACCGTGCTCAGCACCGGACGCTGGCGCTCGGCATCCACCGCCATGGCCAGCACCGTGTTGATCAGGCTCACGGCATCGGCACCCGCGCCCTCCACGGCCTTGGCGATCTCGGCGATCGAGGTCACGTTGGGGGTCAGCTTCACGATCAGCGGCTTCTTATAGACTTCGCGCACGGCGCTCACCACCTCGGCAGCCATCTCAGGACGGGTGCCGAAGCCCATGCCGCCGGCCTTGACGTTAGGGCACGAGATGTTGAGCTCCACGGCCGGAATCGTAGCCACCTCGTTGAGCATGCGCGCGCCCTCCACATAGTCCTCGATGCACGAGCCGGAGAGGTTCACGATCACGTTGGTCTTCAGGTGCTCGAGCCCCGGATGGATGTGCTCGATGTAATACTGCACGCCCTTGTTCTGCAAGCCCACGGCGTTGATCATGCCCGATGGCGTCTCGGCCAGACGTGGGTAGGCGTTGCCCTGACGCGGATGCAGGGTCGTTCCCTTCACGATGAAGCCGCCCAGGCGCTCCAGGTCAATAAAGTCGCTGAATTCCGTTCCATAGCCAAACGTTCCGCTGGCGGTCAGCACAGGGTTCTTCAGCTGGAGCCCTGCCAGGTCGATATTCAAATTTGCCATTTTTCAAATAAAGGTTTAAGAGTTTAAGTGTTTTAAGTGTTTTAAGGGGAGTGATAGGGACGAATGTATCGTGGGTCGAGTGGGGAGTTTCGCCGAGTTAGCAATAGGAATACGACCCACCTGTGGAATCGTCCCTTTCACTCCCCTTACACACCCTTAACACCCTTAACACCCTTCAAAGAGCTTACCACTTAAGCTCTTTCACATCAAACACCGGACCCTCCGAGCACACGCACTTGTGTCCCTCCTTGGTGTCCTCCACGCAGCACAGGCACACGCCCAGGCCGCAGGCCATCTTGTTCTCCAGGCTCACCTCGCAGAAGCGGGGCCCGGCGTTCTGCTTCCAGCCGGCCACCACACGGGCCACGGCCTTCATCATCGGTCCGGGGCCGCACACGCGGATGCCGTCGAAGGCGCCCTCCTGCAGCACGGTGTGCTGTGTTGCGAAGCCCTTCTGGCAGTAAGGCACGCCCTGGGCATCGCAGCCCTCCAGGCCGGGCACCACGCTGCCGTCCTCGGTGGTGACGTACACCTCACCCACCTCGCGGTATTGTGCAACCGACACCAAATCTGTGCAACTTCTTGCACCCAGCAGATAGACAACCTCCACGCCCTGCGAGCGGAAATAGTGACCCGTCTCGAGCAGCGGAGCCACGCCCACGCCGCCGCCTGTCAGCAGCACACGCGCCTTGCGGCCGGCAGGAGCCTCGACGTCCGAAAATCCGTTGCCCAGCGGATACACAATATTCAATATATCGCACGCGCGAAGCTCGGCCATCCTATTGGTGCCGCGGCCTGCCTTCTGGATCAGCAGCCACAGCTCGTTGCTCTGGCGGTCGATGCGATGGATCGAGATGGGCCGGCGCAGGAAGACGCTCGGCTCGCCATCCACACGGAGCTCGGCAAACTGTCCGGGACGGCACTCGGCCACCGTGCTGCCATCGGCCGGCGTGAGGCGCAACAGATACAAGCGGCTGCTCAGCGCCTCGTTGGCCACCACTCTGAAGTCGGTAATGTATTTTTTCATATCTTCAAGATTTGCGTCAGAATCGACGTTTTCCCTTTAAACGTAGAAATCCCAGTTTTATTGTGAGAAGTCGCGCCACAGGGCAAATTTCGCGTATGCATTTTTTGCGTCCAAAAAGCCCATTCACCTTTCATGCACCATTCAAACATGATCAACACACAAAGCCTTCAGACCCCCGATTTTGCCCACATACAGCACCGACCGAAATTATACATTGCAAAGCGCAACTTGTTTATTGTCCGCTATTTACACAATGCACGAAATTCGGTTTTGAAAATATATGCACTCACTTCGCCGCACCCTTACCAACATGCCTATATATTCATTATAGAATACATATTGAAATATGTTGATTTCTACCGCATTAGACACTCGCCCACATTATGCATATCCAATGCATACGCAAATATGCATAAAGCGCCGCATATTCATCGCCCCGCATGCAGCCGCACGCCTTGATTTGCATAAATCATGCATACTTCCCTTGCTCGAAAAAAAAGTAAAAATCCGCTCTTCTCCCACCCGAAATCCCTGCAAAAAAATATTTCCGCACGAGGCGCATTTTTTCGGCAAAAGATTTGGTAGTTTCAGAAAAACTCATTACTTTTGCAACATCAACAACAGAAATCTTCCGCATTTCCCCGCTATGAACATTATAGAACTCACCCATACCTTCCTCCCGAACCTTGTCAAGGAGTACACCGCCGGGCACCTGGATCTGCACGCGCTGGTCGATTTTGACCTGTGGCGAACCATCTTCCCCGAGTCGGCCAACGCCCCCGAAGAGGGCCGCTTCCTCTGGTATCAGATCCGCCTGAACGCCTTCGTGCTCAAGGACGACACCCTGCTCCTGGTCTATACCCTGCCCGTGCCGCTGCAGAAGGGGCACCCCAAGTTCGTGGCCATCCGCCTCGACCGCGACACGCGCCAGGCACACTACTACCTGCTCCAGAAGCCGCAGAGCATCGAGGACCAGTGGGACATTCTCTGGCTCCCCTTCCCCAAGGCTGCCGACCGCATGAAGCTCGAATTCAAGTGCAAGATCGACGGCACCGACAGCTTGCGCAACATGGTGCTCACCGTGCAACAACAGCCCTTCACCGACGACGACTACAACGCCTCCTTCCTCTCCTCCCTGCTCCGCAACATCAAGAACACCGTCAAGCCCATAGACGGCTGATCGTGGGTCAGCCCCTGACCAGCACACTCACCGCGCATTGCAAAACGCTTAATGACAATCATGACAATTGACAAGATGACAACGTGTGACGCACGCGTCATCTTGCCAATATTTTCGTGGTCGTCAGCCAGCCAGCGCCGTCTCGACCTTCATCCACCTGCCCTCGCTCGCCGGTGCCACCAGGCCCTGGTTCTTCCAGTTCTTGAGCATCTGGTGCACCGAGTTGCGCGTGGCCGAAGCGCCCTTCACGGCCATGGACTGCTGCAGGGCCTGTTCGAAGCTGAACTCGGGAGCCAGGCGTTCGAAGATGCTGTCGTTACGCCCCTTGCGGTTGCGCACCGATGCCGCGTTGCCGTGGTAGTTGCGCCCCTCGTAGGCCTGCTCGATGCGCTCGCGGAAGAAGTAGAGGTCGTTGTCGAGCAGGTAGTCGGCCACCAGGTCGAACAGCTGCATCATCTCCTCCGACTGCTGGCGGCGCAGCATCTCCACCCACAGGTCGGGCTGCTGCTTCAGGCGCATCTCGGCGCCGCCCATGCCGTACTTGCGTATCAGCGTTTCGGCCACCTTGGGCAGCCACAGCGCGGTGGTGATGCGCTGGGCGTTGACGCAGCCGCGCATACGCTGGCGGGCCAGCACGCGGTCGTCGTTCTTCATGGCTTCGAGGCGGATGGTCTCCAGCCACTGGCGGCCGCGCTCCTCCAGCCTGGGCAGCACCACGGTGCCCTGCATCAGGGGCAGCAGGTGGGCTATCTGCCCGATGTGTCCGCGCTGCAAGTCGCTGATCTGCGCTGGCTTGGCGGCCAGTGGGGCGAAGGTGTTGTCGGGCGTGCGGGCGATGGCGATGCGCGACAGCAGGCCGTCCGTGTAGTTGGTGATCACGCGGTAGAGGGCATCCTGCGTGCCGCACATGGTCACGTTCCACAGCAGCTTGGCTATGTGCACCCTCACGGCATCGGCGCTCTTGGCCTCGCGGTCGTAGCGAGCCTCGTCGTAGGCCTGTCGCAGCATCACCGAGAAGTCGCTCACTGACTGCTTCCACTTCAGCGCCACGTTGTCCGCCTCGGGGGTGAACGAGTAGGAGTGCTTGCCCTCGGTGTTCGCCAGGCGCATGGCGATGTTGGCCACCGTGTTGTTCAATGTCAGCATGCGCACCGGCAGCTTGGGCTCTTCGGGCGTCTTGCCGCTCTTCATGCGCTTGGTTTTGGCGGCCCAATCCTCCTCCTGCTGCGTGTAGATGTCGGTCTCGGCCTGCAGTTCGGCCATCCATGCCGCCACGATGTCGTCCAGCTGCCCCTTGCCCGAGGCGAACTCGCCCACCACAAACGAGCAGAGGTTCAGCCCCGCGGCCTTGCCGTGCACGTCGAGCTTCACGCCCGTGGCCAGGGCACCGATGGCAGGGGCGATGGCAATCAATGTCGGCATGGCCAATGGGTGTCCAGCCGCATCGATCGAGTCGCGAACGCCCTGCGGCATCTTTGGCAGACGGTCGTAGTGGTACAGCTGGTCCTGCGCATCGGCCTGGTCCAATGCCGCCACGATGTCGGCACTGCCGCCGCCCTCCGCAGGGTCGCGCAGCAGCTCCTTGCGCAGCTCCGCTATCACGTCCTTCAGGCGCCGTGGCATCTGCGTGCGCTTCTCGGCCAGGGCTGAGTCGATGCAGCGCATCTTCTCCGAAGCCCCACCGCGGCCATCCGCACCCGCGCCGCCATCTGCCGCGCCATCGCCAGCCCAATAGTCAGGAATCACCTTGCCCAGCAGCACGCGGTCGAAGTCGCAGATGTGCCTCAGGTTCACCGCCAGCTCGAAGGTCAGCGTGTTCCTGTTGCCCGCACACGGCGGCTGCCCGTCGTTGTACATCTCCCACCATTTGGCAATGATGCGCGGGTAGGGAATGCCGAGGTAGGTCAATTCCGAGTCCGAAGCATTGTCGGCACTTGCGGCTACGGAGGGTTCGGAGGGTTCGGTTGGCTCGTCGGTTTCGAATAGCAAGTCACTGAGAAACAGCAGTTCATCCCCCGTCGGTGTGAAGAACACCCTCGTGATGTCCTTCGCCCCCTTGTCGAACTCCACGCCCAGCACATCGCTCGCCCAGCGCAGGTTCTCCTCCTGCGAGAGCTCCGCGCGGCGGCGGAACACCAGGTGGTAGCCCTTCGTGGCGCTACGCTCCAGCATCAGCAGGCCCAGCGCCTCCTTCCTGGCCAGAATCTGCGTCGGCAATTCCGCCATACGCTGCTCGAAGTCAGGCAGCTGCGGGTCAAGGTCCACATCCATGCCCACCGTCATCGAGGCTCGCGTCGAGCCCTTCAGCGTGCCATCCTCGTTGGGCAGGCACGAATAGTTAAACTGCAGCAGCCGCATCTTGGCCTTCCGGTCGCCCTGACGCACAGCCGCCAGGGTGGCACGCTGCCGCTCCGAATCGCGGAGATTACGGTACTCCGCCGCCGTAAGCACAGGGCGCATCATCTTCGCCCCACGTTCATAATAGATTACATGACAACTCATTGTCGTACGGTTTTTTACGAGATTTTTACGATTACTCAAAGGCCTCCATCGCCTCCCTGATAAACGTCCCCCTGATGTCCAGGCCCTCAGCCTTGTACACCTTCAGCGTCAGCTGGATACCGCCGTCGATCGTGGCCGACAGGCGGCCGTGCGCCAGCTTCTTGATCAGCGTGGACTTAGGCCGCTGTTTCGGTCGGCTCACGAAGTCGAACGTACCGTCAGCCAGCTGCTGGGCGATGCCCAGGCCGCGGAACTTCACCACCGTGCCCACCTCCACCTCATCGGGCGTGAACATGAAGAAATGACGGCTCGCATCCCCCGCCAGCGCACCGTTGCCGGCCACGTGCTCCTGCACGCATGTGCCATAGAATGCCTGACCTCCCAGCTGCACGTGCTGGGCGTTCTCTACACGAATCTGTATGTTGTTGCTCTGATTTTTCATAATCTGTAGTTGTTTTTGCATCGAGCGGAAGACATCGGGAATGTTGCGCGCTTTACCTAGGAAAATCCTCCCTCCGTGCTTCAACTCAGATTAAGTCATTCAAGTTTCGCAAGTCCTTAACTCCTTTTACTCCTTTAACTTCTTTAACTTCCAAGTCAAGTTGGAGCTTGCGAAACTTGAATTAAGTCATTCGTTTTACGATTTAGATCTTGACAATGTCCGTCACCAGAATGTCCTGATACACCTGCCCGTTGTGCTCACGCGTCGAGAACCGCAGCGCCACCGCCACCACATCACCCGTGAAGAAGCGGCACCCCGCCACATTGCCCAGCATCGCCGCCACATACTGATCCTCGTACCTGCCGCCCAGCTCCTGCAGCACGATGTTGCACTTCATCGTCTGGCCCGTGTCGCTCTTCTGGCTCTGTACAGCGAAAGCCTCGCCCTGCTGCACCACTTTCATGATTTTTGCTTCCATAAAAAATAGTCTAAAAGTTTAATAGTCTAAAAGTTTTGTCAGCTCGAAGCCAACTCTTCAGCGTGGTCGCATGACCATCACTTTTAACCTTTTACCTCTTTAACTTCATTCATTCGCGAACAGCGAGTGAATGAACTCCTTCCCCTTCTCTGTCCACACCAGATAAGTGTCCGTCCAGATTGTTTCGCCGAAGAGGTTCTCACCCTTCTTGGTGCGGTAGGCCTCATACCCGAGCTTCAGGTGGTCGGCATAGAGCATCCAGGGGCCCGAAGGCGAGCGATAGATGACCTTCATGAGGTGGAGCTGCTGCTTCAACTGCTGCACAGTCATCGAGAGCGACTTGGCCACCTGCGTCATCGTGTAGCAAGTAGGTGACATCAGCACCTCCTCCGCATACTCAGCCTTGGGTGCAAGGCGAGCAATCTCCACATCCTGCACAGCCAGTTCCCTGCGCTGCTGCTCGATCGACTGCTTCTGCACCTCCACCGTCTTCATCAGGATCTGCACCGCCTTAGCCAGTATCGTCTTCTCGTCATCCTCCTGGGCCACCGGAATGTAACCACCTGTCTTACGAATCTGAGGAAGGACTTCTGAGGTCACCCACTTGCGGAATGCCTTAGCTTCGGGCTTACGACTATCAAGGATCACATCGTAAAGTCCATCTTCGTTGACAAAGGTTGCCATTTGCGATCTGCCGAGACTGTCAACGATGGGGTGTTTTGAAACCACCTCATCGTCGAGGCGTCTGTTCACCTGCTTGCCATCCAGCATCAACGCTCCACACACATCTTTGAGGCAGAAGAGCGGTTCGCCCTGTGCATCTCGAAGGATGCGAACCTGACCGAAGTCAGGATTTTGAAAAATTGAAATTTCGTTCATACCTTATATATTATAAAGGTGTTTGTCCGAGGCTTGGAGCTGGCCAGTCATCCGCACCTCTTTGGACGTGTCTCAAGGGATGATATGTCCCTTTCGACGCTGCAAAGATAGGCACATTTCATCAATCCCAAATCAATATCAATACCTCCCTCTCCAAACATCTCTGCTCTTCTCCAACAATCTCCAATCTCCTCTTTTCTTCTCCGTTTCGAGTTCTTGAATTGTGAAGAAACCACCAAATTTAAACGCAAAAAGACCGATACCTGACGAATCAAGCACCGGTCTCTAAACCCTTATTCAAAAGTAGCGCTACTTCTTGTAATACTTCTCGAAAGTCTTGTAGGCGAAGCCCTCACCCTCGGGCATCCCCATACGCACCAGCTCATCGTAAGCCGTCTTCACGCCTGGGGGAAGCAGTATCTTACGCACACTTGCCATCTGGCTCAGATAGTCGCAAATCTGCTGAATCCCAAAACGGCTCACTAGTCGCTTCACCTGCAGATGCACCTTCACGGCCTCGGCATCATCCACCTCAGGATGTATGAAGTGAAACAAATCTTCGTCAACGGGGATGGCGTCACTCCCTGTGACACCATCCTGTGGAGCCTGCTTCTGAAGTGCAAGCGATGGCTCCTTCATCTCCTCCACATTCATCACCTGCATCTGCATGTCTTTGTCAAAACGCACCTCCATGTGCTCCACGTTGGCAATGTTCTGTCCCACCTTATCATGGAAGTGGAACTCAAATGTGGGTCTATCCTTATGTTCGCTCATTATAATAATGACTTTAATTACTCTTTAGAATATGCATTATTTCAAAAGTTCTTTGCAATTCACCATATTTCTTTGGAATTAGACACTCCATCCAATACCTATATAAAGCTGATTATCAAGAAATAGGACAAATAGCAATCCTAAGTTCATTGAAAAACTACAATTCGTTCATTGTAAATTTCATAACTCCAAAGAACTTATACCAACAGCAGAGCCGTATATTGTTCGTTATTCATTGTCTTTCATATTTTTGGAATCCATATGCTCCACGTTGCCAATGACGTTGCCGACAGGGGCGTTGAACTCGCACTTCACGTCACCACCCTCCACTTGTATCAGGTGTGTTTGTGTTGCCGCCTTCTTCGAGTAATCGGCTGCCAGCTGTGCTTGCTCGTGTGTGCCCTCGATTATGCGCTGATGATTCTCATACCGTAGGTTCACTTCTCTTTTCAGCACCAGACGGTTCCTGTCCCACACCTCGTTGTTACCCTCCAGCACCATGTCTATTTGTGCGAAGATGGCACGTGCTGTAGCCGGATCAAGGTGAGTAAAGGCCTCTCGAATTGACTGCATCTTGATGGCATCATCGAGCTCCGCCTGTAGGGTGCGAGCATACTCTTCTACCTGCTTGAGCAATCGTTTCAGTTCTTCCGACTCACGCACCTTCTGCATCATCTCAGCCGTAGTCATGCGCGGAGTAACAACGTCATAATCACTCCAACCAGCCGTAGGGAACAATATACCGCAGATGTCATCCAAGTCTTTAATCTGTTTGATTTCTTTTTGCGCTACCTGCAACTCGTTCAGATACTGTTCGGATTTGTAAGTTGGCAAAACCTGCGGATGGTGCCTCAAAGCTGCATACATCAGCCTTGCGTATGGTTTATCCGAGCCCTTGAAGCGGCCGATGATGGCTGAAATGTGATTATACCCCGAGTTGATGATCTTACCTGTCATCACCGAATAGATAGCGGAAAGGACATTCCAATAATCACCAATCTGAGACCAATAAATGCGTTTCTGTTCAATATCTGAGCTATCATCAAGGGCTATTTTAATGATTGCATCCAACGTGCAGTAATACTCCAACCGTAGTTTGTCATAGTCAGAAGGACAATTCTTTAGTTCGGGCACAACCAGTTGTTGAAGCTCTCTCCAATCTGTATCGTAACCTTCACTTACAGCCATTATCAAGTATCGTCTGTTATCTGCAATACTTGCTCCATTTAGACTATTACTGATCCACGATTCAACCACCTCATGCAGATTCTTATCCACAAAATAGGAAGAAAGCTCTTCGTTGTTGTTGCGTATGAACCACCTTATAAATCCTGTTCCCATACGCTTCCAGCTGTCTTCTATCGTCTCATCGACAGAATAAAAGCCTCGCATACGATGATGTGGCTCGAACAAGAATTCTTCAATATACGGACGCATGTAAACATGAAGCAAGTCACCTTGATTATTTTTTTCGCTCACATTCCAAACCTTACCCTTCAGATCCAGTTTAGATCCGTCATTACCCACTCCTGGATCATTTCCTTGAAGTGAGACTTCGAGAGGCTGAATGATTTTTGTCTGTATGTAGTTGTCCCAATAGTTGTCCATTGTTCTATAACAGTATTTTACTGATGCGGATTTACTTTGCAATTAAAGCCCAATTATTCGACTAGCCATAGGTTTCTCGAGTCAAACGACGATTGTATCTTATAGCAATTGCCATTCTCCTTTTACTTTTGATCTTTCCGGATTAATGTAACCATTTTCCTTGAGCCAACTAATAGCACGCAGTATCGTACTTTCAGAAACTCCGAGATTATCCTCGAGCTGGGAATACTTAACCTTTCGGTTCATCTTGATAGCCTCATAGACATTTTGAACCATCAAGTTAGGGAATGAAGGTTTTTCTGTTTTGGTGACGGTTTTTGATTCGTTTTCCGTCACAGTTGAAGGTTTTTGATTGTTCTCTGCCTCGTTTTCCGTCATTTCTGACGGTTTTTGTGCATTTTCCTTCAACCAACCATTCCTGATAGCTTCCTCTTTTAACCGTTCGCCACGAGGAGATTTCTTCTCGCAGACAAGAACAGCGGTTTGGTAGCCAAAGTCGTATATAGCCTCGCCATTTTCGTTTTCACGGAGTTCTCGCTGCACTTTCAGTACACCACGGCTCTGGCGGTTCACAAAGCCAAGCACCTTCATTCCCTCTGCCACTATGAGGTTGCGGTAATCGTTCACATTCGGGAAGTTCTGCTCGTTGGCTCTGCCATACAATCCTCCATGATTCTCAATCTCGATGCGGTCGGCATACTGATAGAATTGGATAGGGCCATTCGATTCGTAATCGCGATGACAGATGGCATTCATCAGCAGTTCTCGAGTTGCCCAGTCGGGATAATCAACCACATTCTCCTCACGTGCCGAACTGACGGGAATAGGACGGCGATTCGTGATGGCTGTCTTTATGAAAGTATCTATCTCTGGCAAGATGGTGCAAAGGTTGTCCTTGAACTCATGTTCGCTCAAAATGTCCGATGCCCGGTCCTTGCCAGCAAATCTCACATACTGAATGTATGCTCCTCCGATAAAACGACGTAGGTTCTTGGCGAAGAAGAGCATACCAGCATTTGTAGGACAATCGTAACGAGTATCGTAGAATCCGAACGCGCTCATCTGATAACGGATGTCGCGAGTATCTTCCTTAATCACATCATCATCAACAGCTTTAGGCAAGAAATTGTATTTGAACAGTCGTGTGTCCAAATCATCGAGCGTGGCATTCAGACAGGGCATAGAGTCGAACGAAGTCACGTTTGTACGCCGTTTCTCCATCAGTATGCGCTCATCCGCCTCGCTCGCAATTCCCTTACGAGGACCTACGCGAATCCACACCCTGCCTTTGTAGCGGACAGGAGGAAACACGTGTGGCTGCACCTCTACCATGATAATGTCGCCCTCAGGCATCGGCACCTTCTGCACCACCATTGAAGGTTGCGGCTGTATGTTGCCATCGGTACGGATGGCGGCTATGTTCTTCAGGAGTTCATCCGTCACGTTGATACCCGAAATCGAGCCATCGTCCGTCACGCCCAGGAACAAGTACCCCGGCAGATTGTGATTAGGCGAGTCGTTGGCAAAGGCACAGATTGCCTGACCAAACTTGTCTGTATTGGTCGTGGAGATGGTGCGCTCAACCCGGTCGTTCTCAACGTCCAGCAGCATGGCGCGTATTTCGTCTATTGTAAGCATACTTATATCTTTTATTCGATAAAATCTTCCAAAGGCCTAATCTTCGCTCTGTATGTCATTATCTTGTTGCGTAGATTTGGCGTTTTAGGAAACGGGATCTCATGTGAATTATCAAATAGGAATACAGCATAGTATGGTGATGATTCTGGATTAAAACCATATTTTGCCAATGTTTCTTTTGACCAGATTTGGAAACTTCCTTTTGACTTTAAGCGAAACAAATGTGCATCTGTTCCGTTGGTATGTATAAGGACATATTGCATCCTTTCGAAACCGTATGTCACGAGGACAGATCCTTTTGATTCGCCTACACGAGTATAACAAATACCTGTTTTTATCATTTGTGCTTTCAAATCAGAGCGTGCATGATTAACAAGAACCATTACCTCCTCTGGATCTTCTTCCATCTTACGTTTCATATCCATGAAAACATTATTATCACATAGCTGTTCTCTTCTGCGAATACTCAAATCAAGGTATTCTTGACTCATCTCGCATCCAATATAACGTCTATTCATTAATGTGGCAGCGATGCCTGTAGTTGAGCTTCCGGAGAATGGATCCAGTATTGTGTCGCCAGGCTTCGTAGATGCAAGTATTGCACGGTATAATAAGCGCAACGGTTTTTGGGTTGGGTGTTTTCCACATTTCTTTTCCCAAGCACTTGCAGCAGATATCCTCCAAACATCTTGCATTTGTGTTCCACCATTCAATTTGAGCAAATCCTCATAATTAAAAGTGTAATCTTTACAGTGTTTACGTGTTGCCCATATCAGATACTCTGCACAGAAGTTTAGACGTTTGTCGGATAAGGTAGTAGGTGGGTCAGGCTTCTGCCATACGACCATATTGATGATTTTGAACCCAAGTTCATCAAGACATTTTTCTACAGAGAAAATATTATGGTAGGTTCCACATACCCATATTGTACCGTTTTCTTTGAGCAATCTACAGCAGGACGAAAGCCAATTCAAATTGAATTCGTCCTTTTCTTCTCGTGCGCGTACCCTGTCCCAATTACCTTTGTCAAATTTGATATACTGACCATTGATATTGACTTTGCCGTTACCTGTGGACAAGAAGTATGGAGGATCTGCAAAAATCATATCAACAGGTTGGTCGATAGATTTTAGCAGACCCAAACTATCACCTTGAAACAGCGTGAAATCAGGTATGCTATAGTATGGCGTAGGCATTTATATGGCTAATTCCTTGAAGTTTTCGATATTTAATGCTTGATTGCGTTTTGCAATATACCATCTGAAATCTTCTGTCATAATGGCGTCATCAAGGGATGTCTTAAACGTTACGCTTCTGATGAAAGCAATGTCTTTTGCAACCAAACCATCCTTTATTCTTACGTGACCGTCATTGTCAATCATGATGATATTTGAGTCGAACAATTTGTGATGGTTTTGGCAGAGCCACAAGCCGTTATTTCCGCTT
This sequence comes from Bacteroidales bacterium, assembly GCA_045628525.1. GTDB lineage: Bacteria > Bacteroidota > Bacteroidia > Bacteroidales > UBA3663 > Liminaster. The sequence continues at coordinate 28,010 of JAZQPJ010000024.1, forward strand.
ACAGCATGAGTAAACTTCTCTTCCTCTGTAAGAGTGTCCGTATGAGATATTTGTGAAACACCCCAGATGTGAGCACCTTGAATGATTTCTGAGATTTCGCAGCTACAGAGAGCACACTTCTTGTAGCCTATCCTATTGTATAGATTGTATAAATAAGAAGCAGAACGCAGTTTTGCACGTTCAGTTTCGTCTGCTGGCTGATGCTTGTCAAGATAAAGAGTGGTGTAATATAACGAGATATTTCCCAAACTCTCTATTGTGTCAATAGATGCTTGAGGCAATTTTTTCAAATCCTGTTCGCAGATATTGTACAATTCAACAGGTCTATCGGCAATATGAGAAATAGCAACAGCCATCAAAGTTGATTCATACTTGCTTGCGCCGAATGTCTTTGCATAAATCTGTATGGCGTCTGGAGATTTTGATACGTATGACGAGTTATTCGAAGAGTTACCGCCTTGATTATCTCTACGATCAATAATCAAGTCATCTACGTTGCTATAAGGGAGAATTGACTCTTGACAATATTCTGTGATATTCAAGAAATACACGCCAGCCGTCATAAGTAATCTATATACAAACTGGTGATACGGAGTAAACGCGTTTCCATTATGAGGCATGAAGTAGTAGCAAAGCCTTTTGTTTGGACGAGTGTCTGCATAATAGAGATTGATAGCCGATGGAACACTTTGCAAACTAGAGTTTCTGCCCTCTATGCTTATTTCAGAGAGAGAGACATAGTTTATAACATTTTCAAACTCAACGTAAATCAATCGTCCCTTGTTGTAAGTTGATCTATCTTTTACGACTCGGTATTCTGTTTGACCGGTTACTCGCTGACAGATGTCTGAGAGTATCGCATCCGTTAGGATTGTGTCGAAAAGCCCAGGAGTCTTCTGAGCATTAGGACGGTATGTTATTGTTGCTATCATAATCAATAATTTGTAATAAGTACTTCTCGACGATTGTTGTATCTTCCTTGTGGAGTTTCTACGTCAATAATGTTGTAATGTTTGTTAGCAGCCCATTCTGCCATTTCTTTATTGTAGAAGTCATCTACACGAAGGACGTAAGAAAGCATAAATCTAGAACCAAGTTCATTGATTTGATCTAAAAACCAACAAAGGTTCTGTTCATGTTTGATTGTCCATCCTTCAAATCCACGCTTACCATCATTGTAAACTCCAAGAGTAGAACGATAAGGTGGATCTGCATAAACAAGCGTACCTACTGTTACTCTATCTATCAATTTGTCAAAACTGAGATTGCAGTACTCAACTTTTTTTTGCTTTGAGCATCTGGCAAACGTTATGAACTTCGACAGAAGACATTCGTTGAACCACCTCGAACCCGCAGGATTATTAAACTCGTGGCTTGTATTGAAACGTATCTGCTGCTGAAAACCATAAAGAATCAGCGTGTAGAGCATACGCGGATCACGTTTGTCAATTGGCGTTTCATTGTACTTTTTACGAAGGGCCAAGTAACCTTCCTTGTTGTCGGGTGAAAGAGAGTATTTATTAATCAGTTTCGACACGTACATCAAGTAGCTGTATACATCACCACTGAACGATTTAATCAAGCCTTCTACAAAAGGATTAATGTCGTTATAGATGGTTTCTTTCGATGGGATATTGATACCAACATTAAATCCTCCTCCAAAAGCATCTACCAGCGTATCGAAAGGTTGCTTTGGAAGATGCTTTCTGATAATCTCAACCATCTTTGATTTGCTGCCTGTGTAGTTAAGAGGAGATTCTACAACGACATCCATAATAGGTTTCTTCTGTATGTAGAATAAGTATTCTTGGTGTCCTTCAGCTCCCTGGCATTTTGTATTATTGTACTTTTTATAATCGATTGCCAAACAGACAAATGAATCCTCGACCCCATATCTTTTAAGAGTTGACTCAATAAATTCCTTTGACATGAAACCATCGTTATTATAACTCAGTATTACATGTGAGGCTTTTGTTTCTGCAACTACCTTGTCAAACAATATGTGGGCATGATACATTTTCGACCAATCAGAACGCATAGGGCCTGTTGGCCGTGAACCAGTCACCTTGCTAATAGTAGGATTATCATTAAGAATAAGCGTTTCAAGTAAGTGGTATTGTGTACCATACTGATTTTGTGTATAGGGAGGATCTATATATAAAATATCACATTCTACGTCTCCGATTATGTTCTCTATTTTATCATTAAAATAGTCAACATTCGGGCAAACACCGTCCTTTGCATCGATTTTACTAAAAACAATCGGTTTCTTAGCTCTGCTATCCCAATGCTTCAAGAAAGCTCCATACACTCCTGCTGTGTTTGAAACATCTGAAACTGATTCCATAAGACATGCCAACAGATACACATACTCATGGTCGTTTATTAATTCCTCTTTCCTCCATTCTTCGATTTGGAAACGGAAATAATCAATTCGCCCTGCATTTTCTGCAGAGAAATACATTCTGTCTGAACCACCAGGTGAGTAATTCTCATAAATAAAAGCTCGTCTTGATTCTTGATTACTATTGAGGAAAGCAAAAGGATCAAATCCAAGTTTCTCAAAATTGCATCCGTGAGCGTATAATTTACCCAGTGCGAATGTGGAAGAACACTTAAGGGAATCGTTTATCACAATATGGTCATACGATGACTTTATGGCATCCGAAACCGAACCCATACCACAGAACGCATCAAAGAAAACCAGGTTTCGTTGAAGCAATCCTTTTTCTGCCAACAATTGTATGATTGGCTCTGTCAGACTTTCTTTACTGCCTAAATATCTCATGTTAGATTACTGCCTATTTTTCCTTCTCCCTCCTCAACTCACTCAGCGTCTTGCCCTCGTAGCTAAAGAACTTAGGTCCTTGGTAGGATCCAGAATTGTTTTGCTCCTCTTCTGGCAGGAACTCTCGGGTGAAGGCCGAGATCGACCAGAGGCGACCTTGGTATTCCACCTTGTCATCTGTTGCTACTGTGACAGGCAGGTTTAACTCATCGAAGACAACAATATCGCCAACCTTCAAGCCAGCCATGTGGAACTTGAAAGCAGGCTTTTGAGCTCTGCGTTCCTTCTCTTTACTGTCAGCTTCTAACTTCTTGTCCTCTGCCTTGCTCTTGCTGATGACAGGTTTACCATCAACGTAAACCGCAAGCTCGGAATCGTCAAGCAGGTCGGCAATGTCGCGCATGATGTCAAGGGCAACAGAAGGCGCAATGTTGAAGAACTCTCGGTTTTGGCGGATGCGCAAATCAGTCAAGCGGTCAATCTGTTTATGAATCTGCTTTTCTACCTTATCGAACTTTGAGGTCTTCAATGTTGCATAAATCTCGAACGGCAAAGGAACCGCAGTATTATCCAATTCCTTAGAGCGCACATCCACAGGACGCGAACTCTTACCAATCTTCACCCAATCCTCACGGAAGGAAGGGTTGGTGAGTATGTAAACGTAGCCTTTATTGTCTTCCATTTGTCTAAATTTGTAGTTTTCACGCTGTGGTTTCAACCCACACCGTCGGTTAATCTTTGATGTACTACCCAAACTCCTTTCTTTCTGCTACCCACACGCTCCAACAAACCGTTTGCTTGTAGCTTTTTCAAGTTCTCAGAGATGTTTCTTTCCGAGATACCTACCAGTTCCGATAGCTCAGGGATGGTCATGTGAGGGTCGCGTTGCAAGGCAAGGAGGATGAAATCTTGAGTTTTACTGATGTTTATCCTGATGCTCTCTTGGGCTTTTCCTGATGCTTCTTGCGTCATATAAGCCTCTTTACTGACGTTATCCTGATGCTGCTGGCTCTTTTCTGACGTCATGAAAGACTCTTTACTGACGTTCGCCTGGCGTGCGTACACCTTCACGCTGACTTCCTTCGACACGTTGTTGATCGTGTATTCTGGCAAGGCACACTTGCGGCGTTTCTGCTCGGAGAAGATTTTCTCTATGCCGTGACCGATGGTGTCTATCATGTTGAAATTGACCATTCCCTGGCAGAGACAGTAGTTGCGGTAATACTTCTGAGGGCCGCCATTTTCAAGGGCATTTTCGAGCGTTCCCGGCAGGAAGTAACCGCCGTTGGAGAATACCAGATGTCCTGGTTCCTCGATCAGCACAATGCGTTCCTGCATCGTGTAATCCTGATGGGCGATGCAGTTGTGGAGGAGCTCGCGGATGCTGTAGTCGTCATACTGCTTCTCGATGTCGGGGAAAAGCGTTCCTCCAGGCAGTTCGCGCAGGGTGAGGTTGCGTATCTTGGAAAGTATGCGATCTACATTCGTCAGCAACGGCATTCCGAAGTGCTCGTAGGCTATCTTTCTGCCGTCTTCGTTCTTGAGTATCCATGTGACCTGCACCACGGCTGGGTTGAGCAGAATAGCCGAACTACTCTTGCCTAACAGGACAAGTGCTGCACGTGTCAGTTTGCCATGCGAGGCCACACCTGCGTGTGTAAGCAGCTTCATGTCGTCCCATCCGTCAATGTCAGAGCTGAGGTCAGGATGTATTTTTTTGAACTGGAAACGAGCCATCATCAAGGCCATCTCTTCAAGGTCATCGAGCGTTGCGTCCTCAACCGTCTGAGCCGACCAATCTGCGCTCATGCTGACCTCTTCAAGAATGGCATTACGGCGTTCGGTGGTCAGTTCGATGAGCGAATCCTTTAATCGCTGGAAAGCCTTGCTATGAGCGTAAACGGGCAGCTTGGGCAGGTGTTTCGGCACATGGATAACCCATACCGTCTTCTGGGTGTCATCCGTAACGAACTCCTCAATCTGCAAACCCTCTGTTGGCAAATTGGCACACTGATCTCTCAGTCGTAGGCAAGCCTTATCCGTATCGTAGTTGTAGGTGTCAGTACCCACAATATCCAGAGTCTTGTCAACAACGCCTATGACCACATGACCGCCTTCCATATTGGCGAGAGCCGAGACGTAGCTGATCACGTCATCCTTCTCTTTGCCGTTGAAGTCGTTCTTCAGGTTCTTGAATTCCTTCCACTCGCACCCCTCGTTCTCCTTGGGGTACTGAGTTTTCAGGTATTGTTGAAGTTCGCATTCTGTCATAATCGTAAACTGTATTTTCTGCTGCTTTGATGTTCTATCTGTTGACTTTAGTTATGGACGGTGAACGAGATGTTCAGCGTTGGTTATTCCTCCACCTCCCCATACAGCGTGGTGGCTCCCAACTGCCAGAGCTTTGTGCTCTCGTCTGCCAGTCGCTCGTACAGCGGAGAGGCATAGAGATGACGGATGGCTTCGAACATGGTGCAGCCGTGATCCTCTGCATAGAACTGCGCAAGGGCGGTAATCTTGCCAGGGAGCAGGAGGTGGAGGTTCTGTTGGGTAATCTCTGGTATCATTGCTCTTGCAGTTTTAAGCGTTCCTCAATCTCCTCCATCAACCACTGGCGGCTCTGGGTATGAAGCACCTCAAAGTTGTCGGTCAGGTACTCAGCAATGCCTGACGCGAAGATAATCTCGGAGGCCTTTGCACCCGAGATTCCACGACTCTGCTTGAACTGCTCAATGCAGAAGGTGAGGAAGTATGATTTGTCAATTTCTTGCTTGCTCATATCAGTATTCTTTCATTTCACCAGCATCTCTGCCCATTCCGGCACATCTTCGGTGTACTGCTTGAAGACCTCTCCATCGACCGTGCGATAGAGGAGCTGCGGTAGGGCGTTCTCGACGGAGTTGTCGTAGATGTAGGCACGATCAACGAGTTCGATGGCTTGGGCGGCATTGGCGAGTGACTTGTAGTAGCGCGAGATGATCTTGGAGATGGGGACTTCGTGACCGCCATCCATTACTCGCTGGGCAATTCGTTTGGCATTGATAGAAGGATGCTCTGTGCAGACATAGAAGAAACGGATGAAGAAACCTGCTTCCTTTGCCTTGCGCACGAATTCAAGTTTCTCGTCGCTTGAGAAGACCGTCTCAAAGACAAAATCCAGTTTCTGCTCCAAGCACTCATATCGTTGCTCGGTAGCCAGATGAGCGGCTTTCATCACGGCTTCGGGCGAGTTCCAGTCGCCAAAGGTTTCCTGAGCGATGTTGTCAGGATTGATGTAGAGGCTGTCTGCTGACCATTCACTTTCAAGCAACTGTACGGTCGTAGTGGTCTTGCCCGACCCGTTAGGTCCGGCTACGATGCAGAGGGTAGGACGGCGTTCTGTACTCATTGTGCCTTAGCAGATTTGTTTACTTTAATCGCACCAATTGCAGCAAGTCGGCGATGATGCTGTTCTGCCACACGTGCCGTTGACCTTCGGGCTGATTCAGCCACCTTCTCCATGATGGCATGAAGCATCTCGTCGGTGGGCTCTTCCATTGAGGTGAGGCGGTATGATCGTAACTGTTGTTCAGACATAATGCAATGAAGATTAAAATACGGGCGCAAATATAATACTTTTTCTCAAATTCCCGACATTTCTGGGTCGAAAAATGCGATAATAGGGCTCTTTTGATTAATAATAATCAAATTTGGCAATCAATGGGAGCAATTAGTGGTGTCTTGCCCTGAAATAAGTTGAATGAAAATTCAACAAAAAATGGAGCAAGCAGAAATTGAAAGAGCGATTCTTCGGGAGGAGATTCTCCTTAGAAGATCACATCATGGCGGGCCATCCGGGCCACACAAAAGTGAGCAGG
>JAZQPJ010000025.1:0-6916 GCA_045628525.1 Bacteroidales bacterium
TGCCTGTTCCTTACAGCATCAAACCTCGTCGTCCCGGTGACATTGCTACTTGTTACAGCGATCCCGCCAAGGCAGAACGCGAGCTGGGTTGGAAGGCTCTGTACGGCATCGACGAGATGTGCCGCGACAGTTGGAACTGGCAGAAGAACAATCCCAACGGATACGAAGACTAAGGCTATCTTATGCCGCCAATATTCTGGAACTTACTGAAAAGAGAGCAGTGTTTTTTCACTGCTCTCTTTTCGATAAGCGGGCTATGGATTGAACTCGTGTCGGAGCCAGATGCTGTGCCATATGAGATGTAATCAGAGTGAGATTGATGCACCTTTTTTCACGGCCTTAACTGAACCTCATAAATGTGGACGTAAAGAAAATCGATGCACTTTGATATGAGCAAAAACAATTCGAAATGAGAATTGTTTTATTTTTGATTGTTTTTTGTTTGGTGGCGGTAAATAAAATTGTTTATTTTTATTTTCTGATAATAAATAAAGTTGTTATCTTTGCGAGCAAAACATAGAACAGTATCATGCAGAAAGACATCTTCAAAACACTGATTATAGAAGGACAAGACGAGTTACAGTCTGTTGAACTCTATGAACGTCACTTTGACTATGAGGAGCAAGGGCGTTATGTGCTTGTTGGAATAAGGCAAGCAGGCAAGTCATACTTGTTGTATCAGCGTGCGAAGATGTTTCTTGAAAGCAGTCACGATATTCGGGAGATTGTATATATCAATTTTGACGATGAGCGCCTGTTGGGGATGACAGCCGAAGACTTTGACTTGATTTTGCAGGCTTACTCTGTTATGTACAATTATAAGCCGATACTTTTTTTCGATGAGATACAGAACATAGAAGGCTGGGAACACTTTGCGCGCAGACTGGCAAACCAAAAATATCAGGTGTTTATCACCGGCTCGAATGCGAAGATGCTGAGCCATGACATCGCGACCACCCTTGGGGGGCGCTATTTAGATGAGAAGGTGTTCCCCTATTCCTTTCGTGAATATCTTGGCGCTTGTGGCATGGAACTCGAAGACGGTTGGAATTATGGGAAGCAGAGAAACGCTGTGCAGCAAAAGTTCACCGAATACTTCAAATGGGGTGGCTTCCCGGAGCTTCTGCTGTTCCGCAACAAGCGCCATTGGTTGAACAACCTGTACGAAAAAATAATTCTCGGTGACGTCATCCAGCGGAACAATGTGAAAAATGAGCATGCGCTTCGTCTTGCCGTGAAACGTCTGGCAGAGAATGTGAAGCAGCCCACCGCCTACAACCGGCTTGCCAATATGGTTAAGAGTACGGGAGTGTCCACCAATACAGCATCTGTCATTGAATACATACGTTATGTGAAGGAGGCGTGCCTGGTATTCACCCTCGACAACTATGCTTCTAAGTTCGTTGAAAAAGAAACGGCTAAGAAGCACTACTTCATCGACAACGGTTTGCTCAGTATTTTCCTGACAGATGCTGCTACCTCACTTCTGGAGAATCTCTGCGCCATCCATCTCTATCGGAAATACAATAAGGATGACGGTTCTTCACGGCTCTACTATTACAATCGCAACGTGGAGGTTGATTTCTATGTTCCTGAGGAGTCGCTTGCCATTCAAGCTTCCTATAGCATTCAGGATGACGACACCCTGAGACGGGAAGCCAATGCTCTTGTGTCCCTTCATAAGATTGCACCTCTCAAGAAGGCCTGCATCATTACCTATGACGAGGAGGACACGTTGGTGGTTAATGGGTTAAAGATTGATGTTTTGCCGATTTGGAAGTGGTTGCTGGAATGGCCAAATCTTCTTTGATGTATAGTTTCACTGTTCATTCCATCATAAGGGTTTACTCTTTCTTCTTTCAGCATAACCTTTCCATCCTTTCTGACCACAAGGAACTCGTGATGTTCGGATACACCGCCTGCGATAGGTATGTTTTCGCAACTGTTTACGATATACTCATATCCGCCATTGGTGAACGTATAAGTGTCCTCTTCCTCATCGTACGTACCACCCTGTATTACGATGTCTGGCTGTCTTGACATATCCAATGTTGTGCTCCATGACGCATACCGGAGGCTGTCCTTCTCATTCATCCAGTCAACCCGTACTATATAGTTCTTTGTGCGGAAGTAACATGCAAGCCTGTAATAGTTGCCAAGAGACTCGTGCAGCCCCTTATGAGCCGATTCGCCGCAGTCAACAAATTCCTTTCCGTCGAAATGGTACACCCGATACCTGTCGCTGAGGACGGGTATGGTCTCCTCAATATACACAGTAAGTGGGGCATACAAGTTCCTTTCATTGGCATCGTATTCATACAGCCAGTCCCATCCTTCACCGTTAGTTGCAAAGTGCCAGTCAGCGATGCGATAATCGACAACCAGCCCATCACCGTCAAGGTCATCCCCGGCATCAAGCACATTGACATTCTTCAATGTGTCATGGTCTATCATAAATGCATCCATACACCTGTACCCTTCATTGCTTGATATCCGATGCCCTCTGGTGGTTATGTAGAAAGTCATGCCGTCATCTTTCTTGATGGCATGAACGGCTGACACCCAAGCAGGCTCCAATTCTCTATTCCCTAAATGTTCGGTTACTGACTTGCCATTCTTGGTGAAGAACTGACAAATAACGCCATAGCAGGGACTTGTACCGCCTTGTCTAGTGTCCCAACTGTAGAACTTCATGACCTCGTCTTCAGAAGCACACGTAAAATAATCCACATCCGCAAGAACAGAGTCCACGGGCAAGTCTAAAGATTCCGTCTGAACAGATGCAGTCTCTATCGTCGTCGCGGCACCCTTATGTTTGTCCAGACAAGAACAGAACATGGGCAACAGCAATAACGATAGCACTTTTATTGCCCTCGTTTTTCCGACATTACCAGTAGTCATCTGTTGCATCACCGCTGGTCTAACCCATCGGTGATTATGTTTCTTCTCATTTCTCATATACCTTAATTCCGCAGTACTAATGTATTTTATACTTTTTAATATCCTGAGCAACAAAAAGTTGCTCGGGATTTTGCCATGTCAGAATTTTTACTTAACTTAGTGCTGCAAAACAAACAAGAAAAAATCCACACAGACATGGCAAAAGTACAAATTAAATCTGAGAAGCTCACACCATTTGGCGGTATTTCTATGGTCATGGAGCAATTTGACTCCATGCTTTCATCCGTCATCGACTCAACACTGAGCCAGAGATGCAGCATCATCGGTTATCAGTTCAGCGAGATTGTCCGTTTGCTGATGAGCGTTTATTTCTGTGGCGGCTCTTGCGTGGAGGATGTGACCTCACATCTGATGCGCCATCTCTCGTATCATCCAACCCTGCGCACATGCAGTTCTGATACCATCCTCAGAGCCATCAGGGAACTGACACAGGATAACATCTCCTATACTTCCGATCAGGGCAAGACCTATGATTTCAACACAGCAGACAAGCTAAACATCTTGCTTGTCAACGCCTTGATTTCTACTGGCGATCTGAAAGAGATGGAGGAATACGATGTTGACTTTGACCATCAGTTCATTGAGACAGAGAAGTATGATGCAAAACCGACGTACAAGAAGTTCCTTGAGGACAATTGCGGATTTGAGGTATTTCTATTATCATACCTCTGCCTGGGCCTTGCTGCTCAGGCAGAGGTGACTGATGTCACACCGTATGACAATGTGCTCTATGCCGAATCAGTTACCGGAACAGCGGGAAGCATGGTCACCTTGTCGCTGAAACTGAACAACACCGAGGAGGTGACGGGCTATCAGATGGACTTGGTGCTTCCAGCAAATGTCACCGTGGCCACGGATGAGGATGGCTTCTACCTCACCGAACTGAGCACGGCCAGAACAACGTCGAAGAAGATGGACTGATAGCGATGACGGGTAAGCATTCGCGGAAGCTCAGTTAGTACCATCTTATGGCGTTGCAGCAGCTACATACCCTGATAGTGGTATATGGCTGCTGCAATGATAATGTGTATTTGAGGATAAAGGAATGAGATTTGTCAAAAAGTGTTTTGAAATATAAAAAAATGTATGTAATTTCGCGGCCAACTTTAGACATATAATAATAAAGGTAATGGCATACAAAATTATCTCCGCAGCCGAGGCTGCAAGCTATGTAAAGCATGGCATGAACATCGGTCTTTCGGGCTTCACCCCCGCAGGTGCTCCGAAAGCAGTCACTCCCGAAATCGCAAAAATCGCCGAAGCAGAGCATGCTGCTGGCCGTCCCTACCAGATTGGTATCTTCACGGGTGCCAGCACGGGCGACAGCACCGACGGTATCCTCTCGCGTGCCAAGGCCATCCGTTATCGTGCGCCTTACACCACGAACAAGGATTTCCGTACGGCCGTCAATGCCGGCGAAATCGCATACAACGACATCCATCTCAGCCAGATGGCTCAGGAACTGCGCTATGGCTTCATGGGCAAGGTCGATGTAGCCATCATCGAGGCTTGTGACGTGAGCGAGGATGGTAAGATCTGGCTTACCGCCGGTGTAGGCATCGCCCCCACCGTCTGCCGTCTGGCCGACAAGATCATCATCGAACTCAACAGCGCCTACGGCACCTCACCGAAGGGTCTGCACGATGTCTATGAGCCCCTCGATCCTCCCTGCCGCAAGGAGATTCCCGTCTACAAACCCTCCGACCGCATCGGTAAGGAGTATGTTCAGGTTGATCCTGCCAAGATTATCGGCATCGTAGAGGTCTGCAAACCCGATGAGGCTCGTGGTTTCACGGCTCCCGACGAGACCAGCGAGAAGATTGGCCACAACGTAGCCCAGTTCCTCATCAACGATATGAAGCGCGGCATCATCCCCAGCACGTTCTTGCCTCTGCAGAGCGGTGTGGGCAACGTAGCCAACGCTGTACTGAAGGCCCTGGGCGAAGATCCCGGCGTTCCCGCCTTCGAGATGTACACCGAGGTTATTCAGGACAGCGTCATCGGCCTCATCCGCGAGGGTCACTGTAAGTTCGGCAGCACTTGCTCACTCAGCGTCAGCAACGAGTGTCTGCAGAGCGTTTACGACGATATCGAGTTCTTCAAGGACAAACTCGTTCTCCGTCCCTCAGAGATCAGCAACAGCCCCGAGGTGGCTCGTCGTCTGGGCCTCATCAGTATGAACACCGCCCTCGAAGCCGACATCTACGGCAATGTGAACAGCACGCACGTCAGCGGCGTCAAGATGATGAACGGTATCGGCGGCTCGGGCGACTTCACCCGCAACGCCTACATCAGCATCTTCTCCTGCCCGTCAGTAGCCAAGGGTGGCTGCATCAGTGCCATCGTCCCCATGGTCAGCCATGTCGACCACAACGAGCACTCCGTGAACGTCGTCATCACCGAGCAGGGTATTGCCGACCTGCGTGGCAAGAGCCCCGTCGAGCGTGCGAAACTCATCATTGAGAACTGTGCTCATCCCGACTACAAGCAACTCCTGTGGGATTACTTGAAGATGTCGTCCAAGGGTCAGACGCCGCACAACCTCCATGCTGCTCTCGGCATGCATGAGGCATTGGCCAAGAAGGGTGACATGAGACTCACCGATTGGTCTGAATTCTGATATTTTCTTTAAGCGGGGCACCGTCGGTGCTCCGCTTTTTTCATTTTTCATTTTTTTCTAATCACTCATGAAACAAATCGACAACCAGCCCATCTACGATGCCCGCACATTGGGCAAGGGCAGAATGCTCGTGCTTGGATTCCAGCACATGTTTGCCATGTTTGGTGCTACCGTTCTCGTGCCCATCATCACGGGCCTGAGCGTCAGCGCTACGCTTCTTTTTGCCGGTATCGGCACGCTCATCTTTCACCTCATCACTAAATTCAAGGTGCCTGCCTTCCTCGGTTCTTCCTTCGCCTTCCTCGGTGGCTATGCTGCTGTCAAAGAGATAGGCCAAGGTCTTGGCTACACCATTCCTCAGGCCCTCACCTACGCCTGCATCGGCGTGTTCTGTGCCGGCCTGCTCTACTTCGTACTCGCTGGCTTGGTTAAACTCTTCGGCGTACGTAAGGTGATGCGTTTCTTCCCGCCCGTGGTCACTGGTCCTATCATCATTGCCATCGGTCTTACCCTCTCCGGAAGCGCCATCAACAACTGCCAGAACAATTGGCTCATCGCTCTCCTCGCCATTGCCATCATCATCATCTGCAATATCTGGGGTAAGGGCATGATCAAGATTATTCCTATCATCATGGGTGTCATCGGCTCGTATGTTGTCGCTGCCTGCTTCGGCCTCGTCGACTTCACACCGGTGAAGGAAGCCGCCTGGTTCGGCCTTCCCTTCCAGATGGAGAACACGGCGTTTGCCGTTTTCCAGGATCCGAACTGGAGTTTCATCTGGACTTCCATCATCGCCATTATCCCTATCTCCATCGCTACGATGATTGAGCATATCGGTGACATCTGCGCCATCAGCAGTACTTGCGACCGCAACTTCATCACCGATCCCGGCCTCAACCGTACCCTCATGGGCGATGGTCTCGCTACTTCACTGGCAGCCCTGTTCGGTGCTCCCGCTAACACCACCTATGGTGAGAATACGGGCGTGCTCAACCTCACGAAGGTCTTTGACCCCCGCGTCGTTCGCATCGCTGCCGTCCTGGCCATCATCTTCAGTTTCTGCCCGAAGTTCGCTGCCCTCATCTACGCTATGCCCGTGGCTACCGTCGGTGGCGTCAGTCTCGTGCTCTACGGTATGATCTCTGCCGTCGGTGTGCGCAACCTCGTGGAGAATCAGGTCAACTTCAAGAATAACCGCAACGTGCTCATCGCCGCCCTCATCATGGTGCTGGCCATCGGTATTCAGTACAGTCCTGCTGGTTGCATCCAGATTGGTAAGATCGCCCTCAGCGGTCTCGCCGTGGCTGCCCTCGTGGGTGTCATCCTCAATGCTAT
>JAZQPJ010000026.1:0-28498 GCA_045628525.1 Bacteroidales bacterium
CATCGGCCAACGAATGGGGGAGGATGCGCAGGCGGTGGGGCCACGGCGAGGCGGCGAAGTTCTCATGGCATTGCCGGGCGGCCTCAGTGTCGATTTCGACGGCGGTGATGGCGGCGTTGGCAAAGCGCTGGGCCATCATGAGCGAGATGAGCCCGGTGCCGGCACCGATGTCGAGGATGGTGCTGCCGCCACTTGCCCATGCGCCCAGCAGCACGCCGTCGGTGCCCACTTTCATGGCGCATCGATCCTGATGGATGGTGAACTGCTTGAAGTCGAAGGTCGTGGAGGGCATTTTTTTAATTACAGATTACAGATTACAGATTACGGATTACGGATTACAGATTACAGATTACGGATTACAGATTACGGATTACAGATTACAGATTACAGATTACGGATTACGGATTACGGATTACAGGTTACGGATTACGGATTACTTTGGGGACGATCATTGCGTGCAAACCACGTGGCGAGGATGGTGCCCGAGATGCTGTGGTAGGCGCACGAGATGGCGCAGGGGACCACGGTGATGGCGGCCAGGGGGTTGGCGGCGATGGCGGCGGGGGGGGCGAAGAAGTTGCCGGCCAGCACGGTGGCCATGCCGGCGTTCTGCATGCCGACCTCGATGCTGATGGTGCGGCGCTTGGCCACGTTGAAGCCGAAGAGGCTGCCGAGCAGGTAGCCGAGCAGATAGCCGAGGCCGTTGTGGCAGGTGACCACGGCCAGGGTGAGCAGCAGCAGGTGCCAGCCGCTCATCATGGTGGCGGAGGCATCGGCGGCGAGTGTGGCAGCCGAGCCATCGAACGAGAGGCGGGGCATGACAGTGAAGATGACACCGCCCACGATCAGCGCCAGACAGATGACGGAGATGCCGGGCATGACGGACTGTATCTGCTTGAAATCGTCGCGCTTGCCAAGGAAATAGTTGAACGCGCAGCCGCACGCCACGGGCAGCAGGGTGACCACGCAGATGTTCTGGAACATGCCGAGCGCATCGACCTCGATCTGCTGCCCGGCCAGCCACAGCACCATGAGGGGCGTGACGAGGGGGGCGAGCAGGGTGGAGACGGTGGTCATGCCCACGGAGAAGGCCACGTCGCCGTGGCAGAGGAACGACATGATGTTGCTCGACACGCCGCCCGGACAGCAGCCCACCAGGATGATGCCGGCGCTGAGGAAGGGGTCGAGCCCGAACAGCCGGGTGAGACCGTAGGCCACGAAGGGCATGACGGTGAACTGCGCCAGCGTGCCCAGCAGGATGTCGAGCGGACGGCGGAGCAGCACCTTGAAGTCGTCGGTGGAGAGGGTGCAGCCCATGGTGAGCATGATGATGCCGAGGATGACCGAGGGGCGCTGGCCCTGCTGCACCCAGGCGAACGACTGCGGCCACATGGCGCTGGCCACGGCGGCGGCAATGACCACCCACGAGCAGTAGCGGCTGAGGAGGCGCGAGAGGGAGGCTATGTAATTCATAATTGAGAATTCATAATTGAGAATTGGTGAAGCAAAGATAAGCGTTTTTGAGTGACGTTTGGGTGTCAAAAAGGGCGGATTTGCCTCGATTTTGACTTTTTTGAACAAAAAGTAGGCAGATGATGGCTGGAGTTGGCAAAAAATGATTATCTTTGCGCACGAAAAAATAAATAGCACCAACTGTCGAAAATCTATTACGATGGGAAAAATCAAGCAGGAACAGAGAGAGGCGCTTGAGACCAAGCCGGTGGGCAGGCTGTTGTGGGAGTTTGCAGCTCCCGGCATCATAGCCATGTCGGCCAGCTCGATCTACAACATCTGCGACTCGATCTTCATAGGCCATCACTCGGGCGCGCTGGCAATAGCGGGCCTGGCCATCACGTTCCCGCTGATGAACATCCTGTCGGCGTTCGGCACGCTGGCGAGCGTGGGCGGTGCGGCACAGACGTCGATCCGCATGGGGCAGAAGGAGCATCGCATGACGCAGTTCATCCTGGGCAACCTGATGGCGCTCAACGTGCTGTTCTCGACGCTGCTGTGCGTGCTGGGGCTGTGCTTCCTCGATCCGGTGCTGCGGCTGTTCGGCGCTTCGGACGCCACGCTGCCCTTTGCCCGCGACTACATGCAGGTGATCCTGCTGGGCACGCTGGTGACGCACGTGTTCCAGAGCCTGTGCGGCCAGCTGCGTGCCACGGGCTATCCGCGTGCGGCGATGCGTGCGCAGCTGACGGCGGTGGTGCTCAATGTGCTGTTCGACGTGCTGTTCATCTTCGGGTTCGACTGGGGCATCCGGGGTGCGGCGGTGGCCACGGTGCTGGGCCAGGCGTGTGCGCTGGTCACGGTGCTGCCCCGCTTCTTCGACCATCAGAGCTACGTGTATTTCACGCGCCGGTGCTTCACGATACGCTGGCGCTTCATCCGCGAGATCCTGTCGATCGGCCTGTCGCCCTTCCTTTCGAACCTGAGCGGCTGTCTGATCGTGTCGGTGGTGAACCTCACGCTGGTGCGCTATGGCGGCGACCTCTATGTGGGCGCCTACGGCATCATCAACCGCATCACGCAGCTGCTCATCATGATGGTGGCTGGCTTCAGCCAGGGCCTGCAGCCCATCGTGGGCTACAACCTGGGCGCCGAGCGCTTTGACCGCGTGCGCCAGGTGCTGACCAGCGCCATCATCATCGCCACGTGCATCACCACGGTGGGCTATGCGCTGATCGCCCTGTTCCCGCATGTGCTGACGTCGCTCTTCACGCAGCAGGAGGGCATGACCGAGATCTGCACGCCGGCATTGCGCATCGCCCTGCTCACCTTCCCGGTGGTGGGCAGCCAGATGATAGCGGTGTCGTTCTTCCAGTCGGTGCGCAAGGCCAAGATCTCGATCTTCATCACGCTGACGCGTCAGCTGTGCTTCCTGCTGCCGCTGCTGCTGTGGCTGCCTACGCAGGTGGGCGTCAACGGCGTGTGGTGGAGCATGTCGCTGGCCGACATCTACAGCGTGCTGCTGTCGTGGCTGCTGCTGTGGAAGATGCTGCGCAACATCGAGACCATCCGTATCAAGCCCGGACATTGACGCTCACATCTATTAATATATTTTCTTCTCAAACCTTGTTTTCTTCGCATTATGAACCTCTTGGATCTGATATTGGGCGACCAGAAGAACGATCTGGAACAGCTACAGCTGCTGGCCACCTCGCAGCTGGAACGCAACCGACTGCTGGCGCGTAAGAACGGCATAGACATCTTCCGCTACATTGTGCCCACCGATACGCTGTACTACATCTTCTACGACCGTGCGTCGGGGAAGTCCCACGAGGTGGTGTGCCCGCAGTTCACAAAGCGTGGCTTCGAGGCAATCCTCTCGCACGAGGCACATGCCCGCATCGTGAGCATCCTGAAGCGCGTGGTGGCCGAGAACCGCAAGCCTGAGCCCGGCACCCTCGAGTTCTACTCGAAGGACGGCCAGCGCCGCATGGTGTGCGACTACACCTGGACGCTCGACAAGGAGGGCCGCCTGTATGCCGCCGTGGGACAGGTGTCGGACTTCTTCATGCAGCCCGCCAACATGCTGCGCACCATCGAGCGCCAGAACGAATACATGCGCATCGTGAACTCGCTGCAGGAGGCCTTCGAGACGATGCTGATGGTGGATCTGACCAACTTCACCTTCAAGCTGCTCAAGGCCAGCCCGGCGGTGATGGAGATCGCACACACCATACCCGGTGCGCTGGAGCTGGCCGAGATGTTCTGCAAGTATCAGATCACGCCCGAATACCAGGACCTGTTCCGCCAGTTTGTGGACATCAACACGCTGTCGGAGCGACTGGAGGGCCAGCGCTACCTGATGGTGGAATACAACACCTACAACCTGGGCTGGGTGCACGCACGCCTGATTCCGGCCGTGACCGACACGACGGGCCGCGTGACGCATGCGCTGCTCACCACCGAGTGCGCCGAGCAGCAGCATCAGGAGAACGTCTATCTGCGCTACGCCTCGCAGACCGACGGCCTGACCGGACTGCTGAACCGCACCACGGGCGAGCGCAAGATCAGGGAACTGCTGGCAGAGGGCGAGCCGGGCGTGTTCGCACTGTTCGACTGCGACTACTTCAAGCAGATCAACGACACGATGAGCCATCTGGTGGGCGACCAGGTGCTGGTGCGGATTGCCAGAGCGTTGCGCGAGTCATTCCCCAACCAGGTGGTGATGCGCCTGGGCGGCGACGAGTTCGTGGTCTATCTGACCGGCGGCGAGGTGCGGCGGCGCATCGCTTCGACCGAAAGCGTCAGCTACCTGTTCCAGGGCTTCTACCGCCAGCTCAAGACCATCACCCTGTCCGAAATGGGCGGCATGTCGCCCTCGATGAGCGGCGGCGTGGCTGTGCACGACGGCACTTCGGCCGGCCGCTTCGAGGAGCTGTACCGCATGGCTGACCAGGCATTGATGGAGGTGAAGTCAACGCACAAGGGCGTCGTCAAGGTGATGACCACCCGACAGGATCATTTGCCAGAGTTTTTTTGAAAACAATAGAGAACGTAAGAATATGGAAATCGAACAGATGAATGCCCGCGTGCATGAGACCGCGGCATACCAGACCGCCATCAAGACGTCGGCACAGGCCAAGGCCTTCTTCCGCCTGCTGTGGTTCGACCTGGGACTGGACTTCAATCCCGACGACGACTTCGCCGGCTATGGCGTGTTCGACGACGAGGCTGTGGCCCTGCTCAACCAGCGCATGGACGAGGCATTCGACGTGCTGGGCGAGGGCGTGCATGACGTGGCTTTGAACGTGATGCAGGAGAAGCCATTATAATATATAATATGAGGAAAATAGAACTACTGGCGCCAGCACGTAGTGCAGAGGTCGGCATCGAGGCATTCAACCACGGTGCTGACGCTGTCTATATAGGAGCCCCGGCCTTCAGCGCCCGCGCGGCTGCCGGCAACTCGGTGAGCGACATCGAGCGCATGGCACGGCACGGCCATCGGTTCGGCGCCAAGACGCTGGTGGCACTCAACACCATACTGACCGACGCTGAGCTGCACGACGCCGAGCGCCTGACGTGGCAGCTCTATGAGGCGGGCGTCGATGCGCTGATCGTGCAGGACCTGGGACTGCTGCAGATGCACCTGCCGCCCATCGAACTGCACGCCAGCACGCAGATGGACAACCGCACTCCCGACAAGGTGCGCCTGCTGCGCGACCTGGGCATGACGCGCGTGGTGATGGCGCGCGAGCTGAGCGTGGAGCAGATACGTGCCATACACGAGGCGGTGCCCGACGTGGAGCTGGAATGCTTCGTGCACGGCGCCCTGTGCGTGTGCATCAGCGGCCAATGCTACATGAGCGCCGCCCTGACCGGACGCAGCGCCAACCGCGGCGAGTGCGCGCAGCCTTGCCGACTGCCGATGGACCTGGTGGTTCAGGGTTCAAAGGTTCAGGGGGCAAGGTTCCAAGATTCAAGGCTTCAGGATTCAAGGCTTCAGGGTTCAAACGGTGAGATCCTGGTGGCACAGCAGCAGCATCTGCTTTCGCTCAGGGACATGAACCGCTCGGCCTATATCGGGCAGCTGATTGCGGCCGGCGTGACTTCGCTCAAGATCGAGGGCCGACTGAAGGACATGAGCTACGTGAAGAACGTGGTGGCCAGCTACCGCCGACTGATCGACGAGGTCGTGGCGCAGCATAACCTCGGCAAGGAGGCCGAGCCGTGGATGCCGGCCAGCATGGGCCATTGCACCTACACCTTCGAGCCACGCCTTGAGAAGAGCTTCAACCGCGGCTTCACGCCGTACTTCGCAGCCGGCGAGCGCGAGCCGATGTGGAACTTCGAGAGTCCCAAGGCGATGGGAGAGAGGGTAGGCGTGATTGAGCGTGTGATGCGCGACAGCTTCGCAATCCGGCTGGACAAGGCCGCCAATGGCTCGCCCATCGTGCTGCATAATGGCGACGGACTGGCCGTGGGGGCATTGGGCTTCCGCCTGAACCGCTTCGACCCATCGACTTCAACTTGCTATCTGCTGGAAGGTGCGAAGGTGTGTCAGCAACTGCGCCCGGGGCTACCGGTGTGGCGCAACATGGACACGGCCTTTGACCAGCTGCTGGCCAAGCCCTCAGCCAGGCGCGTTATGCCGATAAGAATGCACTTCCGAGCATCGGCAGACGGATTGAAACTCTCGCTCTGCCTTTCAGAATGTCCGGAAGTGAAAGCTGAGGTGCAGATGGAGGGTAAGTATGAACAGGCACAGAAGCCGCAGGACGAAAACATGCGCCGGCAGCTCTCCAAGCTGGGCGACACGGTGTTCGAGGTGGAGGCGCTGCACGTGGAGGGCCGTGAGTGGTTCGTGCCGTCGAGCCAGCTGGCCGAACTGAGGCGCCAGGGATGCGACGCGCTGACGAGGGCGTGCGAAAAAGTGCAAACTGCACTTCGCACAGGCTTCCGCGCACACGATTACGCACAACTGGCCTCCACGCTCGACGCAAGCGGCATTCTGCCCACCTCGTTCCTGGCCAATGTGATGAACGGAAAGGCTCGCGAAATGTATGCGAGAATGCAGGTCGAAAACGTGGACGATGCCTTTGAACTACAGCACGATAAAACGGGAATGGTGATGCAGACGCGCCACTGCCTGAAATATGCCTTCGGCCAATGCCCGCGCTACGCAAATCCGAACCCCGAGAAGATGCTCTCTCAGGGGGTAAAACTGGGCAGCGAGGCAACCCTGAAAATAGGGGGTAAAAAATTTATTTTAAAATTTGGGTGCAAAAATGATTGTATTTCGGAAATTTTTTGTACCTTTGCGGCGTCGCGAAAATAAATTGATAATATTGCGCGCACAAAGACGAGACTGAAACAACTATTAGAAACTATAATTTGACAAGAATATGAGCGCTCAGAAGAAAATCAAGACAGCACTTGTTTCCGTATTCCACAAGGACGGACTCGACGAGATCATCAAAATGCTTCACGCCAACGGCGTAACCCTCCTCTCAACCGGCGGTACACAGAAGTTCATCGAGGAACTCGGCATCCCATGCAATGCCGTAGAGGACCTCACATCATATCCATCAATCCTTGGCGGCCGCGTCAAGACCCTGCATCCAAAGGTGTTCGGCGGCATTCTGGGCCGTCGTGACAACGAGGGCGACCAGGAGCAGATGGCCAAGTACGAGATCCCAGAGATCGACCTCGTGATCGTGGACCTCTATCCATTCGAGCAGACCGTAGCCAGCGGCGCCGACTTCCAGAGCATCATCGAGAAGATCGACATCGGCGGCATCTCATTGATCCGCGCAGCAGCCAAGAACTTCAACGATGTGATCATCGTGGCTTCGAAGGCTCAGTACCAGCAGCTGGCCGACATGCTCAAGGCCAAGGGCGCCGTGAGCGACTATGAGGACCGTCTCTCGTTTGCCGAGCAGGCCTTCGGCGTATCGTCGCACTACGACACCGCCATCCACGCCTGGTTTGCCGAGCAGAAGTAATTTGTAATTCGTAATTTGTATTTTGTTACGATGAGTATCTTTAAATTGACACAAGATGTCGCTATTGACCTCGGTACCGCCAATACCGTGATCATCCACAATGGCAAGATTGTGGTCAATGCGCCATCGATCGTAGCCCTTGAGGGCGATAAGATGATTGCTGTAGGCCACAAGGCCCAGCAGATGGAGGGCAAGACCCCTGCCAACATCCGCACCGTGCGTCCGTTGCGCGACGGCGTGATTGCAGACTTCAACGCTGCAGAGCAGATGATCCGTGGCATGGTCAAGATGGCCTTCAGCACCAAGCACCTGTTCACCCCACAGCTCCGCATGGTTGTAGGCGTGCCTTCAGGTTCGACCGAAGTTGAGCTCCGTGCCGTACGTGACTCAAGCGAGCACGCCGGCGGCCGCGACGTATATATGCTCTACGAGCCAATGGCTGCTGCCATCGGTATCGGCATCGACGTCCTCGCACCAGAGGGCAACATGGTGGTTGACATCGGCGGTGGTTCGACCGAGATTGCCGTCATCTCGCTCGGCGGCCTCGTGACCAACAACTCGATCCGCATCGCAGGCAACGACCTCACCCAGGACATCATGGAGTACATGAGCCGTCAGCACAACATCAAGGTGGGTGTGCCTACTGCCGAGCAGATCAAGTTCAACGTGGGTTCGGCCCTCACCGTGCTCGACAATCCACCCGAAGACTTCGTGGTACGTGGTCCTAACCGTATGACCGCGCTGCCTATGGAGGTGCCAGTCAGCTATCAGGAGATCGCACACTGCATCGAGAAGTCAATCTCGAAGATCGAGGCCGCAGTGCTCACCGGCCTGGAGCAGACCCCACCGGAGCTCTATGCCGACATCGTGAAGAACGGTATCTATCTGGCAGGTGGCGGTGCCTTGCTGCGTGGCCTTGACAAGCGCCTGCAGGACAAGATCGGCATCCCATTCCATGTGGCTGAGGATCCGCTCCTCTCTGTTGCTAAGGGCGTAGGCATTGCCCTCCAGAACATCGACCGTTTCCCATTCCTGATTAGGTAATTGGTTTATGTGGAACCTGATCCATTTCTTCGCCAAAAACAGCCCGTTCTTCACGTGGCTGCTTTTGGCGATTCTAAGCATCGTACTGCTGTGCCAGACCAATCCTTACCACAGGAGCATCTGGTTCGGTAGTGCCAATGCTGTAGTGGGCGGTGTCTATGATGTGCAGAGCAACGTGACAGGGTATTTCGGACTTCGTGCCATCAACGAAGACCTGCTGGTACGCAACGGTGTGCTTGAGGCCGAGAACCTGCGCCTGCAGCAACAGCTGAAAAGCTATGAGGATCAGATTAGTCTGGATGCTGATACAGCAAAGCAATATGATTACATGATCGCTCATGTGGTGGGCAACAGCATCACGCAGGCCGAGAACTACATCACACTGGACAAAGGCCAGCGTCAGGGCATGAAACCCAATATGGGTGTGGCAGATCAGAATGGTGTCATCGGCATCATTTCAAAGGTGAGTGACAACTTTGCGCTTGTCATTTCTGTGCTCAATCCCAAATTGCGTCTTTCGGTCATGATTCGTAATACCGAATCGATGGGCTCGCTGGTGTGGGATGGCATCGACTCGCGCTATGCTCTGCTTGAAGACTTGCCCCGTAACGTACAGTTCGCATTGGGCGACACGGTCGTCACCACGGGTTTTACGACTTCTTTTCCGAAAGATGTGCCAGTGGGCCGCGTGACCGATTCGTATGACAAAGGTGGCAGCTTCCTTACACTCAAGGTGGAGTTGTTCAGCGATTTCGACCGGCTGAACGATGTGCATGTTATCGTCAACGAGAAACAGGAGGAACAGCAAAAGCTGGAGAATTCGGCAACAAACATAAAGTAAGCGATGAATACATTATATAATATACTCTGGCTCTTGCTTGCCTTGCTGCTGCAGGTGTTGCTGTTCAATCACCTCTATCTGTTCGGCGGCGTAGCGCTCGTCTATATGATTGCTTTGATCAAGATGCCCGTCGAGATCAACCGCAATCTGCAGATTCTGGCAGGTTTCCTGACAGGACTCATCGTTGACATCTGCTGCAATACGATGGGAATGCATGCCTTGGCATCGACTACGGTGATGTGGCTGCGTATGCCGGTCTTTCATTTGTATGTCAACGCGGAGGACTTCAAGTCGGGTGTGCCGGGCGTAAACCGTCTGGGTATGCAGGAGTATATACGTTACGCCCTTACGCTGCTGGCCATGCATAGCATACTGCTGTATTGTATCGAATCATTTACGCTGTTTAACATTATGGTATTGCTGATAAAGATTGTGATCAGCACGCTGATGACCTTTGGAGCAGCCATGGCGTTCGAATTTGCTACGCTGAAGAAATAGAAAGGATTTATTTGTTTTCAAGAATTGCATTTTTAGCACGAGATAATGCAACACGATTTTGAACTCGAAAAACGTCGGTTCGTGATAGGAGGATTGGTTCTGCTGATTCTCCTAATCTACATCATACGCCTATTCAATCTGCAAATCCTGGACGATAAGTATAAAGTTATGGCCCAGGATAATGCCTTTTATACCCGTGTGCGTGTTCCTGCCCGAGGCGTTATCTACGACCGTAATGGCAAGGAACTGGTCTATAACGAGCCGTCGTATAATCTGGTGGTTACGATGCGTGAAGTGAAGGACCTGGATACGCTGGATCTGTGCAATACGCTGGGCATGACAGTAACCGAATTTGAGGAGCGAATGGCCGACATCAAGGATCGCTCCAAGAATCCCGGCTACAGCAGCTACACCCAGCAGACCTTTGTCACTCACCTGGATGCTACCGACTATGCAGAGTTGCAGCAGCGCCTCTACAAGTACAAAGGCTTCGAGATTGAATCGCGCACCACGCGACAGTTCAAGTATCCGGTGGCTCCACATATCCTGGGCAATATCCGCGAGGTGAATGCCAAGGAGATGAAGGCCGATCCATACTACCGCCGTGGTGATGATATGGGCGATATGGGTGTGGAGAAGACGTACGAGAGTTATCTCAGAGGCGTCAAGGGCAAGGAGATCCTGCTCCGTGATGCTCATGGCCGTATCAAGGGTAAATTCGAGGATGGCCGCTATGACGTGGATCCGGTGGCTGGCCGCAATCTGACATTGAGTATCGATGTGGACCTGCAGGCCTATGCCGAGAGTCTGATGGTCAACAAGGTGGGTGCGCTGGTAGCCATTGAGCCGAAAACCGGAGAGATATTGGCCATGGTGTCGGCTCCTACGTTCGATCCGCGTCTGCTGCTCGGCCGACAGCGTAAGAAGAACTATCGCGATCTGATGAATGACCGTCTGCGCCCCTTGTTCAACCGAGCAGTATCAGCATCTTATCCGCCGGGTTCTACATTCAAGCCTACACAAGGCCTCATCGGATTGCAGGATGGAGCCATCACGCCGCAGACCGTGCTGCCATGCCATGGCGGATTTGTGATGGGTAAGCTCCGAATGGGTTGTCATGACGGTAATGCTGCCTGGACAATCGTTCCTGCCATTTCCGGTTCGTGCAATGGCTATTTCGGATGGTGTCTGGTACATATATTGAACAATAAGAAATACGGCAGCATTCAGGATTCGTTCGAGGCATGGAAAAACTACATGGTCTCGATGGGCTATGGCTATAAGCTGGGTGTTGACATTCCGGGTGAGACGCGAGGGTTCATTCCCAACCGAGAATACTACAACAAAGGCTTCCGTACTGAGAACTGGAAACCGTCAAATGTCATTTCGATCTCCATCGGACAGGGCGAGATCCTGGCCACGCCGCTTCAGATTGCCAATCTGGGAGCCACGATTGCCAATCGCGGGTATTACTATTCGCCACACGTGATTCATGCCATTCAGGACACTGTGATACCCGACACCTTCAGGATTCAGCACAAGACACTTATCGATACTGAGAACTACGAGTGGATAGTGAAGGGCATGCGAGCAGCGGCTACGGGTGGTACCGTATGGCGAACGGGCAATCTTGACCCTGAGGGCATCGAACTGTGTGGCAAGACGGGTACTGCACAGAATCCTCATGGCAAGGACCATTCCGTCTTCATGGGCTTTGCTCCGATGGACGACCCCAAGATCGCTGTCTGCTGTTTCGTCGAGAATGGCGGCTTTGGCGCTACGTTCGGCGTGCCCATCGGCACCCTTGTCATCGAGAAATACCTCAATGGAAAGATCTCCGACCGACGAAGATACCTGGAGACCAACATGCTCAACAGCTCAACGTTGATGAACATGGGATTCATGAAATAGTGGAGAGTTTAGAGTTTAGAGTGGAGAGTTAAGAGTTTAGAGCAGAATGAATTTCCTCAAGAGCTTTGACTGGCTTACAGTCATCATTTATGTGATTCTGGTGTTGGCCGGCTGGGTCACCATCAGCGCTGCCGTGTATGAGTACGATGGCAGCGCCTTGGATGCACTTTTCAATTTTGAGCGTCAGGGCGGAAAGCAGATTGTCTGGTTCGGCCTTTCTGTTTTCCTCATTATCGCAATTCTGTGTTTCGATGTCCGGACGTACATGAGCTATGCCCCGATTATCTATGTGGCGATAATGATCCTGCTGTTTGTCACTATTTTCATAGGCACGAACATCAATGGTTCGCATTCATGGATCAAGATAGGTAGTTTCTCGATTCAACCGGCCGAATTTGGCAAGTTCTCCACGGCCCTGATGCTGGCTTGGCTATTCAATGGCTATAACTTCAAGTTCACACAGCCGGCCAATTTCCTGAAAGCATGCGCCATCATCCTATTGCCGGTACTGCTGATTATTCTGCAGAACGAGACGGGATCGGCACTCGTTTATTTCTCGTTGGTGCTGCTCTTTTACCGTCAGGGCATGTCGGGTATCGTGTTGTGGGCGGGCTTCTGCTTCATCCTCATCTTTGTGCTTGGCATCAAGTATAGCGTCGCCCCGTTGCCCGAGGGTGAGGTGCTGGCCAAGGGCGAGGTGCTGCCGCCTTCATTGCGCGGACAGAACCTGGTGCTCACGATTATTCCGTTTCTTGTGGCTGCCATGTTGGCTGTGTTTGCGCACAATTGGAGTGCTGCCGGTCTTGTATCGCTTGTTGCATCGTCGGCCTATGGCCTGACTGCCTGTGTCACGCATTTCGTCGAGCTTCCTTTCCATTTCGAATATCGTTGGATCGGATGGGCTGTATGTGCCTTTACCATCGGTTATTGTTTCTGGCTTTTCCTGCTGCATAAGCTGAGGGATTATCTGGTCGTAGGTGTTTTCTCTTTGCTTTTTGTCGGATTCCTCTATTCCGCTGACTATGCCTTCCACAAGCTGCAGGATCATCAGCGTGGGCGTATCGAGGTGCTTCTTGGCATGAAGGAAGATCTGCGCGGAGCGGGTTATAATGTCAATCAGGCCAAGATTGCAATCGGATCGGGTGGCGTCTTCGGCAAGGGTCATCTGCAGGGCACTCAGACCAAACTGGCGTACGTGCCTGAGCAGGAAACCGATTTCATCTTCTGTACCGTAGGCGAGGAGCATGGCTTCGTCGGAAGTGCCTTGTTGCTGCTGCTTTATGCCACGTTGGTTTGCCGCCTTATCTATCTGGCCGAGCGACAGCGAACCGTCTTTGCGCAGGTCTATGGCTATTGTGTGGCTTGCATCTTTGCCTTCCATGTCATCATCAACGTTGGAATGGTCATCGGCTTGGTACCGGTCATCGGCATCCCGCTGCCCTTCATCAGCTATGGCGGATCAGGCCTCTGGTCATTTACGATCCTGTTGTTCATCTTCCTGAAGCTCGATGCAGCCCGAATTGAAAAGTATTGATCACCAATTGATTTGTCGATTCGTTCGATTCCAATCGCTATTTCGATGAATCGATAAATCGAAATCTCGAAAAATCGTAGAAAAGAAATATGAAAAAGAAACTTGTTTTTGCTACCAATAACGTCAAGAAGATCGAAGAGGTCAAGGCGCTCCTCCTTGCCTGTGGCCAGGAGATTGCCGATCGCTACGAAATCCTTTCGCTTCGCGATATCGGCTGTACTGAAGACATCCCCGAAACGGGCAACACCCTGTCGGCCAATGCCCTGCAGAAGGCTGAGTACGTCCATGTGCACTACAACGTCGATTGCTTTGCCGACGATTCGGGCCTCGAAGTACGCGCCCTGGGCATGGAGCCCGGTGTGCGTTCTGCGCGATATGCAGCCGACGAGGGCTTCGATCACGATGCCGATGCCAACAACGCCAAGCTGCTGCGCAACATGAAGCACGTGCACGACCGTACGGCGCAGTTCCGCACCGTGATCACCCTGCTCATGGATGGCAAGATGCTTGAGTTCGAGGGCATCTGTCGCGGCATCATCACCGAAGAGCCCCGTTCCAACCGTCTGGGCTTCGGTTATGACCCCATCTTCCAGGCCGATGGCAAGACGCAGACATTTGCCGAGATGCCTTTGGAGGAGAAGAACCTGATCAGCCACCGCGGCAAGGCTGTACGTTCTTTGGTCGAATACTTGGGCCAGGCTTAAACTTTTCAAAGCCTAAAATGTCCTTTATTTGAGGAGCATTCTCCATCATCTATAAACGATTGTTGCTTATGATCAAGAATATCATTTTCGACTTTGGCGGCGTGTTGGTCGATCTGCGTCCCGATCGCTGCATCGACGAGTTCCGCAAGATCGGCATTCCTGAGGTTCAGGAGATGCTCTCCGTGGCGCATCAGCAGGGCGTGCTGGGCAAGATGGAGGAGGGATTCCTGACGCTCAGCGAGTTCTGCGATGGCGTGCGTGCCGCTCACACGGGTGAGTTCACCTCGGGTTCGCGCAGCCTTCGCCATCCGTTCATGAAGAATGGCTATCCCATCCCTGCGCCCACCAATCGCCAGGTGGTGCAGGCATTCTGCTCGATGGCCGATGGCTTGCCTGCCTACAAGCTCGACTTCTGCCAGCAGCTCAAGGACGAGGGCTACCATGTCTCGGTGCTCTCCAACACCAACCTCGTGCATTGGGGCTATTGCCAGCGCTACTTCATCGAGGCCGGCTATAGTGCCGACGAGCTGTTCGAGCACCTCTGGCTGTCGTGCAACCTGCATCTGGTCAAGCCCAACCCCAAGATCTTCGAAGTCATCCTGGCTGAGTCCGGCTACAAGCCCGAAGAGACGCTCTTCGTGGACGATAACGCCCGTAACTGCGAAGTGGCCGAATCCTTCGGCATCAAGACCTTCTGTGCCCCTGTCCGTACCGATTGGTGTGGCGAACTCCGAAAGCACCTCGTACAGGGCTAAGGGCATGTGCCATTTACAATGTACAGTTGCCATCCGGGCACCCCAAAATACCTTACCTTATGAAACGCCTATTCTTTATTTTATGTATCCTGTTGGCTACTTTCAGCCACACCTTCGCATCCAATACGGCTAACGACAAGCCCGACTTCCGCTTCCCCAAGACCGTGGCCAGAGAGGCCGAGAGCGACCTGAAACGCGCGCTCAGGCAGGGCGATGGGGAAGGGGTGGTCGATGCCCTGGTGCGCTATAGCCTGGCGTGGAGCAGCATCAGCACCGAGAACCTCGACGACATCACCACGCGCATCGAGCAGGTGGCCAACGGCGAACAGCGCCCCGACATCCGCGCCCTGTTGCTGCACCTGGAGGCACGTGTGCTGTCTGCGCATCCCGACCGTTGGCGCAAGGACGGCATGGCATTTCGTGTCGATTCGCTGCTCGATGCCTCCCTGCGCGACATTGAGGCCTTGACTCAATGCCCCCTCACCAACTATCCCCGTATCATCGACTTAGGCGAGAATCCTGACAGCCGCGAGGCGCGTGAGGGCCAGCGCCTGTTGCCCACGCTGACGCATTTCCTGCTCTACCATGCGCGTCAGATGGGCAAGGACATGCCCGTGCTCAGCCAGCGCTATCTGCAACTCCTGACGGCGAAGGAGGAGGCCGATAATGCCGAGCGCCAGCGTGTACACGATGAGCGTCAGTTCGTCCATGCCAATTTCAATTCCATCTTCGGCAGCCGCGACAGCATTCGCGTGAAGCTCGAATACCGCAATGTGCACCAGGTGCGCTTCGAACTGCTGCGAGTGCCTGACGACATGCACGACAGGAACAGCGTGGAACGCAAGAAGCTCAAGAGCGTATATCAGGCTGATATTACCCTGAACGATACCGTGCCGAACAAGGACCTCACGCAGACCGTGGCCTTGCCTCCTCACGGCTATGGCAGGTACGTGCTGATGTGCAGTTACGAGAACCGCGCAGGCGAACGCATCCTGCCGGAGAGCTTCAACAGGAACGACATCATCACCATAACCGATGTGGAGGAGGTGGGCGTAATGCTGAGCAGCCGCGAGGAGGGAGCCAAGGAACAGTTGCAGACCATCACCCTGCACCTCGACCGCCATTCCGGACGCCCTGCCGAGCCCGATGCTCTCGACAAGTATTATCAGCATCGCAGCTATCATCCTGGCAACGATACGTTTCAGGATACCGTCTATCAGTTGCGTGCCCTGACCGACCGCGGCCTCTACCGCCCTGGCGAGACGGTGAAATATACCGCCTTGCTTTCGGGCCACACCATCGACCAGCACCATCCTTTGCAGGGGCGCATGGTGGTGGCTGCCTTGCTCAATACCGAGCGGAAGGAGTTGAAGAAGGACACGCTGTGGACCGACACGTTCGGTCAGGCCGAGAGCAGCTTCGAACTGCCTGTGGGCGAGCGTACGGGCAACTATGCCATTCAGCTGCAAGCCTATAACGGACGTAATCAGAAGTCACGCCTCGTGTGGGGCAACGAGACCTTTGCTGTGAGCGAATACAAGGCACCGACGTTCAGCATCGACCTGAGCGACACCCCGCCACGTGTCTCTGCTGCCGACTCCACGTTCACCATTCGCGGCCGTGTCACCACCTTCACGGGGCTGCCCCTCAAGCACACGGATGTGAAGGTGGGCATACTGGAGTCCTGGTGGTCCTGGTGGCGACATAACGGCCCCGATGCCGATGAGGAGTTCGACTACGAAGCCACAGCCACGACTGATGCCGACGGTCGTTTTGTGCTGCATGTGCCGATGTCGGAGTTCTACGACGATGCCGATGACAAGGAGGATAACATGTACCTGCGCGCCGTGGCCACCTGCACCAATGCCGGTGGCGAGACGCAATCCGAACGATGCAACCTGATGCTGGAGGGCTTGGATGACGATGAAGATGATGCCGATGAGCAGCCTGCCAAGCCATTCCCATGGACTGTTACCGAACCGACGCAACTGGTCGATTCCATGATTCCGGCTGGCAAGGCGATGTGGATTCATGAGATGTTCCACCAGCAGAAGGCCGACAAGGAGGCATTGGTGCGTATCGGTACCTCGGTGCCCGATGCCTACATCTATTATATTGCCTCCGACAAGCAGCATGGCGTGCTCCGCCACGGCTGGCTGCATTATGCCGAGCCGGGCCTGCACGATTTCACCTTTGCGATGCCCCAGCCGGCGCCTCTCGGTCAGCAGCCCTACGACGTGGAGCTCCAGCTGAGTTTCCTGGCTCTGCGCCATGGCGAGCTGACCACGTTCGACTCGCATTTCACCCCTCAGACCGATTCGGAGGCCATCCGCCTCTCGCTCGTCACCTTCCGCGACCGTTTGTTGCCGGGCGGCACCGAGTCGTGGACGTTCCGTGTGCAAGGCCAGCGGCTCAACCTCACGGAGCAGCGCAGCCGCCTCATGCTCACGCTCTATGACCATTCGCTTGACGACCTCGAACCCTTCGCCTGGAGCTATCAAAACCAATCGGCCTACCAGCGTGGCTGCTGTTTCTCATACGCCTACCATGGTGCGAACTGGAATTGGGGCAATACCTATGTCGAGCCCCTGCGTCTGCTCATGCCCGAATGGCCCGAACTGAACCTGTATGGCGCGCGTTTCTTCGATGTCCGCAATCATTCGCGCGGCCCTGTCAAGGTCAGAGGTACGGCCGATCTTGGCCAGATCATGCTAATGGAGGATGCCGATGCTCTGGACGAGGTCGTTGTCGTGGGCTATGGCGTGCAAGCCAAGTCTATGGCAACGGGGGCAGTGGCAAACAGGTTAAATGGAGTTGTGCCTGGTGTAGCCACGCAGGAGGAAGCGGGCGAAGTGCCAGCCATCGATCCCGCCGCTGCCGCACAGTCATTGGCTGGTGTCAAGATGCGCGAAGGTCAGCAGCGCCTCGCGCTGTGGGAGCCCATGCTCACCACCGACAGCACCGGCACCGTCAGCCTCACCTTTGAGGTGCCCGACCAGAACACCACCTGGCGCCTGCAAGCGCTGGCCCTCGCGCCCTGGCTCACGTCGGCCCGGCTCGACACCACCTTGCTGGCCCAGCGTCCGCTGATGGTGCAGCCCTCGTTGCCCCGTTTCGTGCGTCAGGGCGACCGGCTCAGCCTCTCGGGCCTCGTGCTTAATGCCACCTCCCAGGCGCAGCAGGTAGTGGCCATGGTGGAGGTGTTCAATCCGCGCACGCGTCAGCAGATTTCGTCCGAAGCGCTTCAATTCCAGCTCGATGCCAAGGGACAGCGTGCCGTGGAGGTGATGCTGCAGGTGCCCGATACCCTTGAGCAACTGGCCTACAGCATCCGCGCCCTTGTCGATGGGGGAGAGGCCGCCGGTTCGGGCGATGGCGAGCAGCGCATGTTGCCCGTGCTGCCTGCCGTCAGCCCCGTCATCGAGACCATCCCGTTCTACCTGAACCCCGGCGACTCTGCCCGTGTGATCGAGCTGCCCGAGTCGTTGCCCACCGGTGCCGACATCCAGCTGGAGTGGTGCGACAACCCCGTGGTCTATTGCCTCGAAGCCCTGCCTTCGCTCATGTCCGAATGCCATCCCACCAGCTCCAGCCTCATTCACCGGCTCTTTGCCTACGCCCTGAGCGAGCAGGTGGTGCATCGTTAT
Source organism: Bacteroidales bacterium (assembly GCA_045628525.1). Taxonomy (GTDB): domain Bacteria; phylum Bacteroidota; class Bacteroidia; order Bacteroidales; family UBA3663; genus Liminaster. Next base: position 18,392 of record JAZQPJ010000026.1, read on the forward strand.
CCGCAGTCCATGGCCGACTCGCTGCTCACCGACTTGAGCAAGCTGCAGAATGCCGATGGCGGCTTCTCGTGGATCGACTATCGCGACCGCTACTCGTCGCTCTCAGCCACCGCCGAGGTGCTCGAACTCCTGGGCGAACTGCATCAGCTGGGTGCCTATACGCTGCCCGAGCCGATGACCACACGCGCCCTGGCCTATTACGACAAGGCGATGCTCGAACATTACCAGTCGCTCGACAAAAAGGAGCGCAAACAGCTCAACATCAACTTCTACTGCCATTACCTCTATCTGCGCTCGCTGTTCCCCGAGCACTCGATGGAGTCTGATGCCAAGTCGCTCTTCACACGCGCCATGAGCCAGAGCATGGAGCGATGGGGCGAGCTCGAGCTGGCGGGTCGTGCCTACGTGGCGCTCGCCCTGCATCGTCAGTCGGGCAAGCAGCTTTCGGACAAGTCTTCGGGCAAGCAGCAATCGGCATCGCGCCACATCGTGGAGAGCCTGCGTCAGCATGCGCTCACCCATCCGCACCGCGGCATGTATTGGGACCAGCTCGGCTATGCCGGCTACCGCTGGCTGGGTCGCGTTACGCAGACGTCGCTCCTGCTCCAGGCCTTCGCTGCCATCGATCCGCACACCGACGAACTCGACCAGATCCGCAAGTGGCTCCTGCTCGAAAAGCAGACCTCCCATTGGGGCAACTCCTCGCTCGCTGCCGATGCCGTCTATGCCCTGCTCAGCAGCGGTTCCGACTGGCAGAGTCGCACCCACATCGAGGGCCTGCGCTACGATTCCGTGCACGACCGTCTCCTGTTGCGCGACACCCTGTCCCTCCTCCGCACGCTGCCCTCCGATACGCGAAGGGTGGAGATTCCTGCCGCCTCGGCCACCCATCCGTCGTGGGGTGCCGTCTATATGCGCTACGCTGCCCCCACACGCACCGCCCAGGCTGCCAGCAACGAGGAGATCCTCATCACCAAGCAACTGCTCACGGCTGACGGTCAGGTGCTTCCTTTGTCAGCGACAGCCCCCGATGGTCAGCCCCTTTCGGCAGCTGCGGAGTCGCTCCACGTGGGCGATCGCGTCACCATCCGCCTCACCGTCAAGACCACGCGCGACATGAGCGAAGTCATGATCACCGACGAGCGTGCCGCCTGCCTCGAGCCTGTCACGCAGCTCCCCGGCTACCACTGGCACCAGGGCGTGGGCTACTACCTCGAGCCCCTCGACCAGCGCACCCACCTCTTCATCCCCCGTCTGCCTCGTGGCGAGCACCTCTTCACCTACGACCTCTACGTCACCTCGCCAGGCCACTTCGCCCTCGGCCTCGCTTCGGTTCAATGCCAGTATGCACCCATGTTCAACGCGCATACCGCAGGTCGCACCATCACCGTCGAATAGCAGCCATCAGGCATGACCATGCCCATCCCACACCATCAATCGGCCCCATTCCCCCACGAATGCGGCCGATTGATGGTGTTTACATATTAAAAAAAGAGCCATCCCCGAAGGGACAGCTCTTTTGTCATCGTATAACGAGCCTATTACTTTGTCATAAATTTGCGGCCGTCCTGAATGTATATATGGTTGGATACAGGTGCATTAAGATGTCGTCCAGACAAATCGTAGATGGCGTTGCTGCACGCATCAGCCTTGGCAGAAGTGATGGAGGTAGGATAGATCATTTCTGCTTTTATCATGTAAAAGTGTGATGACGCATGAAAATTATCACCTTCAGAACTGCCACCCAAGACGATGACGCTGCCATCAGACAGCAAGCGCTTTGCTGTGAAAGGCGCAGGTTTGTTGATGATAAGGGACGACACCACTTCTCCGCTGTTCAGGTCATAGCTTACAAGAGCATACTTGCAGTAAGACTTCTCTATCAAGGTGATGTGGGCAATGTTTGCCTTGGGATTTACAAGTATGGTAGCATCATCAATATAAGCTTCGTCCTGAATGCCCTCTATGGATGTGTTTATCTCAAACAGTTTGCTGAAAAGCTCTGTCTCTGGGTCAAACTTCATCAGCGATTCCTTGCCGTGTTCGTCTTTTGCAGTGAAAACAAACGATCCGTCGGCCATGGTACGCTGTTCGAGGTAAGAGCTCATGGCTACACGGGGATTATATCCTTCCATGCCTACGGCTTTGTGGGTTGTCACTACACCTTCTGCCGAGCATTTGTAATATTCGCCTGCCCAGATGACGTTGCCATAGCAGTCTGAAATCGGCAATATAGCCACGCCACCATCCTTGGTGTTGACCAGATAGGGGTTAGAGGTTGCTGCTGGCAATGTTATGCTTTTAACAGAAGTGCCGGTCTCTGGATCAAGGATTTCTGCTGTGTAATCAGTATTGTACCAGTTTCCCGCAACAAACACTTTTCCGTCAGTCATAGTCAAGGCACTGAAAACCGCGCGCTCACTCTGCATCGACCCTGTGGCGGTAAACTCTTTTGTGGCAGGATCATAAATGTGGACATCGGACGTATAACCCACGCCCCAGTCCGTACTGTGACCGCCTAACAGGAGAGTACGCCCATCCAGGAGTGTCACTTGCGCACCATTATCGTGACACATGCCATTATACGTATAATGGAGCTCGCCAGGTATCCATGTGCCATCGGTATATCCGTCTTTCTCCGGCGTAAAGAACTCGTATCCTTCAAATCTCCAGAAGTTGGTGGTGTGACCTCCCGTAAGCACGTAATTATCGCCGTCAACAATAATCATGGCTGAAATGTGTCCATAACCAGAGTAGGTGGAAATCTGTATGGTTCCGTCACTTTCCTGAGCATAGGCAGAAGCCCCAATGCTCATGGCTGCAAACATTGTTAAAAGTGTTTTTTTCATAATAATGTGTTTTTTGTTAATCAAAATTCTATCGGCAAAATTTATGGCACCTTGTATCTTTAGATTTAATGTTTTTGCCGTGCAAAGATAATACAAATTATTTACGCGTGATGTAACATAGGGTACAAATTGACTCTCAAAAGGTACATTTTGACATCCGAAACATGCAAATACAACATAATAGGGGTGAAAAACAACACTCGGGGCAGAATTCCTATTGCCAAAAAGGGCAAATATCATTACCTTTGCACTCAAAAAAAAAGAAATCATTTGTACAGACTATGCTCAGAATATTCTTCAGTTTCATTCCGTTCATGGTATGCCTATGCTGGTTTGTAGCCTTCGCGTTGCAGTACCGCAAGAACGATTCTCCCAAGCGCACACTCACGTGTTTTTTGGCCACGTGCGCGGTTCTATACCTTTGCCATGCCCTATACCTGAATGGAGGTCTTTCGGATGGGATGGAGAGTCTTTGGGCCTTGTGTTCGCTTTCGGTCTATCCACTTTATTATATATACATACGTGAACTGACTGCTATGCCACTCGCACGGAAACGGATCGTACTGTGCCTGCTTCCAGGAGCGCTTGTGGCACTGGCTAAGTTTCTGTTTCCTGGCGAGGAGTCCGACCTTGCACGAAAGATACTGTTCGCCTTTCAGGTCGTGACGGTGTGTTACTTGGGATACAGGCATTTGGTGGCATTTGACAGAAAGTTGGCAGATGTGTATGCTGACATGGAAGGCAAAGAGACGAAGGGCGTGAAGATGCTGCTTGTGGCTTTTGTGGTTACATCCATATTAAGTACAATTGCCAATGCCATTGGCAAGCAGTATTTCACCACAAGTGAATGGTTGGTACTAGCCCTACTCCCCTTTGCCATCATGCTGTATGCCTTGAGTTACATCGGCTTTACACGCACATTCTCAGTGGATGAGTTTATAAACGATACGAAGGATGGTAATGAGGCAGTACCAGTAAGAGTGACGACAGAAGAGAAAAGTGAACTGGAGTTGCAGATAGAGCATTTGATGAATGAAGAACGCATCTACCTGAGAAAAAACCTGAAGATAGGCGATATGGCGAACGAGGCAGGTTCGTGCCGCACGTATGTGTCGAACTACATTAACACAAAATATGGGCAAACATTCCTTGAATATGTCAACCGCCACCGCATCGAATATGCGAAAACACTGATGACGATGCCAGAACCGGAGAAAATGTGGATAGTGGCCGAAAAGTCAGGTTTTTCGAGCGAACAGTCATTCTACCGCAATTTCCGCAAGTTCGTAGGCATGAATCCCGCAGAATGGCTGGCTGAGGAGAAGAAAACGAATATGATTGTTGTGTTTTAATGCAGAAAGTGGGGGAAAAATTTGGAAGGGTGGGAAAAAGTTCGTACATTTGCGCAACGATAAACACATCAATACTATGCCCGCAAGCTTTGTAATCACCGACTTTACCGACAATGAGCATTATGACATTCTCGGTTTCTATGGCAATGCCTTCGTGAATGCCATCAGCTGGCTCTTCACCGAGGATGCAACCCATCATGAGGATTACGAGAACTATTGTCTGGATGGCATTATCGACATGCCAGGCTTTGTCACGATAGTGTGCAACTTCATACGATCGGCTCTCGGCAAGATGCCTGAGCAATCTCTTCGCGACATGCTCACCAGAGTGAAGATCAGCCATGGTGCCAATGACATACGCTACACCAAAACTGAAGATGGTCAGCCAGCGTGGACGATTGTCACATGCAATTCAGAGTTCATGGAAGCTGTCCTCTGGAGTGCCTACATCTTCTGCCGAACCGGAAGCATGTTCTCGAAGGACAAATACAAGAGGGCTACTCCGGCCCTGATCCGCGCCCTGCAGAAACAGATGTGCCTCACTGACGATGGCTTCCAGCAGTCGTTCCTTTACCGCCAGATCAACCCTACCATGAGAGAACTATTGACTTATGTGGAGGAGGAAACAGATCAAACAGAAAGCACCGCAGGTCAAACTCCTGGTGACATGGCAGCCGCAGAGCAGCCCGGCAACAAGGAGGCAGCCGCAGATGAGACACCCGAGATGATGCTTCGGGTCCGCATTGAAGCCGTTCTGAAGATGATGGAAATCAAAGATGCCAACACCGTACCGAACAAGGCTGCATTATGCCGTGTGCTAGCCCTGATTCTAAACGAAAATGCCAGCATTATCAAGGCAACACTCTACCGGCGTGATTCTGTCACAAAAAAACAATTAAAGTTGAACAAGGCCACCCATGGCAATGACATTGAGCGATACAATCAGGCCATAGAAGATTGCAATGATAAGTCTCTATTGATTTACAAATTGACACTCTGAAATTGCAAAACTACCTGTTACTACCTGTTACTCCCAAAATGGTAACACCCAATAGTAACAGGTAGAAAAATTTTTCGATTGCTTTATCTTATAAATTTGCCCCTGCAAAACGATGTGCACAACACGCTTTGCAGGGGCAAATTCGTTTGCACTTCTGCAAGGCACCCCCGCCGCAGAGCCCAGCTAACTCCGCAGCACCCGACGACTGCTATCAATAGTACGAGTCACCCTCATCAGGCACTAGCGAAACCTGGCGAGACATTGTTGTTAGTCTGTTCCCATGCTGTCAGAAGTCCATGAGGCAGATCGCTAGACTTCTTTTATTCAACTTTCGATACCCATTATGTCGAAAAACAAAAGAACCCCTTCTCCGGACTTCTCAGCAGTAAGTACCGGACAAATCAAGTTGTCGTATTACGGCAACTTCTACGACACGGATCCTATCCCGATGTCGCTTGATGGCATTGTGTCCATCATCAAGTCTGATCCAGGCCTGGAGCGTCTCACCAACCAGCATCGCGCCCAGCGCACGATACAGATGGACGAGACGCGCCCTGCCATCGAGCGCAAGAATGCCAAGCAGGTGGCCGACAAGCTGAAGGCTCAGTTCCCCGTCATCAGCGGCAGCACCGTGCTCGCGGGCGGCAAGAAGATGACCGACGTGCAGTACCTGCTTCCCTTTGTCGGCATTGACATCGACAAGGAAGCCCAGAGCATGAAGCAGGCCATCAAGGCCCGGATCATGTCCGACCCACACGTCATCTTCAGCTGCGGATCACCCTCGGGCAACGGCGACCGCGCATTGTTCCTCATTGACAATGTGCAGGAGCTCCAGCGCCTCTGGGACGACACGCCTACCGACAGCGCACGCAACGCCATGTTCCGCTACATGTGGAACCAGGTGGCGCAGCACTGCGAGCAGCACTGGGGCGTGGTGCTCGACAGCAACTGCGCCAAGCCCGTACAGACCTACTCGCTGGCTCATGACAGCATGGTCTATTACAATACTGATGCCCAGCCATTTCACATCGACATGAGCGGATATCAGCCTCCACGTCCCGGTCGCCGTAAGGCAGCCGCTGCACCGGCCGCCTCTGCGGTCAGCCCTGCGCCCGGCAACGCTGCGGCACCATCGTCACAGCTCGAAGCCGTAATCGCCATAGCCGAGCGCAAGGCAGCCAGCAAGGGCGTACATGCCGCCGACGGCCGCAACAGCTATCTGCACTTCATCGCTTCGGTGGCCAATCAGTATGGCATCGACCCGACTGAAATCACGGCGTGGGCACATGCCACGATGCTGGAGGATGACTTTACAGCCGAAGAGATCAGCAAGTGCATCGGCAGTGCCTACAAGCGCACCGACGAGCATGGCACCTGCCAGCTGATGACGAGCGTGCTCGACGAGGTGGAGAAGCATCTGCGCGAGATTGCCGACTTCCGCTACAACCAGATCACCTCGCGCATCGAGATCTGCTACAGGCAGGGAGCCATACTGACTGCCGACGGCAAGACCTGGCGCCCCATTCAGGACCGCGATGTCAAGACCTTCTACACCCGTGTCAAGAAGCAGGTCAAGACCAACCTTTCGGATGTCGATGCCGTGATCTACTCCCACAACTTTGCCAAGGAATACCATGCCCTGCAAGAGTATCTGGAGCAGCTGCCACAGCAGTGGGACCCCTCGCAGACTGATCATATCCGTACGCTCTTCGACCATCTGCTGCTTGCCAAGCCTGAGCTCGCACCTCGGCTTTATCCCTACTTCAGGCAGTGGTTTGTCCGTTTCATCGCCCTGGCGCTCGGCATCACCGACCGCAATCAGCTGGCCGTGGCGCTCATCGGCAAGGAGAACATCGGCAAGACCTTCTTCTTCGAGAACATCCTGCCTCCCGAGCTGAAGGAGTACTACCAGCAGGTCAAGCCCACCGACAAGTTCGACCGTGACATGGACATCCTCCTGTCGCAGAAGCTGATAGCCTGCCTGGACGAGCGCAGCATCAGCAGCAAGGATGCCGATGCATTCAAGGCCATGATGGGCGGCGGTCTGCGCAGCGTGCGCAAGCCTTACGGCCGCGAGCCCGAACTGCTGGTGCAGCGCTGCTCCATGGGATTGACCAACAACGACCAGCAGTACATCGGATTCCGCGAGGGCACACGTCGCCTGCTCAGCATCGAGATCATCGGCACGAAGTCCTTCAGGGAGTTCCCCATCGACTACGCCGGTCTGTATGCCCAGGCATACTACGAAGTGCAGCACGGCGGCGTCAGGGAGGCCTTCACGCAGCAGGAGGTGGCCGAACTGAAGGCGCTCAACGAGGACTTCATCGTGACCGACCCCTGCGAGGATGCCATCCTTACCTACTTCGAGGTGCCGTGTGCCACCAACCATGGCAAAGCCACCTGGATGACGGCCACCGAGATATTGGCACGCGTGTCGGCACGCAACAATGACGAGATCAACTCCACGACCCTCGGCAATGCCCTGGCGCGTCTCGGCTTCAAGAAGAAGAAGATCAGCACCTGGCGTTATCGTGTGGTGGAACATGACCCCAAAAGCGATGTCGTAATGGTCGAATCAGACGATTTCGACTATGCCGAAGCTGACTAACCGCTGCTTTTGGCTCATCAATCTGCAATAATTAGGGAGAGTAGGGACACCTGGTTCCTACTCTCCCTGTTTTTGGGTAATATAATACGTGATGTAACTGATAAATATATATCATCACGTAAAAATGTTTAAAATAACCCTCCCTACTCTCCCTATAAGGGTTCGCCGATGTAATCATAGACGATCGCGACCTGCTTGGCTGTCAGGATCCGCTGCTGGGGTCTGTAGCCAGCGTTGGTGAGGGCGGCCATCAGGTCGCGGTCGCCCTCCATCCATCTTCTTAATCGATTCAATGCTGCAGCCTGGGAGAGGTCGGGCGAATACTGCCAGGCGAGTTCGGATTTTGATAATGCTGTTGCTGTCATACTGGTTTGAAAATTGTTTGAAGGGTTTGAAGGGTTTGAGGGGTTTGAAAGGTTTGAAAGGTTTGAAGGGTTTGAAAGGTGTTGGGATGGGGGGAAACCTTTCGAACTTTTCAAACTTTTCGAACTTTTCAAACTTTGTTTCCTGCTGCAAAGTTACGAAAAAAATCTGACATTTCCAAATTTTTACGGCATTATTTTACGTAATTTTCAATAATTTACGTAGTTAATCGGAGGGTTCGGAAAAATGCGTATCTTTGCAGCGTCAAACAACGGAAACGCGGCAAAATGTTTAGCAGAGGCTCGGCAGATGTGCGAGGGCGCGGCAAATGTTTTGCAAAGGCTCGGCAGATGTGCGGGGGCGCGGCAAAAGGTTTAGCAAAGGCTCGGCAGATGTGCGGCACGGTGCCAACGGCCGGGGCATCGGATGGCAGATGTGCTGAGACGCGAAAAAACTTTTTGGCAAGCGATGGCAGGTCGGCGGAGGCTGGAAAAAACTTTTGGCGAGCGATTGCCGATCGGCAGAGGTGACGCAAAACTTTTTGTGACGTTTTCGACGGACGACAGGTTTGATCTACTTTGTTTTCCTTGATGGAGCGAGTAATCGGACAAATGCATTATTAACCAGGGAAGGCCATATCGGCTGACCCACAAAACCAAATTAACCAGGGGAGGCCATATCGGCTGACCCACAACACCAAACTACAACTATGGAAATTTTAGTTATTGATTTCATCGTGCTCTCCAAGCTTCGTAATGCGGAGCACGTACAGTTTCACTCGAATGCCCGCGACATCGTAAACAGCGTGGGCGTATCGGCCATGGGCATGGCGCCGGCTGTGCTGTCGCCTTACATGCAGGCCATCACCAAGGAGCAGGACATCGTGAACCGCACGGTGGCTTCGGCCTACACCAAGGAGATGGAGGATGCGGACAAGAAGCGCATCTCGATGTTCCGCCGCGTGCGCCGCAAGCTTGAGCTGGTGAACCTGGCCGAGCCGGATGAGACCGTGCTGATTTCGGCTCAGAACGTGGTGAATGCGGCCTTGCTGGGCAAGTACCCATCGACCACCGTGAACCTGGCTTACCAGGAGAAGACTTCGACCATCACGGGCTTCATTCAGGACTGCCGCAACCTGCTCACGGGCGATCAGGTGGAGGCCATCGGCATCGACGGCGATCTGGACACGCTGGAGGCCTACAACCAGGGCTTTGCCAAGCTGTATCAGGAGCGTATCTCGGAGCGCGCGCTCAACCCCGTGATCAGCAACGAGCTGCGTGAGGCTACCGACGAGGCTTACCGCCTGATGGTGGTGACGCTCAACGGATTGGCCAACCAGGTGGATGCTGCCAAGACGGAGCAGATCGAGGCTGCCCGTGAGTGCGTGAGCCTGATCAACCAGGTGGTGAAGGAGGCTAAGGCTGTGCTCAACGGCCGCCTGAATGGCGTGAGCTACGTGATCGACGAGGTGCGCTTTGCCGACCCCGACCAGCAGCTGCCTGCCCTGATGTCGCAGCTCGACTTCGTGCAGGTGATCGGGCAGAAGCTGAAGGGCGAGGAGGTGAAGCTGGGCGTGACCATCCAGAGCCCGGGCAAGGCGGCAAGGTCAGTGAAGATGTCGTTCCGCGAGTTTGCCGACACCTACCACGCTGTGCTCTCGGAGCAGACTGATCCGGACACGAATGTCACGACTCTCGACATGGATCGCTGGATGCTGGGCGAGGAGGAGGTAACACTCAACTTTGTTGAGTGAGAAGGGTTTTAAGAGTATTAAGGGGAGTGAAAGGGGAGTGAAAGGGACAAATGTTTCGGGGGACGAAGGGCATCTTCGGGGGACGTGGACAATCCGATGGTATCGTCCCTTTCACTCCCCTATCACTCCCCTTAAAAACCCTAAGACCCCTACCCTTTCACTCCCCCTTATACTCTTTAAAA
>JAZQPJ010000027.1:0-2792 GCA_045628525.1 Bacteroidales bacterium
TTGGTTTGCCATCAAGTCCGATTGTAGCGAGAAACTGTATGCCGATGTTGTCGAGGTAGTTGGCAACGTCCTGTAGTGATATTTCGTTTGTCATAACGTGATGTTGTTTGTTCTGTCCTTAATAATCTCTTCCATATTTTCCTTCGCCCAATTGATCATGTTTTCAACCAAAGGTAGGAACGAAATTGCACGAGGGGTAAGTGAATATTCCACACGAGGAGGTACTTCGGGGAATACCTCACGACTGACGAAGCCATCCTCTTCGAGCGTTCGGAGCGTCTGGGTGAGCGACTTCTGCGAGATGTCGGGAATCTGACGTTGCAGTTCCTTAAAACGCACAGGCTCCCTGTGCTGCAGGTTGTACAGCACAAGGAGCGACCATTTGTCACCTACACGCGCAAGGACGTTGCGGATAGGGCAATCGGGAAATAATGCGTCTCTTATCTCTTTGTTCTTCTGATCATTCATTATTTATCCAATGGGATGATGTTTGCATCGTCCATGAAACTAGTGATAGGCTTTGCCTCGTACTGAATGCACATCATCACCATCTCTGTGTCAGAGGTGTTGCGCAATGCACGAACTCCAGCAGGAGCCACACGGATGATAGAGCCTTCGCTTACGGCAATCTTCTCGCCATCTACCTCATACTCACCCTTGCCCGAGATGATGACATAGATCTCTTCGTGGGTCTTGTGCGAGTGGAGGAAAGGTGCTTCTTCGTCAGCAGCAAGACGCTGCAACGATGCTTCTGCACCCGTCATGCCGAGTTCCTGACCAAGGAAAATCTTACCTTCTACGTTCTGCCAACCATTGAGGTTCTTGATTGCATAATTCTTCATAATGTACTGTTATTTTTACTTGTTTTATTGCAAATTTGCGGTGCAAAGTTACTGACATTCTGCGAACTACACAAGAAGGCACTTTTTGTCGCCTTAGTTACCTAAAGGTTAGCATTGTTCATATCAGATGCTTACAAAATTGACTTTAAATTACTTTAACTAAACGTTTTTGATAAACTTAGCCGGTACTCCCCCCACAATGGTTCGCGGAGCCACATCCTTGGTCACCCCCGCTCCAGCCGCCACAATAGCACCCTCGCCGATGGTCACACCTTGCAGGATGGTGACGTTGGCACCCAGCCACACCTTATCCTCTATATGGATGGGCTTGAACGTCATGTCACCACGGTGCTCTGGATCGGGATTGTGGTTGATGGTGCAGAGCGTGGCATTATGGCCGATGAGACAGTCATTGCCGATAAAGATGCCACCTTGATCCTGGAACTTACAACCCATGTTGATGAACGTGCGTTCGCCCACCCAGGTATTCTTGCCGCAATCCGTTCCGAAAGGAGGGAACATGCCAATGCTTTCAGGTACCTCATGCCCCCAGAGTTCGGCAAGGAGCTTGCGTAGTTCTGCAGGCTCATGGTACTTGCCGTTAATCTCTGCTGTGATGCGAAGTGCCTGTTGTGACATTTCGTGCATCAGCAGATGCGCCTCCGAGCCATTCTCGACTGGCTTACCAGCGGCTATGTGATCTCTGTATTCTTGTACTGTCATATTTATTCAGAAGAAAAGCTCATTCTTCTTTCGCTCCGCACACCCCTTCTTGATGGCCAAGGCAATGACCCCATGCATGAGCATACCGATGCCACGAGCCTCCTGAGGGCAGATACTTACGCAACGCATACAGGAGATGCAGAGGTCTTTGTTGACCTTGCGGAGGTTATCCGCAGGAATGGCTCCAACAGGGCATTCGGCAGCACACTTTCCGCAGCCGCTACATGATTTGTCTGCTGTTGGATTTGGTCCTGCCATCGGCTTCTTGTAAGGGAAGTTGCCGGGGATCAGGTTCTCCTCAATGACTGTTCCCTGCTCGATAGCCACCTTAATTTTAGCGCCAAAGTCTTTGAGTTCAAGGATGTCCTCCGTATCTGGGCGACCCGCGCCATACTTGCGGATGATGCTATGCTCGGCTACAGCACCAATGGCTGCAACGACGCGGAATCCCATTTCCTTGCAAGTCTTATACATCTCCAGCAAGGCGTCATCGTACGCTCTGTTGCCATAGACAGCTACCACAACACATCGTGCCTCATTGGCCTTGACAAGCTGTTTCAACCGTTCTGTCGCCATTGCAGGGATGCGGCCACCATACACGGGCATAGCTATGACAGCTACATCCTCTTTCGTCAGCTCCGTTTCAGAGAGCATAGCGGCAGGATTGCACAGTTCAAAAGCTTCTGCCTCATGCCCGATTCCCAAGGTGATGGCGTCAGCCACCTTCCTCGTGCCTCCCGTTGGGGAGAATGTTATTTGCTTGATATTCATTGATTCTATTTTTTTACTGATATTTTGCCTTAACAGACTTCGGCAGTTTCTTTACCACCTCGTCATACGAATGCTTGATCCATTTCTTTACCTCTTCTTCTTCAAGGTCGCGGTTCATGTAGAGGTCATTCCACATTTGCTTATTCATATGGTAGGCTGGCTCAATGCCTCGATACCGTTCGCGCAACTCAATGGCAATGGCCGGATCGCACTTGACCGCCACACGGGGTTCGGGTGCGTTCAGCCAAAGCAGCATAAACCGCTTGCCTTCTATGCGATACTGTACCCAGTCATCGCAGAAGAGCGATTCCTCGACTCCTGGAAGCGATAAGGCGTATTCCCTTGCTTGTTCGATGTCCATTGTATACTTTTTTGCCTTCAATTACTCCATCCACTTTAATTATTAGCATGAGTTCTTTTTTCAATCTGTCTCAGCCGTGTCGTCTTTCTTGATTT
>JAZQPJ010000028.1:0-6302 GCA_045628525.1 Bacteroidales bacterium
AAACCCCTCAAACCCCTCAACTCCCACAGAACGTGGCCGAGAGCTTCGCCTACAGCGGCATCAGGTACAGCAGCATCATCGAGGCCCTGATCAAGCGCCTGGCCACCAACGGCATGGCCACCGAGGGCGAGCGCAACAACACGCTCTTTGCCCTGGTGCGCGAACTGCGTCATGTGTGCGACTACAACTTCCAGACCGTCTATATGCTTGTGGCTCCGTACTTTGCCACCCTGCCCGATGCCGAGATACGCAGCACCATAGGCAGCGCCATCAGCACCAACGGCCGCACCATCACCCCCATGATGCGTGGCGTGCTCAGCGAGCTCAGGAATGCCAACGTGGACGTCAGCGAAGAGACCGAGGGCCTGGCGCTGCCCAAGCTGCCCAAGGTGTCGCCCATCGAGGAGATGATCCTGTCGCACTACCCCCGCCATCTGCGTTCGCAGGTGTTCCTGGCCATGCTGCCCATCTGGGGCGTGTACGGCACCCACGTGCGTTTCGACTTCCTCGACGGCCGCGAGAACTCCCTCTCGTTCATGACCGCCGTGGTGGGCAAGAGCGGCAGCGGCAAGGCATTCGCAGCGCACCTGTTCGACCAGATGACGCGCCGTTTCCGCATCGAGGACGCCCTGGAGCGACAGAAGGCCGACGAGTACCTGGCCCAGTGCAACAAGGCTTCGGACGACGCCGAGAAGCCCGATGACCCACGCCCACGTGTGCGCATCTATGGCGACGATATCACCACCAGCCAGCTGCTGGAGTACCTGGACAACCTGAAGGGCGAGCACGGCATACAGTTCACCGAGGAGGTGGCACGCCTGCAGAAGGCCAAGCGCACCATCTATGGCGACAACGACGACCTCTACTGCAAGGCCTTCGACAACGGCGTGGGCGGCAAGGAGTCGAAGAGCAAGCAGACGCGCAACATCCGCATCCCCATCTATCTCAACGGCGTGTTCTGCGGCACGCCCGGCGCCATGCACAAGTTCTTCAACAACCCCGAGGGCGGCCTCAACAACCGCATCATCTACGCCTTCATGCCCAAGGTGCGCATCAAGGGATTCCCTGTGTACCAGCGATTCAGCGAGGCCGACCAGGGCCTGTTCGACCAGGTGACCGAGCAGCTGTGGCAGGCCGGACACGACGGGCAGAAGGTGACGCTGCCCTGGCTGGAGCGCGACATAATGCTGATCAAGGGCAAGTGGGACAAGGAGGACGACGAGAACCCCGATGAGGTGTGGTACGACCTGGGCAAGCGCTCGCTGGTGTCGGCCATGCGCGTGGGTGTGCTGCAGTGGCTGCTGCGCGGCTGTCCGACCGACGAGAAGCAGCTGCGCGAGATAGGCCGCGTGGTGCGCTGGATGGCCGATGCCATGCGCCTGGGCATCTATGCCTTCTGCGGACAGGACTACGAGGACATCAACGAGGCTGACAATGCCCACCAGCTCAACCAGGGCCGCATGGGCAAGAACAAGAAGCTCTACTCGCTGCTGCCCCAGGCCTTCACCACCCAGGACCTCATCACGCTGCGCATCCAGAACGGTGCCAGCGCCAACGTGGCCATGGTGCTGTCGCGCTGGATCGCCGGCAACCTGGTGCGCAAGGTAGGCGACGGCCGCTACGAGAAGGTGGCGGCTTGAGGAAGGAATAGATTGCAGATTGCTGACTCAAGTTTCGCAAGTAATAACTTGCTTACTTTTGAGAAGTTAAAGAAGTTAGGGGAGTTAAAGGACGATACTATCCTTGTCCCTTACCATCCAAACATTCGTCCTTTCTCCGAGCTTTGCTCGCGTGGAGCTTGCGGAACAACTCCCCTTAACTCCTTTAACTCCCTTAACTCCTTTAACTCCTTTAACTCCTTTAACTCCTTTAACTCCTTTAACTTCCTCAAGTGGGAAACTTGAATTACGAATTTCGAAAGGCGAATAACAATTAACATTTAACATTAACAAAAATAGTGTACTAAAATTTGGTGGAACGGCAGAAAGTCATTATCTTTGCACCGTGGATCGGGCAGGGATATGACTGCCGCCCTCCATCGAGCAAAACAACAACAATATGGAATACAACGATTTACAGATAATTTTCGAACGTTTCGGCTATTACGTGACCAACGTGGACTTCAGGCATCTGCCCGAGCGTGACAGCGAGGAATACCGCAGATTATTGTTACAGACGGCCAATGACGCAATATTCTGCAAGGGCATATACACCGAAAACACGGAAATGACGCTCGAACTCTTCGAAATTCCTGAGCTCGTCGAACAGATGCACGACCTTAATGTGATCAACGCCCTCTCCCCTGCCAAGCGCCACAGGCTGGGCTTCTACCGCGACCTCGTGACGGTGTGCTACCCGCTGTTCCGCCACCAGGTGGTGGATTGGACCAGCTGGCCCTGGCTGATGCAGAGCGCCAGCAGCAGCCTCGACAACTCCGAGCTGTTCGACCTGATCACCAGCGGCACATACCCCTGCCTGGCAGCTGCCATACTCTACGATCTGAAGTGTCTGTGCTTCGACAACATGACCTCCTACTCGTGCGTGGCACGCCAGGAGGCCGCCAATGCCTTCGGCTACACGGTCAACCGCCTGTGGGAGGCCATGACGCCCGAGGCCGACGAGGCCAGGCGCAACGAGCTGGTGGCCGCCGAGGACGAATGTGCCAACCAGATGTGGCTGATCGAGAACCACCTGCTTGTGGGCAGGCAGCTGGGCTTCGACCTGCTGACGCAGTCAGTCTACGACGCCATGGACACCTTCATCGACTCCACCTACCGCCACAACCAGGTGAGCTTTGCCCGCGAGATGGCCGAGTGGATCAGGCAGCATTGGCCCATGGGCGAAGAGCATCCGGAGCGTGAGCTGCTCGAAGCCCTCCATGCCACCCTGCGCCAGCTGATGACGAAACATGGCGTGAGCAGCCCCGACTTGAGCTACACCTGGAACATCCTGACACTGGACGTGCTGGGCGTGGCAATATGTGATAACGAAGAAGATACCGATGAACCCATTGACTGACAGCATCATAGCAGCAAAGGTAAAGCGACCCGTAGGCCGCCCGATGGAGAATCCGTTCGCTTCAGAAGAATGTGAGGAGGATTTCGTCCGCCGGGGCTCAGCTTTGATCGAACGCTGCTTTCAACCAAAAGGACCGAACACGAGGCTTGACTTCGTGCTCGGCCCTGACTTGTCTGTCAGCAAAACCTCATTCTGGTCTTTTGTCTTTGTCTATCTGTTGGATAAGAAGAAAATCAAGAACAACGTGCAAGGCTATCACTCCGCCATTCTGAGACACTTCGGCAAAGAGGTGGTGAGCGACCGCCCCAGCATAAGCTCCAGCGTGAAGATGCTCAACTCCCTCTACATCACCTTCCCCCACACCCACAATCTGCAGGGCGCATCCAAGGCAGCACATGAGCGGTACAGGAGCCGATACGAGGCGCTGATGGAGCTCTGGGATCAACAGCCCCCGGCGTGAACCTCGAAGTAGCTGCCCCCCCCGAAATCCATTCCTGCGCAGATCAACCACTGTTTTCAGCGTCAGCAGCAATACACCGGCTCAAGCAGATCTTCATTGGGCCAATGTGGCAGGAAGAAGAGCGGCAGCACACGGCCACCTACGCCTGTCCAGTCGATGCTGCGCACATAGTTGAAATCAGGACCGCCGAAGTCGAATGATCGGCCATAGAGCAGTATGGCACTGCGCGCATGGTCAATCTTCCAGAGGCCGCCCCCATGACAATCGTCCTGGCCGATCTCCAGCAGTTCGCGATGCTGATAGACATGCCCGAACTTGAGCACGCCATCGTCTGTGATGATAAACTTCTGGTACACGAAATCAATTATGAATTATGAATTCTCATTTGCTTAGCTCTGCCACCTCCTCGTCGGTGATGCCACGGTCATAGATGCGGAAGTCGGCTATCCGGGTATTGGTCAGGTACTTGTCGCCATTGAACGGAGCACGCCCCATCCAGTTGTAAGCCGGGGCAGCAGCGAAGTTGCTCTTGTGCTCAGGGAAGCCCTCTGCCGTGCCGATGAGCTGGCCATTGATGTAGAGCTCGCCCTTGCCCGCTGTCTGACGGAAAATGACGCTCGTCCAGCAACCCACCTCGGCAACCTCGCTCTTCTGCACGCCGGTCTCCTGGCTCCAGCCGCCAATCGAGGTCTCGCATCGCTGCTCATTCAGGCGATAGGCATGGTATGGGCCCTCCTTCTCCTGATTGGCCTCAAGCGCCGAGAAGCACCACAGGAAGTAGCCATAGCCCTCAATCACCTCCGTGCTGTCCACGCAATAGCTGGTGGCAATCGTGAAGTCGCCCAGCGTCTGCAGCACACGGCCGGCTGCCTCGGTCATATCCAGGTAGTCATCGGTCGTGCCCAGCACCAGGTTGCCGTCCTGCACCGTTGCGCCATTCATCAGTCGGGCATCGGCATGGTTCGGCCCCAGATCCTTGACAATGCCATCTTCGGCAGCTGCAAAATCATAGTGGAGCACAAGGCCATCGCCCGTTTCCGTGGTTTCGGCCTTTGGTGAGCATGAGGCAATGGCCAGCGACAGGGTGGCAGCCATCAATACATAAAACTTCTTCATAGTTCAAAAAATTTTAATTTGAGTGGTGCAAAGATAGCGATTATTTCCGAACCCTGCAATATATAGGCAAAAGAATGTGGCAGATACAAAAAAAATATGCATGAAGTATTGGTGATTTGTCGAAAACGAACTATCTTTGCACAGTCATAAACGCGCAAAACTCATCGAAAACGAACTATCCTTGCATAGTCATAAACGCACAAAACTCATCGAAAAAGCTATGGGAAAAATCGTCTTCGCCATCGACTCATTCAAAGGCTGCCTCACCAGCATGCAGGCTTGCCAGGCTGCCGCCCAGGGCTTGTCCGAAGCGGTCATCGTGCCAGTTTCAGATGGCGGCGAAGGGCTGACCGAGGTCCTGACCGCGGCACTGGGAGGCACATTGGTCAGCATCCCGACGCACGATCCGCTGATGAATCCCATGACCGCCACCTACGGCATCTCGGCCGATGGCACCACCGCCATCATCGAGATGGCTGCCGCCTGTGGCCTGCCGCTGGTTCCCATCGACAAGCGCAATCCCGAACTGACCACCACCTACGGCTTTGGCGAGATGATCCTCGATGCCCTGCGTCGCGGCTGCCGCCACCTGATCCTCGGCATCGGCGGTTCGGCCACCAACGACGCCGGCATGGGCATGCTCCAGGCCTTGGGCGCAAGCCTCGAGACATCCGACAGCCGCGTCTATAGCGCAATGCCTCCAGAAGCCCGCGCCTACAGCGCAATGCCTCCAGAAGCCCGCGCCTATAGCGCAATGCCTCCAGAAGCCCGCGCCTATAGCACAATGCCTCCAGAAGCCCGCGCCTACATCGCAATGCCTCCAGAAGCCCGCGCCTATAGCGCAATGCCATCCCCTGCCACCACCCCAGCCATCATCAACGGCCGTATGCTCACATCCTTACGAGCCATCCACACATCTTCGCTCTCTCCATTGCTCCAAGGTGTCACCATCCAGGTAGCCTGCGACGTGCAGAATCCCCTTTGCGGCACCAACGGAGCTGCCCACGTCTTCGCGCCACAGAAAGGAGCCGATGCCGACATGGTGCAACGCCTTGACCACGGCCTCCGCAACGTCTTGTCCCTCGCCCATTGCCCCCAGTCACAGCCAGGCGACGGTGCTGCCGGTGGCCTGGGCTTCGCCTTGCGTCATTACCTGCATGCCACCCTCCTGCCAGGCATCGACCTTGTGCTCCAAGCCCAGCATTTCGAAGAGCAGATCCACGACGCCTCACTGATCATAACTGGCGAAGGCAAGAGCGACCGCCAGACACTCATGGGAAAAGTGCCCTACGGCATCCTCCAGATCGCCCGTCGCCACCACATCCCCGTCCATATCATCGCAGGCAACATCGAGGACAGCCGCCTCCTCCTCCACGCCGGCTTCGCCAGCTGCCATTGCATCAACGATGGCGACCCTGCGCCATTAGCAGAACTGATGCAGCCAGCTCGCGCAATCCAAAACATCCAGAAGACGATCAGCAGGATCATTGTGCCAAGTCCATGAAGTATCATCATGCACAAACTGATGCTACAACTACTGGATGTCTGTGTGTCCAGAAGAATACACATTAAAAAAGAGACCCGAACTATAGCTGTTCGAGTCTCCAGTGTAAGGTGGCGGCTTTCTACTCTCCCGCTTTCGCAGTACCATCGACGTTACAAGGTTTAACTTCTCTGTTCGGAATGGTAAGAGGTGGAGCCCTTGTGC
>JAZQPJ010000029.1:0-15892 GCA_045628525.1 Bacteroidales bacterium
TTGATGACAAAGCAATTTTTACTTGACCTTGTCAACAATTGCTTTGAAAGCCTCCGGATGGTTCATACCGAGGTCAGCGAGAACCTTACGGTTGATGTCGATGCCGTTAGCGTGGAGGAGACCCATGAGCTTAGAGTAGCTCAATCCCTCGAGGCGAGCAGCAGCGTTGATACGCTGAATCCAGAGAGCGCGGAAGTTGCGCTTGTTGTTACGACGATCGCGGAATGCGTAAGTCAAACCCTTCTCCCAGGTATTCTTGGCAACGGTCCAGACATTCTTGCGGGCACCGATGTAACCTCTGGTGAGGTGGAGAATCTTCTTGCGTCTTGCACGTGACGCTACGTGATTTACCGAACGTGGCATAGTACTGAAAGTTGTTTTAAACGCCGCGGGCTTGGCAGATTACAAATGACAAATGTCAAATTTCGGCCTTGCCTCTTATTACAGCAGTTTGGTTAATAGATGTGGGAAAAAGATGATTACTTGAGGCAAAGGAGCTCGCGAACCATAACCTTGTTTGAATTGTCGAGAACCTCGAAACCAGTAAGGTTACGCTTCTGCTTCTTGGTCTTCTTAGTCAAGATGTGGCTCTTGTAAGCATGCTTTCTCTTGATCTGTCCTGATCCGGTGAGCGCAAAGCGCTTCTTGGCACCGGAGTTAGTCTTAACTTTTGGCATTTTGTTTATAATTTAATTATTGTATAAATGACGTGCCTTGCGGCTCGTTTTCAAATTGGGATGGTTGAGGATTACTCCTCGCCCTTGATACCGGCACCAGCAAGGGCTGCTGCCAGTGGGTTGGTCTCAGTGAGGTCGCGTTCTGGCTCAGGCTTGCCACCCTTGATCTCAACGGTCTGCTGCTTCTTCTCAGCATGACCCTCTGGACGTGGCTGCTGCTCCTTCTTCTTGGCTGGAGCCTTTGGACTCAGCATAAGAATCATGCGCTTGCCTTCGAGCACAGGTGGGAAACTGTCGGGCTTGCCTACCTCAGCCAAGTCGTTGGCGAAACGTGCCAACAGCACCTCGCCCTGCTCCTTGAAGAGGATGGAACGACCCTTGAAGAAGACGTAAGCCTTCACCTTAGAGCCCTCCTGCAGGAATTCCTTGGCATGACGGAGCTTGAACTCGTAGTCATGGTCATCGGTCTGAGGACCGAAACGGATCTCCTTGATCACCACCTTAGCGGCATTTGCCTTAGCCTCCTTAGCCTTCTTCTTCTGCTGGTAGCAGAACTTCTGATAGTCCATCACCTTGCAGACAGGTGGCTGGGCTGTTGGGCTGATCTCGACGAGGTCGAGCTCCTGCTCCTCGGCAATGCGCATAGCCTCCTGAATGGAGTAGATGCCCATGGTGACATTGTCACCCACGAGGCGGACCTCCTTGACGCCGCGGATGCGCTCGTTGATACGATGTTCGTCCTTATTATTATTGTTGTTCATCTGGGGTCTCTGACCCTGTGGACGTGGGCCCTGTGGACGAGGGGCGCCTTGTGGCTTGGGTCGGTTGGGACCGCCGCCGCTGTGGGGAGTAAATGCCATTAACTAAAGTTAGTTAATTAAAGGTGATGTGTTTTGTAAAATTTTATGGTTTTAACAGCCGCAAAATTACGCATTATTTTTGACATGGCAATCAAACGAACGGTTCTTTTTGCTAAAAGACCTTAAAATAGTCTATTGTTTGCCACCTATATAGCGCAAAATCAGCATCAAGTGTGCAACTTTTCAGCACATTTTGCGACGTTCAGACCAATCCTTCGATAGGGTCCTTGAGGATGCGCGTGACGATGTACCCATGGTAGTCGGCCACCTGTTCGATGATCGTGCGCAGATGATAGGCCACGCTGCCCACCATACGGACATCGCTGATATCGGGGATGCGCATCACATTGCGCTGCCAGAACTGCTCGATGCCTCGGTAGGCAAGCTCTTGTGCATAACGCAGATCGGCATGACGACCCAGATAGGCGGCGATGGTGGCCAGATAGCGGTTGGGACAGGGCATCTGATAGACATGGCGGATGGCCTGCTCGGCGGTGATGGGGCCGAAATCGTCCTCGAAAGCCTCGCGTGCCGCCCGTGGCATCTGATCCTTGAGATAGTCGCTCAGGACATGGCGACCAAACCACGCGCCACTGCCCTCGTCTCCTAAGATGTAGCCCAAGGCGGGCATGGGGGTAAGGTGGTCTTGCTGCGGATCGTAAAGACTGGCGATGGCACCAGTGCCGAGGATGCAGGCAATGAAGGGGGATGCTGTATTGTTTTGTTGTTTTGCTAATGTGTTAATTTGTTGGGAGGTTAAGGCCCGGGCAGCACCAACAAGGTCGGAGCAGACAGTGACCTGTGTCATGGGTGTGAGATGACGACGCAGAGCCTGCTCGACGAGGGCGATGCGCTCACCGCTGCAGCCAGAGCCGTAGAAGTCGAGGCGATCGATGGCTGGAGCATTCCTAAATCCGAATTCCTCAGTGTCTGCCCTCCGAGCATTCCTAAATCCGAATTCCTCGAGCACTGTTTTCAGTGCCGAGGCGATCTCATCGGCCGTGACGTAGAGCGGATTGAGGCCCTGCGTCATAGTCGTATGGATGTGCTTTGGCTGGCCTGGCGACTGCTCGACCAGCGCCCAAGCCGTCTTGGTGGAGCCGCTGTCGGCGATGAGGCGGATCATTTCAGATTGATCTTGAAAGCCTTCTTGACTGCAGGACCCTCGTTGTTGTAGGCATCGACGGCAGTGACCAGATAGATGTACTTGCTGGGCTCCTGAATGTCGTAGTCGTAGAATTCCGTATTGTCACACTGCAGATAGAGATGGCTGAGGTTACTGATATTGATGCTCTCGCCCTTCTTGAAGCGATAGACATTGTAGTAGCGCGGTGCAGCTTCGGCATGCTTGCCCTGACCAGCGTTCCAATGGAGATGAAGGGCGGTACCCTTGCTGGTCTTGGCAAGCTCACCTGCGAGGTTGACGACCTTCTCAGGCTGATGACTGCTCAGGTTGGTGTAGGCAGGCACCATGGCGGGCTCGCTGAAGATGGACTGCTGCAGGAAGTCACGCACATGAAAGGCATTGTCTTCCACCTGATAGGCATACCAGAAGCAGTTGCCTCGGATGTTCTTGTGATTACGAGCCTGGTTTACCTTATTGAGGAAGTGACGACTGCTCTTCATCAAATCCGGCCTAGGATTGCTGTTGGCTGGGTCATCAAGGCTTCGCTCGATGCTCTGACCAATATAGAGCTGGCAGTTGGCAGGCACATGGTCGCCCCACCACTTGCAGAGGGTCTGATAGTCGGCCAACTGGTGACCGATCTCCCAATAGACCTGCGGAATGAGATAGTCAATCCAACCTGACTGCGCCCAGAGGAGCACATCGGCATAGAGATCGTCGTAGCACTGGGTGCCGTTGGTCTTCGAACCATCGCTCCACGTCTTCTTGTTGCGATAGATGCCAAAGGGACTAATGCCAAAGCGCACCCAGGGCTTGACGGCCTTGATGTCCTCGTTGAGCGACTTGATGAGGATATTGACATTGCGGCGACGGAAGTTGCCCAACGCCGCAGGATCGTTGAGGTCATAACCCATGACAGGACCGTATGTTTCGAAGGCCTGTCGATCATCGAAAGTGAGCGAACCCGATGGATAGGGGTAGAAATAGTCGTCCATGTGGATGGCATCGACATCGTAGCGAGTCACGATATCCTTGACAACCTGGCGGATATGGGCACGCGACTCGGGCAAACCAGGATTGAGATAGAGACGCTCGTCGTAGAACACAAACCACTCAGGGTGCTGATAGTAGAGATGTGACGACTCAAGTTTGAAGTTCTTCGATGCCGACATGCGGTAAGGATTGATCCAGGCATGGAACTCCATGTGGTATTCATGACAAAGCTGAATCATATACTCCATCGGATCCCAGTAGGGATTGGGCTTGTAGCCCTGCTTGCCAGTGAGGAATCGGCTCCACGGCTCAATGGGTGAATTGTAGAAGGCATCGCCCTCAGGACGAATCTGGAAGATGACGGCATTGAAGCCGGTCTCATGCAGTGTCTTGACCAAATTGCGCAGATAAGCCTTGTTCTGATCGGTGGTGTTGCGCTGAAAGCGATCCTGGAAAGCGGTCTGGATCCAGGCACCGCGAAACTCCTCCTTCTGCGCGTGCGAGAAGAGGGATGAACCACCTTTGGCTGACTTCTTGTGACTGCCGCAACCGCTCATCAAAGGGAAGAGCAGCAGGAGAGTGAGAAGATAGAGGTAATGACGGAGTTTCATTGCTATGCTGTATGTTTTGTTGTTTTTTCTATTGTTGTTTTGAAGAATTGAGGATTCGACAGCTCGAAATGGCTGTCGCGAAGTCAGGACGAAACTTTCGACAGTTCGAAATGGCTGTCAGAGAGTCAAGACATGCTTTTCGACGGCTCGAAATGGCTGCCACAAAGTCAGGACATGCTTTTCGACAGCTCGAAAAGTCTGCCACGAAGTTTGGATAATGTTTCGACGGCTCGAAATGCATGAATCACGCTTTTTCGCTCAATTCGAGCCAGCGGAATTCCTTCTCGTCGATCAGGTCGATGAGTTCCTGCATACGGTGACCCTTAGCCACGAGTTCGTCGTTGCTGAGGGCACCTGACGACATGAGCTGCTCCAGCTCCGCCTTTTCGGCTTCTAGCTGAGGAAGCTCCTTTTCGAGCGCCTCGAATTCCTGCTTCTCCTTGAACGAGAGCTTGGGAGCCTTCTGTGTCCTGACCTTGCCGTTGGCCGAAGTCTGTGTGGCAACGGCGGCATTGGCGGCTGGCTTGGCCGATTTCTGTGCGGCGTTGCGTGCCTCCTCTTCCTCCTGGTCCTTGAGCTGTCGCCATTCGCGGTAGTCGGTGTAGTTACCAGGATAGTCCTGCAGCTCGCCTTCGCCCTTCATGACCAGCAGGTGATCCACCACCTTGTCCATGAAGTAGCGGTCGTGGCTCACCACGATGACGCAGCCGCCGAAGCCTTGCAGGAACTCTTCGAGCACCTGTAGGGTCATGATGTCGAGGTCGTTAGTGGGCTCGTCGAGGATCAGGAAGTTGGGCGAGCGCATCAGGATGGTGCAGAGATAGAGTCGGCGACGCTCGCCACCCGAGAGCTTATAGACGTAGGAATACTGCTTCTCGGGCGTGAAGAGGAACTGGCGCAGGAACTCGGTGGCCGACATCCTTGTGCCATCGCTCAGCATAATGTAGTCGGCTATGTCGCGCACGATGTCGATAACTTTCTTGCCCTCGTCGAACTGCAGACCCTCCTGGCTGTAGTAGCCGAAACGAACGGTCTCGCCTATGTCGAAATGCCCCTTATCAGGATCCACAAGGCCGAGCAGGAGCTTCAGGTAGGTCGATTTGCCGGCACCATTGGCACCGATGATGCCCATCTTCTCGTAGCGGGCAAAGGTGTAGTTATAGTCGTTGAGAATCACCTTGGCAGGCTGCTCCACGCTGACGCCGTTGACCTGGATGGTGCGGCCGGGGAACGACTTGCAGATGCCCTTGGCATCGAAGATCTTGCTGCCGATGTAGGACGAGCGCATCTGCAGGCGCACGCGCTGCTCTTCATGACGCGCCTTGGCACGCTGTTCGAGCTCGTAGAAAGCCTCGATGCGCGAACGCGATTTGTGGCCGCGGGCCTGCGGCTGGCGACGCATCCAGTCCAGCTCCTTGCGCATCAGGTTCTGGGCATGCTCCACCTGAGCCGACTGGGCATCGAGGCGCTCCTGACGCTTCTCGAGGTAGTAGTTGTAGTTGCCCTTGTAGGTGTAGAGCTGACGGTCGGCCAGCTCGACGATGCGGTTGCAGACGCGGTCGAGGAAGTAGCGGTCGTGGGACACCATGAGCAGGGTCATCGAGCGCGAACGGTTCAGGTATTCCTCGAGCCACTCCACCATCTCGAGGTCGAGGTGGTTGGTGGGCTCGTCGAGGATCAGCATCTGCGGCTGATCGATGAGCACATGTGCCAGGGCCAGGCGCTTCTTTTGTCCGCCACTCAGCTGGCTCACCTTCTGGCCCAGGTCGGTGATCTTGAGCTTGGTGAGGATGCGGGTGAGCTCGGAAGCATTGTCGAGCTGTTGCTCCTGCTTTGTATCGTCGAGCACCCACTCGTTGCCCTGACGCGAGCAGCGGCACACCTCCCCCACCGTGATGTCGGCCGGGAACTGCGGGTCCTGGCTGAGGTACTCCACGCGCAGGTCGTTGCGCCACACAATGCTGCCCTCGTCCTTGCCCTCAATGTCCATGATGATGTTGAGCAAGGTGGTCTTGCCCGAGCCATTGCGTGCAATGAGGCCGATGCGGTCGCCCTCGCTGATGCCGAGAGAGATGTTTTCGAAGAGGACCAGGTCGCCAAACGACTTGGTCAGATTGTCTATCTGTAGGTAGCTGGTTGCCATGAATCTGTGATGAATAGGGTGCAAATTTAGTAAAAATATGCCGGTTTTTCAAGAAAGAAACGAAAAAAGTAATAATCAACGCAGATTTCAGAGTCAATTCATAGGATTTGTCAGATAAATTCGCTATTTTTGCAGTGATTTGAAACCCTAAGCACAAGCGTTTGACACATTATATAATATAATAAGGACATGGCAGGCATCTACATTCACGTCCCCTTTTGCGCCTCCCGGTGCATCTACTGCGACTTCTACTCCACCACGCTGCGCGACAAAGGCCCGCAGTATGTGGAGGCCTTGACGCGGGAGATGAAGGAACGCCGAGGCTTCCTGAGCGACGCTCCCATCCGCACCATCTATCTGGGTGGCGGCACGCCCTCGCATCTGGGCGACCGATGCGTGCGTGACATCCTCGCAGCATTGACCCAGAACTTCGACTTGAGCCATGTGGAGGAGATTACGCTGGAGGCCAATCCCGACGACATCTGCGCTGGCCAGAACTGGGGACAGGTGAACCGCATCTCAATGGGCGTGCAGAGTATGGTGGACGACGAGCTGCGGATGCTGAACCGCCGCCACGATGCTGCACAGGTGCGACAAGCCGTGGAGACTTTGCGCAGACAGGGCATTGGCAACATCAGCCTCGACCTGATGTATGGCCTGCCAACGCAGACGATGGAGAGCTGGGCGTGCAGCATCGACGAACTGCTGAAGCTGCACCCCGAACACATCTCGGCCTACAACCTGAGCGTGGAGGAGGGAACGCGTCTGCACAAGCTGGTGGAACGAGGCAAGCTCACCCCTGCCGACGATGCTTTGTGTCTCGAAATGGCGGCTTTGCTCAGGCAACGACTGTGGGAAGCCGGCTACGAGCAATATGAGATTTCCAATTATAGTCTGCCCGGATTCCACAGCCGACACAACTCGTCCTATTGGGACCAGACGCCCTACCTCGGTCTCGGCCCTGGTGCGCACAGCTACGATGGCAAGCGGCTGCGTCAGTACAACGCTCCGCGATTGGTAGAATACTTGAATGGCAAACGCACGGAAATGAGCGAGACACTCACCGACTACGACTTATACAACGAGTGCCTGATGCTTGGCTTGCGCACCAGACAAGGCGCGCCACTCCATCCGTTCATGGATACAGCCACTCTGCAGCAACTGATGGACGAGGGCCTCATCCGCAAGGATTGCGGCCACATCATCCTCACAGAAGCAGGACTGGCACTTGGCGACGATGTAACACGCCGCCTGATGAAGATTGATGAAGACTGAACTAGGGATTGCCTGATCTTGAAACCCTGAAACTTTGAAAGCGACTTATTCGAACGAGAGATAGACAGCCAGGCGATTGATCTCCTCGGGTGAAAACGTCGGGAGATTACTCAATTCAGATAGTTTTTCTATCCTTTTATGACGTGTGCGATATCTAACCAGTTCGACAGCCTGGTCGTATGTGATATAGGGGTGATTCCTCAATTCAGAGACACTGGCCTGATTGATACGAATGTGACGGATGTCAGCCACATCGGCCGTAAACCACTGCGTACACCATTCCTGCATGTGCGCCTGCGCAGCATCCCATGTCAGGAAGTCCTGCAACTGCCAGGGATCGTAGAAACCGCCATAACGCTGACGATAGCGCAGGATGATGCTTGCCGTTGTTCCCGCGATGCCGGGAATACGGATCAGCGTGGCACTATCAACATGATTCAGGTTGAACTTCCGTGCCTCCGTAAACTTGACGGTTCGGCCAACGCCTTGATTGATTGGAAGTCTGGGAAGAGACGTCTTTGCCGAATCGGCGGCTGCGACTTGTTCGCCGTGCTCATTTCCGGCTTGATGCTGAGGATTTCCTTCAGCATCTTTTTTGTTTTGACTACTTTCCGGTCGATTACCTTCCGATCCCTTTTGATTGTCCCCAGCTCCCTTTTGATTGACCTCAGTTCTTGGTGGTTGCTGTCCGCCACGGGCACCCTGCGCTTGTCCAGACCGCTGGCCACGACTGCCAGAAGCTGAAGAAGAGCCATTGCCCTCCCTTCGGCCACTGCCTGACATCTGTGGTGGCACATCTGCCAGATTATCGATACGTGAGTGGATGGCCGAAAGGCTCATTTCCAGCTGCTCGATACGTTCCTCCTGCTGGTGTACCCGCGTCAGCAATCGTGCCACGCTGATGCCCATCAGCAGCACGATAAGAGCCACCAATCCGCGTTGCAGATGAGGTGGTATGAGACTGCGTTTCTTCTGTACAGACATATCACGACTCCGGAATTTCCGGGATTGGCTTATACTCTACTTTGATTCCCGCACGCTCCAAGAGATCGATACCATCAGTGAGACGATAGGCACGACTATAGACCACGCGCTTTATGCCCGCCTGGATGATGAGCTTGGCACACTCGATGCAAGGCGAGTCGGTGACATAGAGCGTCGAACCATCGCTCGAATTGCTGCTCATAGCCACCTTGGTAATGGCATTGGCCTCAGCATGGAGCACGTAAGCCTTCGAGCGGTTGTCCTCGGTCTCGCAGTCGTTCTCAAAGCCTGTAGGTGTGCCATTGTAGCCATCACTGATGATCATCTTGTTCTTGACGAGCAGACATCCTACCTGGCGGCGCTTGCAATAGGAATTCTCTGCCCAGATAGCGGCCATGCGCAGATAGCGGCGGTCGAGGAGTTCTTGCTTATCCATAGTAACCTGTAGTAATTTGTAATTCGTAATCTGTAATCTGTAATTTGTAATTAGAAACTACAGCGATGGCAATGACATGCCGAAGATCTTGCGATAGAGGTCGAGTGCATAGATGTCGGTCATGCCGCTGATGTAGTCGAGCACCGCCATGATGCGGGGATATACACCATCGGCACGCGTCTCATACTGCATCGGGATGCGGTCGAGCAGCAGACGACTATAGGAACGCTGCGGATGCAATACGGCATCGATGAGCTTGTCGAGCAACGAGGTGATGATCTGATGGCCAGCCACCTCGATATCGACCACATCGCTGCTGTTGTAGATGCGAGCCACTGCCACGTCAGAACAATGCGCATATGCACGTGCCGGCACCTCGCCCACGCTCTTGAGCAAAGCCTTCTGATAAGTACCTGCCAGGATCTCCTCCTCATGATCGATGAATACCTGTGAACACTCATAGACGAGCGAACCGATGACACGACTGCGCAGATAGCCTATCTGCTCGTTGATGTCGGGCACATGCGTCAGGCCGCGAGCCACCTTTTCGCGCATCTCCCCATCGAAGAAGCCCAGAAGCAGTTCCTTGGTTTCGGCTGTAGAGAGCAGTTTGAGGTTGTGGGCGTCCTCAATATCCATGATCTGGTAGCAGATATCGTCAGCTGCCTCCACCAGGAAGCAGAGCGGATGACGTGCATAGCGCAACTGCTGGCGCTGCGGGAAGAGGCCGTCGGCACTGAGTTCGTTGAGCGGCACGCCATCGACCTTAAGGCCGAGTTCACCTTCGACCTGCAGCGGAATCAAGCCCAGACGATCCACGAGTTTATGAAACGCCTCGTCCTCGCTCTGGAAATAGCCGAACTTGGGCTTGTGTGTGGCATAAATGCTGGCATATGGATATTTGATGATCGAAGCCAGTGAGCTGTAGGTGAGTGCAAAGCCGCCCTCGCGGTGGCCCAGGAACTGATGCGTAAGCAGTCGGAAAGCATTGGCATTGCCATCGAAGTGCGTGAGGTCGGCCCACTGCCAGTCGCTCAACACTTCGCGGAAACGCTGACCAGCCCCCTCATTGAAATAGGCAATGATGGCGCGCTCACCACTGT
Source organism: Bacteroidales bacterium (assembly GCA_045628525.1). Classification (GTDB taxonomy): domain Bacteria; phylum Bacteroidota; class Bacteroidia; order Bacteroidales; family UBA3663; genus Liminaster. The sequence goes on from JAZQPJ010000029.1 coordinate 10,209, forward strand.
GGCCAAAGGGTGGATTGCCCATGTCATGCGCCAGGCAGGCGGTGGCCACAATATCGTCGAGTGACTGCAACTTCTCGCTCCACTCCTCTCCGGCATATTTCTCCTGCAAGGCCAGCGCCACGTTGTTGGCCAGCGAACGACCTACCGATGCCACCTCCAGGCTATGCGTGAGGCGATTGTGGACAAACACGGCACCAGGTAAAGGGAAGACCTGTGTCTTGTTCTGCAGGCGGCGAAACGAGGGTGAGAAGATCAGTCGGTCATAGTCGCGCTGAAACTCAGTGCGAGCATGCTGACGCAAGTTCAGGTTCTCTTGACCGAAACGTGTTGCACTCAGCAGCTGATCCCAATTCATTGAAACGGACATGGAATTTGATAAATAATAAATATCAAATATTAAATAATAGTCGTCAATCGCAAATCCTACTTTGTGATCTGCTCCCAGGTCAAACCTTCGCTGTAAGGATAGCCCTTCGACTTGCGGATGGCAGGCACCAGCTCCTTGAGGTGCGACTCTGTAGCCGAGTTGAACGTGAAGTTGCCGGCACGATCCACCTTGCCATATTGACGGATATCGGCTCGCGGCAAACTGATGGCAATAGCAGCCACCTTGGCCTGTCCGATCTTGACATTGGGGAATGCAATGTCGAGTATGCCGTCAGCTCCTACGCGAGCCTTGTAGCTGACATGATGCACAGCATGACGGGTATTGACAAAGTAAATATCCACCACATAGACCTCCTTTTCGGGCAATGGGAAATAGAAGTGCAGCTTCTGGCGACCCCAGCGATGTGTGCGCAGCAGCGGCTGATCCTTCATGGCAGCATATTGCAATGGCTTACTCTCGGTGGCAGGAGTGGCGATGGCCCAACCCGGCACTTCAAACTGGCTGCCAAGGGCAGGGCTGATCTTGTCGTTCTTAAAGGCAGGATCCATGGCCCAGCTGTAGCCATAACGTGAGTCATCACCCATCCAGATCTGGCCATAGCTGTCCACTACCTCGTCACCGCCACAGTTGTAGCGATAGAGGTAGGCACGATTCGGATCTCCTTCAAGGATAGGTGTACGCGAGCCGAAGAGCTTCTTGTGCGCCTCGATTTCCGATCCGCTCAGCAGATGGTCGGGCATCGGGATGCCATCCATCTGGTAACCCATGGTAACCATCTGGCGGGCAGTGTAAGCCGATGGGTCGGTGCTCGAAGCGCTTCCACTATTCAGAAAGCGTCCCCATGCCACATAAAGGTAATATGCCTCGGTAGGCTCCCAGAAGGCATTGAAGAGGCCGTTGCCGCTAAATGGACCGGCATTGTCGATGTCTCGACGGAACTCCCGTGGACCGCCACCTGGATGCTCGGCACTGAACATGCAACCCAGGAACTGTCCGCAACGATGGTCGCGATTCTTCCACGCCTCGCACATCTGCTTGTGCAACTCGTCGCAGAAGGCCATTTCCGACTCAGGGTCACCAGCCACACGCTTGGCCTCGAACCCGATACCAAACAATGGAGCATCAGCGCTCAACTCTGCAGAAACCGGACGGTCCTTGCGGCCATCCATCTCATGAATGATGCGGACACACTCCTGCTCGAAGTCCTTGGGGAGCAAAGTGTTTGCCTGCAGGTTCCACAATATCAACGAAGGGCTGTTGCGACGCTCCTTGACCCACTGACGGAGCAGGGTCTTGAAGTTCTGGCGGAAAGCCGGGGTGTCGTGCCAAACATGACCTGAGAAGCAGCTCACCTGCATCGTGCCTTGCTTCTCCAACGCCTCCTGATAACGCAGGTTGTGTGGCAATGCCACCTCGCTGAAGGCATTGAAGCCCAACTTCTTGACCAATGACACACGGCGATCAATCTCATCGTTGATGAAGGCATGGCTCGAACCCAGATTGTGCTCATATTCGCCGATACCGTTGATGAACGTCGGCTTGTCGTTGAGGTAAAAGCGGTCGTCACCCGTGCCAGCACGCTTTGGCCAGCGCATGGTGGTGAAACCAGTGGTGGTCACAACTTTGTCAGCCAGCATGTGCTGCTCGCCTCGCATCAAGAGGCTGGTGATCTCGTATGTCTGCGGATATTCGGGGCTCCAGGGCTTCAGGCCGATGGCCTTGACGGGGATTTCCTGTCTGATCGTCTTTGTCGTTCGGGCTCCCATCGAGAATGATTGACGACGTGCACGGCCCTCTATCACAGTTTGGATCATGCAGTCCATGGCATGTGGAGCATAGTTATGTACCTCGGTTTCGACGAAGATGGTATCCAGCACATCGTTGGCCCAGATATGCACGCCGAAAGGCTCAATGCGCACCTTGTCAGTCACTTCGACCGAGACGTTGCGGAACAATCCGAAAGGTGCCGACCCTTCGATGCCTGCCATCTGCGGATCGCAGCCGCCGCACACCCACGGCATGTCCTCGATCTTCGAGGGATGCTCGCACTCGATGACCAGGTGATTGTCGTTGCGCAGATAGGAGGTGATGTCAAGCGTAGTGACCACACGGCCAGCGGGCTGGTGACTGCACACCTCCTTGCCATTGAGCCAGACGGTCACGTATGTACCCACACCATCCAGACGAAGGAATGCCTCCTGTTCGGCATTCACTCCCAAGTGGAAAATACGCTCATAGCGAGCTGTGCCGTGCAGATTGCCGTGCACAAGGTTACGATAGCCGTAGTAGTCGTCCCAGTTGTGGGGCAACTGCACGTTGTCGTTCACGATGCTGTCTTTCTTACCCTCGGGATAGCACACCGAGCGCCAGTTTTCGTTGAGCGAAATCACTTCTCGGGCCCACAGCTGGCTACCGAGGCTCAGGCACATGGCCACCACGGCCAGCCAGAGACTTTTGTTCAAATTCTTCATTTTGTCTTATTCTTCAAATAACGCATCTGACGGTATCGAGTCTCCGTACTGATCCAATGTTCGTTGATCGGAGTGATATATTTTTCTTTAGGGCATTGCAGCATGTTCCACACGATCCATGAGGTCGTGGGCGAACAGGTGTTGTCATTATATCCCCACGTCATATACACGGGGCATTGCACGCGCTTGGCAAAGTTCACCACATCGTAGTAGGCCAGCGTCTGCACCACCTGCGGCGTGAGCTCCACCTCCTTGAACTTGTTGCCGAAGTGCGGATAGCCACCCGTGCGCCCAGGCTCGGCATAACCGGCCATATCGCTCAGTGCCGGATGGGCAATGGCGATGGCGGTGATGCGCTTGTCCAAGGCTGCCAGCACGATGGAGAGTGCCGCGCCCTGGCTGTTGCCCTGCACCAGGATGTTCTTGCCGTCCCACTGCGGCAGGGTAGTCAGATAGTCCACAGCGCGGCTTAACATGGCATACACCTTCTTCATGTAGTAGGTGTCGCGGTCATGTATTCCATTGGCGAGATAGCCATTGGCGTTGTGGTCACCGAATGAACGCGAGATGTCCTTATAGTCATCGGCCGAGAGTGCCGGGTTGATGCCATGTATCTCCAGATCGAGGCGGATGATGTCGCCCTCGGTGGCATAGAACTGCGTCTTCAGCGGGTTCATCGGCTTCACACCGGCACCCGGAGGCGACACCAGCACGGGGAACTTGCCATCCTTCTTCGGGATCGACACATAGCCATACATCGCATGTGGTGCCTCCTTGGTGCCGCCGTTGAGCTTCACCAGGTAGCAATCCACCTTGTCGTTCGAATATTCCGGCGCGGGCTTCACCTCGGGCTTCAGCGGCAAGGCATTCACCTCGGCCAGGGCCGACTGCCAGAAGGCGTCGAAGTCCTTGGGCTCCTGGGTGTATGGCATCAGCTTTTCAGGATCGAAGCCCACCTTGATATGATTCTTCTGTATCTTGCCCTCCACGGTGCACAGCATCTTCAGGTCCAGGAATCCCGGTTTCTTCGAGCTGCCCATCGGGATGCGGACACGCCCCTCGCGATCGGTCTTCACCCGGGTGGGGCCGACCAGCTTCTGCGACAGGTTGTCAGGATTTACCTCATACTCGATCTCTGTATCAGCCAAAGGTGTTCCATGATACAGCAGCTGCACATCCACCGTCGCCTTCTCGCCCACCTTATATAGCCAGTCGGCATGCGAGGGAACGGCCACCCACTGCAGGTCCTGCTGGTCGCGGAAGTTCTGCGCTTCGGCCGGTCGCCAAGGTGCAAGAAGGAGCCAAAAAATGCAACTTAAAAGTGACAGGATTGTCTTTCTCATATTTAATAATATAATATTTATGGGCGCAAAGATAAAACTTTTCGACGAAACAAGCAACTTTTTTTGGAGTTTTCGCAATTATTTTCTATCTTTGCGCGCAATAACAGAATAAATTGAATGAATAAATTCGAAAAATCCCTACGGTTCATCAAGCAGAGCATCCAGCCCGACTCGCCTTTCTACGCCCAGGTTTTCCTGGTGGGCGGCTGCGTGCGCGACGAACTGCTGGGCGAACGATATAGCGACCTCGACCTCCTGGTCAATATGCCCAACGGGCAGCGCATGTTTGTCGAATACATGTGCGCCACGTTCCCCGAGGTGTGCAAGGGTCCCTTCTATTATCAGCGCTACGGAACCACGGCTATGGACGTCATCATCGACGGCTCGCTCACCCTGGTCGAATGCGTTGAGCCTCATGTCGAAGCCTACGCCGAGGATGGCGTCACGCTGCTCGAAACCCGTTTCTGCTCGCTCGAAGAGGATTCCTCGCGTCGCGACTATACCTGCAATGCCCTCTACAAGAACCTCCACACCGGCAAGGTGCTCGATCCCACGGGCCGCGGTGTCGAAGACCTTCGCAACGGCTTGCTCATCACCCCCGGTGACCCCGTCGCCATCTATCGCCAGGACCCTGTCCGCATGCTGCGCGGCATCCGGTTCAAGCACCAGAAGGGTTTCCGTCTCGATCCCGATTGCTGGCAGGCCATCATCGACAATCACGATGCCATGGCCGTCTCGGCTCCAAAACGTCTGCGCGACGAGCTTAACAAGATGCTCAAGAGCCGCACCTTCGGCGAGGGCATCAACGACCTGCTCATCACCGGCTTGCTCACCTACGTGATGCCAGGATTGTCGGACTATCTCAACGACTCCCAGCCCCTCCCCAGCTGCGAAGCCGGCACCACCCTGTGGCAGCACACCCGCCGCTCACTCGAGACCCTCACCCGCGAGCATCCGCACTGCGACACGCTCTACAAGCTCGCCACCCTCTTCATGGACATTGCCATGATCCACGGTCGCGAGGTGGCCGGCCAGCTCTTGATCAATGCCGGCATCGGCAAGGAGAAGGTCGCCAGCATCCTGCACATCACCGAGCAGTACCGCCGCTTCTGCAACATGTTCGAAGGCAGCCAGTACGTAGCCCGTCCACGCGAGCTGCCCCACTTCAAGATCGCCCTGGCCAAGCATTGCGACGAATTCCGCCGCATGGTCCGCGCCCTCAACCAGTGCCTCCTCCCCGAGCAGCAGCTGCCCTGGCGCGAGCTTTTCGACGAGAACCACGTGCCCAAGCAGCGCCTGCCCCGCCAGTCCGCTGGCAGCAACGGACGGTCCTCATCCCCCAGCGGCCGTCCTCCTCGTCGCCGCCGCTCATCGGCCGCCATCCCTTCGGCTATCCCCGAGGGCCCCACCGCCACCGTGCCCTCAGCTTCCACCGATGGCAATGCCGCCATCGTGCCCCCGAAGTCGGATCGTAGCCATGTC
>JAZQPJ010000030.1:0-32371 GCA_045628525.1 Bacteroidales bacterium
CATTCACCACAAGCTCATGGCGGTGGCGATGTATCCTGAGAATTCGGCGCTGGCGACCTACAAGACCGCGCTCCAGAAGTACATCCTCGGCAAGTACAACACCGACATCACCTCGCTGGCATACCAGGAGGAGAGCGCGCACCTCTCAGGCTTCGACATGGACATGCACGCTCAGTTCTCTGACGATGACCTCGAGGCGATGGGCGTCACCACCGACCTCCTTCTCCTCAAGGCGGCCAATGAGCGATTCGCCGAGATGTACAACCAGCGCGCCGTGGAGCGCTCCGGCAGCAACGCCGAGGAGACCAAGCGCCTGCGCGAACAGAGCGAGAACCTCTACGCTCGCATCAAGCTCTATCTGGAGTATACGGCCGATAGCGCGCCAGAGAGCGACAAGGGGATACTCTGCGCCAAGCTCATCGGGGTGATCAACGAGATCGTGCGAGATGCTCGCCAGCACCTCAACATGCGACTCGGCAAGAGTACTGTCGATGACGGGGAGGAGTCAACTGAGTCAACTGGCAACGAGCCTGGTCTCGACGGCAACGTGTCACCTATCCCATATCCTAAGGATTAATTATTAACTCACATGGAGTAAATGGAGTTAAAGGAGTTTTTTACGATAGAATTTTTTACTCCATTCTCTCCATTTACTCCATGTGCAAAAACAAAAACAATGAACAAGAGAGAAACTATCCCAGAAAGCCCCAGTAACGAACACGGTGAGTGCTGCGAGGAGTGCAAGCGCACGTGCAAGCGTAACTTTTGGACCACCGTCCTCCAGACCTTTATCAAGGTCGGAACTGCTGTCCTCGCTGCATTCGGCCTCGCAGGCTTCGGCAGTGAGGAGTGAGGAGTTAGGAGTGAGGAGTAGCCAGATGCGCGAAATAAATCTGATCGTACTGCATTGCTCCGACACGCGTCCGAGCCAGGACTTTACCCTAGAGAAGCTGGCCGCCAGTCATAAGCGCGAAGGCTTCGGCAAGTACCCTGGCTACCACTTCTACGTCACGAGAGATGGTACTTTGTATTACTGTCGTCCTCTCAGCATCCCCGGTTGCCACGTCAAGAACTACAACGCTCACTCGATAGGTGTATGCTACGAAGGCGGACACCGCGAGAACGAAATCGTTCTCTCCGGAGGTGAAAAGGAAAAGGGAAAAATGAAAAATCTCCCTGTCTCGAAGTACGAGGACAACCGAACTCCGGAGCAGATGATCACGCTGCACTTCCTGCTGTGTACGCTGCATGAGATGTTCCCGAAGGCAAGAATCGTCAGCCACCGTGATCTGCCAGGCGTGGCCAAGGCGTGTCCTTGTTTCGACGCGATACAAGAATATAAGTATTTACTGAAGTAAAGCGTAAATAGCCGTGAATTAATACGTAAATGAACGTAAATATTCTATTTTAAACACGAATTATCATGAATTATCACGAATTTTTCATTAATTATTATTTATGATCCATTTGTGACAATTTATGATAATTCGTGTAAAGATAAAAAAGTATTTACGTCCAATTCCCGTTTCATTCCCGGTCATTAACGCCAGCGCAAGCAAATTTTTCCCTTTTCCCTTATCCCTTTTCCTTTTTATTATGAACCCAATTATTTCCGTTTCCGCTCTCTACGCTCTTGCGAGAGACAAACCCATTGGCATCCCGATCCTCGCGGATGTCGTGTATTACCTCAAGCGCTCGCCAGGCCTGAATGGCAAGGACCTGGCGAAGCGGCTGGAGGTGAAGAGGATCTATCTGAGCCACGCCATCGAACTCCTCACCGGCGTCAACCTGGTGACGATGCTACGCGAGTGGCGGTTGCTGCACGTCAAGTACATGCTCACTGAGACGTCGTACTCGTATGACTACGTCGCCAAGGTGTGTGGCTTCTCTGGCAATCGCACGATGTCGAGGTTCCTGGAGCGATATACCGGCTGCACGGCTTATGAGTATCGACTGGGCCGCTCTAATGGCCATCGCGGCGCGTGCTCCTAGTTTCACTGCGTGGTGCTGAAATACGATAAATATGCTAAATACGATAAATACATTCTTTCGCTAGCGCGATGCTGAAAAACTATATGGTCCTACGACCACGCTGAAAACAGATAAAAACTATAAAAACGTATTTATAATATTTATAGTATTTATCGTATTTCAGCACCGCGCTAGCGAGAACCTTGCGGAAAAATTCTTGTGAAAATCGCTAAGCGTGAAGAGCAATATCGACCAAAACAGCAGAAAAACGAGCAATTTGGCGAGAAAAGTGCCAGAAAGGTTTGGCGCTTTCTAAAGAAAACGCTATCTTTGCGCTCGCAAAACCGGGGAAAGAGACGTGTCTCTACTCCCGACAAGGATTGCATTAGTATTAACTCATTAACACAATTTGCTACAATGGCTACTAAGATTCGTCTCGCACGTCATGGTCACAAGGACTACGCTGTATATAGCATCGTAGTTGCAGATAGCAGAGCGCCACGTGATGGTAAGTATATTGAGAAGCTCGGTACTTACAATCCAAACACCAACCCTGCTACTATTAATCTCGATTTCAACCGCGCTCTTTACTGGGTAGAGACTGGTGCACAGCCAACTCTCACCGCAGAGAAGATCCTCTCTTACGAGGGCGTACTCCTGATGAAGCACCTCAATGGTGGTGTGAAGAAGGGTGCTCTCACCGCTGAGCAGGCACAGGCTAAGTTCGATGCCTGGAAGGCTGCCAAGAACGCCAAGGTTGCCGCTAAGGTTGCCGGCCTCGCTGAGGCTGCTGCCAAGGCTGCCAAGGAGGCTGCCAACGCTGAGGTTGCAGTGAAGAACGCTAAGGCTGAGGCCGTAGCTGCCAAGAAGGCTGCTGAGGCTGCCAAGGCTGCCGAGGAGGCTGCTGCCAAGGCTGCTGAGGCTGCTACCGAGGAGGCTCCTGCTGAGGCTTAATCGAGTTTCGATAAAGGCAAAAAGACAAAACCGGGTCATCGCGATGGCTCGGTTTTTTTTCTTCCTGTATGCCACGCCTTATAATAATATCTATATGTGTACTGCTCGGATGCATTGCCCGCGTGGCCAATGCCCAGAGCGACACGCTCATGTCGCACCGGCACACGCTGATGTTCTGGAACGTGGAGAATGCCTTTTGGCCAGGCGACGACCCCTCGCGCCAGGACGATGACTTCACGCCCGAGGGCATGCGCCGATGGAACATGAGCCGCCTCATGAACAAGCTCACGCAGCTGACCAAGGGCATACTGGGCGCAGGTGGTGGCCAGGCACCCATGGCTGTAGGGCTGGCTGAGGTGGAGGGCGACAGCGTGATGCGCTACTGGCTGCGTCAGCCGGCACTCTACGACCTGAACTACCGCTATGTGGTGAGCGACAGCGCCGATCCGCGCGGCATCAAGACGGCCTTGCTCTATCAGCCGGCAGAGTTTCGCCTGATCAGCCATGCCTCGCATTCGATACCGATGCCGGCTGGCCGCCGCGCTACGCGCCAGCTGCTGCATGTGGCAGGGCGTGTGGTGTCGGGCGACACGCTCGACCTGATTGTGGCTCACCTGCCCAGCCAGCTGGGTGGCACCCGCCAGAGCCAGGGTGCACGCGACGAAGCACATCGTGTACTGATGCAGCTGGCCGACAGCCTCCGACAGGAACGCGAGCACCCGTATGTGGTGATCATGGGCGATATGAACGAGGTGCCCAGCCGTCGGCATCGATGGTGGGAGAATGGACGTGATGCTTATTGGCACAACCTGATGCTGTCCTTGCAGCAGGCATTGCCTCGGCATCCTTCCATGTATGGTTCGCACAAGTTCCAGGGTGAATGGAGCTTCCTTGACCAGTTCATCGTGTCGGAATCGCTGCTTGGTGCTGACAGTGCCTCGACATCATTGGTCAGCGTTCCGACATCGGTTGGCATCGTCCCGGTTCAGGTGAGCAATGCGCGCAGCTTCAGCCTTCCCTTCATGCTTACGGCCGACGAGTCAAACCTGGGTCATCGGCCCAAGCGTGCCTATTATGGTGCGCAATATGAGGGCGGCGTCAGCGATCATCTGCCCATCGTGCTCGACGTTGTGGTGCATTTCTAAGCAATAGTGTGGGATCTTCAAGCGGTAAAGATACGCATTTCTGAGCCGTAAAAGGCAAGAATGCCCCATTCGAAGCGGAGAAATGCATGCAAAAGATGTTTTTTTTGACCAAATATTTGGAAAATCCATCAAAATAGCGTATCTTTGCACCCGCTTTTCGCCGAAGTGGCTCAGTTGGTAGAGCAACGCATTCGTAATGCGTGGGTCACGGGTTCGAGTCCCGTCTTCGGCTCTTGCATAAAAAATGGATTTAATGGTAATTGACGACGGCACCACCTGTGAAGGCAGTGCCGTTTTTTATTGATAGGATTCGGTGGAATCAGAGCAGCTCGATCTCTTCGTGCTGCATCACGCGCTCGCAATAGACGCAGCGGAGGGACTTGAGCTTCATGTCGAACACCTCCATCTTGGTGGCCACAGGCTGGTGGTTGGTGATGCACTTGGGGTTGCTGCACTTCACCACGCCGATGATCTGCTTGGGGTACTGCACGTACTTCTTCTGCACAATCTGGTAGTCCTTGATGATGTTGAGGGTGACGTTGGGGGCCACGACCGAGAGGCGGCCGATCTCCTCGTCGGAGATGAAGCGGTCGGCAATCTTGATGATGCCCTTCTTGCCCAGGGTCTTCGACTCGAGGTTGGTGCCGATGGTGATGGCACCCGGGTGATTGTAGAGGTCGAGGATCTGGACGATCTTGAAGGTTACTTCGGCGGGTATATGGTCGATCACGGTGCCGTTCTTGATGGCACTGACTTCGAGTTCGGTTTTTTCGCTCATAACGGTATTTACGATTTACGATTTACAATCTGCTATTTGACCTCGATGCCCAGCATGCGGCAGATGATGGCCTCGCGGGTGTAGAGGCCGTTCTGTGCCTGCTGGAAGTAGTATGCCTTGTCCGACTCATCCACGTCGTAGGCGATCTCGTTGACGCGTGGCAGCGGATGGAGCACGCGGAGGTTTGACTTGGCACCATCGAGCATGGCCTTGTGGAGGCAATAGACGTTCTTGACCTGCTCGTACTCGCGCAGATCGCTGAAACGCTCGCGCTGGATGCGGGTCATGTAGAGGATGTCGGTGCGGTTGATAGCCTCCAGGTCGAACTGCTCCTGCTCGTCGTAGTAGAGCTCGTGACGCTTGCAGAAGTCGCGGTAGCCGAGTGGCATGCGCAGCAGGTCGGGGGCGATGAAGTGGAACTTGGGATTGAAGAACGAGGGCGCCTGCACGAGCGAGTGCACGGTGCGACCGTACTTGAGGTCGCCCACCATGGTGATGTCGATGTTGTCGAGGGTGCCCTGCGTCTTCCAGATGCTGTAGAGGTCGAGCATGGTCTGCGATGGGTGCTGGTTGGCACCGTCACCGGCATTGATGATGGGCACGTCAGTGACCTCACTGGCATAGCGGGCGGCACCTTCGAGGTAGTGGCGCATCACGATGACGTCGGCATAGTTGCTGACCATCTTGATGGTGTCTTTCAGCGTCTCGCCCTTAGAGGTAGAGGTGGCATTGGGGTCACTGAAGCCGATGACGCGGGCACCAAGACGATTGGCGGCGGTCTCAAAGCTTAAGCGTGTGCGTGTACTTGGCTCGAAGAAGAGCGTGGCTACGACCTTGCCTTCCAGGAGGCGGCGGTTAGGATTGGCTTCGAACTTGGCGGCATCCTCGAGGATGGAGAGGATGTCCTCCTTGCTGAGGTCAGAAACAGAGATGAAATTGTTCTGCATAATCTGAACAAAATTAGTATAATCACTGTGGATTGTCAAGCATGCGCTTGAGTCCTGGGGAATAAATCACACGATTGCCCGTGCCCGACGAATCGGCCACGATGAAGTAGGCCATGAGCGTGGTGTCGGCATCGAGCACCTGCTGGGCCTCCTTGCTGCCTAGCACCATGAAGGCGGTGGCATAGGCGTCGGCGGTCATGCAGTCGGGAGCGACGACGGTGGCCGAGAGCACGTCCTTCTGCACCGGATAACCCGTGGTAGGGTCGATGGTGTGTGCATAGCGCTGGCCATTCTGGTAATAGAAGTTGCGGTAGTTGCCGCTGGTGGCCACACCGCAGTCGCTGAGGCGCATTATCTCCTGCAGCTTGTTGTTGAGCTGTGTCGAGTCCTCGGTGGGCTCGTTGATGCCGATGCCCCACATGTTTTGTTGCGGATTGATACCGCCACAGGCTATTTCGCCGCCGATCTCAACCATATAGTTGCTGATGCCACGTTGCTTCAGGAAATTGGCCACGACATCGCACATGTAGCCTTTGGCAATGCTCGAGAAGTCAAGGTTGACACGTGGATCATCCTTCATGATGCGGCCATCGGGCAGGAGGCGCACCTTCTGGTAACCTACCAGCTGCAGGACGGAATCGACGACCTCGCGGCTCACGTTCTCGCGGTTCTTGAAGCCGAAACCCCAGAGGTTGACCAGTGGGGCGCAGGTGACGTCGAAGGCTCCGTGTGTGGCACGGCTCACCTCCTCGGCCTTGAGCATTACCGTGCGCAGGAAGGCATTGGCAACCACCGTGGTGTCGCCACGGTTGATGCGCGTGACGAGCGAAGTGTCATTGAACATCGAGACTGAGCCGTCGAATTGCTTGAACATCTCCTTGAGCTCGGGAGTGTAGTCGATGTCGCTGTCGTATTGGATATGATAGATCGTATGGAATACCGAGCCCTCCAGTTGCGTATAGGCGTGGCTGGTGTTGCCATGCAGTCCGTTCTGCCTGAAAAGCACGATGGCAAGCAGGCAGATGGCGGTGCTGAGGTAGAGCAGGGTCTTGGCGATGGTCTTGTTCATGATGTTGCTGAATTGCTAAAAGATGTCGTAATAGATACGGAAGGCACAACCCAGGCTGGTGTCGCCGCTGCCGTAGCCGGGCACGAAGGTGGGCTTGCCGTAACGGGTGCCCGATTGCGAGAGTGGGATCTTCCAGTAGATGTCCCAACCCAGTGATACGTGTCGCATCAGCTGCACCTTGAGCATCGCACCGGCTTCGAGCCAATGCGTCTGGTATTTCTGGTCCTTGAGCGACAAAGGTCCGTATGATCCCCACAGCTCATTGGCGTAGTAGAGGTTCGTGATGTCGGCCTTGTTGTAGGCATAGCCATAGCGGAGGAAGACCATGTAGAAGTCCGATGGGCGCGTGCTGTTGTAATCCAGATTGTACGCCATACCTATTTTGGCAAAGGGGGAGAGGTCGGACTTGAAGGTGAGCTCCTGCTTCTGGTCGGTGCCATAGTCGTTGCCGTTGTTCGATGTCTCATCGGCATAGCCCATGCCCATGCTGAACATCGGGAAGAAGCGGTGATGCAGATCCACCATCACCTGTGCCTCGTAAGTGGCATGGTCCAGGACGAAGAGGCTCAGCACGGGGTCGATGATATCGACATTGACGCTGAGGCCGTTCAGTAGGGGATAGCGATGCGTCTGGCCTTCAGGCAGAATGTCCAGCAGGGTTTCGTCGCGCTCCGATACCTCCGAACTGCGCGGAATGGTACGGCCCTGTGCCATGACGCGAGGCACCTGCAGGCTGCAGATGGCGATGAGGAGTGTGATTATGAGCAATAGGCGCTTCCGCATAGTTGCTAATGATGTCTTTTGCTTGTTTCTGATTCCGATGCTGTCAATACTCGAATACCATATTGATGCTCGATTCCGGATGAATGTAAGGATCGGCAACGCGTATGCTGTTGATCAGGTTATGCGTGGTTCGGGCAGCCAGGAGGTTGTAATGAATGGTGCATCCACATGCCATGTCCAGGTAATGGGGCTGCACCTGGTACTCCACCTCCACGGTGTCGGTTACCGTAAACGAATCGCCGAAATCGGTGTATGTGCCGGTGATCAGGAAGTATGTCAGTGAATCGTGGGGATTCAGGTCGAGTTCAACGTCGTCGAACTTCGTCGCGCTCATCTGATAGCCCGTCTCGCCGCTGATGGCGATGACCTTCATGGAGCGAAGGGCGCGTCCTGATGAACTGATGAACTCGGCGTGGAGGAGGCTCTCACGCTTCTGTTCGCAGCCATTGTCGCACGAGGCAAGGCTGCAGGCCAGGCTGGCTGCACCAATCAGGGCGGTTATGAGGTGTTTCTGCTTCAAGTTACAATTGTTTTTTTCGATGGTTCGAAGACTCGATGATTTGATGGCTCGATGCCTCGTCAGACCGTCTCGGCCACGTCATACTTGTTGCGATCCTGCGAGGTGCGCGAGATCAGCTCACCCAGGAAGCCGGCCAGGAACAGCTGGCTGCCCAGCAGCATGCAGGTCAGCGCGATGTAGAACGACGGCATATTGGTGATCAGCGTGCCTGTGCCTACGGTGTGGAGCACCCACAGTTTGTGGCACACGATGAAGAGCACCGCCATGAAACCGATCATGAATACCACCGTGCCCCACAGGCCGAAGATGAGCATGGGCTTCGAGCCGAAGCGGTTGAGGAACCACAGCGTCATCAGGTCCAGGTAGCCATTGACAAAGCGGTCAAGGCCGAACTTCGTGGTGCCGTACTTGCGTGCCTGATGCTGCACCACCTTCTCGCCGATCTTCTTGAAGCCGGCATTCTTGGCCAGCCAGGGAATGTAGCGGTGCATGTCGCCATAGAGCTCGATGTGTTTCACCACCTCGCTCCTGTAGGCCTTGAGGCCGCAGTTGAAGTCGTGCAGGTTCTTGATGCCCGATGCCTTGCGCACCGTGGCATTGAAGAGCTTGGTGGGGATGGTCTTCGACAGCGGGTCGAAGCGTTTCTTCTTCCAGCCCGACACCACGTCGTAGCCCTCCTCCTTGATCATGCGGTAGAGCTCCGGAATCTCGTCGGGCGAGTCCTGCAGGTCGGCATCCATGGTGATCACCACGTCGCCCTGTGCCATGCCGAAGCCCACATGCAGGGCCGGCGACTTGCCGTGATTAGTACGGAATGCCATGCCGTGCATCTGCGGGTAGCGCACGTGCAGCTCTTTGATGACCTCCCACGAGCGGTCGGTCGAACCATCGTTGCAGAAGATCACCTCGTAGGTGAACCCATTCTGCTGCATCACACGGTCAATCCACGCTGCCAGTTCCGGCAGCGATTCTTCTTCGTTATAGAGTGGTACGATGACCGAAATATCTAACATTGTAGTTTTTGTAAATTAGCAAATATTATCTACAGGACTTAAAGACAAAAACAATACTATTTCTTTGCTTGTTCTCTCCTTATGCAAGAAGTTGCACGTGTCATCGCCCTCCAGATCAGAATTCCTCAATAAGTTCACCTGGATCTTGCCGCTTTCATCTGAATCCTTACCGTCTATATAGCGCATTATAGAGAGCGACTTATTCGGCTTCATTAAGTCATTGTGGCCTCTTGCGCACGATGAACGCAATGGGAACCATGAGGATCATGCCTATGAATATCTCGTTTGACAATGACGTGATCGCGGTTTCGATGGCGGAGCTCACTGGGGCCTCCTTCAGCAGGTCGATGGCTTGCTGCAGGGTGGGCAGATACGCCTGCATGGTGCCCAGGCTCTGGAACATGGCATATACCTCCTCATATTGCGCAATGGTAGCCTGCTGCACTTCATAGAGGTTGGCCGGGAACAGGAACTGATTATAGACATAGATGAACAGCGACTCGATCAGGCCGGCAAAGAACATCAGCTGCACGCCGAACGACCAGGCCTGGATGCCCAGCATCATATCGCTGAGCACGGTGCGGCGCAACTTGCGCAGCAGCCACCACAGGGCCACGGGCGTGACCAGCATCATCGGAAATGTGAAGAGGCCAAGCAGCACATTCGTAGCCGAGGCATTGCGCACCCAATACTCCACGATGAAGAACAAGCCCAGCGGAAGGGCCCATTTCATCAGGAATTCGTTCACCAGTTTACCGAGCGGATTGATACGTATCTGCATATTGTTTCTGCTATATTTACGCTGCAAAGATAGTTTTTTTTGCCCGAAAAAAGAAATTTTCGGGCAAAAATCGCTTTTTTCTCCCCAATTATTTTGTGGAATGAAAAAAAAGTCGTACTTTTGCAGCCGGATGAGTGTCATACGGCATGCTCCTTCTAATCCCCCAGGGCTTGACCGCAGCAAGGGCGTGAGGTTGTAGCGGCGCGATATGAAGAGCTCATCCTTTTTTTGATTTAAAGGTGCAGGACGTTGGTCCCGCACCTTTTTTCATGTCTTATTCCTTCTGCCAACGCAACTCCTGATAGGCTGCCTTGAGCTTGTTGGGGCTGGTCGTGGCATCGAATCCCTCTGGCAGTGCCACGCCAAGGCCGCAGCTGCGGATATTGGAGATCTCGAGGAACGATGCCGTGTGATACTCTTTCACGACAGCCTTGTCGAGTGCCTGCTGCAGTAGGGCCAGGCTCTGGCTCTCCTTGTCATCACCAGCTATGAAGCGGGAGGCATCGAGCAGGTCATAGAAGTAATAGCGCGATCCCATGCTCGTGCGTCCATAGTGCGTGATATTGTCCTCGTAAGTGTAGAAGTGCCCGGCCAGCAGCTGCACGCGCTCGGGGTAATTGGCACGCAGGCTCAGGTAGGCATCGTGCACGCCCTTGATCTCACGCAGGTCGGTGAGGGCAAATGTGCCGTCGTGGCGGTATGGCGAGGAAGCCACATAGTAGGACTTGTCGGCCTTCGTCGTGCCGTCGTACAGTGTGGCAAAGTCGTCAACCACCATCTTCAGGGCATTGCGCAGCGAGCCCTTGTCCTGGCAGGTGGAGAGCGAGCTGATCATGGTGCTGTAGGGCAAGCCGGCAGCCATGATCTCGGTGGGGCAGGCCAGCATGTAGTCGGCCACATCGCGCAGCTCGTAGGCCACCTCGGCCTGACCCATGTTGCAGGCATCGTACAGGATGTAGTCCAGGTGCGGACATTGCTCAAGCGTCTGGCGCAGTACCCAGATGTCCATCTCGTTGCTTCCGTCCATACCCACGAACTGGCTGGCACGCGTCTCCGGCTCATTGCCCGCATTACGTGCCTGTGTAGGCGTGTAGCCCTTGGATGGAGCCCAGCCCAGGGCGTGCGACCAGAGCTCGATGCCCTTGACCTCGGTGTCGTACTCCCGGAACACCTCGTTGAGCACGCTCTGCATTACTGCGGGGTCGGTCGAGTCCATATCCTCCTCGTACTGATGCATGTAGATGGTATCGACGCGCTGCTTGTCCACGGCATTGCGCTTCAGGCGGAAGAGCACCGGTGTGCCGCGCCGTCCCGACACGTTGCTATCCTCGTAGATCACCAGGTTGAGCGGATGGGGCGAATTGAGCAGGCCATCGATGCTGTGCTGCGTATTTTCTTTGCAATACATTGACAGGTTGTTGTCGCCAATCATATATATTAATAATGTATGATTGCTGTCGGGTTCCTCCACGATCTCCGGCTCGCCCCCCTTCGGGTCATCGTGGTGGCACGATGTCAGCACACCTGCCGAGAGCAGGAGGGAGAGTATCCAGATGATGTCCATTCTTCTTGTCATAGTCTTGTCGATTTGTAATGCTGGTTTCGCAAGCGCTTCAACTCAAAGCCTTGTGGTTTTGTTCATCAGATAGTAGTCCAGCAGAGTCATGGCTGCCATGGCCTCCACGATGGGCACGGCACGGGGCAATACGCATGGGTCGTGACGACCGCGGGCGTGCAGCACCGTCGCGTTGCCATCCTTGTCGATGGTCTCCACCTCCTTGAGCAACGTGGCCACGGGCTTGAATGCGCAGCGAAAGTAGATGGGCATGCCGTTTGAGATGCCGCCCTGTATGCCGCCGCTGTGATTGGTGAGCGTTGCCAAGTGAGGAGTGAGCAGTGAGGAATTAGGAGTGCCCTCGTTCACAAACGTATCAATCATCTCCGACCCCCTGCGTCCGCAGTCGGCAAAGCCCAGGCCATATTCGAAGCCCTTGCAGGCGTTGATGCTGAGCATGGCATTGCCCAGTGCAGCATTCAGACGGCCGAAGACCGGTTCGCCCAGGCCCACAGGCACGCCCTGGATCACGCAGGTGATCACGCCGCCGATGGTGTCGCCATCGGCCTTGACCTGCTTGATCAGTTCCTCCATCTGCGCAGCCTTCACGGGGTCGGGGCAACGCACGGCGTTCTGCTCGATCTGCGACAGGTCCAGACCCTTGTCCTGTGGCGTGCCCAATGTCACCAGCATGTCGTCCCACTCTTGGCCCAGGCGTATGTCGCCCACCTGGCTGGTGTAGGCAGTCACCTTGATGCCCAGCTGACGCAGGGCCATCTTGGCAAGGGCTCCGCCTACGACGCGCGACAGCGTCTCGCGTGCCGACGAACGTCCTCCGCCGCGGTGGTCGCGCAGGCCGTACTTCTGCGTGTAGGTGTAGTCGGCGTGGCTGGGACGGAACAGGTTGCGGATGTTCTCGTAGTCGTTCGAGTGCTGGTTGGCATTGCGCACCTCGAAGCCGATGGGGGTGCCCGTGGTCTTGCCCTCGAACACACCGCTCAGCAGCTCCACATGGTCTGCCTCGTTGCGACCCGTGGTGATGGCCGACTGTCCGGGACGGCGACGTGCCATCTCGCGCTGCAGGAAGTCCTCATCGACTTCGATGCCCGCAGGCATGCCGTCCAGCACGCCACCCACTGCCACGCCATGGCTTTCGCCAAAGGTGGTCAGGCGGAATATGTTGCCAAAAGTATTCATTTCTTGTCGTCGGAATTGTCGTTATTGAAGAATTGTTCGAGTGCTCGAAATGTCTGCCAGCGGTTTCGGATGAAGCGTTCGAGATGTCGAAATGTCTGCCACGACTTGCAGACAAGCTTTTCGAACCCTCGAAAAAACTGCCACAGCTTTTAGTCAAACATTTCGAGTGCTCGAAAAGCCTGTCAGAGGTTCCGAATGCCTTTTCGAGCGCTCGGATTCGTGTCCTGAAGCTTGGGTGAGACTTTTACTTGCCTTGGCAGCCGCCGCAGCCACCTTCGCCGCAGTTTCCGCCACAGTTTCCACCACAGTCACCGCCGCAGTTGCCACCACAGCCACCGCCATGGCAGCCGCCGCCGCAACCGCCCTCGAAGTGGCCGGTCATCTGGCGCATGTACTCCAGCTTGTCCTGCTCGGAGGCATCGCGCACCTCCTGTATTTTGCCCACAAAGTGCAGGGTCATGCCTGCCAGCGGATGGTTCACGTCGCACACCACCTCGTCCTTGGTAATCTTCTGCACGGTGGCCTGTATGATGTCGCCATTCTGGTTCTGCAGCGGCACCTCGCCGCCCTCCATCACGAACTGTGACAGGAACTTGCCCTTGTCGTCGCAGAAGAACTTCTTAGGCAGGGCGATGACCTTCTCGTCGTCGTATTCGCCGTAGGCCTCGGCTGGTGAGAGGAAGAAGTCGAAGCTGTCGCCCTCCTGCTTGCCTGCTATCTGTGCCTCGAAGGCCTGGAGCAGCTGGCCCACGCCGAAGATGAACTCAAAGGGGCGCTCAGGCTTGGTCTCCTCGATGTCCTCGATTTCGGTCTCTTCTTCAGGATTCTCAGGGGCTTCGAAGCCGGTGAGCTTGTATTGGATGGCAACGTGCTTGCCGAGTTCAATGATCATAATCTGTCTGTTAATTGGTTTATAATATATTGGGCGCAAATATAAGCATTTTTTGCGTATTTTCAAAACATCAGCCTTATTTTTGTTCCAAATGGATGCGGGCGTTGCCGCTTACACAGCTTTTTGCCATATTAGCGAGACATATTGGGCAATGGCTCCGGTCTCCCCAGAGAGCCTCGGACGCTGTGGCTTTCGCTCGTTGTGTGTATCAGAAGCTGACGCGCGGATTCGTGTTCACTGTGGTGGCAATGGCCTCGGCTCCCGCCTGTCGCACGATGTCGCACAGCAGGCCGATGGTGAACTGCTCCGTCTCGTAGTGCCCGGCCTCGATCAGCAGGATGTCCTCCTGACCGAAGTAGCTATGGTAGCGCATCTCACCAGTCAGGAAGGCCTGTGCACCACGCTGACGTGCTTCGCGCACAAACTCTGCGCCCGATCCGCCACACAGGGCCAGTCGGGTGATCTTCACGGGCTCTTCCCCCTGCTGATGGGCAGCCATGAAGTCGCCCCAGTTGCAGTTCAGACAGCCGGCCTTCAGCACGTCGCAGATCATCGACACCAGTTCGGCGGCCTCCATGGGTTCGGCCAGATTGCCCACCACGCCGCACTCGCTCAGCGCCTCCACGTCGGTCAGCGCCAGCGCCTGGGCCAGCCGGTGGTTCACGCCACCCTCGGCCTTGTCCAGGTTGGTGTGGGCCGAATAGAGGCTGATGCCGCTGCGGATGGCGCGTATCAGAGTGCGGCTCACGTAGCCCGAGGTGGGGTCGATGCGGTTGATGCCGCCGAAGATCAGCGGATGGTGGCTCACCACCAGCTGGCAGCCCAGCCGTTCGGCCTCCTCGACTACGGCCTCGGTGATGTCCAGACAGCACAATACGCGCTTCACCTCCTGACGGGGGTCGCCACACTGCAACCCTGCATTGTCATACGACTCCTGCAACTCCAGCGGGGCCACCTGCTCGATGGCGCGGCTGATATCATTTACGGTCAACATATCTTTCTCGGTTTTATATTGTCATTCTTATTAGTCAAATAACGGAACGGGGGGCGAAAAATTGTCCCCCACGCGCTTTTTTTGTCACCGTCGGTTGCCTGTGTCGCTCCAAATCGCTATCTTTGTACGCAAATGGGGTTGAGCCCGTACTTGTGCCAGCTGCACATTCGTCCCTTTCACAACCCTTTTACTACATTTTTACTACCCTTTTACTCCCCTTCCCCAACATGTACAGACTCCTCGTTCTCGATCTCGACGGCACACTCACCAACAGCCAGAAGGAAATCACCCCACATACCCTCGACGTACTGCTTCGCGCCCAGGAGCAGGGTCTCCGCATCGTACTCGCTTCGGGCCGTCCCGTCTATGGCATCGCGCCCCTGGCCGACCAGTTGCAGCTGGCCAGCCACGATGGCTATGTGCTGGCCTACAATGGCGGACAGATCATCCGCTGGAGCGACAAGCAGGTCATTGCGCAGCAGACGCTCGACCCCGATGTGCTTCCCTACATCTACGAGTGTTCCAAGTGCCAGATACCCAATGCCGAGGGCGTGGTCAAGCCCTTCCAGGTGCTGAGCTACAGGGGCAATGCCGTGTTCAGCGAGGACCCTGACGACCAGTATGTTCACTACGAATGCTGGCTCAACAAGATGCCATGCGAGCGCGTGGATAACTTCCTCGAAGCCGTGCCTGGGCTGCTGCCCAAATGCCTCATCGTGGGCGATCCCGAGCCGCTGCATCAGCTGGAGCTCGAGATGGCGGAGCACCTCAAGGGTCGCAATGGAGTGTATCGCTCCGAAGCCTTCTTCCTCGAGATCGTGCCCCTCGGCATCGACAAGGCCAAGACCCTGGCCATACTGCTCAGCCATCTGGGCCTCACCAGTGAGCAGATGATCTGCTGCGGCGACGGCTACAACGATCAGTCGATGATCGAGTACGCAGGCCTCGGTGTGGCCATGGCCAATGCCAAGCCCGAGGTTCGTGCCGTGGCCGACTACATCACCCTCAGCAACGAGGAGGATGGCGTGGCTGCGGTAGTCGAGAAGTTTTGCCTCTGAGCCGTAGCGGGCTGCCCCGCCACCCGTGCTGCAACCGAAGCACTGTCGTCGGGCCGCCCCGCCGGCATTCCTTGTGTTCGCGGCGCCCCAAGGATAGTCCTTTTTTCCGTTTTTCTCCCCTTTTCCCCCACTTCCCCCACCTTTGGTCGGCTAAGGATGCTTTTTTCGACCGAAAATTTGGCATTGTCGAGGGAATTCTGTATCTTTGCGCCACATTTTATATATATAAATGATGATAAACCGACTTTTAATCCGCATCAAGGCCACTCAGTTGGTCTATGCCTGTCTGCAGAGCGAGCAGCCTCGTTACAAGTGCAATGAGTTGCTCTTCGAATCGGTCGATGCCAGCCAGAAGCTCTACAACTACCTCCTGGCGCTCATCGTCAAGGTCACCGACTATCGTCGCGCCCAGATCGAGCAGGCTCGCAACAAGTACATGCCTACCACTGAGGAGCTGAACCCCAATACCCGTTTTGTCGATAACTTCGTCCCATCGCTCATCAGCAAGCACAGCGAGGTGCTCGACTATTGTGCTCAGGAACAGCTCATCAGCGACTTCGACACCGACCTCTATCGCTCGCTAATGACCGACATCGAGCAGCTCCCGGTTTTTGAGCAATACATGAGCCAGCCTCAGGAGCCTACCATCGAGCAGCAGCGCGAGCTCTGGCGTGAGATACTCACACAGGTCATCCCCAACAGCGAGGCGCTCGATGAGACGCTCGAATCGAAGAACATCTTCTGGAACGACGACCTCACCACCGTGCTGCAGGTTGTGGTCAAGACCATCGGCAAGCTCACGCCTGACACCGAGCTCATCGAGGCCGTGAAGACCTTCCGCTCCGACGAGGACCAGAAGTTCGCACAGGACCTGCTCAAGTATGCCCTCGAGGATTACTACGACAACGTGCGTCTGATCAATGCCGTGGCTCCCAACTGGGAGTCGAACCGCATGATGCTGATGGATAAGGTGGTGATGTGCACCGCTTTGGCCGAGATACTGCACTTCACGGAGATCCCTGTGGCCATCTCCATCAACGAGTACATCGAGCTGGCCAAGCACTACTGCTCAGCCAACTCAGCCAAGTTCATCAACGGCGTGCTCGACAAGATTGTCAAGGAGTGGCGTGCCGAGAAGAAGATCATCAAGGCTTGATTTAAAAAGGGTCAGGATTTTAGGGAATCTGTAATCTATAATTTGTAATCTGTAATTTGAAAAAAATGTTTAACACTATTTTCCTTCAGACCGAAGCTGCCGCTTCAGGCCCAGGTTTCGGCAACCTCTTTTTCATCGTCGCTATCATCGCAGTGTTCTACTTCTTCATGATCCGTCCTCAGCAGCAACAGCAGAAGAAACTCAAGGAGGAGCGCAACAAGATGCAGAAGGGCGACCACGTAATCACCAGCGGCGGCCTCTACGGCAAGGTGGAGGGTGTCAAGATGGGTCCTGCCAACAAGAAGGGCGTTGCTGAGCCAGAGAGCTTCATCATCAGCCTGAAGCCTGACTACAATGTGAGCATCCAGGTGGCCAAGGACTGCGTGTTCAAGGACATGAATGACGTAGTTGTCGGTCAAGCTGGCTCCATCGACGTCAAGCCTGGCAAATAATCCGCACAGGCCAAGTTAATTCCAAACTATGGCAGAGAAAACAGGAAACAAGAAAGGGCCGAAACAGCCCACCATCATCCGAATAGTCAACATCTTGATCGGTCGAACCAACCGACGCGAGGTGTTGACCTTTCTGCTATTTGTGCTGCTCTCCGCCTTCTTCTGGATTGTGCAGACCGCCCGCGAGGACAATGTCGCGGAGTATCAGGTCGATTTCATCATTGAGGACCAGCCGCAGGACATGGTTTTCACCACGCATGTGCCCTCACAGCTGCGCGTGGCCATCGAGGACAATAACATGAACCTCCTCCGCTATGCCTACGACAACCGCCTGCGCAGGCTCGCAGTCAACTTCGACCGCTATGCCGATGCCACGGGAAACTTCCGCATCTCGGCAGCCGAGCTCCAGTCGTTGATCCGCACCGAGCTGAACGGCTCCACGCGCATCACCTCGATCAGTCCCACACTCATCGATGCACGCTGTGCGCAGACCGAAGGCCGCAAGTTCCCGGTGCGCATCAACGGGCGTTTCGAGCCCGAGCCCAACTATCGCATCCGTCCATCTGTGCTCCAGCCCGACTCGGTCATCATCAATGCTCCCAATGCCGTGCTTGACACGCTCACCTGTGTGTTCACCGAGAAGGCCGAGCGCTATGGCATGCGCGACACGCTGCAGCTCTCGCTCTCCCTCGACCTGCCACTGGGCGTCAAGGCCACGCCATCGGTTGTTTCGGCCACTGTGCCGGTTTCGCAATACGTAGAGCGCGTGTTCGAGGGCAAGCGCATCCGTGTGCTGAATGAGCCCCGAGGCCGTCAGCTCACCATCTTCCCGTATGCAGCAAGCATCAAGTGCCTAGTCGATTGCCATTATTACTGGACGTTGCAGGAGGCAGACTTCGACGTGACTGTCGATTATGACAGCATCACCTCCGACACGCTCCGTTACCTCCCGATCCGGGTTGTGTACAAAGGTGCCGATCAGGAGGTCACCAATGTCTCGATCAGTCCTGCACGGGTTGAGTTCCTGATTGAGAATTTGTCGCTCCCGCTTTCACGGGCCGCACAGTCTGGCTCTCAGCCCTAAACTCTGCCAACTACTCTCAACTCTAAACTCTCAACTCTAAAACTAACATGCTCGCAGCCATCACCGGCGGCATAGGCAGCGGCAAATCGGTCGTCTCGCAGTTGCTTCGCGTCATGGGCTTCTCCGTCTATGACTGTGATGCCCGTGCCAAGTGGGTCATGACGCACGATCCCGAACTCCGTCAGCAGCTCATCGAGCTCTTCGGCCCGCAAACCTATGTGGGGGTTGAAGGTTCGGAAACCCTTCCAACCCTCAACAAGACTTATCTCTCCTCTCAGATCTTCGGCAACCCCGATGCCTTGGCGCGTATGAATGCCTGCGTCCACCCTGCCGTGGCTCGTGACCTCCAGCGTCAGTATACAGATTACCTTTCAAACCCCTCAAACCTTTCAAACCCTTCGAACCTTTCAAACCCTTCGAACCCTTCTCACCCCACGCCCCTTTTCTTCTTCGAAAGCGCCATCCTCTTTGAGAGCGGTTTCGACCGCCTCTCGCATCCCGACCTCGTCTGGACTGTGTCTGCCCCCCTCGAACTACGCATTGCCCGCGCCTCCATGCGCGATCATGCCACACGCGAGCAGATACTGAATCGCATCCAGTCGCAGCTAGCGCAGGAGGAAAAAGAAAAGCGCTCCGATGCCGTCATCTATAACGACTCGGAGCACTCTGTCATTGAGCAAGTCAATGGATTGCTGAATTCATAATTAACAGTTCATATTCCCTCTTCTTCCACGCCATAGCGGCGTTTCCATTCCTTGTAGTATTTGGGCTCTTCGAGCATCAGCTCGCCGCTTTGGTCGATGAAGAGCTGTATGGTCGTAGCCTTGGCGCAAAGGGCGTTGTCCGATTCGCGGCGGATTTCGTAGCTGTAGTCCAGCCGCGCACCCATCTTATATACGTATCGCGTGCGAATCACAGCCACATCGTTCATGCCCAGCGGACCATAGTACTTCAGGTGCATGTCCACGATGGGGGCGTACTTGCCGCTGGCCGAGATGTCGGCGTATCCGATGCCAGGGTAGTGGCGGCCGAACGACTCGCGTCCGTCCTCCAGGTACTTCACGTACGATCCGTGCCAGGCCCGCTGCATCATGTCGATCTCGCTGAACCGCACAGGCACCTTGCAGATGTCTTCGAGCTTATTCATGCCGCATCATTTTACCTTGAACACGCTGTCGTCAATCTTCACGTCGCGCTTCATGTTCGAGAAGTCGTACTGCTGGTAGTTCTGTCCCTTCTCGTTGAGGCGGATGCTCTTCAGCTCACCGGCCTTGGTGTCCACGGTGATCACGAATGCGCTGAACAGCAGCTTGCGCTTCTCGGCTGCCGACTTGGTGATGGGGGCGATGGTCATGATCAGCAGGTCGCCGTCACGTTCCATATCTACATCGGCCACATCGCTCAGGTCGGTGTCTGTGTTGCCCTGGGTGAGCCCCTTGATGGCATCGAGCAGCGGAGTCAGGCCTGAATTGCTCTTGGCATTGGCAGTCATGGGCTTGCCGTTCTGCACGAGGGTGAAGGTCTCGCCATCGGTGAGCAGCACGTCCTTGCCGCCATTGGTGGTGATGCACATCTGGGCTGGCTTCTTGAAGTAGAACGTGCCGGTGGTGACTACGTCCTTGGCCACCATCGTGTTGTGCACGGTCTTCTTCACGTCAGCCTTCACGGTGGTCAGGTTCTTGTAGCCCTCCAGCGCCTGCTGCATCACATTGTCCTGCGCATGGAGCGAAGCGCTCAGCGACAGGGCGAAAATCATCAGAAATAGGAATATCTTTTTCATTGTACTTTACTTTTAACTTTCAAACTACTCTCAACTCTAAACTCTAAACTTTCAACTCTCAACTTACGTATAGAGTCCGCCATTGATCGAGATCACATTGCCCGTGATGTATCCTGCCTGGGGCGATGCCAGGAAGGCCACCAGGTCAGCCACCTCCTCGGGTCGGCCGAAACGATTGGCAGGGATGGTCTTCTTGAGCGTGGACTCGTCCATGCCCTCCACCATGTCGGTCTTGATGAAGCCCGGTGCCACCGCGTTGACAGTGATGTTCTTGCGTGCCACCTCCTTGGCCAATGCCTTGGTGGCTGCGATGATGCCGCCCTTGGCCGCCGAGTAGTTGGTCTGTCCCTGCATGCCCATGATGCCGCTCACCGAGGCCATGTTGATGATGCGGCCGAACTTGTGGTACTGCATCTGTGGGATCAGTGGCTGCGTCACGTTGAAGAACGAGTTCAGGTTGGTGTTGATCACCTGCAGCCAGTCCTGTGCGGGCATCAGCGCCATCACGTTGTCGCGACGGATGCCGGCATTGTTCACCACCACCTCGATGTAGTCGTCCATGTCCTTGCGTGCATCCATCCAGCCCTCCAGGGCGGCCTTCACCTCGTCGGCATTAGCCACGTCGAACTTCAGCATTTCGCCATCCGAACCGGCTTCGCGAATGGCTGCCAGCGTCTCTTCGGCAGCAGCCGTATTGTTTACGTAGTTGATCAGTACATAGTAGCCCAACTGGGCCAGCTTGATGCTCACGGCGCGTCCGATGCCTCGGCTACCGCCTGTTACAAGTGCATATTTCATTTTGTCAGCATTATTTTTTGTTATCTTAGACCGCGGCCCCTGCTTCGGGTTTAATAACCCCGGTCCATAGTCTGGTGCAAAGATAGTGCTTTTGCCCGACATCACCAAATTATCGCTCCAAAAAAGCGCTTTCTGGCAAAATCCTGGCCGAAAGTATTGCTTATCGTAAGTTTTTGCCTCGTTTCTTTGCAATTTACGACTAAAAAAGTTAACTTTGCACCCATCAACACAATACTAATTGCTATGAAACGTCTATTCATTACCTTAGCTGTTGCCGTGCTGGCCATTGGCGCATGGGCACAGGAATCGAACAAGTACCTTGAGGCCGTCAAGGCTGACCCCCAGAAGGCGTATGGCACCGACTATCCCTACGGATTCGTGATGGAGCCGCTCACCAAGTCGCCCAAGGGCTACAAGCCATTCTACATCAGTCATTATGCACGTCATGGATCGCGCTATTACTGGAGTGATCAGCTCTACATGCAGCTCGACACCGTACTGACCCTCGCGCACAACCAGCACAAACTCACGCAGGAGGGCGAGAACTTCTACCATCGCTTCATGGAGTGCAAGGACGAACTCATGACCGGCGTCAGCGAACTCACCGAGCGTGGCTGGCAGCAGCATCAGCAGATTGCCCGCACCATGTACAACCGCTTCCCTGAGGTCTTCAAGCGCGGCGGCCACATCTCGGCCATCTCTTCGCTCTCGGGCCGATGCGTCATCAGCATGTCGGCCTTCTGCCAGGAACTCACCCAGTGCAATCCCAAGCTCGAGATCCGCGAGCAGTCATCGCGCTTCACGCTCCATGCCGTGGTGCCCGACGACAAGCAGAACCCACAGCGTCGCGAGTTCCCAACCGCCAAGCCTCGCTATGAGAGCAGCCCGACCAAAATCCCTCATGACTGGTCGTATGGCAAGGTGGTGCTCGATCGCGTATTCACCAGCACCGAGGGCATTCCTGGTGCCTTTATGCTCGGCGCCCAGCTCAAGAACCTCTATACCTCGCTCCCCAGCATCGGCCATGAGGGCATGATGGGCAACATCATCACCGACGACGAGATCGTGAGCCAGTGGGAGGCCTCCAACCTCGGTTCCTATTCCTGGGTGTTCGGCCCGCAGTACAAGATGATCCCTATCCTTGAGGACTTCCTCCGTCAGGCACAGGACGTCATCGATGGCAAGAATGCCGACGTCGCCTCGCTCCGTTTCGGTCACGACACCTGCCTCGGTCCGCTCACCGTGCTGATGGGTGTCAATGGTGCTGACAAGGACCCAGAGGACCCATACGAGGTCAAGAACATCTACCAGAACTACAACACCTGCAAGGCCTCGAACATCCAGTGGATCTTCTACCGCAGCAAGAAGGCTGGCGACCCTATCCTCATGAAATGTCTGCTCAACGGCTCCGAAGCCACTCTGCCCGTGGCTACCGACATGTTCCCATACTACAAGTGGACCGACGTGTACGCATACTATTCGGAGATCTGCAAGAAGTACTGATAACAGACCGAGGGTGTGTCAAAAGGAACGATTCCCCATTTTGACACACCCTCTGTTTTATTCTCGATCGACCGGACTCCAAACCATCCAGCTTCACCACTGTGAGCGACATGCGGGACTCGAACCCGTGACCCTCGGCTTGGGAAGCCAATGCTCTACCAACTGAGCTAATGTCGCATATTTCTTATTTCGGGCGCAAAGGTAGTCATAATTTCTAACATATCCAAATATTTCGCATCTTTTTTCAAAATATTTATATGTTTTATGCTACCATGTGCAACCTATAAGCATAAGAAAAGGGCTCAGATTGCTCTGTAGCCCTTTCTCTTGGTTTTGTAAGCTGCTATGAGATCCTTCGCTTTGTTCAGGATGACTCCAACTTGTGGCTTATTGCTGCGGAATATTGACCACGCGATAGAAAGCTGGCTTCTTCTGCAGCTGGCGGTCGAAGAGGAGCGGATAGTTGGTACGGTGGGCGATGGGGTAGTCGTTCTTCCACGACACGCCATCGTGCAGGCCCCAGAAGGTGACGCGTGCGATCTTGTCGCGCTTGCGGTAGATGGTGCGGAGAATCTCTTCGTAACGGTCGGCAATCTGCTGCTCCACGTCGGCCGGGCAGCCATCGGCGTATGGATTGAGGTAGCGCATGAACTCCTCGCGTTGCAAGGCAGGATCCTGCATTGCCTGGCCGGTCATCTGCCCCTCCTTCGAGAAGGGGAGCATGTCGATGTCGAGCTCGGTGATCATCACCTTGACGCCAAGGTCATAGAGGCGGTCGATGGTGGTCTCGATGTCCTGGGTCGATGGGTAGTTGAGGCCCCAGTGTGCCTGGATGCCCACGCCGTCGATGCGGATGCCCTGCTCCTGCAGCATCTTGACGATGTGCACGGCACCATCCACCTTCGACTGGCGCCACATATTATAATCATTATAGTAGAGCTCTGCGTTGGGGTCGCAGCGCTGGGCGGTGCGGAAGGCGAGGCTCACCAGTTCGTCCAGATTGCCGTCGTAATACTTCTCCCAACCCTTGTCGTGACGGTAGCCGCCCTCTTCGCTCACCACCTCGTTGACTACGTCCCAGGCATAGACCTTGCCGGCAAAGTGGGTGACGGTCTTCTCGACATACTCTTCGAGCACGGCCTCCATCTCGGCCTTGGAGCGGACGGTACCGTCCTCCTTGAGCCAGAAGAACGAAGGGGTCTGGTTGTGCCACATCAGCGTATGGCCGAGGGCCTTGAGCCCATGGTCGGCGGCAAACTGGCAGTAGGCATCGCCCTGCGAGAAGTCCCACACGTCGGGAGCAGGGTGAATGTATTCGGGCTTGAGCACGCTCTCGGGTGAGACGGCGTTGAACTGCTCGCAGATCAGTCGGATGCTGGCGGTGTCGTTGCGGGTAATGATGGGTTGAGCCACAGCCACGCCCATGAGGAAGTCATCGGCATAGGCATCCTTGAGCGGAATGTCGCGCAAGGGCTGCTCGCTCTGGCACGCGGTCAGGAGGAGCATGAGAGGAAGGAAGCGTTTCATGAGTGAACGGTAATAATAATGTGATGAGGTTGAAATAGTAAACCGCTTAAGTCTCCTAAGGGCGGGGATTTAAGCGGTTGACCGTATGGGGAGCGATGCTTAGTAGTTGACCAGTGTGGCCATCATGTTGACCATCTTGAGGGCGGCTACTGCGCACTGGGCTCCGGTGTTGTCTGACTCTGAGGTGAAGTGGCGGGCTTCGTCGAGGGTGGCTGTGGTGAGCACGCCGTTGATGAAGGGAACGTCACCGTGGAGGTTGAGGTGTGTGAGTCCTTGTGTCAGGCTCTGGCAGATCATGTCGTACTGAGGGTTGCCCTCACGGACGATGCTGCCGAGGATGATGACGGCACTTGGCTCCATCACGTTCGACATCTGGCGGGCGCCGAAGGTGAGCTCCAGGGCTCCCGGCACGTGGCTGATGTAGATGTCGGCCTCTTCTACTCCGCACTGCTTCAGCTTGGCTACGGCCTGCTCAAGGAGTGCATTACTAATCTCGGGTTGCCAGTCGGACACTACTATGCCGATGCTGGCGTCGGTACTATTCGCGGGGCATTCCGCCGCCACAGGGTCAGGGTTCATTGAAGTTGAAAAATTAAAAAGTTAAAGAGTTAAAGAGTTTTTGCTGCTAAAAAGTGGCCGTACTTGACGTAGGCGGTTTAACTTTTTAACTTTTTCACTCTTTAACTTGAGCGCGTTACTTCACGCGCTCAATATACTTGTCGATGCTCTGGGCAACGGTGGTCTCGGCCCAGTTGTCCTTGATGCTCTGGTAAGCCTTGAGGGCAGAGGCATTGTTGCCTGCAGCCTCATAAGCGAGGCCTGCCTTCTTGAGGTAGAGAGGCGAGTACTGTGCGTTGTTGGCAGCCTTGGCAGCCTTCTCGAAGCAGTTGGCAGCCTGGGCGTTGTCAGGATTCTCCTGGTCAACGTAGCAGTCACCCAGCGCGCAGAGCACAGCAGGAGCGAGCACTGCATCGCTGCCCGAGTAGTCCTTGAGCAAGCTGATAGCCTCAGCGTAGTTGCCCAGCTCCTTGTTGCAGAGGCCGGCGTATGCCTTGGCCAGGTTGCCAGCATTGGTCGATCCGAAGTCGTCGATTACTGCCTCGAAGCCCTCAAGGGCCTGCTGGTACTGTCCAGCCTCGAAGAGGAACTGTGATGAGTAGATAGCGTCCTGAGCCTTGGCATTCTGGCTGTCCTTGTAGGTGGTCCAGCCCCAAACTGCGGCTACGATGACGATGATGCCGATGCAGATGCTGAGGATGGTCTTCTTGTTCTCCTCGATGAACAATTCTGCCTTGCTGATTGCAATGTCAACCTCCTGTACGGTGAGGTCCTCGTTGTGTGAATTATTTGCCATATTTTTTGATTTTATTTATTTCAATAGACACATTTAGCGGCGCAAATTTACAATATTTAATTGAATAAACAATGTTTTTTGCAAAAAAAAGTGAGGAAATGCGCGTTTTTCGTCGAAAATTCGTATCTTTGCCACGTTAAAATAATAATTTCGGATGAAACTGGAACATCTACAGATAGTCAACTATAAGAACATACGTGAGGCCGATCTGGACTTTTCGCCGGGCGTGAACTGCCTGGTGGGCAAGAATGGCATGGGCAAGACCAACCTGCTGGACGCCATCTATTACCTGTCGATGTGCAAGAGCTTCAACGCGGTGCCCGACGGACAGGTGATGACGCACGGCGAGGACTTCTTCATGCTACAGGGGCGCTACGAACTGGCCGGCCAGCCCGAGGAGATCCACTGCGGATACAAGCTGAAGAGCCGCAAGTCGTTCAAGCGCGGAGGCAAAGAATATCAGCGCCTTAGCGACCATATCGGACTGCTGCCTGTGGTGATGCTGACGCCAGCCGACAGCGTGCTGCTGCAAGGCGGCAGCGAGGAGCGCCGCCGGCTGATGGACATGGTGATCAGCCAGTTCAACAAGCCCTATCTGAACGCCCTGATCCGCTACAACCAGGCCCTGATGCAGCGCAACAGCCTGCTCAAGGTGGAGCCCCCCTGCACCGACCCGCTGCTCTATCAGGCGTGCGAGGAGCAGATGGACTTCTACGGCCAGCAGATCTATCAGGCCCGCCGGCAGTTTGTGGAGGACTTCACGCCTGTGTTCCAGGAGTTTTATAGCCAGATCTCGATGGACCGCGAGCAGGTGACGCTGGAATATACGTCGCACTTCGAGGGCGGACAGAGCCTGCTGCCATTGCTCAATGCCGTGCGAGGCCGTGACCTCTCGTTGGGCTACACCACGCGCGGCGCCCACAAGGACGACCTGGTGATGAAGCTGGGCGACTACCCGATGAAGCAGCTGGGTTCGCAGGGTCAGAACAAGACGTTCCTGGTGGGCTTGAAGCTGGCACAGTTCGACTTCCTGCGCCGCATGGGACACACCACGCCGATCCTGCTGCTGGACGACATCTTCGACCGCCTGGATGGCGACCGCGTGGAGCAGATCATCCGCCTGGTGGCCTCCGACCGCTTCGGCCAGATCTTCATCACCGACACCAACCGCGAGTATCTGGACCGCATCATCGACAAGTGTGCCGATGACTACAGGCTGTTCACGGTGGAGGACGGAAGGTATGTGGTGAATTCATAATTGATAATTCATAATTGATAATTTGTGCAACGCAAGAACGAACAATCGATAGGCGAGATACTGCGTGAGTACCTGAAGCTGACGCAGCTGGAGAACCACGTCTTCGAGGGGCGAATAGCCGAGTTGTGGCAGGCGACCCTGGGCGAGGTGATCACCCGCGAGACGGAGCGCATCCACCTCTCGGGCGGCACGCTGTTCGTGACCCTGCGTTCGCCCTCGCTCAAGAACGAAATCATGATGCGTCGCACCGCCATCCGCATGGCTCTGAACGAAAAGTTGGGGTCGGACGTAATAAAACAGGTGGTGATACGTTAATGTTTTTAAAAGGGCTATAAAAAGGTAGTGAAAAGGTAGTGAAAGGGTAGTGAAAGGGACGAATGTGCCGGATGACAAAACTTTCGCCTGCCCTCACGACGGCAAGCACTACTGACAACCGATGGTATCGTCCCTTTCACTCCCCTTAATACCCTTAATACCCTTAATACAACAATGCGCCTCATTTTAAATATAATATTACTCCTCGTCCTGACCGTCACGACGGCCAGCGCGCAGGTGCATCTGCATGGCAAGGTGACCGACGAGCTGGGCCAGCCCATGGATGTGGTGCATGTGCGCGTGGGTAAGACCCTGGGCACCACCACCAACTTCAAGGGCGAGTACGAACTGCGTGTGGGCGAGAGCGACACGTTGCGCGTCATCTTCACCAGTCTGGGCTACAGGCGCGTGGAGAAGGTGGTCAACACCCGCGGCGTGAAGGCCGGGCAGGATGGCACGCGCCGCATGCTGCTCAACGTGCAGATGCGCCCTAACGAGTCGGTGCTCAACGACGTGGAGGTTACCGCCCAACGTCAGCAGTCGTTGACCGGCAACATGGAGCACCTCACCGTGGAGAGCGTGCGCAACATGCGATCCACCTCGGGCAACGCCATCGAGGACATGCTGGGCACGATGGCGGGCGTCAATGTGAACAATGAGCTGTCGTCGCAATACTCGGTGCGTGGCGGTTCGTTCGACGAGAACCTGGTGTATGTCAATGGCATAGAGGTCTATCGCCCACAGCTGATCGCATCGGGGCAACAGGAGGGACTCTCGTTCATCAACCCGGCCATGGTGGGCGAGGTGGACTTCTCGACCGGCGGCTTTTCGAGCGAATATGGCGACAAGATGTCGTCGGTGCTCGACATCACCTACCGCCGCCCTGAGGACTTCGACGCAGAGGCCAGCGTGAGCTTCACGGGCGCTTCGGCCTCGCTCGGTCAGCGCATCGGCGGCTTCACACAACTGCATGGCTTGCGATACAAGCGCAACTCCACCATGCTCAATTCGCTTGACACACAGGGCGAATATGACCCAATCTTCTTCGACTACCAGACGTTCCTGACCCAACGGTTCTCGGACAAGTGGGACGTGACCTTCCTGGGCAACGTGGCGGTGAACGACTACCGCTTTGTGCCGCACGACCGCGAGACCTCGTTCGGCACGATGGAGGAGAGCCACACCTTCAAGGTGTATTTCGACGGACAGGAAAAAGACCGGTTTGACACCTATTTCGGTGCCCTGACCCTGGGCTACAACGGCATCCGCGGCACTAAGCTGTCGCTCATGGCCTCGGCCTTCAGCACCGACGAGCAGGTGACCTTCGACATCTCGGGCGAATACTGGCTCGACCAGGCCACCACGGGCGGACAGTCGTCGCTCGGCGTGGGCAGCTACATGCAGCATGCGCGCAACTATCTGCAGGCATCGGTCATGGCCGTGCAGCTCAAGGGCGTGTCGCAGCTGGGTCGCCACAAGCTGACATACGGCGCCGTGTTGCAGCGCGAGCAGATCAACGACCGCATCGCCGAGTGGGAGCGACGCGACTCGTCGGGCTACAGCCTGCCGCGCGATCCGGACCGACTGCGCGTGATCAAGAACCTGCATTCCGACTATCAGGGCACCTCCACCCGCACGGCCTTCTTCCTGCAGGAGCAGTTCGGCTGGGACGGCATGGGCGGACGCATGCTGCTGCAAGCCGGTGTGCGCGTGAGCCATTGGACGTTCAACGACGAGTGGCTCCTCTCGCCCCGCATGTCGCTGCGCTACACGCCTGACCATCATCGCAACCAGGTGTATCGCCTCGCCACGGGCATCTATTACCAGTCGCCCTTCTACAAGGAATACCGCCTGAACTATATGGACGAGCAGGGCAACGAGTTCGTGCTGATGAACGACAAGATCAAGTCGCAGCGCTCGGTGCAGGTGATTGCCGGTGCCGATGTGACCTTCAAGAGCAATGAGCGCCCCTTCAAGTTCACGGCCGAAGCCTATTACAAGGGCATCACCGATTATATCCCCTACGTGGTGGATAATGTGCAGATCCGCTACGCTGGCGGCAACATCGGTCATGCCTACAATTCGGGCCTGGATATGAAGCTGTTCGGCCAGTTTGTGGAGGGCACCGATTCTTGGCTGTCGCTCTCGCTGATGTCGAGCCGGGAAACCTACGACGAGGAAGTACGCGGCGAGATCCGGAGCATCACCACCCCTCGCCCCACCGAGCAGCGCTATGGCGTGGGCGTCTTTTTCAGTGATTATTATCCGGGCCACGATGCCTGGCGCGTGTTCCTGCGCGGCGTCTTCAACGATGGTCTGCCATTCTATAGCCCAGAGGGCGGACGTGGGTCGGGCATCTTCCGCACCCCGGCCTACAAGCGCATCGACCTGGGTGCCAGCCGCGTGTTCGATGCCCGGCACGACCGCTTCATGAGCCGACAGTCATGGCGTCATGTGCAGGAAATGTCCCTCGGCCTCGACCTTTTCAACCTCCTCGACATCGACAACACCAACTCATATTATTGGGTCACCGCCGTGAGCGACAACCAGTTCGCCGTGCCCAACTACCTCACCGGCCGCATGATCAGCGTATCGCTGAGCGTGAAGCTGAAGTAACAAGTCACTGCGTTTCGCTGCCTGGCCTGTCAAAAACTTGTCATCTGTCATTTGTCATAAGCAAAAAACAATGCCAAAATCCTCAATAAATAGATATATAATACTATTTATTGGTCCGAAAACCCATTCAAATTTCCTTAATGACAAATGACAGATGACAACTTTTTGACAACTTCCGGATGACAGGATTCGAAAAAAAGTTGCGAAAGTGCGAAAAAAAGTTGGCTAAAAATTTGGAAATGTGAAAAACATTGCGTAACTTTGCAGCGTAAAAAAAAGAGAAGATTTGAACTGAGAAGAAACCTAACCCTAACCCTTATTTCCTAACCCCAACCCCTACTCCCTAACCACTAATCTCTAATCCCTAACCATTTATGCGCCCCATCACCAAAAACATCCTCCATTGCTCCGCCTCCGTGGCCGGCATCAACCTCAGCGGCAACGACATCCGCTCCATGCACACCAACCCCGTGCGCCTCGGCGGCCGCGGCTGGAGTGAGAATAAAAGTTAGGAAACCCTGCCTCACTCCGCGCCACCCTTTCCTAACCCTTCCCCTCCCTACTCCACACGGCGCGCCAACCTTTCCCAACCCTTGGGAAGCCTCGCCGTAAGCGCGCGCCAACGTTTCCAAACCCTTAACCCCTCATCTCTAACCCTTAACCCCTCATTCCTAACCCTTATGCTCTTTCCCCGTATCCACGCGCCAACCCTTCCCAACACTTAGGACGCCTCCCCGCACGTCCGCGCCAGCCTTTCCCAACATTTAACCCCAAAAAATGAGGTCTTTTCAAGTTTCGCAAGCTTCAACTTGATAGGTTATAAGGTTATAAGGTTGAGATTACCCTCATTCTGTCAAAGGTAACTTTACCTCAAAACCTAATAACCTTAAAACCTGAAACTTGAGCACATGCGAAAGTTGAATTAACAATTCTCTGCGATCCTCAAAGAGTGAGAGCCGCGTCGGATTTTGTTTTGTAATGCAGATTTACAATGATTGTGCGCATTCTGGCGGATGTTTTTTTTGCAAAAATTGAATGGGAATGAGGGGGTATGGAGTGACAAATGCGAAAAAAACAAAGGGATTTGAGCAAAAAAGAGGAGAAACCTTTGGCAATATGGACGAAAAGACTTATCTTTGCAGCACAATTCATGAAGACGCACAACCATTGCACATAAGATAAAACACAATACATTTCATAGCATGATGAAGAAATATTCCATACCGGCTGCCCTGCTTGCAATCCTTGCCTGCACCGCATGCAGCAAGACGAATGACTCTGCGCCCGAAGAGGAGGCACAGGGCAAGATGGTCGTATATCAGATGATGGTGCGACTGTTTGGCAACGACAACACCACCAACGCCCTTAACGGCACTCGCGAGCAGAACGGCTGCGGCCGTATGAGCGACATCACGACGGAAGCCCTGCAGTCCATCCGCCGCCTGGGTGCCAACTACGTGTGGTACACGGGCATCCTGCAGCAGGCCACCAAGACCGACTGGTCGGCACAGGGGCTGCCCCCACAGACTGCCGACGTGGTGAAGGGCAATGCCGGCTCGCCCTACGCCATCTGCGACTACTATGCCGTGAGCCCCGACATTGCCGATGCCGTGCCGACGCGCATGGAGGAGTTCGAGGCCCTGGTGCAGCGCACGCACGATGCCGGACTGAAGGTGGTGATGGACTTTGTGCCCAACCATGTGGCGCGCGAATATCACAGCCTGCTCTGCCCTGAGGGCACGACTGGCCTGGGCGCGGAGGATGACCCGACAAAAGCGTTCGATGCACAGAACAACTTCTACTACTTTCCGGGCGAGACCCTGACATGGGGCGGCTACACCGAGGCACCCGCCAAGGTGAGCGGCAACGACGTGTTCGGCAGCGTGAAGCCCTCGGAATGGGACTGGTACGAGACCGTGAAGCTGAACTACGGCGTGGAGTATCTGCCCGATGGCAGCCGCGTGGAGCACTTCGACCCCATCCCATCCACTTGGCTGAAAATGACCGACATCCTGCTCTACTGGGCCGGCAAGGGCGTGGATGCCTTCCGCTGCGACATGTCCGAGATGGTGCCCTCCGCATTCTGGCACTACGGCATCGGCCGCGTCAAGCAGCAGCACCCCGGCGTGCTGTTCATCGCCGAGATCTACAACCCGAAGGTCTATCAGGAGTACATCGTGGAGGGCGGCTTCGACTACCTGTATGACAAGGTGGAGCTCTACGACTCCATCCGCTCGGTGGTCGAGGGGCGTCGCCCTGTGGATGCCATCGAGGCATGTCTGACCCTGCCCACCTACCAGAACGCCGAGGTGGCCGGCCACATGCTCAACTTCCTGGAGAACCACGACGAGCAGCGCGTAGCCTCGCAGGAGTTCGGCCGCTCGGCACAGGCGGGCATCCCTGCACTCTATGTCAGCGCCCTGATCAACGGCAACCCCTACATGCAATACTTCGCACAGGAGCTGGGTGAGGATGCGCCCGATGCCGAGGGCTATCAGGGTGCCGACGGCCGCACCACCATCTTCGACTACTGGGGCCTGGAGCGCCAGCGCACGTGGAAGCAATGCGGATGGGACGAATCGAAGCTCCCCGCCGAGATGCTCGCCCTGCGCCGCCGCTATGAGGAGGTGCTCCACCTGGCCCAGCGCCCTGCCGTGCTGCATGGCGCGACCATCGACCTCACCGACGAGGCCATGCGCCAGGCACGCGTCTTCGCCTTCCAGCGCAGGGAGGCCGATGGCGGCGATGTGCTGACGGTGGTGGCCAACTTCGGCGACGAAGTGTTTACGGGACGTGTCAATAACGAGGACGTGGAGGTCGGAGCGCACGATGGCGTGGCATTCTGAGTGGCGGCAGTGACCGCCCTCAAAC
>JAZQPJ010000031.1:0-42337 GCA_045628525.1 Bacteroidales bacterium
GCTTCGGGAACTGTGACAAATGTTGAAGTGTTGTTCAATCACTGGCAATCAACTTAAAATTGACGGTAAAGCTCTACACTGCTCTACCCAAGTATGTACTTGCTAATTTATATTGTCATTCAAACTTTCAAAGATCGTTGCTAAAGCGTTTTTCCGTTTTAGCGGGTGCAAAGATAGCGAGTTTCAGAAAGCATTCCAAATATTTTTATCACTTTTTTTGAAAAAGGGGCAAAAAAGGGCATTTTCGGGGGAGCAAAACAGCATTTTGCCATACATATCTGGCATTTCAACCGATTGCACAAGGCATTTTATCAACAAATTCATGCAGTGCTTTTCGTTTTTTGTAGCAATAAATTTGCAAATATGGGAAATTATGTCTATCTTTGCACTCGAAATCGCGCTATTCCATGGCCAATGCCCGCTTATTATGTGGTAATGGACCGAGAAATGACAATACACATTATATAATATATAGATATGGCAACAGTTGACGACAAGAAAATCATCTTCTCGCTGGTGAATTGCACGCACACCATCCAGCAGACACAGAAGACCGTACTCAAAAACATCTACATTTCCTTCTTCTATGGAGCCAAAATTGGCATCATCGGCTTGAATGGTGCAGGTAAATCGACCCTCATGAAGATCATCGCCGGTCTGATCCAGCCTTCGCAGGGCGAAGTGGTATGGAGCCCAGGCTACAGCGTTGGCTATCTGGAGCAGGATCCGAAGCTTGACGAAAACAAGACCGTAAAGGAGAATATCATGGAGGGCGTGCAGCACATCTATGATGCCCTGGCCGAATATGAGGAGGTCAACATGAAGTTCTGCGAACCCGAGTATCTGGAGGATCCCGACAAGATGGATCAGCTCATGAACCGTCAGGCCGAACTGCAGGATATCATCGATGCCACCGACGCCTGGAACATCGACTCAAAGCTAGAGCGTGCCATGGCTGCCCTCCACTGTCCTCCTGGTGACTGGAACGTCAATACCCTTTCAGGTGGTGAGCGTCGCCGCGTAGCTCTGTGCCGTCTGTTGCTCAAGAAGCCCGATGTACTCCTGCTCGACGAGCCTACGAACCACCTCGACGCCGAGAGCATCGACTGGCTGGAGCAGCACCTGCAGCAGTACGAGGGCACCGTCATCGCCGTTACCCACGACCGCTACTTCCTCGACGACGTATCAGAATGGATTCTCGAGTTGGACCGTGGCGAGGGCATTCCATGGAAGGGCAACTACAGTAGCTGGCTCGACCAGAAGACCAAGCGCATGGCTCAGGAGGAGAAGACTGCCTCGAAGCGCCGCAAGACCCTGGAGCGTGAGCTCGAATGGGTACGCATGGCTCCTAAGGCACGTCAGGCCAAGGGCAAGGCTCGTCTGAACTCGTACGACAAGATGCTCAATGAGGAGCAGAAGGAGCGCGAAGAGAAGCTGGAAATCTTCATTCCGAACGGCCCACGCCTCGGCAACAAGGTGATCGAAGCCGAGCATGTAGCCAAGGCCTTCGGCGAAAAGGTACTCTTCAGCGACCTCAACTTCATGCTGCCACCTAACGGCATCGTAGGTATCATCGGCCCCAACGGTGCAGGTAAGACCACACTCTTCCGCCTCATCATGGGTCTGGAGAAGCAGGACAGTGGCAGTTTCGCCATGGGCGAGACCGTGAAGCTGGCCTACGTGGATCAGCAGCACAAGGACATCGACCCCAAGAAATCCATCTTCGATGTAGTAAGTGGCGGCAACGACCTGATCCGCATGGGTGGCCGCGACGTCAACGTACATGCCTATCTCAGCCGCTTCAACTTCAATGGTGCAGACCAGAACAAGCTCTGTGGCGTGCTGTCAGGTGGTGAGCGTAACCGCCTGCATCTAGCCATGGCCTTGAAGGAAGAGGGCAACGTCCTTCTGCTCGATGAGCCCACCAACGACATCGACGTAAACACCCTGCGTGCCCTTGAGGAAGGTCTGGAGCAGTTCGCGGGCTGTGCCGTAGTCATCAGCCACGACCGCTGGTTTCTGGATCGTATCTGTACGCACATCCTTGCCTTCGAAGGCGATGGCAATGTCTTCTTCTTCGAAGGCTCGTACACCGACTACGAGATCAATAAGGCCAAGCGCCTCGGCACTGAAGAACCTAAGCGTGCCCGCTATCGCAAGCTGATGGAGGATTAATCAAGAGTTTACATATGGCTGTGTCATAAGCCTTATGTCATCATATAATAGATAAACAACAACCCGCCCCTGCTACAACGCAATGTAACAGGGGCGGGTTATTGTTTATCATTTGCCGAGGCTTATGACATAGCCTCTTCTGCCTAAATGATTAGATATTAGGAGTCTCCCACTTCTTGGTCTCGGTGCAGTTGACAGTCACAGCCTGGCCACCCACAGTGATGGCGAACTCGCCAGCCTCGAGCACCCACTTGCCATCAACGCCAACAAAGGCGAGATCCTTGGCTGGAAGGGTGAAGGTGACGGTCTTGGTCTCGCCTGGCTGCAGCTCAATCTTCTGGAAGGCGCGCAGACGGCGGCTGTCAGGCACGATCGAAGCCACAAGGTCTGAGCTGTAGAGCAGCACTGGCTCCTTGCCGGCACGGGCACCAGTGTTGGTGACATCGACGGTGAAGGTGAGTTCGTCGGCCGACTTGAACTCAGCCTTGGCAGCCTGGAGGTTGCTGTAGGCGTAGGTGGTGTAGCTCAAGCCGAAGCCGAATGGCCACTGCTGGGTCACCTTGGCATCGTAGTCGTAAGCACCAGCCATGGTGCTGACCTGCTCGCTGACCTTGAAGTCGTAGTTGATGAGCGAGTTGATCTCCTTAGGATAGGTGTAAGGCATCTTGGCGCTGAAGTTGGCATCGCCAGCAAGGAGGTTGGCAAGGGCATCGCCACCATAGTTGCCTGGTAGCAGGATGTCAACGACAGCCTTAGCCAATGGCTCGATGTCAGAGAGGAGGCGTGGACGACCACCGTTGATGATCATGACGATAGGCTTGCCGGTCTTGGCGAGAGCCTTGACGAGGTTGCGCTGGTTCTCTGAGAGGGTGAGGTCGGTGAGGTTGCCTACGGTCTCGCAGTACGAGTTCTCGCCGATGCAGGCCACGATGACGTCGGCCTTGGCAGCAGCGGCAACAGCCTTCTGGATCTGTGGCTCGTTCTCTGCCCAATAGGCACCCTTCTCGTTGTAGGTCACGCCCTGCTCGAGGATAACGTTCTTCTCGCCGAACTTGTTGGCAAGTGCCTCATAGATGGTGTTGTATGGCTCGGTGTACTTAGGATCGTTGGTGCCCTGCCAGGTGTAGCTCCAACCGCCATTGAGGCAGCGGATCTGGTTGGCGTTAGGACCGGTAACGAGGATGCGCTTGCCCTGAGCGAGTGGCAGGATGTTGTCCTCGTTCTTGAGCAATACCTCTGTCTCCTCAGCAGCGTGGAGCGAAATCTCGGCATACTCGGCACAACCGAAGTTTGGATGATCCTCGATCTTGGTGTCAGGAGCATCGAACAAACCAAGACGATACTTGAGGCGCAGGATACGGCTCACAGCGTCGTCGATGCGCGACATTGGCACCTGACCCTCCTCAACAAGTTCCTTCAGCAAGATGCAGAAATCCACGCTGTATGGATCCATGCTCATGTCGATACCGGCATTGATGGCAATGCGGATAGCGTCTTTCTTGTCCTTAGCGACATGCTCACGAGAAAAGAGGTTGTTGATGTCGGCCCAATCGGTCACGATCATGCCGTCCCAGTTGAGATCCTCCTTCAGCCACTTGGTGAGATACTCGGCGCTTGAGTGAACAGGCACGCCGTTGATCGAAGCCGAGTTGACCATGATGGTCATGGCACCTGCCTTGATAGCGTTCTTGAATGGCTCGAAATACTTCTCGCGCAACATCTGAGGCGAGACGTAGGCAGGGGTACGATCCTTACCTGACCAAGGAGCGCCATAGCTGAAGTAGTGCTTAACCGAGGTAGCTACGTGGTTACCGTCGATGTGGTTGTTATCAGGACCCTGGTAGCCGCGAACGGCTGCCTCGACCATGCGTGAACCAACGATAGCGTCCTCTCCATAGCTCTCCCAGATGCGGCTCCAGCGTGGGTCACGACCAAGGTCAATAGTTGGGTTATAGACCCAAGGACAGTCGGCAGTACGGCTCTCATATGCGCAGATCTCGCTCGACTTGAATGCGAGGTCGGTATTGAACGAAGCTGCCACATTGATGTTCTGAGGGAAGAAGGTGCCGCCAGCCACATAGGTAGTGCCGTGATTGTTGTCGAGGCCATAGATACATGGGATGCCGATGTACTTCATTGAGAGCTCCTGAATTTTTGGGATGATCTGCTGCCAGTGTTCAGGGGTGAGCGCATGACCTGGGGCATTGAGGATGGAGCCGACCTTCCACTTGCCGATCATCGAGTCGAGGGCAGCCTCATTGAGCGTCCACTCGCGCACCACGTTGCTGTCGTAGATGTCGAGGCCGTAGCCGCCCAGCAGGCCGTTGATCTCCTCATCGCTCTTGGCCATCATCTCTGCAATCTGCGCATCGCTGCTGTTGCCGAACTGCGAGAGCACCTCCTTGAGCTTCTTGCGGTCGATCTTGGCCTCGCCCTGAACTGTAACCGAGCCCATAAGGTCGAGGTTGAGTTCGAGCATCTGGCCCACCTTCTCATCGAGGGTCATCTTCTGGATCCAATTAGCTACTTGACGCTCGATCTCAGCGTCCTTAGGGATGGCAGGTGCCACCTGCTCGGTCTTGCCACCACCATTGCAGCTTGCAAGGAGTGCAGCAGTTGCCATTAAGAAAAGTAAGGTTTTCTTCATTGTGTTGTATTGCATCTTTATAATGTTGTATTGCATCTTTATAATAATGATAGTCTGTATATACCCCAATGCCATCCTGAGCGTCAACGAAGGATCTCGCTCACGAGCAATGAGGTTGAGAGATTCTTCGTTTCACTCAGAATGACAAATGTATTATAATAACGTAAGAAATACGTTTTTATTGCATATCGTATGCTACAATTGCCTTGATATCCTGCGATGAGGTGCCGATCAGGAAGTTGAACTTGCCTGGCTCGGCACGCCAAGCCTTGGCATCGGCATCGTAGAACTGGAAGGCGCGCTCATTGAGAGAAAGGCTGACGGTCTGGGTTTCGCCTGGCTGCAGGAATACTTTCTGGAAAGCCTTGAGCTCCTTGACCGGACGCTCGACGCTCGACTTGACATCCTGCACATAGAGCTGGATGACCTGAGCGCCTGCACAGTCGCCGGTGTTCTTCACCTCGACGGTTACGGTTGGCAAGGCACCAGACATCTGGCACTTGGCATTTGCGACTTCAAAGGTAGTATAGCTCAAGCCATGGCCAAATGGGAAGAGTGGCTGGAGCTTCTGCTTGTCGATCCAGCGATAGCCCACATAGAGGCCCTCATCGTAGTAGATGTCCCAGATATTAGGCACGGTGTCGGTACGGGCGATGCCAGGGTAGCGACGTGGATCGGCCACCTTCTGCTTACCCTCCTTGAGCACAGGAGCATGTACCGAACACTGATCGAGCGAAGCATACCAGGTCATTGGC
Organism: Bacteroidales bacterium; assembly: GCA_045628525.1. GTDB lineage: Bacteria > Bacteroidota > Bacteroidia > Bacteroidales > UBA3663 > Liminaster. Next base: position 5,578 of record JAZQPJ010000031.1, read on the forward strand.
AGGTGGCCCGATGGGTTCTGGTCGCCTACGAGCACGGCAGCTAGCGAGGTGCCAGCCTCCGAACCGAGATACCAATCCTGCACGATGGCAGGAACCTTCTTGACCCAAGGCATAGCCACAGCATTGCCCGAGATGTTGACAACAACGAGGCGAGGATTGGCCTCGGCGAGAGCCTCGATGAGTTCGTCCTGACCGTATGGCAGGCCGTACTGGAGGCGGTCGGTGCCCTCGGCATCCATGTGGTCGGCCTTGTTCAAGCCACCGATGAAGATGACAACGTCGGCCTGCTTAGCCTTCTCAACAGCCTCGGCAGTGAGCTCGGCAGGAGTGCGGCTATCGTTGAGGTTCTGACCGGTGGTGACGCCATTGTATTCGCCACCCGGGTCACCCACATAGCCACGCACCCACTCCACCTTGGTGCCAGTCTTGGCCAGACGCGCCTTGAGGCCATCGAGTGGAGAGACCTCATAACGGGCCTTGAGCGATGAAGAGCCACCACCCACGGTCATCATCTTGACAGCATTCTCGCCAACGACAAGGATGTTCTTGACGCTACCGAGGTCGATAGGAAGGATAGGATCAGCCATCTGCTTCTTGCCTTGCATCAATGGGTTGTTCTGGAGCAGCACGATGCCCTCAGCGCCCACGTTGATGGCGGTCTGGACATGCTTCTCGCTATTGAGCGAACCGAATGGACGGTTAGGATTCATGGTGGTGCGGAAGATGAGACGCAGCACGCGACGTACCTTGTCGTTCAACTCCTCCTGCCCTACCTTGCCCTGCTCGATGAGCTGGAGGTAAGGGGCAGCCATCATGTAGTTGTCGTAGGCATTGGTAGCGCCCATTTGTAGACCGTCGGTCCAGGTGCCATACTCCAGGTCGAGACCATTGTAGATAGCCTCCATGGTGCTCTGTGTACCGCCCCAGTCGGAGATGATGGCACCGTCGAAGCCCCACTCGCCCTTCAGCACCTCGTTCATGAGGTACTGGTTGTGGCAGGCATGCTGGTCGCGGAAGAGGTTGTAGCCGCCCATCAGCGTCCAGGCACCGCCCTCGACGATGGCTGCCTCGAAGGCTGGCAGGTAGATCTCGCGAAGGGTGCGCTCATCCACGTTGGCATTGCTCTGGTAGCGCTCGTGCTCGTTGTTGTTGAGCGCATAGTGCTTCACGCACACAGCCACGCCCTGCTGCTGCACGCCCTTGACGTACTGTACGCCCATGCGGCCTGACAGATATGGATCCTCGCCCATGTACTCGAACGAACGGCCGTTCAATGGCGTACGGCAGATGTTGACACCAGGGCCAAGCAACACAGCCTTCTGACGATAGCGAGCCTCCTCACCGATCGACTGACCGTATGCCAGGGCGAGCTCTGGGTTCCAGGTAGCAGCCAGACAGGTCAGGGCTGGGAAAGCGGTACAAGAGTCGTTGGTACAGCCAGCCTGGTTCCACTCGTCCCAAAGCACGTCAGGACGGATGCCATGAGGGCCATCGGTACACCAAAGCTCAGGGATGCCCAAGCGGGCAACGCCTGGGCTCGAAAACTTAGACTGCGCATGAATGATGCCAATCTTCTCACGCAGGGTCATGCGGCCAAGGGCATCCTCGATACGCTGCTCAATGGGCTGAGTCGTATCGAGGTACAGTGGCAACTGCTGGGCAGCCGCACTGCCAGCCAAGAGGGCTGCACTTCCTGCAATATATAAAAATTTAATTGTTTTCATAGGTAATGATGAAATTTTAGTCTTCATAGCAATAGGCTAACGAGCCAGCAATCCGGGAAGTCTTATCCGTGTACCTAAATAAGACGCCAGAGATCCAGAATGTCTTACTTGTGTACCTAAATAATACGTCAGCACTTCGGTTTGTCTTATCTACGTTCACAAATAAGACATCCGAACATTTAGCCAGCGTTTCCTACCACATAGATTAAATACCAGCTATTGATTACTTCTTCTGGAACACTCTGACGTAGTCCACATACATTGACACGGGCAGAGCATTCCAGTTCACGCCTTGGCTTCCGCCCCAGTCGCCACCCCATGCTAGGTTGAAGATAACATAGAACGGAGCATCGTAAGGCCAATCGCGCACGCCAGTACCAGGATTAGCATAATATAGAGTCTTTTCGCCATCGACATAGAACTGGAAATAATCAGGAGTCCACTCCATGCCATATTTGTGGAACGAACCCTCAGCACCTTTGCAGTAAACCTCCTTGGTAACCTGAGTATTGTTCGAATGAACGTGACCGTCAGCATGGAGGCTCGATGACACGTAGTTCGGATGATAGCCAACCTCCTCCATGATATCAATCTCACCGTCGTGAGGCCATGACTTGAAGTTGACAGGCATCATCCAGAATGCTGGCCATGTACCTTTGCCCTTAGGCAGATTGATAGAAGCCTCAACGTAACCATACTGCCAACCCTGCTTTACCTTTCCATAAAGACGGGCAGAATATGTCTTGTCTCCTTCCTTAAAGCAATTGATACGAAGCAGACCATTCTTTACCTCAGCAACCTTGGCTCCACTTGGAGACTTGCCCCTGACGTAAGTCTGGAGTTCATTGTTAACCCAACCTGCCGACTGCTGTTCATAGGTCCAATCATTCATGTTAAGGGATTCGTCCTGGAACTCATCGTGCCAAACGAGGTTATATCCGTCAAGTGGACAAACGAGATTCACTGGTTCAGTCTCGACAATCTCTGGTTCCGGCTCTGGTTCCGGCTCGATTGCCGCTTCTTGTTTCACGGTAATGAATTGGCGGTCAGTTCCAGCCTTGACAGTAACCATACCTTCACGAGGAGAATACTCTTTGTTCTCCTTGACGGTGATAGTAAGGTCAACGTTTCCTGCCTTGCCGCTTTCAGGAACGATGGCAATCCAGTTTTCATTGTTTGAAGGAAATGCTCGCCAGTCTGCAATGGTAGTTACGTTCACCGTCTGGCTTCCACCTTCACACGAAACAGAAACTATAGGAAGTTCTGTATTGCCTGTCACTATGTTCTCATCGTTCGAATCGCCGCATGCACATAGTCCCATAACCGATACAAGAATAACGGATAGAATACTCATATACTTCATTATTTCAAAAGACTAAATGTTTACAAATAGATCAGGAGAAAATCTGCCCGATGCCCTCAGTAGGCACCGGGCAGATCATTCAATTATATACCGATTCTATAAACTTATTCTCGAAAATAATTTCAATATTCGATAATAGCAATATTTGAAACAGCAATAGTTGTACCAGCTGCACAACTTGGGAAGTCGAGAGTGATTACAAGATTATCTGTGCTGAAGTCAGCAACAAATCCCTTGTACTTAACAACGTTGTCCTCATCGGCACTGAGGTCATGACGACCCTCAGAGAAGAAGTGACCGTCATCGCCCTCTGGATGTGGCTTAACTGTTGCACCAGCAATATCCTGAGTAGGAGTCAGTGTGATAGCGAAGTCATATTTCTTGCCTTCTGCGATTGCTACACCTGTGTTAAAGTGGAACTGACCCTGCCACTGCAAACTACCATTAGCCTCTGTGAAGGTAATGAGTGCATCATTGCCATTGATCTCAACTTTAGGCTTGTTGTCAAATTCAGCCCAATCGTTGTTAGCGACATAAGTGCTAGCGAGAGAAAGCGCACCCGATGGCATAATATCTACGCCACCCTTACGGCTCTGAAGGAGCATTTCACTGAGGACAATGTCAACGCCACCCTCGTTGCCACCGAAGTCGAAGACAATCTTGAGGTTGGTAATATCACCACCAGTATTTGTCTTAAGCCCACCAAGCTCAATCCAGCACTCTTCATCGGCAGTTACGTCATGCTGACCCTCTGTGAGGAAGATGTCGTCATTGTCCTGCTGTGTGAGTTTGACAGTCATGCCCTTGATATCCTTAGAAGCAACGACCTTGAGACGGAAGTCATAAACGCCATCACCAGACAAAGCAAGGGCAGTGTTGTTGACAGTGTACTGAGCCTGCCAACGCAAGTCGGTTGGGTTTGGCAAAGTAATCTTGTGAACACCGGCAGCGTATGAGTGAGGATACTCATCATATGCCTCCCAAGCATCACCATGTGAATAGTAGGTAGTGATGTCACCGAAGCAGTCATCAGAAAGCATGTTAGCACTCTCATCCCATACGATAGGATCCTGGTCGTCTGCAGGAACCTTATCGAGCTCAGTGTTCTTGCTGTGGTCAATAATGCAGATACTTGAGATGATAACCTCAGTCTCAGCAGCGCAACCACCAAAGTCAAAGACGAGCTTCAAAGGAGCTGCAGAGAGATCGATACCTGGCTGATCAAGGATATAGAATACATAATCCTCGCCAGCTACAAGATCAATGCGCTGATCAACGATAGCTGCAGCATCATTGTCATCAGTAAGTTTGATGGTCATGCCCTTGAGGTCCTTGGTAGAGTTGACGATGCAAGACATATCATAGGTAGCATCAGCAGGAACGACACTATTATCCAGTCCAGTATTAAGCTGATACTGTGCCTGCCACTGCATGTTCGACTCATATGGAAGAGTAACCTTATAGAGATTGTCGCCCTCTGTATGGCCAAGTGCACCATCTTCATAACCTTCCCAGCCATCGCCATGAGCGTAGTATGAACTACGGAAGGAGACACTTGCCTTATTCCAAAGGTTATCAGCTCCATTTGGATCGAAACCATAGAATCCAGTCATATCCTTCTCAAGAGTTACGACATTCTTGATAGGATCGCTCATGCCATTACGATTCATTACAAAGAATGAAACCTCATAATTGCCTGCATTCTTATACTTCTTTGTCCAGGTGGTCTCTTTAATGATCTCTTGCTTACCCTTTGCTGGGACTATCAGCCAGAAGAAATTTTCAGTCTCATCACCAGTATAGGTAGCTGTAATCTCATTTGTCATCAGATCAGCCTCGACCTTTACTTGGCTCTGGAACTGGCTGATCTCAGGCACACCATCTTCGCTCATGCCGCCGAACTCCTCAGGAGTACAAGCAACCATTGAAGCGGCAAGAATCATTGTGCCGAACAGAAACTTATATGTATTTTTCATACTTATCTATTATTAATTGAAATTAATATGCTCCATTCTGCTTGAGCGTACCCTGAGCAGCATCAATGTCAGACTGTGGGATTGGGAAGAAGCGTACTGCCTCACTCCAAGCCTTGGTGCGGTAGCCACCCTCGTCATTAGCAGGGGTGAGCACAGAGGCAGCCTTGCCAGTACGTACGAGGTCGAAGTAGCGCTTGCCCTCAGCCACGAACTCATGACGACGCTCGTCGATGATGTTGTCGAGAGTTGCAGTGGTGTTAGGCAGACCGGCACGGGTGCGTACCATGTTGAGGTACTTGTCAGCATCAGCCTGGTTGCCGGCAGCGAGTGAAAGCTCAGCAGCGTTCAACAGGGTCTCAGCGAAACGATATACGCGGAGGTTGTTGTTGAAGCCAAGGTCGGCATCAGCCTTCTGGTCAGCGTTGTTGCCCTTCTTGCAGATATACTTATAGGTGTGGTAACCAGTGTACATCCAGCCCTTGTCGTCAGAGGTACCATTGGCCTCGAGGTCAATGATGGAGGCCTTGAGACGCTTGTCTGAAGGATCGAACATCTGATAGGTATGTACTGGTACAGAACCGAAGCCCCAACCTGCATCTACGTTAGCATACATTGGGTCGGTAGATGTGCACTGGAAAGAACGTGGACCCCACAGACGTGGAGCTACAGAACCGCCAGCAGCGAGCTGGTTGCTCCAACCACGTACAGAGTTGTCATCGAAGTAGTTGATCTCCCAGATCGACTCCTTGCACCACTCGTTCTCCTCGTCCCAGATAGCAGAGAAATCGTCCATGAGGGCGAACTTACCGCTGTTGATGAGCTCGGTCATGTACGAGAGAGCCTTGCTGTAACGAGCCTTATCGTTCTGGATCATTACCATCTCAGCATATACCATGTAAGCCATTGGCTTGGTGACGTGGCCCTTCTCCGATGCAGGATAGTCGTCCTTGAGCTTACCGGTAGCCAGGATGTCCTCGAGCTCCTCCATAACCTTGGCATAAACCTCATCGGCTGTTGACTGCTCATAGATATAAGGTGCAGCCAGATTCTCGAAGTAGCAAGGTACATTGCCGAAGAACTTCCAAAGCTGGTTGTAGTAGAATACGCGGAGCATACGAGCCTGAATCTCCATGTCAGCCTTCTCGGCATCGCTCATGTCAGTCACCCAGTCGAGGTACTTGAGCACATCATTCGAGCGCTTAACGCCAGAGTATGAGTCACCCCAGATGCCAGCAGCACAAATCTGTGGAGTAGCAGAGTAGTTGAAGAGGAGCTGAATGAATGGCTGGTCCTCGCTCGAGCCACCATTTGGATAGAGGTCATCACCCAAGAGGTCGGCAATGAAGTTGAGTGAGCAGTAGTTGTAGGTACAACCATAGTCATACCAGTGGAGAGGTGCGTATGCAGCTACCAGAGCCTCGTTGAGGTGCTCCTTGGTAGTATAATACTCCTCAATGAAGGTGTCAGTAGGGCTGGTCACCTCAAGGAAGTCATCTGAGCAGGCGGTCATTACGCTACCTGCAGCCAGAGCTGCCAACAAAATATATTGATTTTTCATAGAATTCTTATTATTAATAAGGGCTATTAACTAATAACTTCTTCCTTAGAAGGTAACATTAAGACCTACACGCAGGGTACGTGGCTGTGGATATACACCGAAGTCCATACCGCTTGAAGTACCGGCAGAAGAGATTTCTGGATCGAAGCCGTAGTACTTGGTGAAGGTCAGCAGGTTCTCACATGCGAAGTAAGCACGCAGACGGCTTACGAATACCTTGCGGGTAATTGACTGTGGAACGGTGTAACCGAGCTCGATGTTCTTGAGGCGGAGGTAAGAGCCATCGTGAACGTAAAGGTCAGAAGCCTTCCAGTTGGTGGCATCACCGATGATGTAGATAGGATACTTGTCAGAAGTACCCTCGCCAGTCCAGCGACCACGCATCCAGCCTGGGAGGTTGATACCAGAGAGGTCGAGACGACGGCTGCCGTCGAAGATATCGTTACCCTGAGTGCCCTGCCAGAACATCATGAAGTCGAAGCCCTTCCATGCAGCGTTGAAGTTAACGCCGAAGGTCCAGTCTGGAGTACCCTTGCCGAGCTTCACGCGGTCATCATCGTTGATGGTGCCGTCGCCATTGGCATCGACGAAGCGAACAAAACCAGGACGTGCATCTGGCTGAATCTTCTGACCATTAGCACCAACGTAAGCATCAACCTCAGCCTGATTCTGGAAGATGCCATCAGTCTTCAAACCATAGAAGAATGGGAATGGCTGACCAGCCTCAGCACGTGATACGTTACCAAGGTTCTGTACGTTGTCATACATCTCGAAGCCAGCAGCATTGCCGAGCTTCACGAGTTCATTCTTGAGGTAAGAGATGTTGCCCTTAATGCCGAAGGTAGCATCCGAAACATGCCACTTGTAGCCAAGCTCGATCTCGACACCACTGTTCTTCATGTCACCTACGTTGCCGATAGGCTTAGACTCACCTACGTACGATGGGATGTTCATATCCTTCAACATACCATTGGTGCGCTTGCTGAAGTAGTCAACGGTCAAGGTAAGAGAGTTGTTGAAGAAGCCGAGATCAACACCGAGGTCGGTCTGCTCAGACTCCTCCCACTTGAGGTTAGGATTAGCCAAGCCACTTGCCTTTGAAGAAACAATCTCCTTCTCGTCGCCAGCCATACCGAAGCCGTAGTTGTTGCCACCCTGGGTCAACACGGTGTAACGGAAGTCACCGATGTTATCGTTACCATTCTTACCCCAGCTGAAACGAACCTTGAAGTTATCGAGCCAGTCGCGGGTATCATCCATGAAGGCCTCGTTCATTACGTTCCAGCCCAGAGATACTGATGGGAACACACCATACTTGTTGTTAGGACCGAAGCGGCTTGAACCGTCACGACGTACGGTAGCCTGGAGCATGTAACGCTCGTCATAGTTGTAGCTCAAACGAGCGAAGAGTGAAGACATGGTGTGAGCCACGCCAGGGCCACCCCAGCCATCGCGGTCGCCATCAGCGGCAATACCGGTAGCAGCATTGATCCAAGGCTTGTTGAAGTCCTTGATGTTGTTACGCGAAGCACCGAGGCTCCAGCCAGTGTTCTGGAAGGCAGACTGACCGAGCACTACGTCAACGGTGTGCTTGCCGAAGGTCTTGTCGTAGGTCAGGACGTTCTCGAGCTGCCATACGGTACCACGGTCGCTGCTGGCAGAAGCCTTAGAGTAGCTGGCGTGACGGGTTGGAGAAATCCAGTGAGGAATCTGGTATGAGTTGTTACCCCAGAAGCTCATATCTACGCCATAGCTGGTGCGGAACTTGATGCCGTCCCAAATCTGGAGGGTTGCACTCCAGTTGGCTACGAACTTGTGGCTCCAGTTCTGGCCAGCAGGCAGCTGGAACTGAGCGAGAGGGTTTGCCATCTCGTTGAAACCTGCGCCTGGGATATTGAGCAGCTGGCCATTGTTCTTGTCGTACATTGGCACATACTCATCAGGATAGTTAGCAGAATACGAGTCGATCTGAGCCTGAGCATCAGCACCTGTAACGTATGGAGCGATGAGTGGTGGCAAAGAGAGAGCCGAGCTCAACTGACCACCCCACTGTGAGTTCACGTCAATACCGGTGCTCTTGATGCGAGCGTATGAAAGGTTTGAAGAAACCTCCATCTTGTTCAACCAGTTGCGATCCTTGCTTACATCGTAGAGTACAGCATTCAGGTTGTTGCGGAGAGTAAGACGATTATAGTTAGACTGACCGTAGTTACCACCTACGATACCCTCCTGATCATAGTAACCAAGTGAGAGGAAGTAGCTGACAGCATCGCTGGCGCCACTTACTGAGAGCTCGTGATTGGTTACAGGAGCATTGTCGTTGAAGATAAGATCCTGCCAGTCGGTATCAACGGTTACGTTGTATGGATCAGCATAGAGAGGAGCCTGACCAGCGTTGATCATACCCTCGTTACGCATTACCATATACTCTGAAGCATTGAGCACGTCGCGGTGCTTCCATGCAGTCTGCCAGCCCTGTGAGAAGTTATAGTTTACGGTAGCCTTACCCTTCTTGCCCTTCTTGGTGGTCACGAGGATTACACCGTTAGCAGCACGGGCACCATAGATAGCACCAGAGGCAGCATCCTTCAGCACCTCGATTGACTCGATGTCCGATGGGTTCAAGAAGTCGAAACCACCCTCGATAGCCATACCGTCCACGATGTAGAGAGGGTCAGAATTGTTCACGGTACCAGTACCACGCACGCGGATCTTCGAACCAGAACCTGGCTGACCAGATGAAGAGGTTACGTTCACACCGGCAGCAAGACCCTTCAAAGCATTATCCATACGCACAGGGGCAGTACCATTCAGGTCCTCAGAGCTGACCTTTGCAATGGCTGCGGTTACCACGCTCTTCTTCTGCACGCCGTAGCCTACTACAACTACGTCTTCGAGCAGCTTGTTGTCCTCGCGGAGTACGACGGTCATCACTGGCTTGGCGGCCAGATCCTGGCTTTCGTAACCTACGAAACTGAACTCGATAGGAGCACCCTGCTCGACGCCGGTGATGACGAAGTTGCCATCCAGGTCGGTGGTTGCACCATTCGAAGTACCCTTAACTCGGGCGTTGGCGCCGAGGATCGGCTCGCCCATCTCATCCTTCACGATACCCTTCACGGTTATCTGCTGGGCCCAAGCCCCCACAGGCGAGAAGAGCAGCAGGGCCAAGGCGATTGTCACCTTCATTGCCCATGTCTGGATTAGGTTTCTCATGTTGTTTGTTTAAATTGTTAATTATTAGTATTGTTGTTTGTTTATTTGATGATTCTGAGGATTTTGATGATTCCTTACTTCCACGCAAACGACACCGCGCTGCGGGCAGGCACGGCATGCGTGAACTGATGCTGGCCGTCGCGTATGGTCATGTTGATGGTCTGCGTGGTGCTGTTGCTCATCACCAGAGCGTAGGTGCCATCGGTATTTCGGAAGGCCGAGTAGGTCACGCCGGCCTCCGAATAACCGTTGGTACCGATTCGCACAGCATCGGGCTTCACAACGCTCGACATGTGCGCGATAATATAATAATGAGAATTGCGTGTGATCGTGGCATAGTCGGTATTGATGTCCACTGCACCGTAGCAGGTGGTGCAGCCGCCAGGGCGGTTCGGGCCGCGCTTGGCATCGAGCATCAGGTTCCACACGATGACGCCCTTGCACCAGCGGTTCACCGTGCCGAGGGCCACCTCCTGCATGTCGTCCAGCAGACGTTTCGAGAGGTTCTGGCCGTCGTTCCAGGTGCCGATCGAGGTCTCGCTGAACACCAGGTCCTTGCCCGGAGCGGCATTGTGTACCAGGGTGAGCTCGTTCTTGTCGCCGCCATAGTTGTGGTAGGCAGCGCCTGCCAGGTATTGCGACGCCTCGTCGTCCTTGTAGATCTTGACGGGGTAACGGTTCTGGTCTGAAATGTTGTCGTAGTTGTAGTTGTGGTCGAAGGCATAGATCTTGGCCTTGATGCCAGCCTGCTCGAAGGCAGGACCGAGGGCGGTCTTCACGAAGTCGCGCTCCTGCTCCCAGGGCATGTAGCACGAGGCGGAATTACCGCGGTTCAATGGCTCGTTCTGTGGGGTCACCGAATAGATCTTGATACCGTAGCTCTCCATCTCCTTGATCCACTTCACGAAGTAGGTGGCGTAGTCCTGATAGCAGTCCTTCTTCAGTTCGCCGCTCGTCCACTGGCCGTTGGTCTTCATCCAGCGGGGTGGCGTCCATGGGGTGCCCATGATCTTCAGTTCGGGATTGATGGCAAGGATCTCCTTCAGGATGGGGATCACGTATTCGGTCTCCTCGGTGGTGAGGGCGAAGTTTTCGATGCCCTTCTGATCGCAGCAGGTATATTCGCTGAGCGAGAAATCGCTGCAGCCGATGGACACACGGCAGTAGCTGAAGCCATAGCCGGCCTTGTCCGAGAAGGTCTCGGTCAGGAACAGGTGGCGGTTCTCCTCGGTCATCTGCATCAGGTTGTAGCAGGTCGAGCCAGTGATGGCCACACCAAAACCGTCCATGGTCTGGAAGGTCTCCGAGGGGTTCAGCGAGATGGTGGTGGCGGTGGTTATTCCCACGCTGGTATCAAAGCCGATGGTGGTCTCCTCCAAATCGATGCTGCGTGAGGCAGTGGTGGTCAGCACGCGAACGTCGCCGGCAACGGTCGATGGCTGTTCGGGCACACCTGACTGGTCTGCGCCAGACGCCAGCGCATCGTTCTTGTCGCCGCCACAGCCCATCAGGGCAGCAGCCGACAGCAGCAGTACAGATAACTCGAAAAGCTTTTCCATCATAAATATTAATAATGTGTATGGGATTGCCCCATTTCAGTTTAGCGCTGCAAAGTTACAACATTTTTCTCGCACGTGCAACCCATGGTATAGCAATCGGTAAGGTTTGCGTAATATTCACTGTTTGTTTTTCAATGGTTTACGTTTCGGCATCAGTAAGGTTTTCGGGGTGTCCCAGATGCTGAACCGTGCGCAGGAAGTCCTCCTTAGGCAGGATTGTCTTGCTTCGGATCTTCAGTCGGTTGTTATATACGGTCTGTGGCGAGCAGTGCAGGAACTCGGCAATCTTCACCGAGTCGTTGATGCCCAGTCGCACCAGTGCATAGATGCGCAGGTCGGTGTTGAGCAGCTCGCCCTTGCGTGGTTCGATGCGCTCCTCAGGCTGCAGCAGCTCGTTGAACTGGGTCACGAAGTTGGGGTACAGATGCAGGAAGATGGCGTCGAAGTTGTGGTAGAACTCCTTCAACTCGTCCTGCACCATCGTGCTCTTGTCGGTCATCTGCAGCACCTCGTCCCACAGCTTCACCTTGGCCTTGCGGTTGATGTTCTTGCGGAAGTCGTCGAGCTTCGATATGTAGTTCGAGCAGATGGAGAACAGGTAGCCGATGTACTCCTCCTTCACCAGGTCGGCCTCACGCAGCCGCTGGTTCACCTCGGCCTGCTGGCTCATGGCCTCCTGCAGCTGGGCATTGGCAGCCACCAGCTGGGCGTTGGCTTCGGCCAGCGCCTGCTGGTTCTGCTTCAGCTCGTCGTTGGCATGTGCCAGTTCGCGGCGGTTGCGATGCAAGCGCGTGTTCTGGCGCCACACGGCCAGCACGCTCAGCACCACCAGCAGCAGCAGGATGCACACCGTCCAGAGGGCTGCCTGCAGACGGGTTCGCTGGTGGGCATCGCGCAGCAGGTAAGCCTGCAATATCTGGTCGAGCACGCGCGAGATGCTGACCGTCCGGACGCGGTTGTTGTAACGCTGCGTGGTCTGCAGACACACATTGATATAATTGTACGCGCGCAAGATTGCGTCATCGTTCTCCAGCGCAAAGAAGCTCTCGGTGCTCTGCTCCACCTCGGCAGCATCGTACATCTTGATGGCGAGCTCCTCAAGCGAGGCGATGTCCTGGTTGGCCGATCGGATGTCGGCGATGGCCGACTTGGCCAGGTACTGCACACACAGTTCCTCCTCGCCCATCGACTCATACAGGCGGGCCAACACGTAGTTGAGCATCGCCTCGGGGCGGTTGTCGCGCGGCATGGTATCCACATGGGCCCTCAGCGCCTCGATGCTCTGCTCGGCATGTTCCTGGTCCATGTTGTGCCAGGCCTGATGCCACAGGTAGTCGGCATCAGTGGGGAGCAGGATCTGGCTGATCGAGTCGTTGTACAGGCGGTTGCATTTCTGATAGTTGTCTTTCAGGTCGCCCTTCCAGGTGTATTGCCACAAGTGCGAGTAGAGGTATTGCATCTGGTTGTAGTATTGCAGGCGCAGCTCGCGCGACAGCTGCTGGCTGTTCATGCCCTGCAGTGACTGGAGCGACTCCATCAGCAGGCCTGTGCTCGACAGCACGAACGAGCGCTTGATCTGCCACTCCACCAGGCGGTCACGGTCGCCGGCACGCCGGGCGATGGCGATGTTGTCGTCCACCACCTGCATGGCAAGGTCCGAATCAAAAGTGAGGCATTCGTCATACACCTGTCGGTTCTGGTAGTATCGCTCCTCGTCGCCCTTCATCTGCTGGCGCTGGGCGTTGAGCAGATTCACGCGCTCCTGCTTCTGACGCACGTAGTCATCGGTCTTCAGCAGCTCCTCGTCAAGCTGTTGAAGCCAGTGTTCGGTCTCCTGATCGTACGGAGCCGCCTGCAGGGTCGGACAGACGCTGAGAATGACCAAGCATATCAGTAATAAGATGTATCTGTGCTTCATGCGTTTCGCTTTGCCAATTAGCATTGTGTCAATAAGAAATGAGATTTTATCGGGCGCAAAGATAGTGAAAAACTGCCAAATCACCAAACCGCGGGCCACTTTTCTGCCTTGCATCGCCCCATTTTCTTGCATTTGGCCAGTTTTTATGCCGTGCAGCATAGAAATCATTGGCAAACACTGCGCACAAGTGCCGAAAATACAGCCTATAAGTATGGAATCCTTGCCCCGCATCCGCGGCGAGCCGTCCTAAGGGTTGGGAACGTTGCCGCAGGTCCGCGGCGGGCTTTCCTAAGGGTTGGGAAACCTTGCCGCAAGCCCGCGGCGGGCTTTCCCAAGGGTTGGGAAACCTTGCCGCAGCCCCGGGTGGGCTTTCCGAAGTCTTGGGGAGCCTTGCCGCAGATCCGCGCCAAAAATTCCCAACCATTGGGAAGCCTGCGCAAGGCTGCGAGCAAGATGAAACCGCATTATCTGGAGCCTCAAATCTTATTTTTTGTTAAAATTTGAGATATTCGGGATGGTTTTGCCCATTTGGAACTAAATAAAAAATAAATATCAGCATAACCAATGGCAAGGAATTGCAAAAATCGTTTAAAACTTCTATCTTTGCATCGTCAAAAAACAAGAAACAATGATAGAGCGATTCCTGAAACAAACCGAGTTCTCGAGCTATGAGGACTTCCTGCAGAACTACAAGCTGGTGGTTCCCTCTCATTTTAACTTTGCTTACGACATCGTCGATGCGTATGCCGAAGAGGAGCCCGAGAAGGAGGCCATCCTCTGGACCAACGACCGCGGCGACGTGAAGCACCTGAATTACCGCGAGTACAAGCAGCTGTCGGACATGGTGGCCAGCTACTTCCTGCAGCTGGGCATCAAGCGCGGCGACTGCGTGATGCTGATACTGAAGCGCCGCATGGAGTGGTGGATCACCATGGTGGCTCTCCACAAGATCGGTGCCGTGGCCATCCCTGCCACACACCTGCTGACCGACAAAGACATCATCTATCGCTGCCACGAGGCCGACATCAAGGCCATCGTATCGGTGGGCGATCCCCATATACTGCGCAATGTGATGAAGGCCCGTGCCTTCTGCCCTACGCTGCAACATTGCATTTCCATCGGTCCACGCGTGCCACAGGGCTGGGACAACTACTGGCAGGGTGCCATGATTGCGCCAGAGTTCGTGAGCCAGAAGGGACAGAACGAGGTGGGTGACAACTTCCTGATGTACTTCACATCGGGCACCAGCGGCGAGCCCAAGATGGTGATGCACGACCATGCCTACCCATTGGCACACATACTGACCGCCAGATATTGGCACACCGTGCACGAGGGGTCGCTGCACCTCACCGTGTCGGACACCGGCTGGGGCAAGGCCGTGTGGGGCAAGTTCTATGGACAGATGATTGCCGGTGCCACCGTGTTCATCTACGACTTCGAGGGGCGCTTCGAGCCCGACAAGATGCTGCAGGTGATGTCGGACTTCAAGATCACTTCGTTCTGCGCACCTCCAACGGTGTATCGTTTCATGATTCGCGAGGACCTGTCGAAGTACGACCTCTCGCATCTGGAGTACTGCACCACCGCAGGCGAGGCGCTGAACCCCAACGTCTTCCTGGAGTGGAAGGAGAAGACCGGCATCATGATCTACGAGTCGTACGGCCAGACCGAGACCACCCTCGTATTGGGCACCTACCCCTACGTTAAGCCCAATCCCGGCTCGATGGGCATGCCCAACCCACAGTTCAATGTGGATGTGCTCAATGCCGATGGCGAGCACTGCAAGCCAGGCGAGCATGGCCAGCTGGTAATCCGCACCAGTGCACAGCTCGATGCGGAGGGACACCCGATGGAGAAGCCCTACGGCCTGTTCAAGGAATACTACCACAACCCCGCCCTCACCGCCAAGGCACACAGCAACGGCATCTACTACACGGGCGACGTGGTATACTATGACGAGGAGGGCTACTACTGGTTCGTGTCGCGTGCCGACGACGTGATCAAGTCATCGGGCTACCGCATCGGTCCATTCGAGGTGGAGTCGGCCCTGATGAGCCATGAGTCCGTGGTGGAGTGCGCCATCACCGGCGTGCCTGACGACATCCGCGGCATGGTGGTCAAGGCTACCGTGGTGCTGTCGGCCGAATACAAGCAGAAGGCTGGCCCTGAGCTGATCAAGGAACTGCAGGATCATGTGAAGCGCGAAACCGCCCCATACAAGTATCCACGCATCATCGAATTTGTGGACGAACTGCCCAAGACCATCAGCGGCAAGATCCGTCGCGTGGAGATTCGTGAGCATGACGCAAAGTAAGGAAAAAATGCTTTACAACATAAAACCGCCACTTTCTGGCGGTTTTATTTGTTTTTAAAATAAATAATGTGTAACTTTGCGCCCGATTAGTGAAAGATTTACACTGCGACACATTACCCACTATGAAGACCTCCACAAAACGTGGATTATTATATCCCTTGATAATGCTGTGTGTGCTTACGGCCCTCCTGATCAGCAACACGATCAGGCCAGGCTCAGATGCCGTATCGCACGAAGACGTTCAGCAGAACGCCTTCATGCTTGACACGCCCGAGGGTCTGTCGAGCCAGACTACGTACAGCGTCGTCAAGGACAGGATGGGCTTTGTGTGGATATCGACACGCAACGGCATCGACCGATATGATGGCGAGAAGTTCGACCACTTCCGCGTGGGCGAAGCCAAGATGCGCGGCATACGCGACGGCATGATCATCACCCTCTACGTGGATGCCGATGACGAGATATGGGCCTACACCGAGCGCTCGGTCTTCTACCGTTACGACCTGAAGCAGAATGCCTTCGTCGAGGTGTTCAACATGCCGAAGAACAGCATCTGGGGCTCGGCTCAGGCCATGTACCGGCAGGGCGACACGCTGTTTGTGGGATCGACAGACGGCATGGTGTGCTACGACCTGGAGGCCGGCAAGGTG
The DNA here is from genome assembly GCA_045628525.1 of Bacteroidales bacterium. GTDB lineage: Bacteria > Bacteroidota > Bacteroidia > Bacteroidales > UBA3663 > Liminaster. Next base: position 21,856 of record JAZQPJ010000031.1, read on the forward strand.
CTGAAGCGCTTCTGCCCCGACGACAACATCCGCACCCTGACGCCCTACAAGGAGGGCAAGCTGCTCTTCGGCTCACAGCACGGCGTGGGCATCATCGACATGCACGAACAGCGCGGCAAGCGTACCGACTGGGTGGCGACCGCGGTCAACCACCTGTACTACGACGCAGCGACGAACCGCCTGTGGGTGGGCGGCCTGGGCTCGGGCCTCTACCTGCTCGACCCAGAACATCCTGAACAGCAGCAGTTCGTGAAGGGCACCGAGGGCTTCATGATACAGCAGATATGCGCATACGAGAACTCCATGCTGGTGGGCATCGATGGAGCCGGCATCTGGCAAGCAACGACGGATGCAGACGGCTACGTGGCCTCGCTCAGGCTGCTAGCATCGGACACACCCGAGGCACCTCACCGGATCAAGTCATCGTCCATCCGCTCCATCATGGCCGACGGCAGCCACATCTGGACGGCCATGTTCATCGGCGGCGTAGCACACATGCAGCCACCGACCACGCTGGTGCAGTTGCGCAACGAGAATGCGCAAGCCATGGCCGACCTCTTTGCCCAAGGTGTCAACACCGATGCACAGGGCAACATCTGGGTGGCCTTCGAGCAGTCAATCGGCTGCTTCGATGCCAACGGCAGCAACCCTCGCTTCTACCTGGACCATGAGGCGCACTTCCTGACCGTGCAGCCTGCCCACGACGGCACAGTATGGTGCGGCGGCTTCAACTCGGGCCTCTACCACTTCAATCCCAGGACGGGCTGGCGCGAGCACATCCCTTCGGTAGCCGACCAGACGATGAACGACTGCATCTACGCCATCAAGGAGGACCATAATGGCGACATCTGGGTGGGCGGCCTCAACTTCCCGCTCGCTCGTCTGCACAAGGCGCAGAACGGCACGTACCAGAGGACGAACTACGAGGGCGTGACGCTGGTGAACGACATGGAATGGCTGACATCCGACCTCCTGGTGGTGGCCACGACCAACGGCCTGGCACTGATTGACACCAAGGACGACCACATCGAGCGACTGCTGACCGACCAGGACAACTGGACCGCCACGAACTACATCAGCGGCGTAGTGACGCGCAACGGTCACGAGATATGGGGCGCGACGCAGGGCGCAGGCATTATGTGTATCGACCTGAACGACCGTCAGCACCCCCGACGCTTCGACATGGACCATGGCCTGCCATCGCTTGAGCTGCGCAGCCTTGAGTTCTTCAACGACTCGGTGCTCTGCATCTCGACCGAGAGCAACGGCATCTTTGCCTTCGACTGCAACCATCACCGCTTCCTCAACAGCCTGCGTCCGAGCGACGGATTGCAGAGCTCCCTCTTCCTGCAGGCATCATCGACCCTCAGCAAGGATGGCCGACTGGTGTTCGGCGGCGATCAGGGTGCGGTGATCGTACAGGAGGCGGATCTGCTGGATGAGACCAGGAGCTTCGACATCCTAGCATTGGGACAGGGTGCCAATGAAGGCGTGGTGCAGCTGCCATACGATGCCCGTAATCTGGATGTGCAGTTCACGACCAACGACATCTATTACCAGCGCGAGTACGTATTCTACTACCGCATCAAGGGACTGATAAATGAATGGCAGACCATCGACAATTCACGACATGTGCGCTTCGCCCAGCTGCCCGCCGGCCAGCACAAGCTGGAAGTGCGTGCCGTAGGCGCTGTCAACCAGACCTCGAGCCTGACCATCGACATCGTGGCAGAACAGGAGCCCTGGCTGCGCTGGTATGCCATCGTGGGCTACATCCTCGCCACCGTGCTGCTCACCATCATCGGCATGACGATGATTTTAAGGGTAAGAAAAGGGGAGTAAAAGGGACGATACCATCGGTTGCAAACAGAGAACACTTTCATCTGCGTTCCGACATCTGGTACATTCGTCCCATTTACTCCCCTTTCACTCCTTTTTTTACTACCTTTTACTACCTTTACCAAGCCACCTTCTGTCGGGAAGTACCTTGTGTGACAATGTAAAGACCAGAGACGAGAGATTCGCGGGCATCGACCGTCGTGGCGAAAGTGCCGAGAAGCTTGCCGTCAAGGCTGAATACCTGCAATGGAGCGTCAAACAGCGAATCATCACCGATGACGTCTTGAATGCCAGCCGGATCGTATTTCAGTTTGTTGTCGAACCACGCGATACGCTTCTTGATGTAGCTGCGCACGTTCTCGACCTCCTTGGCGTATGAGCCCCACACCCTCGGGTTCTGGTGCACCTTGGTGTTCATGATGTTCCAGCGCTTGAAGTTGAGAGCCTGCGAGTCATTGAGCCATTGCTCCATCTCATCGACCACGGCTACGAGCGAATCCTCGCAGAACTTGCCACTGTTGCGGAGCTCAGCCCACATGGACTGGAGCTGTGCCTTGGCATTGGTGTCGCTCTTAATGATACGGTTCACGAAGCTGCGCATCTGGCCGGCATACGAGCCCTTGGTAGCATAGATGTAGTCGGTCAGGTTGTTGATGGGGTAGGTACGGTTGTCGTTGTCGTAAGCCAGGTCGAAGTCCCACACGGGACCCACGTGGAACTGTTCGTCGTTGCGTGGCTTATACATGTAAGTGCTCCAGTAGGTGTCGGTATTGCCCGCGAACTCGCCCACAATGAAGTGTTTGAGGAAACTCTCGAGGTCAAGATACCGGCGATAACCTTCATCGGGATTAGTGAAGTTTGACTTGAAGAGCGCAGCCTCCATGGTGTTGAAGTAGCTCTTGATGTAGTTGAACTGTGGAGTCTGGATCACGTCCTCATCGGGCGACTTCACGGTAACCGGATTGCTGCGGTTGGAGTAGAAGTACACAGCCTCATCGTAGGCATACGCATCAATCTCGATGAAGTAGCCGCCCGTGAGTTCCTCACCCTCGATGTCGGTGGCCTCCATCTCGTCGATCTCCACGCGACCCTTGCCTACCTCCACCTGGTCACAAAGCTGATAGCAGCCCTTGTATTCGCCATTGACCATCACATCGACAGGCACGCAGAACGGAGTGAACGGCATCTCGACACGACGGCTCAGGTCGAAGGCCAGATAGTTGCGCATCAGAGTCTTGTCGCCGTAGTTGTTGATCAGGGTCCACTTCTTGGCCTTGGCCGGCGAGCCCAGCACGTTGCGCTTCTTGTCGAACTTGATGCGATAAGGCTTCTTGGGGAAACCCATCGAGGCATTGCCACGCAGACGCACGGATCCGGAATCAGAGACAATCTCTGTGCCGTCGGCCGAGATGATGGTGGTCTTCATGCGCAGATCGTTGATCTTATCGACCGGATCCTTGCCACCTTCGACATGGATTACGACAAGGGGCAGGTTGGTGGGCTTGTAGAGCTGCTCGGCCGCGTCAGACTCGGGGGAAGCCTCGGACACGGGATCGCCGTAGAAGGCGACCTCGGCCACGTTGCAGCGGGCGACATTCGGACCTACGTAACGGACGTAGCGGAAGGAGCGCGACACATTGACATCGGCATAACTCATCACGCCAATGGTGCCGTCTTCAGCAGGCATGTAGAGGGGCACGGCATCGAGGAAATCCTCGCGGTTAGCGCCCTCGAACACCGCTAGACGCACACGACGCTGGCCCTGGCTATCGTTGCGCGGCGACCATCCCACACCGGTGATGACATGTGGTGTGCCCAGATCGAGGCCGACCCATGTGTTTGAGCGGTCGTAAGAGGCATAGAAGGTGCTCAAATCGCCATCAAATGCACATGCCGGCGTATTGACCGTAGTACTCGAGCGATTGGTGTTATAGTCGTACGAAGGAGACGAACCCAGCACGGTGCCGGTCAGCAAAGGCGACGTCTGGGCATGAAGAAGTGCAAAGCAGAAAGGTGCTAAAGCAAGGAGAAGTTTTCTGCACATAGATAATAAAAGATGAAGTTGCTTCGCCCCTGAGAAGGCGAAGCAACAGTTGTTGTTAGCGTTTAGAATTCAGCAACTCTTCCGTCGGACACTCGAAGTTGGTGATGCCGAGCTTGATGGCTCGCATCTCGTTGAGGTCATGCACCGAAGGCTCTACGTCGTCGGGGAAAGGCATGTGGCTGAAGGTCTGGAAGTAGAGCAGACAGCCGTCCTTCCACCATTGGGCATCGCGTGCCTGGATGCGGAGGCGACGCACGATGTCGCGATAGATCTCCTGATCGATCTTACCTTCGCACCTGAACCACTCGCGCTGCATCTGACGCACCTCGTCGAGTCCGTGCTGATAGTGGTGGCAGAGGGCATTCCAGAGGCTCTCGTGCGCATGCTGCTGGCCGTAGGTATGGCAGATCTCCTGATTCCAACCGACATGATGGAACCAAAGCAGTAGCTCGTATGGGCAGGTCTCCGGATTGTCGAGCACCTGAGCGTATGCCTCAGGATACTGGCCCGTGGCATTCGAGCCCGTGCTGCTACGGTTGAAGCCCAGGCCTTGTTCATCGGCCTTGTGGTAGTAGCTTGGCATCCAGTCGGGACGGGCACCAGGGATGGCGCAATAAGGCTCTGGTCCATAGTGGTGGCCCCAGGCGAACTGGTGGTGCAGGCCAAGTGGCATCATGTAATCGACCACGGCCTCACGGCTGCGCATGAGGAGGGAGATGACGGAAGCAAGATCGGAGGCGGAGCGTTGGAACCGAGTTCCGACGAATGGGACGGCTGAAGGGGAAGCATCAGAGGCGAAGGTCTGGAGCGTCCACTCCTGGGCGATCTGCTCGGCGGTGAGTTCGTCGTTCCAGGCCAGACGGCCGAAGGCGTACCAGTTGCTCTGCGCCATGACGTTGCCGCACCACGAGTCGCTGTTGCCCACGTTGCTTACACCGCTGATGGCGGTGAGCTGGCTTGGCTTTTTGCCACTGAGGGCACGGACCTGATTGTTATTGAGCGGGCAATTCGTATTATTGCGCACATCCTCGATGAACTCCTGCCACATGGTGCCCAGATAGGCTACATGGTTGCTGTGGCCCAGATACTCCTGGGTGATCTGGAGTTCAGCCATCTCGCGCGTCTTGGGCATGGCACCGAAGAGGGCGCTGAATGGCTCGCGGGGCTGGAAGTCGATCGGGCCGTTCTTGATCTGGATGATCACGTTGTCGAGGAACTGTCCATCCAGCGGCTGGAACTCCAGATAGGCCTGCTTGGCACGGTCGGGATCGCTAGGGCTATACACGAAGGCACGCCACATCACGATGCCCTTGTAGGGCTTCAGTGCCTTGGCCAGCATGTTGGCACCATCGGCGTGACTGCGGCCGTAGTCGTTCGGACCCGGCTGGCCCTCGCTGTTGGCCTTCACCAGGAAGCCGCCGAAATCTGGGATCAAAGAGTAGATCTCCTTCACCTTGGCGGTCCACCACTTCTGAACATTCTTGTCCAACGGATCGGCCGTCACAAGGCCACCAAGCACCATGGGCGAAGCAAAGTTGATGGCCAGATAGGTCTTGATGCCATAAGGACGCATCACGTCGGCCATCTTCTTCACCTCCTGCAGGTATTCGGTCGAGAGCACCTTGGGCGAAGCGTTCACATTATCAGGCACATAGGCGTTGATGCCGATGGAGGCATTTGCACGGGCATAGTCACGCAGGCGGTCGATGGAAGGAATCTCTGGGGCATCCTTAGGTTGAAGCAAATCCTCCTCATTGGCCTCACCATCGGCATTGCGACGCATCTTGTCGGCCGAATTGCGCCAAAAGATCGAACGGCCAGCATAGCCGCGCTCGATGGTGCCATTGAGGTTGTCCCAATGGTTGAGGATGCGGATATTGTAGGCAGGCACCTCGGTCAGAGTGGTATCAGTGACGTTCTGGCCGGTTGCCTGCATGCGGAGCAGATGATAAGCGCCATAGAGCAAGCCCAGATCCGAAGTGGCTTCGATCTGCGCCTTGCCATCGAAAATCTGGATGGCGAAGCTGCCCTCGATGTCCAGTTCCTTACCGACCTCACTCTTTAGCTTTTTAACTTTTAGGAGCGATGGCTGCTCGCCCGTCCACTGTTGCGACAGCTCGGCCTTGGCGATCTCGATAGTAGAGGCAGTGGCCGCAGGGGTCTTGCCCTGCAGCCACAATTCATATCCATTACGTGCCGATGCTGTTGCCACAGAGGCCAGGGCAAAGGCTGTGAGGAGGAGGTTCTTTAACATATCGTTCGGTATAAGATCCGCAAGCCCAAGAAAGGGCTTACGAAACTTGAATTATTCTTTTTACTTCTTAGCAGCATCCAGACGCTTCTGGAGGAATGGCTTCAGCTGACCCTGACGATCGAACCAGAGACAGTAGTCAGTACGGCCTGGGATGGGCCAGTCGTTCTTCCACGAGTCGGTATCGGTCACGCCCCAGGCGGTGACGCGCTTCACGTGGTCGGCATACTTATCGACGAGGTTCATGAAGGTCTCCATGCGCTCGTTCCAAACGACGGCGATGCTGTCAGGCAAGCCATTCTTGTAGGGATTGAGCGACTCCTGATATTCCTCGGTATCGCTCACGTTGGCACCATAGTTGACCGATGGCAGGGCACTCATATCCACCTCGGTGAACTGAATGTCAACGCCGCACTCGATGTATGACTTCATGCTCAACTCGAACTCATCCCAATCTGGGTGATCCATGCCCATGTGGCTCTGCAGGCCGACGGCATCGATGCGGAGTCCGCGCTCCTTGAGCTGCTTAATGAGGCGAACCACACCCTCGCGGCGGCCAGGCACAGCCATGCCATAGTCGTTGTAGTAGAGTTCGAGGTCTGGGTCAGCCTCATGTGCGCACTCGAAGGCCCATGGGATGAACTCCTCGCCCAGAATCTTGTAGAAGTCGCTGTTGCGGTATGAGCCGTCCTCGACGATGGCCTCGTTGACAACATCCCAGCCTGTGATCTTGCCCTTATAGCGCTGCACCACGGTGGTGATGTGGTCCTTCATGTGCTTCTTGAGCACCTCAGGCGATACCAGGTTACCCTGCTCGTCGTGGCACATCCACGCCGGGCACTGGCTGTGCCAGATCAGGCAGTGGCCAATGATCTGCATGCCGTGGTCCATACCGAACTGCACGTACTTGTCAGCCTCATCCCAGAAGTATTCGTTCTCGGATGGGTGGATCTCCTCGCTCTTCATACAGTTCTCAGGCACGATGCTGTTGAAGTGGCGTGCCACGATCGAGTCGCCGAAAGTATCGATACCGCCCGACTGATTCACGTTGATAGCCACACCGATGGTGTAGTTAGTGAACACGTCCTTCAGTGCCGGCTCCTGTGGTTCAGCAGTCTTGTTGCAACCGGTCAACGCCACTGCACCAGCAGCAGCCATCATCATACTCGCAATGAGAGTCTTGTTTTTCATCTTTAAAACGTTTTTATTGGGTTCAATTTTGGGGCAAATATACTTCTTTTTTCCGAAACCGCCAAATATCGCCAGCATTATTTGGCGGTTTGGCCGAAATTTCGTACCTTTGCACCTCGTTTGAAGAAAAAAAGGTATAATTATGGTTAGTGATACACTCGTGGCCGTGATGCTCTCAGCCTACCTCAGCGCAGCCGGCGATCATGCTTCGCTCTATCAGGGCAGCATCGAGCCACAGTTTCTACAGTCTGCCTGGGTTACTCATCCCTACTGGAGCGATGCGGAATTCCATACCGGATCGATATGTTACAATGGCATCTTGTATCCCTCGGTACAACTCAGATACAACATCTATGAGAATTGGCTGGCCGTCGTCCCACCCGACAGCCGCATCAACGTTATGGTCGACCCCGACAAGGTGGCATACTTCGCGATCAATGGATACCGCTATGAGCCCATGAACGGCAGATACGTGCGCATAGCCTCCGACGGAAACTACGCACAGTTGCTGCACCAGCGCATCAAGGAGCGCCTTGGCGACGAGATCATCGACATGCATGCCTACCACAGCCTGCAGACATCCGACAGCTATTACCTGCGGCTGGCCGACGGCTCATGCCATGCGGTCAGCAACCTCAAGTCGCTCTGCAAAGCTATTCCCCAGTACAAGCAGGAGCTGCAGGACTTTGCCCGCAAGAACAAGCTCCGTTTCAAGGGCTCAAGGCGCGAACAGAGCCTGGTGCAGTGCGCAAGGTTCCTTGAACAATTAGGAATGAGCGGTCAATTAGGAAAGAAGAATGAGGATTCAGAAATAAATAATGTAAATGCTATAAATCGCCAGCCGAAGATAAATGATTCCTCACTAAGCGCCGCCGTGCCAGGCGAGGTGTTCGCCGACATCGCCCCCGTGGATCGCATTGCCGCCTACTACGTTTATACCCCCGAGAGCCGCGTGGAACTGGAATATGCCGACGACGACATGGCCATCAACACCCCGGGCGTGGACGAGCTCGAAACGCTGCGCGAGACCCGCTCGCTCAGCGAGGTTGAGATCGTAGGCTTCCGCCAGAAGGTGGCACAGATGCAGACGGGCGTGGAGGCCTTCCGCCCCAGCATGCTGCGCAACGTGCCGCTGGCCATGGGCGAAGCCGATGTGCTCAAGGTGGCCATGCTGCTGCCGGGCGTCAGCGCCTCGGGCGAGGCATCGAGCGGCCTGAACGTGCGCGGCGGTGCCAGCGACCAGAACCTGATGCTCTACAACGGCAACACCATCTTCAACCCCATGCACATGTTCGGCATCTTCTCGGCGTTCAACCCCGACATGGTGGCCGAATCCGAACTCTACAAGGGCGGCATCCCCAGCCAATACGGTGGTCGCCTGTCATCGGTGATGAACATCAAGGGACGAACCGCCGACAAGCAGGAGTTCCACGGCTCGGCCAGCGTGGGTCTGATTACGGCCAAGGCCATGCTCGACGTGCCGCTGGTCAAGAACCGTATTTCGCTGCTGCTGGGCGGCCGCGCCACCTATTCCGACTGGATGCTCAAGAAACTGAGCAAGGACTCCGGCTACCGCGACGGACAGGCAGGGTTCTGGGACGCCAGTGCCACACTCAATGCCATGATCAGCCGCAACCACTCGCTCAACGTCAACGGCTATTACAGCCAGGACCGCTTCTCGTTTACCCAATACGACAAGTACCGCTACGCCAACATGAACTTCTCGACCGAGCTGAGGAGCCGCTTCGGTGACCGCCTATCGACCAACGTCAGCGCCGGCTTTGACCATTACGACTATGCCAACGACGAGACCGAGCAGCACTATTCGGCCGCCCGCCTGTCGTTCGACCTGAACCAGTACTTCCTCAAGGCGGCTGCCACCTACGAGCTCACCGATGCCCACTCACTCAACTTCGGCCTGCAGGGCAACTACTACCACATCATGCCGGGCAAGTACGAGCCATTGGGCAGCGAGTCATACATCGTAACGCGCCAGCTGGCCGACGACAATGCCCTGGAAAGCGCCCTTTGGGCCGAGGACACCTGGAAGATGTCCGACCGCCTGAAGCTCACCGGCGGCGTGCGCCTCAACCTGTTCACGTCGCTCGACCCCGACCTGCGCCTCTCGGCCAGCTATCAGTTCAACGACAACCAGTCGGTCAAGGCGGGCTTCAACACACTGCACCAGTACATCCACAAGGTGTCGAACACCGTGATCATGTCGCCTACCGACACCTGGGTGCTCAGCAACGACAAAATCAAGCCCCAGTCGGGCTGGCAGGCCTCAGCGGGCTACTACTGGCAGTCGGATGACATGACCTACGAGTTCTCGGCCGAGACCTACTGCAAGGGCATGGACCACTACCTCACCTACCGCAGCGGCGCACAGCTGATGATGAACGAGCAGCTCAGCAAGGACGTGGTAGGTACCCAGGGCCGCGCCTACGGACTGGAGTTGCAGATCCGCAAGCTCTATGGCAAGTTCAACGGCTGGCTCAGCTACACCTACGCCCGCACCCAGCTGCGACAGCAGGGCAATGCCGACACACAGTCGCTCATCAACCGTGGCAAGTGGTTCTCGGGTGACTACGACTGCCCCCACGAGGTGAAGCTGGTGAGCAACTACAAGTTCACCCGCCGCTACAGCACCTCGCTCAATGCCAACTACAGCTCCGGCCGACCCTTCACGGCACCAGTTGCTCAGTTCTACAACGAGGAGACCAACACCGTCATACCCGTCTATTCCGAGCGCAACGCCTGCCGCATGCCTTACTACCTGAGGCTGGACTGGTCGTTCAACATCGAGCCGAGCCATCACCTGACCAACCTCACTCACAGCTGGTTCACCATCGGTGTGTATAACCTGTTGGGCCGTCGCAACGCCTACTCCATCTATTATCTGAGCAATGGTTCCAATATCCAGGGCTACAGGCTCTCGATCTTTGGTGCCCCTATCCCATACATCAACTATAACATCAAATTCTAATAGTTATGAGGTTTTTAGGTTATAAGGTTTTCGAGTCGTCTGTTTTTGACGCTATGAAGACCATGGGGCAGAAGTCCCTGCTACTGACAGCCATGCTTGGTGCAGCCACCCTCACCTCATGCATCGACGAATACAACGAACTGCCCGAGGGCGTCGAATCCACCCACATCCTGGTGGTCAATGGTCAGATTGAGGCCAACAGCTACTGCATCTTCACGCTCAATCATACCGTAGGCTTCGACGAGCCCGGCTATCTGACCCACAACTTTGTGCCCGATGCCCGGATCGCCATCGTAGGCTCCAATGGCGATCGTTTCGAGGGCATCGAGTACAACGCAGAGAGGAGCCAGTACTGCGTCCACACTGGGAACCTTGCCCCCGACGTGCAGTACTCGCTCCACATCGAAGCGCCCGGCTACGGCACCTTCGCCAGCACCCCGATGACACCGCTCGATGCGCCGGCCATCGCCGAGCTCTCCTACGAAAAGCCGCGTCCCGATGACGTGGTCGATTTCCTCATCACCACCGAGGACCCCGGCGGACCCACCTACCTCCTTTGGGAGTATTACGAATACTGGGAGATCTACACCCCCTTCATCGCCTATTGGGAATACCGCTTCACCAAAGAGCCGGACCCTAATGACAAGAAGAACTATGAGGGCAGCTACATCCCCGTCCCAGCGGCCAGCTACACCAACCACGGATGGTGCCAGCGACTGAACAATGCTAGCATCATAGCCGACAACAAGGACTACGGCAATGGCGCCTTCCAGAAGCTGTGCCTCTATCAGCGGCACAAGGACAACGTACGTTTCCAGACGCGCTACTACACGCGTGTACGGCAGATTGCCATCACTATGCAGGAATACGAATACCGCCACATGATGCAGACACAATCGACCGAGATGGGTGGACTCTTCACCCCGATGCCCTCCGAGCTGCCTAGCAACATCCGATGCCTCGACGGCGACGCACGCGCCATCGGATATGTGGGAGTACGCGGCCAGGTGGCGCAGGCCGACATCTATGTGAATCGCCGCGACGTTGAGTGCACCTTCTACGAGGCATCCAAGATGCTGCCCGACTCGCTCGTCAACAATCTCGGTCCGGCCGAACTGCTTGCACGCGGCTACGTCGTGCAGGATTTTGACTCCTACTCGGGCACTGCCTACTGGACCGACCGATGGGGCGTCGATTGCACCGACTTCCACTGGGGCGCCTCGCTTGCCAAACCTTCGTTCTGGAAGGATAAGGACCAGGAAGACTAAGCTCTGACAACGCCTCCATTCCCTTTACACTCTACTCTAAACCCCACCAACATGCGACACATTATTATATATATATACTGTCTGCTTCTCTGCGCCCCCCTCGCCGCTCAGCAATGGAGCGCTGAACGCGTCGATGTGCTTACCGACAAGGCATGCTACCTGGCCGGCGAGCGCCTCTGCGTGCGTGTAGATGTCACCATGCCCGATGGCTCAGCCTCGCCCAGTCGCGTGGCGTATGTCGAAGTGGCCGACACCCGCCAACTCCATGCCCAGGCCATGGTGAACCTCACCGACGGCCAGGGCTGGGCCGAGATTGCACTGCCAGCCACCATGCACAGCGGCAGCTATCAGCTCACCGCCTACACCCGCGCCATGCGCAACTTCGGCACCGACACCTTTTTCACCTCACTCATCGGCGTGGTCAACGGCGAGCAGCTCTCGCGTCGCGACGATGTGCTGTTCCTGCCCTATTCGCCAGACTCCATCCACGGCAAGTTCTCCTACGACCTCCTCACCTCCAACGTTTATGCCCCAGGGGCAGACATCACCGTGCAGCTGCCCGCCGGCAGCCTTGCCGTGACCGTGGAGACCAGCCCGTTGCTTTGCAACTTAGGAATGAGGAATGAGGATTTAGGAATAAATAATGTAAATGATGTAAATCCTCAGCAGACAAACAACCTTTCAAACCACTCAAACTCTCAAACTACTCTCAACTCTCAACTCTCAATTCTAAACTATACTCCCGAACTCGAAGGCCACCTGGTCCGCGCCATCACGTCACTGCAGGTTTCGCCCTCCGACACCATGCCATCCATCCGCCAGTCGCGGCTTGCGCTGGTAGGCAAGATGGCCATGCTCTACGACGGCCAGCCGCAGGCAGACGGCTCGTTCCTGTACTACACCAACGGCATTTACGGCAAGCTGCCCACCCTGGTCAATGCATACGACCTAAACGGCAGGGCCGTACCGATGCAGCTCTGCTCGCCCTACGCACAGGTATTGCCCAAGAGCCTCCCGCCCCTGCAGGTCTATTGCCAGGAGTCAGCACTGGTCGCACGTGCATCGGCAGCCCGACAGCAGGCCGCAGCCAGCCGCTGGCTCAGCACCGACTCGCTGGAGCATTCCACCGGCTTCATGTCACAGGAGCCACGCTACTTCTACGACCTGGACGAATACACCCACATGAGCACTATCCGCGAAATCCTGCTTGAGTTCGTAAGGGGTGTGCAGCGGCGCAAGGAGAATGGCACGACCATGCTCTTTGCGGTCGAGGCCGATACTCATCAGTACTCCAGATGGCCTGCCCTCGTGTTGCTCGACGGCATGCCCATCTATGACATCGACGAGATTCTGGATTACGATGCCCATCTGGTCAAGTATGTGCAGATCTACACCGGCCGCTTCAACTTCGGCAACTCATGCTGCCAGGGCGTCATCTCGTTCATCACGCGTGGCGGACGCCTTTCCAACTACAGGCTCGACTCGGGCTCGCATCTCATGTCCTATTCTTTCCCCCAGGATCATCCGGCGTGGCAGCGTCACACACCGCTCGAACAAGGCACCCTGCTCTGGCAGCCTTCGGTACAGACGCCGCAACTCACCTTCCCGGCTCCCGCCACCCCAGGTCATTACCTGATCAACGTGCAGGGCCGCACGCCTGAGGGTTCCCCCATGTTACTATACACCGAATTTGAGGTTCGCTAAGTGATCGGGGCGGCCCGGTGGCAAGACTGCAAGTGCAGCAACGCCAGCGGGTCGCCCCAACTCCGTCATGCCATGTGCGGCACTGGCGGCAGGCTATCGGGCGCAAAGGATTGTCAGTTCCGTATCATCACTTTCTGCCCGCCCACCACGTATAGGCCCGCAGGCAAAGACTTGGCATCACCGGTCGCGATGCGTTGGCCCGAAAGCATGAAGATGGGCTGAACGCGGACATCGGCCGCGATGGCGCTAACCGACTCCCGGTCATCGTCGCCGAAGCGGAAGCTGACGGAGCCATCGGCATTCTCACGGATGTTCGTGATGGGGAACTGGGTTGCCATATCTACCACCTCAGCATCAGCCTCGTCAGTGCCACTGAACGAAGTGTAGTTGTGATAGGCCCCGACCGAAGTCACCTCCTTGTTGCCAGGATAGGGATCGCCGCCCAGATTGGCGCGATAGATGGTGCGATCCACGGTGACCGTCTCGCCATCGATGACGCGCTCCCCGCCGATCGATGCCGATGAGAGTAGCAGGCCGTCGGCTGGCACAAGGGTGAGGTTGGGATGCCTGTAGCTGTTGTTGGGATGCAAACTACCAAACTGCCTGTCACTGTAGTTGACATGCGTGAGCAGCAGGCCGCCCTGTGGTGACTTGTATCGTGTAATCCAGCCGTAATGTTCGGTCTCAGGGATTACCTCAAGCGTATAGTATTCGTCGGGATTGGCAGGATTGGTCACACGGCATGCACGGCCGCGGCCCTCAGCATCATTCAGCGGATAGAGGGTCACATCCTGCGGCTCGGTGAGTTCGTCGAGTTCGATCCATCCGAAGGCATCGCGCTCCCACGCCACGTAAGGCATGGGCCAGAAGCCGTTGACCAGATTCTCACCGTCGTCCATCAGGTCCCAGGCCTCTGGGCCGTTGTCGTCCCAATTGGGCATGTCGCCGATGGTGTCATACAGATCGGGCAGACCCATGGTGTGCGACAGTTCGTGGCAGAACACGCCGATGCCCGTCTGGTAGGTCACGCCGCCACCCACGATGACCTCGTTCGAGATGCCATAACGCCAGGCGGTGACACCGTCGTAGGTACCCAGGCTGCTCATTGTACCGGCCATGGACCATGGCTGGCTCATGTCGCCCGAGGTATTGGCGCCTTCGCCCGAGAAGATCACATAGACCAAATCGATGTACTGGTCATCATAATAGTTGTCGTAGGGCGAGAAGTCCACATCCGCATCGGCTGCTGTCAGGGCATCGGTCATCACGGCACGTGCCGAAGCCACGGCTCCCTTGTCGTAACCATAGGCAGGGCTCTGCTGAGAGGCGGGGTATGGGCCATAGACGTCGAACACAGGACGGAACTGGCCCTGGCTGCAGAAGTCGAAGTAGCCAGCAACCGAACAATAGCTCTGCACACCCGACTCGAACTGCGTCTGCTCGCCATTGAGCCACTCGTCAATCTCCTCCTTGCTGTAGGTAAACGGCTTGTCGGGGAATTCGAGCAGCACCACACACACGCGTGGCTGTCCCTGATGCGGGAAGTAGCCTGCATTGGGGTTGGGATATCCGTCGATGATGCGCTGAGGCCCGGACTGAGCGTCGGCGGCAGGATGCGCATTGGCCCATGCCTGCTGATGCACGGCCTCCCAGGTGGAGGGAACCAGTTGTCCATCGGACAGACGCAGCAGCGGACGCAGGTCGGAAGTGGTGTAGTAGCTGTAATGCTCGTCGCCATGCAGCAGCACCTCGATGCTTGATCCATCGGGCTGACGCAACACCTTGATGCCATGGCTGGCACGGCTGGCCATCAGCGGAGTGGCGAGGGCGAAGAGGGCGAAGAGGAGGAAGGGTTTCATGTTTGAAAAGGGGAGTTTGAAGTTTTCAATTATCATGCCAACGCGAAGTCCACCGTCTTGCGCTCCATGTTGACCGAGGCCACCTGGATCTTGAGGTTGTCGCCCAGGGTGAAGCGGCGGTGGGTACGGCGGCCGATGAGGCAGTAGTTCTTCTCGTCGAATACGTAGTGGTCGTCCTTGAGGTCACGCACGGGCACCATGCCTTCGCACATGTTCTCCTTGATCTCCACATAGATGCCCCACTCGCTGACACCGCTGACCACGCCATCGAACACCATGCCCAGACGGTCGCGCAGATATTCGGCCTGCTTGTACTTGATCGAGGCACGCTCGGCCTGCGCTGCCAGCTGCTCCATCTCCGAGCAATGCTTGCACTCCTCCTCGAGCTGCGGCAGAGGCACGCTGCGGCCCTGCTGGTTGATGTAGCGGTCGAGCAGGCGGTGCACCATGCAGTCGGGATAGCGGCGGATAGGCGAGGTGAAGTGGGTGTAGTAGTCGAAGGCCAGACCGTAGTGGCCGATGTTCTCGGTGGTGTAGATGGCCTTGGCCTGTGTGCGGATGGCGAGGGCCGAGATGAGGTTCTCCTCGGGACGGTCGTGAATCTCCTTCATCAGGGTGTTGATGCCCTGGCTGATCACCTTGTTGTTGCCCTGTGCGATGAACTTGTGGCCGAAGCGCGAGGCGATGCCGGCCAGGTTCTCAAGCTTCTCGGGCGTAGGCTGGTCGTGCACACGATAGACGAATGCCTTGGCCTTCTTCTGCGACTTGCCGTTGATTTTCTGCACCTTCACGTTCTTGCCGATGGCTTCGGCCACGGTGCGGTTGGCCAGGAGCATGAACTCCTCCACCAGTTTGTTCGAATCCTTCGACACCTTGAAATATACATCCTGCGGCTTGCCTGCCTCATCGATCACGAACTTGACCTCGGCACGCTCAAAGCTGATGGCACCCTCGGCAAAGCGACGGGCACGCAACTGTTTGGCCAGGCGGTCGAGCTGCAGCACCTCGGGAGCCAGGTCGCCCTGACCGGTCTCGATGATTTGCTGGGCCTCCTCGTAGTTGAAGCGGCGGTCGGAGCGGATCACGGTCTTGACGATCTGCGACTTAAGCACGTTGGCATCGTCGTCCATCTCGAAGAGCACGGAGTAGGTGAGCTTGTCCTCGTCCTGACGCAAGGAGCACAGCTCGTTGCAGAGGCGCTCAGGCAACATCGGGATGGTGCGATCGACCAGATAGACCGAGGTGGCGCGGTTGAATGCCTCACGGTTGATGGCCGACTCGGGGCTGACATAGTGGGTGACGTCAGCGATGTGCACGCCAGCCTCCCAGTGGCCGTTCTCGAGCTTGCGGAGCGAGAGGGCATCGTCGAAGTCCTTGGCATCGGCAGGGTCGATGGTGAAGGTGGTGTAGGGACGATAATCCAGGCGGCGCGCAATCTCCTCGGGCGTACAGCCATCCTCGATGCGGCGGGCGGCACGTACCAACGACTCAGGATACTTGTATGGCAAACCATATTCTGCCAGGATGGCATGCATCTCGGTGGTGTTGTCGCCATCGCGGCCCAATACGTCGGCTATGCGGCCCACGGGGTTCTTCGAGAACTGTGGCCAGCGTTCGAAATCGACCACCACCTTGTCGCCGTTCTTGGCCTTGCCCAGCAGTTCGTTGGGGATGTAGATGTCCTTGTCGAGCGAACGGTTGTCGGGGGTGACGAAGGCATACTTGGAGGTCTTCTGCAACACGCCCACATAGCGGTGCGGCACACGCTCGATCACCTCCACCACACGTGCCTGAGGGCCACCCATGCGGGTGCGTCGGCCGGCAATCTTCTGGATGCGCACCTTGTCGCCGGTGAGGGCCTGCATGTCGTCACCATCATACACGGTGAACGGCTCGTCATAGAGCGGATGGCCATCCTCTTTGGTAGCGGTGATGCGCACGGTGTGCATGCCGTTGTGGCGACGGTCGAACACGCCAATCAGTTCCTCCTGTGAGCGGCGGTCGGCCAGGGTGTAGCGGCCCGATGAGATTTCGCGCAGGAAGCCTTCGGCCTGCAGCTGCACGAGCATGTCATATACGTCACTGCGGTTCGAACGGCCGAAGATGCCGAGTTCCTGCGAGATCTGCAGGTAGTTGTATGAGTCCTTGGGGTGAGTGCTGAACCACTCGCTGATCCTGGTCATGAGCTTTTCAGCTCCCTTTGTGCTTTTCTTTCCCATAGTTATAGTGAAGTTTGAAGGGTTTTGAGGGGTTTGAAAGGTTTGAGGAGTTTGAGGAGTTTGAAGGGTACTTTCAAACCTTTCGAACCTTTCAAACCTTTCGAACTATTCGAACTATTCAAACCCTTCAAACTCTTCATCATTCTCGTGCGCAAAGATAGCGGAAATCGAGGACATTTCCAAATTTTCCCCGTGTTTTTCTCACATTTGACACAAAAACTTCACAACACCGGTATTTAAAACAATAAATAGCCTGTCTCACGACGGCCATTTATCTCAATTATTACCTTAAAAACTTACCTTATGAAAAACACAATACCATGAAAAACGCTGCAAAGATAGCCTCTTTTTCGCATTCGCGCAATCTATTGTGCGAAAATATTACATTATGCCCCGTTTTTTTTATCCTTTCATTGTCGTTTGCTCACTTTGCATAACAATCATCAGCGCGAAGGAACGATTATAAAATGACTAAACCTTGTGTGGTCTGCTTGATGCTATCGCCCAGCACCACCTCCTGGCAGACGTTGACGAGGGCGGGATCGTAGGGACGCTCCACACGGACGTAGTTCTCCGTGAAGCCGTGCATAGGGGCGAACTGGCCGTTGCGGAGTTGGGCGGGCTGCTCCCAAAGGACGTGGCGTGTCTGGCCGAACTGGGTACGATAGAAGGCTTCGAGTTTCTGTTCGCTGAGGGCGACAAGGCGAGCCGTACGTTCGTGACGCTCAGGGCCGGGGATGACGGGCTTGATGTCGAGGGCGCGCGTGCCGCTGCGTTCGCTGTAGGTGAAGGGATGCAGCTGGCTGACGGGCAGGGAGTCGAGGAAGTCGTAGGACTTCTGGAAGAGCTCGGCCGTCTCGCCACGCATGCCTGCCATCACATCGACTCCGATGAAGGCATGGGGAATGTATTGGCGGATCAACTCGATCTTGTGGCGGAAGAGTGCGGTGTCGTAGCGACGACGCATCAGACGGAGCACCTCGTCGCTACCAGCTTGCAGAGGGATGTGGAAATGGGGAGCAAAACGTTGGCTCTCGGTGGCGATCCATTGGATGATCTCGTCGGTGATGAGGTTGGGTTCGATCGAGCCGATGCGGTAACGCTCCACGCCCTCCACTTGGTCGAGCGCACGGCAGAGGTCGAAGAAGGTCTCGCCCGTGGAGCGGCCAAAATCGCCGATGTTGACGCCCGTGAGCACAATCTCCTTGCCACCCTTCTCGACCACCTCCTTGGCCATGGTGACCAGCTCCGGGATCGAGGCATTGCGACTGCGGCCACGTGCCATGGGGATGGTGCAATAGGTGCAGAAGTAGTCGCAGCCATCCTGCACCTTAAGGAAGTGGCGCGTGCGGTCGTCGGCCGAACAGCCGCCGTGGAAGGTGTGAATGTCCTTGTACTCGGTGCGGTAGATGAGGGTCTCCTCGCGCTTCTGCAAGTCGCCCAGCAGCGACAGGATGTTGTCACCCTTGAACTCCGTGCCCACCACCACGTCGATGCCCTTGACTCGCTCGGCCAGCTGCTGCGGCTCGATCTGCGCATAGCAGCCGGTCACCACCACATAGGCGTTGGGGTGCTCGCTGACCAGTTTGTTGATCTGCTGACGGCTCTTGGCCGTGGCCTGCTCGGTCACGGCGCAGGTGTTGACCACGATGAGCGACGCCTCGCCCCGGTCCTCCTTGCCCGCCTTCTGGAAGCCCAACTGCTCCAGACGGTAGGCCAAGGTGGAGGTCTCGGCGAAGTTCAGACGACAGCCTAATGTATAATATGCGACTTTCTTCATGAATGATTTCCTATGATTTCTTTGATGGAGCGATATAGATTATAAAGTGGCCAGGAGATGCTTGAGCTCCTCTCGTTCAAACTGCTCGGTGAACACACCCTTGCCAAGATTCTCGCGCAGTTCGTCGAATGTCCAGAAGCGGCCCTCGTCCACCTCGTCATGATCGGGATGCAGCTCGCCATCATAGGTGATGGCAAAGGCCGTGACCACCTCGCGTTCGCGGGAGGATTGCCAGATGTATTGGAAGAGGAAGCGGAGGGAATCATTCCCCATTGCTAACTCCTCATTCCTAATTCCTAATTCTTCCCTCGCCTCGCGCCGTACCGCTTCGAGCAAAGACTCGCCATAATCCACATGTCCGCCCACCGAGGTGTCCCATAGCCCCGGTGCAATGTCCTTCTTCATCGAGCGCTTCTGCAGATAGAGGCGACCTTGACGGTCGAACACATGCAGATGCACCACAGGATGCAACGCCATCGAGCCCCCGTGACAATAGCGGCGCGTGGCACGGCCGACGATATTGCCTTGCTCGTCGATGAGAGGGAAAACTTCAGACACGGAAACATCAGTTCCGTCCGAGGCCATGGGTGGCAAAGTTGCAGAATATTTAAGATCAAACATTGTCTCGCAAAGAAAAAGAGTTAAAAAGAATGCTGCAAAGATACGTCGTTTTTGCAATATTTCCAAACAATCTGCCCCCTTAGCATGGAAGATTAATCAAAAAAAAAGAGAAAATTTGGATATATGCCAATAAAAGATTATCTTTGCGCCCACAAATAATATAGTATTATGAATCCATTCGCACGCAAAGAGCATACCGAGGATAACGCTTCGCTCCTCCAGTTCGCCATCGACATCGCCATGGCAGCAGGCAAGGTGCAGCAACACAAGTTCCGCAGTCGCCATCTAGAGATGGAGACCAAATCGAGCATGCACGACGTGGTCACCGAGGTCGATAAAGAGTGTGAGCAGCTGATCATCGAGCGTATCACCGAGGCTTATCCTACCCATAGCATTCTGAGCGAAGAGACAGGTGGTCTCCAGAAGCCCAATGCCGAATGGGAATGGGTGGTAGATCCACTGGACGGCACCAACAACTACTCGCAGGGCCTGCCCATCTTCTGCGTCAGCATCGGTGTGCGACATCAGGGAGTGACACAAGTGGGCGTGGTCTATGCCCCCGTGATGGACGGCCTCTTTACAGCCGTACGTGGTGAGGGTGCGCAATGGAATGGCCGCCAGATACATGTGTCGCGCAAGAACAACCTCGACCAGTGCGTGGTGGCTTCGGGCTTCCCTTACGACAAGGGCACAGTGTCATCGGCCGACAACAATCTGGAC
>JAZQPJ010000032.1:0-54916 GCA_045628525.1 Bacteroidales bacterium
TCTTCACTAGCCTCAGAAGTAGAAGCATTAACCTCCGAGAGTATATTCCATTAGAACAAGGATTAAGACGTTTGTGGGAACCAGCTCCCAAGATGTGAATATATCGCCTCCGAGAGTATATTCCATTAGAACAAGGATTAAGACAGGTACCGTCCGCCACTAAGGGCAAAGCGCACCGATTGGCTCCGAGAGTATATTCCATTAGAACAAGGATTAAGACTGATGAACTTCTACTACCATAGCCTTGCTAACCATTCTCCGAGAGTATATTCCATTAGAACAAGGATTAAGACCCGCCTTGTAGACCAAGCCTGGCTGTGCGAACCTCCGAGAGTATATTCCATTAGAACAAGGATTAAGACCACCCTTCATCTGAACACACAAAAAAGAAAGCGCTGGACTCCGAGAGTATATTCCATTAGAACAAGGATTAAGACCTTGATAGGAATAATCCCACCAAGCAGTAAAGTCCCCTCTCCGAGAGTATATTCCATTAGAACAAGGATTAAGACGCTGCTTCCAAAGAATTATAGTTTCCAAATTTCTCACTCCGAGAGTATATTCCATTAGAACAAGGATTAAGACCTGAGCTGCATTAATGGCAGCAGCCTTAGCAGCGTCCTCTCCGAGAGTATATTCCATTAGAACAAGGATTAAGACATCTGTCTTGATTCCTCTGTAAGTGCGAATCTGCTCCGAGAGTATATTCCATTAGAACAAGGATTAAGACTGTGACGACCTTGTGATCGTCCAGCTTTTTCATGTTACCGACTCCGAGAGTATATTCCATTAGAACAAGGATTAAGACACCCGATGAATTCAATGGGTTTTGACCACACTTCTCCGAGAGTATATTCCATTAGAACAAGGATTAAGACATGGCTGTGATTACCTCACTTTCCATAAGTCTGCCTCCGAGAGTATATTCCATTAGAACAAGGATTAAGACGGGGTCCAGTCGTCGCGCACGGCGTTTGGTACAGCGTCTCCGAGAGTATATTCCATTAGAACAAGGATTAAGACGGCAGCTTTCTTCTGCGCATCAGTTGCACCCTCTGGAACTCCGAGAGTATATTCCATTAGAACAAGGATTAAGACTGGACGTGCTGGCTGTGGATCATGGAGGAAATACCCCCTCCGAGAGTATATTCCATTAGAACAAGGATTAAGACAACATCACCAGTATCGTTACGGCGAATACGAATAGACTCCGAGAGTATATTCCATTAGAACAAGGATTAAGACGTGGGTTTATGTCTGATGGCATATCCTGGCAGCAGATAACTCCGAGAGTATATTCCATTAGAACAAGGATTAAGACCTCGTCAGCAACATAACCGTCAACTTCCGAGTCACTCCGAGAGTATATTCCATTAGAACAAGGATTAAGACCGATAGTAGCGTCCTTACCGAGGCGACCTGAAACTGACTCCGAGAGTATATTCCATTAGAACAAGGATTAAGACTAAGCACTGTCGTAGTCAGGCATCTCGTCCATGAGTTCTCCGAGAGTATATTCCATTAGAACAAGGATTAAGACTAATGTTAGACCTCAACGAGCGATGTGATTGTTCGCCCCTCCGAGAGTATATTCCATTAGAACAAGGATTAAGACTCGACCCAAGTTTCGCCTTCCTTCAACTTGTAGCTCCGAGAGTATATTCCATTAGAACAAGGATTAAGACACTAAGATTAGAGATTATCCATTTGTTTCTCTCTTTTCTCCGAGAGTATATTCCATTAGAACAAGGATTAAGACTATTTGGGTTGTCTACTCGTAGACTGACCCAATTGTTCTCCGAGAGTATATTCCATTAGAACAAGGATTAAGACAGGAGGTCGATGCCGAGCCAGATGAGCGTATCCATACTCCGAGAGTATATTCCATTAGAACAAGGATTAAGACCCACTTGATGTCTTGCACTCTGGATGGGTTCCCAAGCCTCCGAGAGTATATTCCATTAGAACAAGGATTAAGACTCAAGTTCTTCCTCGTTGATTTCTTCTTGCCATTCCTCCGAGAGTATCTTCCATTAAAACAAGGATTAAGACCATAATGAATACAATATCTATTAGAACGTCTTGTGCTCTCCGAGAGTATCTTCCATTAAAACAAGGATTAAATTTCATTTCCTATAAAAAGGTTAAGATATGGATTTAGTGCTTAATTCGTTTGGAACATCTCTAAATAGGGATAACCAAGGTTTCGTCATTACCAATCAGGATGGGCGACAACGTATTCCTGCTCAAGGAATACGGAGCATACAGATTGGAAAGGGGGCGCAGATTACCAGTGATGCGGTAATGCTGGCTATCGATAATGAGATAGACATTGTTTTCACTGACCGCTCTGGTATGCCTAAAGGAAGGATATGGAGTCCGCAGTATGGTTCGATATCTACTATTCGAAAGGGACAACTGGCATTCACTATGTGTTCTGATGCCTTGACATGGATCAAGGAGATACTGATCCAGAAAGTCTCGAATCAACAGGCACTGCTGCTGATGCTTCCCGAGCCTGCTGATGAGTTCTTGTGCCGTAAGCAACAGCAAGCAATTGAACGGTTAGAGGCATATCGAATAAAGATAGGGGGGATTGAGGAGCCGCAGTTGGTGTGTGATGTTGCCTCAACCTTACGAGGACTCGAGGGAATGGCTTCAAAACTATACTTTGAAACTATCAGTCTCTTTATGCCTGAGGAGTATAGGTTTGATGGTCGTTCCCAACACCCTGCCATGGATGTCTTTAATGCCTTCTTGAATTACGGGTATGGCATACTCTACAGCAAGATCGAGGGTGAACTGATCAAGGCTGGCGTCGATCCTTATATTGGAATATTACATCGTGATGACTATAACCGACCTGTGCTGGTGTTTGATATGATAGAAATCTATCGTATCTGGGTGGATTATGTAGTCTGCAATCTGATGCTTCAGAAAGTGGTAACCGACGAGTACTATTCTGTACAGGAAGATGGATCGTATTGGCTCGAAGCATTGGGTCGCAGAGTCTTAATTCAATCTCTTAATGACTATCTGGAGGAGATTGTCAAGATCAAAAGCCTGAACCGGTCGCGCAACACACAAATACATCTTCATGCACAAGAATTGGCCCAACATTTCAAGAAATACCTCTAAACAGTGTTATATCGTCATATTTGTTTCACTCATTATCTGTATAAAATATGTTGTCTGCAGGTAGTAATATTCAGTCCTTGGATGATATACTGAAACCCATCAGCGTGAATCATCTACATCAAAGCCTTTTATCTCCGAAAAGTGAAATTGAGGCAAAAATCCGTCAGTTGAGAATCGTGCGACAGATTGATACCAAACTCTATGTAAAGAACAAAAAATTACTTCCTTACTTCGTATGCGCTACGTTCAATCCTGCTATTCGTCGAACGGAGAATTTCGCTTATACTTCATACTTCGTAGTCGATCTGGACAACTTGTCAGAACGTCAGCTTGACCTCCTGACTCTGCGCAACTGGGTTGAAACAGACCCAAGAGTGATGTTATCCTTTGTTTCTCCAAGTGAGGATGGATTGAAGCTGTTGTTCCGGCTCAAGGAACGGTGTTTTGATGCCGGACTTTACAAGATTTTCTACCAGGAATTTGTTCGCCGTTTTTCGCAGCAATATCATCTCGAACAAGTGCTTGACAGTAAAACATGTGACGTGTGTCGTGCCTGCTTTATCAGCATTGATCCTGAAGCATACTTGAATATGGATGCAGAGCCAATCAATATCAACGATTATCTGCCTGCCGACGATGTCTCTGCTCTTTTCGATATGAAGCATGAGCAAGACAAGTTTGCTAAAGAACAAGCACAGAATCAGAAAGGCGAATGCCCCAAAGGGCCGGCAGAGCCAGCTGAAGACGAACTGTCTCACATCAAAGAACTGCTCCTGCTTCAACGCCAACGTGTGCCACAACAGCCACGATTGCCAATCTATGTGCCTGAAAGATTGGAACAGATTATGGAAGGACTACGTTCTTTCGTCGATGACCAAGGATTGAGTATCTATGACATTCAGGACATTCAGTATGGCAAAAAGATACGGGGTAAATTAGGCAATAGGCTGGCAGAGGTGAACCTGTTCTATGGCAAAAAGGGGTTTCGCATAGTTCAGGCTGTCAAGGGCATACTTTCGCCAGAACTGAATGAGATTTTTGCCGAACTTATCCAGATATACCTCCGACTTAACACCTGACACTGATGCCTCGCAAACCCAAACCACCTCTGACTGCTGCAGAAATACTCGAGAAGATTCGCGCTGCAGGATTGTCTGAAACGAATGTGATACGAGATGATACTCTGACCAGTGCTTCTCAGATGGAAAGCCTTGATGTCAGGCTCCAGCATATTCTGAGTCTTACTGCCAACCGACAAGCTAAACATAATACAATGCTATTCTTTGTAATGTATGACATAGAAAGTAACAAAGTCCGTAATCTGGTGGCAAAATATTTGATCCGTCAGGGGTGCTTCCGCATACAGCACTCTATATATCTGGCGGATATGCCCTGTGATAAATGCGATCAGATTAAGGAGGATCTGGCTCAGGTGCAGGCGGCCTACGATAATCATGACAGCATCCTAGTTGTTCCAATTTCTACTGATTACCTCCGTTCAATGCGTGTCATCGGACGCGCTCTCGACGTGGAGGTTATCATGCATTCCCAGAATACATTGTTCTTTTAATCCTTTTATTTATGTCTCGCACAGAAATCAAGAAGTTCCAGCAGGAAGGGCGCTTGGATGAAGCCCTTGCAATGGCTATGGAGCAATACGTACATAACCCTGAAGCATTATGGGCAAAGACTGATTTGGCATGGGCGTACGACGCGATTTGCAAAAAGGCGGCAGCAAATGAGGATCTTACTGCATTCGAACAAGCATTTCGTCCTATTGTCAATTTGGGTATTCTCGCAACCGATCAGACGTTGAGGAATACACTCTGCTGGCGATTCCGTTCATTGTTGGCTTCGTGTACCGCTAAAATGGAGGCTTCGGCAATACCTGCTTTTGCCCAGCAGGTTTGCGAGTTGGCGTATTCGCTTGGAGATATACAACCATCGGAAGCTTGCTCTGTATTATGCAAGGCTTTTTATCATTTACGAGCCAACTGGGCTGGATTTCTTGATTTTATGGACTGGTGGGGATGGCAGAACTTTCGATCAGAGGATTATCGACCAGAAAAACTCCCAAATGGGAAACTAATGCCTATGTCTTTGGCCGAAGGATGCCATATTGCCTACGCAAAGATATTACTTCATTTGGGTGATAGAGAACGAATCTGCGCTTTCCTGCCTCGACTAGAAGCCCTTGGAGAGACGTATCCGGACATGGTTTACCTAGGGTACTATACAGGGAAGCTATTGGTAGCTACAGGAGGTGACAAGACGACGATGCTTCAGTCTGTATTGCCGTTTGTCCGCCGAAAATCGGGGGAGTTTTGGGCATGGCAGCTTCTGGCAGAGGTCGAACAAGATGACGAGACTTTATACCTTGCCTGCCTGCTTAGAGCCGTTAATTGCAAGACGCAAGATACATTCCTTGTCAAAATCTTTTATCTGCTGACTAACTTGTCTTTAGCAAAGCGTGATTTTCAGGCTGCGCGGTCTTTTTTGAAACGTTATGTATCAGTTAAGACCTCTATGCAAAGCCGGATGCCTCCCGAAGTGTACCATTGGATTAATGAAGTCTGGTATATTGGTCGGGGTGATGAGTTGTCATCTATGATTCTGCAAATGGATTATATGCATATTACTGACGAACTCTTATTTGCCGATGTGCCAGAACATCCTCTGTGTATAACTCACATAATCAAGGATACAAATCATGCCATCGTTGTTTATGGTTATCAGGAAAGAGCTCGATTAAAACTGCCGAGGTCAATAAGACATATTAATGTCGGAACTTGTCTGCTTGCTCGCTTTAAGGAATCAGATTCTTCCAGTGACATCCTAAAGCCATATACTGTGCGTAAAGTGAAATGGGAAGACTTGCCTCCTACTAATTTTCTTCGAACTGTCGAAGGAAAGATTACATCAAACCGAGAGAAGACTACATTCTTTGTAAAATTCGAGAAAGAATTTGCTTTCATACCAAAGGATTTGTATAATGACAAGTTCCTGGATGTGGGTGCTAGTGTAACTGCTAGAATTGTATATGACTTTCAGAAAAACAAAGCACGTTGGTCGTGGAGATGTACTTCGTTCAAGTAGTATTTGGCAACTGAAATTTTATAATTATTGCTGCAATTACGACTTTGTCTTCATAGAAATTGCTTTTTTCTAAATAATTATTTGGAAATTGAAAAAACATTTCATATCTTTGCGCACACATTTAGATAAACGCAAAGTAGCAAATTGCTACAATTTCTCGAAATGTTAGGTACATATTTAGTCTTACTTGGATGACGAATATTGTAGTTCTAATAACTTTTATTGTTAATTATTAGTCAATTACGTCGTTTAGTTCTCCTCCGAGAGTATCTTCCATTAAAACAAGGATTAAGACGTTTCGAGTATCTGTTTGAACTCTCTGATGTAACCCTCCTCTCCGAGAGTATCTTCCATTAAAACAAGGATTAAGACATGAAAACCTTGGTTGGAATCCTGTCTGAGTCTCCCTCCGAGAGTATCTTCCATTAAAACAAGGATTAAGACTCAAGTTCTTCCTCGTTGATTTCTTCTTGCCATTCCTCCGAGAGTATATTCCATTAGAACAAGGATTAAGACTCAATTGTTGGAGTCCAATCATCGCGGGTTGCATAAGCTCCGAGAGTATATTCCATTAGAACAAGGATTAAGACACATAGCGGTTACCTTGCTTCTGAACCATAGCCTCCGAGAGTATCTTCCATTAAAACAAGGATTAAGACTCAAAGTCATTTTAAACGAAAGTTTTTGGAAAAGAAAACTCCGAGAGTATCTTCCATTAAAACAAGGATTAAGACTCTATTGCTGCGATGATGGCTTCTTCTGGATTCTCCGAGAGTATATTCCATTAGAACAAGGATTAAGACAACTTTTCAAGAGGTGCAATGTCAAACTTGGAATACAGACTCCGAGAGTGTTTTCCATTAGAACAAGGATTAAGACTCGATATAAATGTACTGACCGATGTAGTTGTTTGCTCCTCCGAGAGTATATTCTATTACAACAAGGCTAATTCTCCCATCTCTGGGGTAGGACATAAAAGTTTCCTACCCCATTCTTGTTTCTGCTTGTTCTTATTTGAAAAATTCTTCGTATCTTTGCACCGCCAAAACGGAGAAGTCTGCACAGGATTCTGGTATTTGGCAAGGCTCAAGGTAGCACGGAGCCGAATGAATAATGTGCTACACAACGATTAAGGTATAGGAGGTTACAGCAACCAATCCAACACAGAACAACACTACGCCAATGGCAGCGGTCAATGCCATCAAGACCAACAACGAACTTCTGGAGCAGGCTTACGCTCTGGTACGTGACACTAACACCAGTTTCTTCCTGACAGGCAAGGCTGGAACGGGCAAGACAACCTTTCTGAAACGCATCCAACGGGAGATTGACAAGCGTTTCGTAGTAGTCGCCCCTACCGGTATCGCTGCCCTGCAGGTACAGGGCGAAACCATACACTCCTTCTTTGGAATGCCTCGCGAAGTCATAACCCGTCATACTGCCTTGCAGATCAACGATCGCAAACGCGACATGCTTCGTGCCGTGGACACCATCATCGTGGATGAAGTCTCGATGGTGCGTTGCGACTGGGTCGATGCTATGGATCGTGTGCTTCGCAAGCTGATGCACAGCAGCCTGCCCTTCGGAGGCAAGCAGATGATCTTCGCAGGCGATTTGTTCCAACTGGAACCCATCGTAGGCGACAAGGAGCAGCAGGCAATGCTCAAGGACGAGTACCGCACCGACAAGCCATACTTCTACAAGGCGCACGTTTTCGGCAACTACACCTTGCCTCGTATCGAGTTGCTGCATGTGTACCGCCAGAGTGACTCGGTCTTCCTCCAGGTGCTCAACAACATCCGCAACTTCAAGGTGACTGCCGAGGATTTGCAGGTGCTGAACTCGCACCTCTGCAATGAGAAGCCCGATGGCATGACTATTGTCCTCTCGCCCTACCGCAAGGAGGTTGACAACATCAATGCAATGCATCTCGGCGAATTGCCTGGCGGTTCGGTGACTTATCTTGCCGAGGTGGATGGCAAGTTCGAGGCAGGTCAGCAACCGGCCGACCAGGAACTGGTGCTCAAGGTGGGGGCTCAGGTAATGTTCACGCGCAACGATCCTAATCGCCGTTGGGTGAATGGCACATTGGCTGAGGTCACCTCACTCTCGGCCGACGAAGTGATCGTTCGTCTGGCAGATGGCTC
Source organism: Bacteroidales bacterium (assembly GCA_045628525.1). Lineage (GTDB taxonomy): Bacteria > Bacteroidota > Bacteroidia > Bacteroidales > UBA3663 > Liminaster. The sequence continues at coordinate 8,382 of JAZQPJ010000032.1, forward strand.
GGAGCACACTGTTGAACAGGCTACCTGGGAGGCATACACCTATAAGTACAACCGCGAGGGCAAGACACTGGAGCGCGAACTGAAAGGCACCTACACTCAGTATCCGTTGCGTCTGGCATGGGCCATCACCATCCATAAGAGCCAGGGCATGACGTTCGACAAGATGGTGCTCGATCTCAGCCATGGCGTGTTCACAAGTGGTCAGCTCTATGTGGCACTGAGCCGAGTCAAGTCGCTTGACGGTCTGTATCTAACGGCCCCTATTCGCTCCAGCTTTGTGCGTGAGAATGCCGAGGTACTGGCTTTTGCCAACACCTTCAACGACGAGCAGGTCATCAGTGAGGAGCTGGCCGATGGTGCTGCCATCTATGCCCACCTGCGCAATGACGATGTGGATCAGGCGGCCGTTACATGCCTCCATCTGGCAATGGACAAGGTGCAGGCAGGCAAGTTGCGCGAAGCCTCACTGATGCTGAAGAAGATGTTCGACATCGTGGTGTGTGATGACTACCTGTTCGGTCAGATCCAGGAGTTCGAACCGCTCAAGGCAGAGAGTATGATAGCCTGCTTCATCAATGCCACGCTGTGCCTCTATTCCGGTCAGACAGAACTCGGCATCGTGTATGCTGATAAGGTACTGGCTCGAAAGGAGAGCTGCAAGGAGGCTCGCTATGTGAAGTCACGCTGCCTATCCTTGCTCGGCGACTGGAAGGGTGCAGATGCTGAAAACATCCGGTTGATTGAGCTGTGTGCATCAGACTATGACAAGGATCCTAAGGCACTTTATCATCTGTCGGTGGTGAATAAGCAGGTGGGTGACCCCTCGTTGCCATGCATGCAACTGGTGCTACGCTACCATGGCCGCTATCTGCCGGCTCTGGCCGAACTTCGCCGCCAGATGAAAGCTGCTGGCCGCAAACTGGAAGTGGAGAATCCTAACGAGTTGACAGAGAGTTTCGATGCAGATATGCCAGAGAAGGAATTCATGGCTCTGTGTCGGGAAAACTTGCACTCTGAGGCGTATGGACAGCTGCTGAAGGTAATCAGTAAGCAGGGATTCAAGTAATCCCTGCTTACACAATCTCATTTCATACACCAATCCCCCCATTTCATACATTATACAACTTACCTATGTGCAAGATTCATAACTTTTCCTTATCTTTGCACCCGTAAAAGCGACAACACGAACAAACACGAAACAACAATAAAACAAACTGAACTGATATGAGAATGAAGACTTGGCTGGTGGTGCTGGGCATGATGGCACTGTGCGTGACTACGGCTTTGGCCGGGAAGAAGAAGGACTATGAGAAGGCGTACAATGTGGTGCGCGCCATGGAACTGCTGGACGAAGAGAAGTACGACGAGGCGGAGAGGCTCCTGAACAAGGAGCTGGAGGAGCACAAGGACAATGGCTATGCGTGGGTGATCCTGGCGAGCGTGCAAACTAAGCGTGAGCAGTATGGCGAGGCCCTGACCAACGTGAACAAGGGCTTGAAGTGCCTCGACAAGAAGGACGAATACTATGCGGGCGGCCTCTACGTGCGTTCGCTGATCTACGTGGCTCTGGATGACGACAAGCGCGCGCTGGACGACCTGAACCTGATGGTGAAGCTGTCGCCCAAGGATGCGGATGTCATAGAGAACCGTGCTACATATCTGGTTAATCACAAGCACTATGCCCTTGCCTATCAGGATTTTCAGTCGATGATCGAACTGGAGCCTGGCAATGACGGCGCATACGTGGGCAGTGGCATCTGCCTGCGCAATATGAACCGGAATGAGGAGGCTGTGAAGCAATATGATCATGCCATCAAGCTCAATCCGAAGTATTCGCGTGCCTTTGCCCAGCGAGGCTTGTCATACCTGCGGATGGGGCAGGTGAATGAGGCGGCCGATGACTTCGTAAAGGCGTTGGACATCGATGGCGACGGCGTTGCATTCAGTGCGATCTCCGTTGCCGCTGACTCTTCGTTCGAGACGATGGACTTCAAACTCAAGGTGCAGCAGATGATCGACCTGCAGGAGCCTTACTGGCCTTATTGCCGAGCCTACATACGCGAACACAAGAAGATGTACGCCGAGGCCATCGAGCTGTACGAGCAATGCAACAAGATGAGTTTCTCGACGCAGGTGATCTCACGCATCAGCGAGTGTAAATACGAGATGGGTGACTTCGATGGCGCACTGGCAACCAATCAGTTAGGCCTCGATGCCGACTCAACCGATGTGTGGCTCCGTATGAACCGTGGCCAGTATCTGGATGAGAGCGGACGCTCGGCCGAGGCCATTGCCGAATACACGCACGTCATCGAGTTGGCCCCACGCTTCTATGGCGGTTACCACAAGCGTGGATGGGTCAAGGATAACATGGGCGACACGGATGGTGCCATCGAGGACTATTCGATGTCGATCATGGTCGATCCTACCTATGTCTATAACTACCTGTCTCGTGGCAATATGTACGAGCGCAAAGGCATGAAGGATCTGGCTCGCAAGGACTTCGAAGAGGTGCTGAAACGCGATACCGTACCCTCGCAGTACGTGGCGGCCTATTATGCCTGGTGGTATCTGGGCGAGCGCGACAAGGCCTTGGCTGCCATGGATTCTGTATTGGTCAACGACAGCATCGGCACGGCATACGATGCCGCCTGCCTCTACTCGCGTATGGGCGAGAAGGAGAAGGCTGTCAACTATCTTGGCAAGGCGCTGGCCGGTGGCTTCCGACGCTTTGCCCACATCGAGCGGGACGATGATTTGGATAATATCCGCGAGATGGTGGAATTCAAGGCTTTGATCGAAGAATACAAAGCCAAGGCCATCGAGGAGGGCTACGTGGGTGTGAAGCCTGAGGATGCCGACTCCTCGGACTACGAAGAGCGGGTGTCGGAGATTCCCTTCACCCACGAGGCAGGCGTCACCAAGGTGCGCTGTCGCATCAACGACCTGCCTCTGCACTTCGTTTTCGACACGGGTGCTTCGGACGTGACCATCTCGACCGTCGAAGCCACCTTCATGCTCAAGAACGGCTACCTGAGCGAGAAGGACATCACGGGCCGGCAGTATTACCAGACCGCCGACGGCAACATCTCCGAGGGTACGACCATCATACTGCGCAAGGTCGTCTTCGGTGACATGGAGCTCGAGGACGTCAAGGCCTCGGTGTCGAAGAGCCAGAAGGCTCCGCTGCTGCTCGGCCAGTCGGTGCTCCAGCGCCTGGGCAAGATCGAGATTGACAATGCGCGTAATGTGCTGAAGGTGACACAGAGAGTGAAGAAGTGATTCGCAATTCTGCGCTGGCTTAAAGGGAGAAAAATCGACGTTTTCTATGTTTCGCAACATATTAGAATCATTTTTCTGGCATGCGACGTACCATCGTATGCCAGAATTTATTATCTTTGCACCCACAATCATGCAATAACATCGGTTATGATCATAGTCGAAAGCAAGAAGAAAAACATGGAGCGCCTTGGCAACGAATACCCTGGCGCTGAGATCCTGGACGTGACGAGCAAGTCCGAGGATGAGTGGATCTATCTCAGTCCATTCTTTCCGCACGGCTCCATCCCTGTGCCTTTCAGCCCAGAGTACACAGCAAAGTCTGTGGAAGGCATCTGGCAGGGGCTCAAGGTGTTCGAGAAGAAAGGAGTGGACGTGAAGGTGATGCACCTGACGGGTCTGGAGGGCATCAAGCGCTCCTCGCGTTCGTTGGGCAAATGCCTCGGCCATCAGAAAGGTCTGGAGAGCACGGAACTGCTGGACTACATAGAGGCTCGCAAGCAGATCTACGTGCCCTCGTACTTCTGGATGCTCGAAAACTACTGCCAGCCTCTGCTCGAGAAGATCCGTCAGCTGAGTCGGCACGGTGTGGTGGTGCTGCTCGACTACGACACGAATTCCGACATCGACGACCCCTCGTCACCCCTCAGCCATGCCTCGCTCATCGTGCGCTATCTGCAACATTCGCTCACCGAAGCAGAGCTTGCTGCATGGCCTGGGCAGGAGGCCGAAATGCTGAAGCGCAGGAAAGAGCGAAAGGCTCAGCTGAAGAAACAGGCTGAGGCAAAGCAGAGTCAATGGGCTGAGCGTGTCACTGCATGCAACCCTTCGCGCTACACGCCCGTATGGGTCAAAACAGAGCAGAAGGCGCACGATGTCAGCTTCCTCTTCTTCTGGAAGCCCGCTACCTCCAAGAGCAGTCTCAGTCGTGGCTGCTTGAGTCAGTGGCATCTCTGCGAGTTCTCCGTCGGAGGAACCACGTATCAATGCGCCGAGCAGTACATGATGGCCGAGAAAGCCCGCATCTTCGGCGATGAGGCAACCCGTCAGCGCATTCTCGCTGAGTCTGACCCTGAGACGATCAAGAAGCTGGGCCGCGAGGTCCAGCACTTCGATGCCGAGGTGTGGGACGCGCACAAGTTCGACGTGGTGGTGAAAGGTAACCTCGCAAAGTTCGGCCAGAACCCGGATCTGCGCAAGTATCTGCTCAATACAGGCGAGCGCATCCTCGTGGAAGCCAGCCCCTTCGACAGAATTTGGGGCGTGGGCATGCGCGAAGACGACAAGGACATCCAGCATCCGCAGAAGTGGTTCGGTCTCAACCTCCTCGGCTTCGCCCTGATGGTGGTGAGGGACGAATTAAAGTGCAAATAGCCGCCAAATTCGTTGGCAAAGGTAGCGCAAAGTGTGGAATTTGACACAACGTACGGAGTGTCAAGTCTGCGCATCGGCAAAAGCTTCGCACAACGTGAACCCGAGGAATTGCGATTCGGAGAATTTGACACATCGTACGTTGTGTCAACTCCGCACATCTGCAAAATTGACACAACGTACGAAGTGTCAACCTCGCTTTTGCGCAGAGCCTCCGCACAAGCTTGCGGCATGCAATCTCCTTTCTGCATCGTTGACACTTCGTACGTTGTGTCAAATCTGTGAATCCTCAATGGTCAATCACGCGTTTTGGCCAGCCAATCGTGAATCATGAATGGTCTGTAGCGCGTCTTGTCCAACCAATTATGAATTATCAATTCTCAATTCTGAATTAACATGACCACTTCTCCTTATATCTCCGGCATCACCTACGATCAGGTCTGGGCATATCGTCCCTTCGATCCCGCCACCCACACACCGTCGCCCCTCGTCAACGCTGTTGCTAAGGCGCTGTATTCCACCCGGTACATCAGATCGAACGACATTGCCAAGTATCTCTGCATCGAAGAGCGTCTGCTCCGTGCCGTAGTGCAGGTAGAGCTTGGGATGAAGCTCTCCGATCTGCTGCATCGCTACCGCATCGATCAGGCCGACGAATACATCCGCACACATCCCGGCCAGAATCTTAATCAGGTGGCCCATGCCATCGGCTACTCCAGCGACAGCACCCTGTGGCGCTTCTACCAGCGTATGCGCAAGGAGACACCCCTCGGGCACAAGAGCCATGCACACCAGGAACTGTGGCTGAAGTGGAGGGAGGAGAGGAAGAAGAGAAAGAGGTGATTTTTGAGCTGAAGACCACCCTTTCGGGCAGTTTATACAATATATACAATATTTTTTTGTTGTAAATCTTGGATATTTTTAATAAATATTGTATCTTTGCGCCCGATAACAAAACGCTTTTTGCCAGCAATAAAATGAACGCAGATAATATCAAGAAGATTCCGTATGGCATATCGGACTTCGAGTCGATACGAACCAAGAATTTCTATTATGTAGATAAGACCCGCTTCATCCGTAAGATTGAAGAGGCAGGATATTATGTGTCCCTGCTTCGTCCGCGTCGCTTCGGCAAGAGCTTGCTGACCAATGTGCTGGCTGCTTATTATGACGTGAAGATGGCCGATAAGTTCGAGCGGATCTTCAAGGGACTGGACATCTATGACACTCCTACCGACGAGCACAACCAGTATATGGTGCTGAAATTTACGTTCAGCGGCATCGATGACAATCCGGAGAGGGTAGAGGCTTCGTTCAACAGTTATGTAATGCTCGTAATCGAAAGATTTGTCAGGAAATATGCTGAATATCTGCCCGAGGAAACGCTTTCGACCATTACGTCATCCAAGACTGCTGCAGATGCATTTTCAAGTCTATTCCTTTTAGCCAAGGATGCCACCCGCCGCATCTACCTCATCATCGACGAATATGACAACTTCGCCAACACCATGCTGACCTATGATGAGGCAGGCTACAAGATGCTGACGCATGGCACAGGATTCTTCCGCCTCTTCTTCAAGCAGATCAAGGATGCTACCTCGGAGAACGATGCTGCCCTCTCGCGCCTCTTCATCACGGGTGTCACGCCTTTGGCTTTGAGCGACGTGACCTCGGGCTTCAACATCGGCATGAACCTTTCGATGAATCCTGCGTTCAACGAGACGATGGGGTTCACCGAGGGTGAGGTGCGTGCCATGCTGGAATATTACCGCGATGCCAAAGGCACGTTCCGACATTCGGTGGATCAGATCATGGATCACATCAAGCCGTATTACAACAACTCGTGCTTCGCGGAAGATATGCTCGATAGCGAACGCATGTTTAATTCTGACATGGCGCTTTACTTCGTGAACAACTATGTGCCCGACGGAATCTTCCCTAAGCAGATGATTGACACCAATGTGAAGTCGGATATGAACAAGGTGCGCAAGATGTTGAGTTTCGGCCATGAAAACGAAGGCAAGAATCTGCTCATCGAGCAAATCCTCAATGACGGATATATCACCTCGGAGGTTACGCCAGAGTTCAGGCTCGAAGACCTTGGCAGCGAGTCTTCGCTCGTGAGCCTGATGTATTATCTCGGTCTGTTGAGCTACGGCAGGGATGAGGAGGGTTATCCTGCGCTTGTCATTACCAATCAGGTAGTTCGCGAGCAATATTATACCTACCTCATCGGCTATTATGCAGGGTTCCTGGGGTGGCAAACCAATGTCAATGTGCTGAATAACCTCGGCTTGCAGGCTCATCGTCGCGGTCAGGTTCTGCCATTGCTCACCTACGTCTGCGACCAGATGCGCGAGCAGTCGTCCAACCGCGACTTCAATGCCGAGGGCGAGGCGTTCGTCAAGGGATACGTCACAGCCACCATCGGCAATAACAATGCGTGGTTCGTGTGCCGCACCGAGCAGGAACAGAACCACGGCTTTACCGACATCGCCCTCCGTCCGCTCCAGAACGGGCACCATGCCTATTTCGTCGAGCTGAAGTACGTCAAGCCATCAGCCAGTGACCAAGAAGTGGAAGCCTGCTACCAGCAATCCGTCACCCAGCTGCAGCAATATGCCACGAGCCACAGTTTCGCTCAGGAATGTCAGGCACACGACTGGACGCTCCACCTCGTCTCGCTCGTAGTGCGAGGGTGGAAGATGGCGAGGTTGGAGGAGATTTATTTGCACAAGTAGAAAATAATCACTACTTCTGCAAACCTTTTTTCTGTAAATTTAGTCATAATTATACCTTATTCTATGTTTTGCAACATAAATCATCAAAAACTGGCTGTGACTTTGCTGGCTGTCAAAAGTTTTGTCTTGCTGTTCTGCTTCTGCTGGACGTTCTCTTTGTTGGCGCAAAGGGAACGCAACTACATCTATGTGCTGGATTGCTCGAACTCGATGGAGCATATCTGGGAGCCGACGTTACAGTATCTGCACGAGGACATCGATCGCCTGTCGCCCACTACGATGGTGACGATCGTGCCATTCCAGGGGAAGGTGTACAACGATCTGTTGCGTCACGAGCAGAAGAAGGACTTCGACTGGAAGTCGTTTGAGAAAGGCGTGCGCCCTAAGGTGAAAGAGAAGACAGGTACAAATATCTGTGCTGCATGGGGCAAGGCCTTGACCTACGTGGATGAGAACAAGGACAACTACATCTATCTGCTGACCGATGGCAAGGACAACAAGAACCCAAGTCCTGACGGTACGGACAATGTGGTGAAGCGCATCAACCAGTGGTGCGACAAGGCTCGCCACACGCAAGGCTACTTCGTGATGCTCTCCATCGAAGCCGCTGACCAGCGCATCAAGGATGCCATCAACAACTGTCCGCACTTTGCCCTGGTCGATGGCACCAAGCATCTGGCGCCATTCGGCAGCTTTGCCAAGACCACGATGAGCTACAACACGCTCGATCCGTACGACATCACGCTCTCCTTCTCGTCCGAAGGTGCATTCAAGGCTGCTGTGACGACTGACGACCCACAGATAGAGGTGACGCTGAAGAATGGCAGGATCGAAAATGGACGTGCCACCTTCCAGATCAAGACGAAGGGTGACCTGTCGCAACGCCCGGATGACTTCGAGGCAACGTTGAGGGTCACCAGCGACGAGGTGGAGATACTGAATCCTGACCTGCTGCTTACGGTCAAGAACATCCCCGAGCGCAACCTGCAGCTGCCTGCCGAGCAGCTCGATCTGGGTGAGGCTGAGTGGTATGACGCCTTCTGGTGGAGCGATGCCAGGGAGCGCGATACGCTGAACGTTGACCTCAACCCACAGTTCAACGAATCGGCACAGAAGACGGGATCGAGGCTGAAACTGAGGCTGACCGAAGTGACTGAGGGCGTCAACGGGCTGCAGTCGGACGTGTTGTACAATGGAGTGCCTTGTCAGGACGGCATCATCACGTTGCTGCCAGGACAACCGGCTGTGCTGAGCCTCGTGCCACGTACTGATGCCAAGGAGGGCAAGCATTATTACCAGCTGCAGGTGGTGCCTGGCAGCATCAGCAACCTTGAGACGCTCAACCAGAATCCGGTGATCGACTATGAGCTGTCCATGCGCTCCAGGTATTCGGTCGGCATGAATCCGCTCAAGTGGGCTGTGCTGCTGATTGCAGGTCTGCTGCTCATTCTGCTGCTCGTATGGTTCCTGTTCATCAAGCCGCTCACGTTCAAGAAACTCAAGGTCTTCTCGCTGACCATTTCCGAGCCCTATTACACCACGCTTTCGGTCAATGGCGCTTTGCGCGTCGTATGCACCTCTGTGCCTAGGAAGCAGGGTGTGTGGGCCCGCATCTTCAAGGGCAAGGTCATCTATGAGGTGAATGAGGCATGGCAGCATGAATGGACGCTGGAGCCGCTTAATGATGGCGCTATCATCACCACCTCGGGCTATTACGTCGATCCGCTGGATTCGCCACTTGAGCCAGGTACGGAGTACAAGCTCGAGGATGTGGACGATGCCAAGAACAAGGCGGTAGTCAGCGTGTCGTGATTATCGTAGAATAATAATGTAAAAAAATAAAAGAATAAAAGTATGTCAACAAAGATCAAGCGTTGTCTCTTCGTGGGACTGGGTGGAACGGGTATGCGCTCGCTCCTGAATGCCAAGAAACTCCTCATGGAAACATACGGTGAAGTGCCACCGATGATTGGTTTCTTGGGTGTGGATACTGACAAGGGTGTGTACGACAAGCAGCTTGACTCGAAGGTAGGCCCTGTGCGTCTGGCTCCGATGGAGCAGATGTCCATAGGCTTGCATCAGGGCGCTGCCATCTCAATCTATAATGTCAACAAGGAGCACTTCTCATGGATTCCGGAGCAGAACGTCGATTCGCTTGATACGCTGTCAGACCTTGGCGCCGGACAGATCCGCTCGAATGGCCGCTTCTCGTTCATAGCCAACTACCAGCAGGTGGAGGCCAAGGTGAAAAGTGCTGTGAACAATATCTCCATGGCGCAGTATGCCTTCAACCCCAAGTATGAACTGATAGGCAGCGGACAGGTCGAGATTCACATTGCCTTCTCCGTATGTGGCGGCACTGGCTGCGGCACCTTCATGGATATGGCTTATCTGTTGCGTCGTGTGGTGCCATCGGCCAAGGTTGTGGGCTATGCCGTATTGCCAGAGGTCTTCGACTCCATGACCACCAATGATGCCGAGAAGGCCTACATCTTCCAGAATGCATACGGAGCCATTCAGGACCTGGACTGGGCCATGCACTTCTCGACCGCGGGTGGACAGAAGTTCAACCTCGACTATGTGAACCAGCAGTTTGATGCTCTGGGCAAGCCGTTCAACTCGTTCTACTTTGTGGGCAACCAGAATGCCAATGGCGACACCTACCTGCAGGCCGACCAGCTGTCAGAGATGGTCAGCTTGGCCATGGTGACCTCAGCCGGTGAGCTGTCAGGAGCATTGGCCAGCGTGAGCGACAATCTGGAGAAAGTCATTCGCGAGGGTGCCATGAACATCCGTAACAAGACCGCCTGGGTGGCAGGCCTGGGTGTGTGCGAGATTCTGTTCCGCGGCAAGGCGCTGCGTGAGGCATACGCTGCCAAGGTGGAGCGTCGCCTCATCACGCGTCTGCTCAGCAATACCTGCACCGATGTCACCACCATCGTTGACAACTGGATTGACTCGCCCAATGTGCATATCCGCGAGAACGGCGGTTCGGCACATGATGATGTCATAGACTTCCTCCTGCCCAAGAATCCGCGCGTCAAGTTTCCGGGCATCAACAATAAGCAGAATCCGAAGCCTGAGGTGGATGGCTACCTGTCATCCGGCAACGTGGCACCATCGGCTCAGGAGATGCAGGCCAAGACCCAGGAACTGTCAGAGCGAGTGGCCGAAGAGTTGCGCAAGCTGGTGCGTGAGCAGATGAACCAGGAGTGTGGCGTGGGGCTGACCCTCGACATCCTGACCGGCATCACCCGCCAGGTGGACATCTTCCTGGGCGAGATGCAGGACGAGCTCGAGACATTGCAGTCACAGCAGCCTCGCCTAGAGGCCGCAGTCACTACGGCAGAGCAGATGCTGCAGCAGGCGGCATCGGGCATACTCGCCTTCCTGCGTGCAGGTGAGATCGAGGCCAAGACCAAGAACCTCGTGGACAAGGTCATTCAGGCCGCTGTGGTGCAACGCGAGATTGTGCGCCATCAGCACGCCATCACCTTCTTCAACGGCCTTAAGGGCGAGTTGCTTGAACAGTACCGCAAGGTGGACAATATCAAGGGCTTGCTCAAGAAGGTGGCTTCGGATTGCGACGCTGCGATTGCTCGCAACTCGAATGCTGCCACATCGACCCAGACCTTCCAGATTGACCTCTCGGAGGAATTGCTCAAGACCGTGGCTTATGAAGATGAGCAGATAGTCATCAGCGACTTCCTCCGCTCATTAGGAGGCATTGCCCTCTGCGAGTTTGATACGCTCACCAGCCAGGAGGTACACACGAAGCTGCATCACTATGCCTTCAACCTGCCTTCGGCCAAGGACAAGGAGGAGACCACCCTGGATTCGGTCATCAACGCCATGCCTACCGAGGACTTCCGCCGCTTGCTCGACTGGGCCATCAAGAAGTCCATGCCGTTGCTGCGTGAGGATTGTGCCGGTCACCAGAGCACGCGTCTGGCTGCCCCTGCCGACAGCTTCTATGTGGGTGTCAGCAATATGGCCAATTCGCGCCTTATGGTGGGCGGACAGCAGGAGACCGAAGGCAACAAGCTTACCTTCAAGAGCCTCTTGGCCGGCAATGCCAGTGTCCACTTCTCGAACATCGGATCTACGGAGCGTATCATCATCTTCCGCCAGTTCGGTGTCATCCCGGCCTATGCTGTGGACGGTGTGAGCTACTATAAGGCCAGGTACGACAAGGCCCCCCGCCGCTTCCACATCGATGCCAACGTCTATCGCCGCATGCAGGGCGAGGAATACGACATCCTGCCTAAGGTGGCTACTGACGATTCGCTCCAGCTCTGGATCATGGGCCTTATCTTCGGGTTGGTCAAGTGGGATGAGGCCAGGAAGACATATATATATAAGAATAAAAAGGAGGGCAAAATCATTGACGAATACTGGCTGCCGCTGGCCATGTATCGCAATGATGCATTTGCAGAGTTCCAGAAGAAGCTCACCATCGTGCGCGAGGAATTCAATGCCTTCATCAAGCAGTTGCGTACCGACAAGGGTGCCAACTACGTGAGTGACATCATCGCAAGTGCCAAGCAGGAATACTATGACCCGGAGCATGGCAAGGACGCTGGTCAGATCAACATGACCATCGATGAACTGAAGGCACGCGGCAATGAGCCAATCCTCCAGATGGTCGAGAGCGAGTTACTGACGCTTCAGACTCTCTGACTAAAAACTTCACCAACCCACTAAAATCCCCTTTCACAAAGGATGCGTAATACAGTCTTGGTACTTCTGGGTCAGAGCCTTGAAGCTTCGGCCCAGAAGTTGATGCAATACACCTTGCAATATGGCGAGGTTTCGGTAACCGATTATCTGCAGGTCGCTGTGTGGCGGCCTGTGGATGCTTCGGACGTAATTGATGCAGCGATGTGTGAACGCATCCCGAAGTCGGAAGAGGTCTTCTGTTCAGATCTCAGCGACGAATATAGTGTTGCGATAGGCGAGGGGCAGCCGCTCAGCAGCGACGAGGAGGTCAAGCAGTGGTGGAACTCCTTGTTCAACCGCACGGTAACCCTGCAGCATCAGGGCGAATCGGTGGGACTGCACCTCTGCCTTGTCGTCAAACTGTGGGAGGATGCCATGGTCGATGAGACATTGCGCATTGCCCGAAACCTCAAGGGACTCCCACACGCATTTGTAGTTGATGTCTTGGGTGTGCCACCATCCCTGGCTCCGGTTTTCGATGCCGACATCGCCACTTCGGCTCAACAGGCAAAGGCGCGCAAGGAGTCGGCTCAACGTAATCTGACACGCTTGATTGAAGCCAAGCATCAGCTCAAGACGCTCCATGCGTTGGTGATGTTTGAGGGTACGAACACCAAGGGCGTGGCTCTCAACACAGATTATGATACCTGGATGCGCCTGGTGGGTGAGTATGCCATGATAGCCACCGAGAACTATCTGACCCTCTTCCCTCACAATGCCAACGTACAGGACACGGATTGTACCACGTTCGGCCTCAGTATTCTCGACTTCGACAAGTTCTACTTCATACATTACCTGCTGCGTCGTGCTTACCTCAAGATTCTTGGTCGTGAGAAGGTGCAGCAGACCGAGGTGGACATCAACAAGGTGGCAGCCATCGCCCAGGAGCAGTTGTTGCGCCATCATCACCGTTTCACGCACATCTACGAGAACGAGGTGAAGCCGATGCTGTCGCAGGGCATGAACGAGAAGGACATCCTGGCCCAGATCACTTCACGTGTCGAAATCGAGACCGAGGAGATGGTGCGCGACTTCCAGTCATACATCGACCGTGAGGACATCTCTCTGCCCGAAAAGCAGGCTACGCTGGCACAGCTCCTTGGCCTGAATGATGAGCTATATGTGGGTAACCTCTTTGCCCGTGACCAGCTCGTCTTCGAGGACTGTGGAAGCGACGTGGTCGAGACCTTTGTGCATGAGAATAATGCACTTGGAGAAGAAAGCGTGCTGACCACACCTAAGGACATTGAAACCGGACGTATCTTTTCGCCTATCGAGCGGCTCAAGGCCTCACGACTGCGCATCACCGAGTCGGATCGCTACATCCGCAGCAAGACTTCCGAACTGGAGCAGTGGCAGACACAGATCATCGAGACCGAAGAGAGCGAGAAACGCCTCACGCGCGAGGGTTTTGTGTATGGCAATGTGACCTACCGCTTCATGAGCGACGATGACGTGAAGCTCTTTGAAGAGAACTATGAGCCCAAGAAGGTTACTGTCGATTCGGTGGATATGCGTCCGATGTTCACCCCCGTCCGCAATCAGGGGGAACTGGGCGCCTGCTCGGTCTTTGCCGTGGTAGGTGTCTATGAGTTCCTGCTCAAAAAGCTGCAGAAACCCAAGACAGATCTGAGCGAGCACTTTGTATATTATAATGTGTCGGTTGACAAAGATGGCACACCCGTTGATGAAGGAACATCATTCTATAAGGTGGCCATGTCAATGTCCGAACAGGGCATCTGCATTGAGGAACTGTGCCGCTATGATGGCACGTTGGAGAAGCCTTCGCCCGAAGCCTATGAGGAGGCCAAGAGTCACTTGATCAAGAAGGTCAAGAATGTGCCTATCGGTACCAATACGCACGACAATCATCTGGCTATCACTTCGGCTCTGGCTGAGGGCTATCCCGTCATTATCTCGCTCAAGCTATACGATTCCTTCGGCACAGGCATCAAGGGCTTTGTCAGTCGTCCTACATCTGACGAGCGTCAGCGTGAGGAGCATGGCAATCATGCCATGGTCATCTGCGGCTTTAGCGACGAGGAGAAGGTTTATATTGTGCGCAATTCCTGGGGTCCAGGATTCGGCGACCAGGGTTACTGCTACATCCCTTATTCATATATCGATGACCCAGACTTCTGCAACCAGGCCTGCATAATCACGCATATTGCCGAATCGGAGGCGTTGGGTGGCTTCGGTTCGGAACAGGTTCGCAAGGTGTCCTTCAGTACCACCGATGCCGCCATCCGCTATGCTATCGCCCGAAACCTCATTGAGGAGGAGAAACTGAAACTGCGTGGCGAACAAGTCATCTATCAAGATCTGGCTACTGCCTATTATCGGCTCACAAGTGACCTCGACAATCATGGCATGCGTCGCCAGATACTCAACGGTGCCGAGAATCGCCTTCGCAAATCCATCCAGGTCAAAGCGGAGGAGAAGGAAAACTTCGTGCGTGTGGAATATGTGCAGTCCTTGCAGCGTGTGAAGGCTAAGACCCGCAAAGGCAAGCTTAACATAGGGATCGTGTTCCTCCTCTGGGCTGCCATCCTGACGTTGTTCTTGTCTTATAGAGACTTGCGTGAACAGACATCGGAGGATGTGTGGATCACGTTGGGTGCTGTTGGCATTGTAATTGTCATCGTCTTTGTCTGGTACTCGTATTATCGCAAATCTGTGTACAACAATACCGAGCGAGAACTCAATCATCGCAGAGACCAGATGGCATTGGCAGTACGCGATCTGGAACGCGAGTTGTCATCGAAGCACCTCAAACTGCATATTGCAGGTATGTTCATGGAGTCAATCAACAAGGTGCAGCATATCTTGGATCACAAGTACAAGCTGCTGAAGGGCTATGTTGGCAACCTTGCCCAGTGGATGACCGATGAACAGGCGACGATGGAGCAGATGAACATTGTCGAGAAAGTTCCGTTTGTGCCAATCCTGAGAAATCAGGATCTCGATCGTTTCTTTGGCGAGCGAGAGGATGCCATCACCGAGTCTGTGCATCTGTATTCATTCCTCGACCAGATAGGACTTTCGGACGAAGATATTGTATCCTACAAGTACGGCGTCCGTAACAAGATCGCCGAGACGCTTGAGAAGCAGTATGCTGACTTCTCAGTACTTGAGTATGTCCTTGGCCACCAACACTATCCTTACCTGCCGCAGGAGGAATCTGACATTGCCTCGTTGATGCGTAACCTAGACACCCAGAGTGACAGCTTCCTGCAGTTGGCTACCACTGGGCGTTTGGATGAAGGAGTGATTTCACGTTATGTGCTGGTTTCAGCCAAAACAGATTCCCTGCGTAAGGAGTGGCAGGCAGTCTATCCCCATCACTTCCAGCATCGCCCTTCAGATGTCACCACCTTTGCCTCACCCTCACGACTGATCGAGCTGCAAGTCCGCCATCTATCTCTGCAACAGGTGGAATGGGCACAGATGGAATCTTGCTGATGACGGAACAAAAGGGCAGAGTTTTTTCATTTCGTACACCGAACACGTGGTTTCATACATTATATAATATATACGCACGCGGGATTTAGAAATATTTCTTATCTTTGCACCCGAAATGGTAAGGCATCGGTGGTGGATGTTTACCTTTTCGGGTGTTTTGCATATATATGTGGAGTCTGAGTTCTGTGTGATATTCTTCGACAAGCTCAGAATGACTGATTCGAAAACTAAAAACGAGATAAGAACTATGAAGACTTTGGTAAACATCTTGCTGGCGATTGTGCTTTCGGGCATCACGATCCTGTGGGGACATCAGTGCGTGAAGGGAGGTGAGGATTCGTTAGAGATGGGCGAGGCGGTGGATTGGTCCGAAGCTGAAGGTGAATCGATTGGCATCGTGATGCAATGTGAGCAGGATTTGTGTCTCGATACTATGGGGATGGAACCATGCAATGCGACGATGCGCGATCTGAAGGATCTGTATAATGCCTCGATGGCTCTGAATTGCATCTACACGGATTTCGACCTGTATATGCGTATGTGCGAAGAGTTTGAGGAGGATACCCGTGAGGCGATTCAGAACTTGGACGTTTCAGTGATCTGTGATGATGAGACGCGGGAACATGTCGAGGCTTTCCGTGAGAAGATGCTTTCGCTCTATGATGTCAAGCCCAGTGAGGTGGATCAAGAGGTGATGAGTCCGTATGTGTATCGGGAGGAGCTGTATGAGTGGCTGGCGCAGAGGTATAATCTGTACGGCAATTAGAATGCGATTTGCATATATATAGATGACGAACTAATTTGTAAACCGATAAAACGAACTTGTAACTATGAAGAAAATTGTTATTGGCATCATCATTGTATTGCTGGCTGTCATGGCTTACTGTTTCCTGGTGAGCAATCCCTTGAACAGTGCTACGGTGAAGGACATTCCGGTGCCTGTGGGATGCCACAGGGTGGAGGACAACTCGTCGAAGGCGAAGTACATAAGGAATTTGCCACTGAAACCGATGGGAAGCCTGGTATATACTTATAAGAATGGTGTGGCTTTGACCAATCTGATCAACTACGCTGTGATCGATATACCGGTGATCAGTAATGCCGAGCAATGTGCAGATATGTGCATGAGGCTGCATGCTGAACATCAGTACGAGCATAAGCTGCCGATCAGGTTCAAATCGGTGAACAATGAGACCTTGGCCTTCAAGGGTGGATCGAAAAAAGAACTGTATGCCTACCTGAAGAAGGTCTATGGTGTGGCAAGCACCTACAGTTTGTCAAAGTTGCAGAACAAGGACTTCAAGGACGTTCGGGTCGGAGACATCTTTGTCTATCCGTCGCGCAAGAAGGGAAGGTATGGCCACGCCATCACGGTAGTAGATGTGGCAAAGGACATGATGGGCAATATCTACGTGATGCTGGCCGAAGGATGTACGCCGGCATGTGATCTGCACATCCTTCGCAATTATCGGAATCCTCTGAATTCGGCTTGGTTCAAACTGAAGACTGATGCGGAATATGTGCGGTTCGATGGGATCAAATACTATAAGAATGAGTTGAGGTATTTTGACTAAGGGTGACAGATGAAATTTCGTGCAATATTTTTTATATTTTCTCGGAAAAAGATGTTTACCTTCTGTATCTTTTGACATATAAAAGAGCCACCCCTCTAAAAGAAAGGAGATAAAAGAGGAGAGAGGGGAAGAAAGTGTTAATGTTTTTTTTAGAAAAAAAGATGATTATTGTAGAAAGTAAAAGAAAGAAGATTGAGAGTATTAAGAAGAAGTATCCTGAGGCCGTGATCATCGATGTCACCAGTCATGCCAAGGATGAGTACAAACAGCTGAGTCCTTTCTACCCTCATGGTCAGATTCCGATTCCTGATAGTGACGGATGGATGGGAACATCGGTCGAGGGTATCTGGCAGGGTCTGAAAGTATTTGAACGTGCGGGTGTCAACATCAAGACGATGCATATCAAGGATATGAAGAACATCAAGCGTACGACTCGTGTGTTCGGACAAATTCTTGGCCATCGCCGAGGAGTAACCGGTGAACTGATGGATTACTTGACGGCACGTAAGGAACTCTATGTCCCGCTGTATAACTGGGTGCTTGAGAACAGATGCCTGGGTCTCTGCAAGAAGATCAAGGAACTCAGCCAGTCGGGTGATGTCATTCTTCTCGACTTCGAGACCAATACCGATGTGGAGGATCTTTCCAGACCGCTGAGTCATGCTTCGCTCGTCAAAGCATTTGTCGAGAAGATGACGGCATAAACAAGTTTTAGATGACAACCTCAGTGACGAAGGAATAACTGTCACGTAAGTTAGCAAATATAGTCAGGTAGAATCAATCGTTTTGTCGATCAAGGGGGCATTAGCCAATGGCCAACAACCAATAATAATAACTGTCGCAATATACGCCGGTGTACGCTTCCTTCTTCCTGTGGTTGTCATCCTTTACAAGGCTCTATTCTATATGTCAGAAAGAATCAAGAGATGGGTGAGGAGAACAATGCTGTCAAAATCAATGTTTATGGATTTATACAATCGTAAACGATGTGATGAGCTGACACGCAAGTTCGATACCGTATCAATCAAGTCATATACTGCGCCAGAAGACGTTGTAAGAAGATTGGATTATCCATCAAGGTTTGTGCTTTTTAACAGTTTTGTATCGGGATATGAAATTGAAGTCTCCGGACATCTTGTACTGCTGATAAAAGGTCATGAGCATAAGCAATTGTACGTAGCGTTCGCGGATGGTATAGGCCCGCAATTGAATGTGACACAGTGGAGTGTATGGCCAATAGTTAAGTTGTTCAGACAACTTCCGGATTACATCCAAATATGGGAAGATGAACGGCAAACGATTGAATACGAGTTTCCAAAACGTGAAAAAATACTAAAGATTCGTAAACGTGTTGAACGATTGCAACAAATGCGTATCATTGAACAGTATTGTGCTCCTTGTGCGCAAGTGAAGTGCAAGACTTTCGATAACGAATTGCAAATTTTTGTGCCTTGTCTTGGAGAGAACGGAATGATGATGTCATTTGACATTCATGATCGAATCAAGGACTGGGGACAAATGCTTGCTCCAGGCATCAAACAAGCGATAGAGGTGTTGAAAACCGATACATCAATATTCCGTTATTGTTATCGTCATGATGAAGCCGTATCGCTATACTTTGATAAGAAATTCTTGCTGTCAGATTATTGCAAAAAATGGGGCATTTGTGTGAAACGGTTATAAACTGTAGCACGGTACCGAAATCGCCATGCTGACTTAGGCCGAATAATAACCAATAACAATTACGTAAAAGAAATATGCGCTTAGAATTCGAAAAAGAAGAAGATGGAAAATGGTACGCAGTCATCCCAGAGTGGCCCTATGATCATGAGGAACTTGAAATGGTGGATGGCGCCGACGATCTGCTAGACTGCCTGACACAAGACGGCCGGATGGTGACTCTGGACGTAGAGACCGACGAGCCATCGACTGGAGATTATGCCACTTTCACGCTCATCGATCATGATGACTATGGTGGCACCTATGTCACAGATAATCCAAAAGTTGAGGTCAAGCAGATCTGGCTTTGCAATGTAATGCATTTCGTATTCGATGGAGAGCATCCTGAGGTGCTGTACGTTACGTTTGAATAATCAAGAATCAAAATGTAAGGCAACTTGTTCGTCTGACATTTGACAATCTGGCAGGAATAAAAGAAACAAAAAACATCATTAATAAGTATGACATACAGAGAAATCAACTTCCGCGTAATGACCGACACCGCCGAACAGTGCGAAACCCAACCAGCTCTGGCTTCAGCTATCCGCAATTCGATTGAAAAGCAGTATGTGGTCAAGGAGGGAGCGAACATCGAGATTCCCGATCGCCCAGCGATGGAGACGAAAATCATCCTTTCGGGCAAACGCACCTTTCAGGCAGCCAGCGGCTATCAGGGAAAGAAGGTCGCAGTGCTCAATTTCGCCAACAATCATGACATTGGAGGTGCACCCTTCAGTGCCGGTGCTCAAGAGGAATCGCTTTGCCGCTGCTCCACACTCTACCCCTGTCTGCAAGCCTGCTACGAGACCTTCTACAAACCTCATATCGAGGCCTTCCGTAAAAAGAGTATGACAGCCATGGGCAATGATGATTTGATCTACACACCAGATATTCTGGTCTTCAAGAGTGACGAGTCAGAGCCGAAGATGCTCCCACCTGAAGAATGGTATCACGTCAATGTCATCACCAGCGCAGCACCCGAGTGCTTTGCCTACACCACCTTGCCCAGCAACTACAAGAACATCATCCGAAGCCGCCTCAAACAGGTGCTCGACGTTTCAGCAGCCGAAGGCAATGAGGTGCTCATCTTAGGCGCCTGGGGCTGTGGGGCATTCCGCAATCCTGCTTACACCGTAGCCATGACCTTCTTGGAGCTCCTGCAGCACTACCACTGTTTCGAAACCATCGAATTCGCCATTGGTGATAAATACGGCAAAAATTATGTAGCCTTTGAAAAGGCACTCAAAAAGAAGTGAATTGAAATGGAAAGACAAGAATCATTGGCAACAAAGGATATAACCAACCTGATAGAGTTAGTCACCAAACAATGGACTCTCGGCAGTACTCATGGTATCAGTCACTGGAAGCGTGTGGCAGAGAATGGTGTTAAACTCCAGACCCTTGATGTCGATCCGATAGTAGTGCAATATTTCGCTTATCTGCATGATTCATGCCGAGAAGATGATGGCGAAGATTGCATGCATGGCGAACGTGCGGCAGTGTGGATCATAACTTTACGTGATACTTATTTAAGGTATTTGACTGACTTGCAGTTTCATCAGTTGCAGGAGGCTTGTCGATTGCACACTGTCGAACATCGTACAGGAGATCCCACCATTGATGCATGTTTCGATGCTGATCGCCTGGATTTGTGGCGAGTAGGCATTAAGCCCGACCCTAATCTGATGGCGACGGAAATCGGTGCTGACTTGGCTCGGGCATTGACCTGCGATAAAATGTTTGAGCTGATTATGGAGTTGGAGGGACTTGATACTGAATGATTGTAAGAAAATAAAAAAGAAAGTATAGAAAGAATTGGGCAAGTAGTTGTTTACCTTTTGACCATTATTTCATATACTAACGGAGACCTCAAAATAACGAGGAATTAAACATTATGACTGAATTTGATATTGAACGATTCATTGAAGCTCAGGAGAACACTTTTTTCGGCTATGAGCGGGCATTGAGCGAGATGCAGGCAGGTGAGAAGTATGGACATTGGATCTGGTACATCTTCCCTCAGCTCCGTGGACTGGGACATAGTGGCAATGCCAATTTCTATGGTATCGATGATCTGGATGAGGCTCGTGAATACCTGAAACATCCGGTACTTGGACCACGTCTCCGTGAGATTACTGCGGCAGCACTTAGCCATGCAGATGATCGTCTTGCCATTGAGCTGATGGGTTCGGACATCGATGCTATGAAACTGAAGTCGAGTATGACGCTGTTCGACCAGATTGCGCCCAATGATATCTTCGGTGAAGTGTTGGAAGCATTCTTCGATGGGGAGCGTTGCCGTCGAACTTTGCAGTTGCTACGCAGGTAATCAAATAATGTGTTGGATGGGTAACATGCGTGTTTACCTTTCGCCTCCATTTGCATATATAAGTGCAAGACATTATTATTAACTAAATAACTTTAGCAAGAATGATTAAGAAGAATCAGTCAGTAAAGCGCAACTCAGTGTTCAACTTCCACAAGGAGGCCGACGGTCGCTGGTACCTGGAGAGCCCGGAATGGGAGCAGGATCAGACGCAGCTGTTCCGTGAGACACACAAGTATCTGGACGAGGAGGATGGCAAGTGGAAGAGCTACCAGGAGAAGCAGGACTTATCAGATCCGAAAGACGACCACACGAAGCATCCCGAGTGGCGCGACCCGCGCATGGATCAGAGACTCATCATGGATCCTACGTTTGAAGCCCTGCTGGAGCAGTTAGCCAAGGGCAAGTTGTCGGTTGCGCTGGATGTGCTTGCGTACGGCTGGGTGTCGAACACCTACGTGCATTATCAGCGCACGTCGTACGATGAGTCGGGAGCCAGCTATCGCCTCCGATTCGGCAAGGGTTTGCCCGAGCGCTTCCGCCTCACGCCTATTTGCCACTGGGTGTTCGATGGCAGCTATCCGGAATTTCTGCACGGCAAGGTGCTTGGCTGCTGAAACAAACCTTAACCCCACTGTCCCATCAACAAAGAGAACCTATTCGTCAACAATAAACAATGTACTATGAATATCTTGAAAGCAATCAGAAACGTATTCCAAACGAAAGAACAGGAGAACAAAGTGAAAAATCACGAACAGGAGAAACCGGCGACGAAGGTAGATTATCAGGAAGTGGAGAAGATGAGGCAGGCCCTTGACTTGCTGCAAAAGGAAGAGAACGATGCGGCCCGCGAGCTGTTTGCCCAGGAGGTGGCCGAGCATCCTGGCAACGGCTATGCGCTCTACTATCTGGGTATGCTCGACTGCACGGCCGAGCGTTACGGCATGGCCATGCGCGCCGTCAACGATGCCATTCGCCATCTGCAGCACGATGACAATTGGCTGGCTGCCTGCTACTATCAGCGAGCCCGCGTCTATCAGGGCTTGGATCAGGAACCCGAGATGATGGCCGACCTGGAGGAGAGCATCCGCCTGAAGTCGGACGTCGATGCCCCCTACGACCTGCGCGGCCACTACCTCTATGCGAAGAAGGAATATGAGCGGGCCGCCATCGACTTCCGGCAGATTGCCGACATGCAGCCTGGCAATCCTTATGCGGTGACCATGCTGGCCCTCATCGCCCGTGGTCAAGGGAAATACGACGAGGCCAAGGAGCGATACCAGTACGCGCTTAAGCTCGACCCCACGTATTTTGATGCCAGCCTCGGCTTGGCCAATATCTTCTTGCTCACGGCCGAATGTGAGGCTGCCATCGCGCAGTATATCCATGCCCTGCAGCTGTGCAATGGTGATGAGCGCGCCGAGATGCCGCTCATCCGCCTTATGCCTGACGACTTCCAGCCGCAGGTGATAGCCGCCATCCAGTCGATGAGCCAGCAGGAGAGCAACAATGCCTACTGGCCTTATCTGATGGGCTGCTACTATCGAGAGCATCATCAGTTGCAGGAGGCTGTCGGTTGGTTTGAGGAGTCTGTCAATCGCAAGGCTACGGATGTGGCATTGTCCGAACTGGCACACGTTTATTTCCAGCTAAGCAATTTTGCCAAGGCTCGCTATCTGGCCGGCAAGGCGCTCAGGGTCAATCCATCCAACCAGAAAGCCCATGCTGTGAGAGTGCATTCGCTCATGGAACTGAATATGTTTGAGCCAGCCATTGAGTGCATGGATGAATACCTGACGATGATAGGCGAGAATGCCGAAGTCCATCAGCTCAAGGCCGACTGCCTGCGCTTCCTGGAGCGGTGTGACGAAGCCGAGGCCGAGGCGAAGAAGGCACTGGAGCTCAACCCAGAGAAGCCGCTCTTCTACTATACTTACGCCAAGGTGATGCACGACCAGGTCAACTTCGACACCGAGCACGAATACCTGGAGCAAACGCTGCAGATGCTGAATGCCGAAACGGAAGGCAAGTATGATGCGCTGCGCCTCAATTGCCTGCTGATGCTCGACCGTGTGGATGAGGCATTGGCAGCCCTGGAGCAGGCCGATGAGACCGACCGTCAGCATTGGAACTACTGCCTCAACCAAGCTGTAGCCTTTGCCAAATCAGGACGCACGGCAGAGGCTGAGCAGGCCTTGCAGCAGGCTTTCGCCCTCGGATGCGTGCGTTTCCACGAACTGGAGCAGTCGCCACTGATGCAGATATTGCACGATTTGCCCAACTATGCTGCGATCATCGATCGCGAGGGCAATCGTTTCCACGCCCGACAGGCCGAAGCCGCCTTGGAGGAAGCTCCTGCGAGTGAAAGCGGCTATACGCCCTTCACCCGCGACGCCAGCGGCCTCATCCGCATGGAGGGCCGTGTAAATGGCCTTCCGTTGCGGTTCGTGCTCGACACGGGTGCCTCAGACATCAGCATCTCGTCGGTCGAAGCCGCCTTCATGCTCAAGAACGGTTATCTGGAGGAGCGCGACCTGGGTGGCGTGCAGCACTACCGGACGGCCTCGGGCGAAATCATCGACGGCACCATCATCAACCTGCGTAACGTGGAGCTGGGGGGCGTCACCTTCCACGATCTGCGAGCCGCCATCATCCGCAATCAGGAGGCGCCCCTGCTGCTCGGACAGTCGTTCCTGCTGCGCACCATGGGTTATTGGGTCGAGGAGGATAAGAAGCTGTTCTCCTTTATCACCCATTCGCCCCTCTACAGCCCTTACGACTTCCAGTGTCTGGCCTATTGGGCCATAACCGAGGAGCACGACAATGCCAAGGCCGCCAAGGCTTTGAACAAGCTCTATGAACTCACCTCAAGCTACTCTGCATGTTATCAGACAGGTTACTTCACTCTGTTGGCAGCAGATACCGATAAGGCCATTGAACTTTGTGACAGTCATCTGGCTGAGTATGGTAATACGTTGACCGAAGAACAGTACCTTAATCTGCTCTGCCTTAAGATTTCGGCCTTGACGTTTGGCCAGCGATATGATGAGGCAGCGGAGTTGCTCCAACAGTTGGATTCTAAGCCGGATGGATTGTCTGGAATGTTGGGTAATTATGGATTTGTCCTTCGTCAGCTCAATCGCTTGGACGAAGCTGAGTCTGTTCTGCTCAGATCGGATAAGTCAGATGACCTATACGCTTACGAATGTCTGTTGCTGGCTGAGGTTTATCGCGTCCAGGGCAAGAAGGATGAGGCTCGGGCCGTACTGGAACAAATGGAAACATTGCCCGTCATGCCAACGAATGTAACCTACATAGCCGAAGCGTTGAGATTGTTGGGACGTGATGAAGAGAGCCGTGAGCTCTTGGCGCAGGGCTTCGAGATGATGGAGCAGATAGATGATGAGTTCAGCCTTTGCACCTATTTCCTCAATATTGCAACCAACCGTGCTGCTCTTGGTGACTTAGTTGAGTCTGAGCAGGCATTGCAGCGATCAATAGAGATTTCGCCCTTCGCATTCCGCTCCATTATTGGCCTTGAGGATTACGAGCACTTAAAGCGACTGCCATCGTTCCCTCTCTATGAAGCAGCGTATGTTAAGCGCATTGCATAAAAAAAGCGACAGGGGAGAGCCCGTCGCCGATGGCTCCCTCCTGTCGTTGGACACTCTTTCGCAGGCCTGCGATGATGCGAGCCTTGGTGGCCTTGGCCACTTCGGCGTTGCTATAGCCTTGAAGCGAAGCAATCTCCGACATCGACATGTCGTCGTAGTAGTACCCGGTAATCAGGGCTCGCTGTCGTGGAGATAGTTTGTTCACCTCATGCTCAATCAGCGCAAGCTTGCGTTGCTGGGCCCGATCACATTCTTCGATGAAGTCGTTCCATGACTGGATCTCCTTCTCGTAGGATGTGATTTTCTCTGCAGTCAGGGTGTCGTCGTCGAGCGATAGGTTCAACGACTCGTATTCCCTCTTGCGGAGATACTCGTGTGCCTTGTTACTGCATACCGTCATCATGTAAGCCGACAACTTTTCCGGCACATCGGGCAGTTCACCAACCGTGATTTTTCCGATGAGGAGCAACCACGCGTCTTGCAAAATGTCATCAGCATCAAACTCCGGGATGGAGTAGCGGTGCATCAGAAGGTTCATTACTGCTGAACGGTTCTTCCTGTCGAAGTCGTTCATAATCTTCACACTCTCATCTTTCAATGAAATCATTCAGATCCTTGACTGTTGGTTATCCGAGCACCCCAGATGCGTTCTGGGACTTTCGGATGCGGCAAAGATAATGAAAAATTCCGTACGTCGTGCAATTCTGCACAAAGAAACGGCACAAATGGATGCAAAATCGTCCATTTGTGCCGTTTTTTCTATTGTTTTTTATTCAATATTTGCTATTTGCTTCAGTTGCTGAAGCTCAGCCCGTCGTCGGCGTAATCCACCACGATGGGCTTGGTGCGATCGACGCGTCCGGAAAGCAGCGTCTTCGACAGGGCGTTGAGCACATGGTGCTGGATGGCTCGCTTCACGGGGCGGGCACCGAACTCGGGATCGTAGCCTTCGCGGGCCAGGAAGCGGCGGGCATCGTCGGTGACGCGCAGCTCGATGTCGTTGTCCTTCAGCAGGCGGTGGCAGCGGGCGAGCTGGATGTCAACCACGCGGCGGATGTCCTGCTCGGTGAGTGCCTGGAAGTTCACGATCTCGTCGATGCGGTTCAGAAACTCGCGGCGGATGGGCTGCATGGGTCGGCCCTCGGCGGTGAGGATAGGCTCCTGGCCGAAGAGCTGAGCCTCGCGCAGGTTCGAAGTCATGATGATGATGGTGTTCTTGAAGTTGACGTTGCGTCCCTTGCCATCGGTCATGTGGCCTTCGTCGAGCACCTGCAGCAGGGTGTTGAACACGTCGGGGTGCGCCTTCTCGATCTCGTCGAACAGCACCACCGAGTAGGGCTTGCGCCTTACGGCCTCGGTGAGTTGGCCGCCCTCCTCGTAGCCCACGTAGCCAGGAGGCGCGCCGAACAGGCGGGTCACGGCGAACTTCTCCTGATACTCGCTCATGTCGATGCGGGTCACCATCCGCTCGTCGTCGAACAAAAACTCAGCCAATGCCTTGGCCAGCTCGGTCTTACCCACGCCCGTCTGGCCCAGGAAGAGGAACGAGCCGATGGGTCGGTTCGGGTCGGAGAGGCCCGCGCGGTTGCGGCGGATGGCGTTCGAGACAGCCTCGATGGCCGAGTCCTGACCGATGACGCGCTTGTGCAGCTCTTCTTCGAGCGAGAGGAGTTTGTCGCGTTCCGAAGTCATCATCTTCGACACGGGAATGCCCGTCCAGTGAGCCACGACCTCGGCAATGTCCTCGGCCGTGATCTCTTCACGGATCAGCGAGCTCTCGCCATTGTCCTTGTGCAGGTCGGCAGAGATCTGCTCGTTTTGCCTCTCCAGGCCGGGGATGGTCTCGTACTGTATCTTGGCCACCTTGCCATAGTCGCCCTGCAGCTTGGCCTGTTCGGCTTCGAAGCGCAGCTGTTCGATCTGCTCCTTGTTGCGCTGAATGACGTCGATGAGCGACTTCTCCTTCCTCCACTGCTCGTTGAGGACTTTCTCCTCCTCCTTGAGCTTGTCGATCCGCTCATTGATATTTGAGATTTTGGCCTCGTCCTTCTCCCACTTGATTGCCTCGCGCTCGATTTCGAGCTGCATGATCTGGCGATGGATCTCGTCCAATACCTGCGGCTCCGAGTCACGCTCCATGCGCAGCTTGGCTGAGGCTTCGTCGATGAGGTCGATGGCCTTGTCGGGCAGGTAGCGGTCGGTGATGTAGCGCGTCGAGAGGCGCACGGCCTGGATCACGGCCTCGTCCTTGATGCGGATGTGATGGTGGTTCTCGTAGCGCTCCTTCAGACCGCGGAGGATGGCGATGGCGGCTGTCTCGTCAGGCTCATCGACCATCACCTTCTGGAAACGGCGCTCCAGGGCCTTGTCCGTTTCGAAGTACTTCTGGTACTCGTCCAGGGTAGTGGCGCCCACGCAGCGCAGTTCGCCGCGAGCCAGGGCGGGCTTCAGTATGTTGGCCGCATCCATGGCGCCCTGTCCGCCGCCGGCGCCCACCAGCGTGTGGATCTCGTCGATGAAGAGTATGATGTCATTGCCGTCCGAAGCGTCGGAGTTGGCCTCCTGTACCTCCTTGATCACCGACTTCAGTCGCTCCTCGAACTCGCCCTTGTACATGGCTCCAGCCACGAGTGCGCCCATGTCGAGCGAATAGATCTGCTTCTGTTTCAGGTTTTCAGGTACGTCGCCGCGCACGATTCGCTGCGCCAGACCCTCGGCGATGGCGGTCTTGCCCGTACCCGGCTGGCCGATGAGCACGGGGTTGTTCTTGGTGCGGCGCGAGAGGATCTGCAGCACACGGCGGATCTCCTCGTCGCGGCCGATTACGGGGTCGAGCTTGCCCTGACGAGCCAGCAGGCAGAGGTTCTGCGCGTACTTGTCGAGCGCCTTCTCGGCATTCTGCTGCTGTGGATTGTAGTTGTTGTTGGTTGCCATAGTTTTGTATCTAAATTAATAATTTTCGTCTTTGTCTGTAGTGCAACCTCCGTGCCAATCGTGAAAAAAGCGGCAGGAATGGCTCCCGGGCTGTGACAAAATGTCGCGCAGATTGCCAATCTTGCGGTATTTTCCAATGTAAACTAACATCGGCTGATGTGGGGCGGGTGGCGATTTTTTTCGTGCCGGGTGCGACACGGTTGTGACGCTAGAGTCCTAACAAAAGTGAAAAAACAGCAAGTAATGGCACGATAATTTGGCAATGTCAGATTTTTTTGCTAACTTTGCCGCCGCTTTATGTGCCCACAAGCGCGTATATATGTGTGTGCGGGCGTGAAAATATCGAATATGACAATGAAACGAATATTGAAAATATGGGCCATCGTAATGGCCATTGTGATGAGCTGCCAGTGGCTGGCGGCCGAAGTGTATCATCAAGTGCAGCCAGGCGAGACGCTCTTCAGCCTGTCGCGTCGCTATGGAGTGTCGGTGGAGGATATTCAGGCGGCCAATCCGCAGATCATCGGTTCGAACATCCCGGCCGGCTATCCGCTGGTGATTCCGGTGTCGGGCAATCAGGCCCTCGCCAATGGTTCTCTGCAGCCGATGCAGGGAGTGGTGGTGCCCAGCTATGAGCATTCGGTCCAGGCCTATGGCGACCACTGGACCGATGGCACGCTGACCTTCGCCGTGATCCTGCCCTTCAACCTGAACGCCAAGACCGCCGACGAGAACAAGCTGCAGATGCGCTCGGTGGAATTCTACCAGGGCGTGCTGATGGCTGTCGATGACATCCAGAAGACCGGCCGCCGCGTGACGGTGCAGGCCTATGACCTGGGCACCGAGGGCATGTCGAACATCCTGAACAACCCTCAGTTGCTGCGCTGCGACTTCATCATCGCGCCGATGGAAGAGGCCGAGGTGCGCCCGGTGGCACAGTGGGGCGAGGCGCATGGCACGCCGGTGGTGAGCCCCTTTGTGTTCAATGCCGCTATGATAGGCGAATACGAGCACCTGTTTCAGGTGAACACGCTGAAGTCGATGCTTTATCCGCAGCTGACTGAGGAGGTGATCCGTCGCTTCCGTGATCGCACCTTCGTGTTCCTGACCGATACCCAGGGCGCACAGAAGGCCGATCCCTATCCAGCCATGCTGAAAGCCGAACTGCGCCAGCACGGCATTGCGTACGAAGAACTCTCATACGACGAACCCGGCAAGCTGATGGCATGCGATTCGCTCCTGGAGCTGATGGACAAGGATCTGCTCTTTGTGCCCGTGACACCACAGCAGGAGGCCTTGCGCCGCATGTTCAGCGGCCTGCAGCATGTGAAGATATTGCGCGAAGCCCGCTATCAGATAGCGCTGACGGCAGGCGAGGCTGAGGCTCGAAGACGTGAGATGTCGGTGCTGGGCTATCCGGAGTGGCTGCTCTACACACACGACTTCGTGGACTACTACTACGACCTGGATGTGTATATGTTCAGCAAGGTCTATGTCAATCCGTTCGACGAAGAGGTGAAGAACTTCTATTCGGACTTCAAATACTGGTACGCCAAGGAGCCGATGTCGCTGATACCGAAGTACGGCATCCTGGGCTATGACGTGGCCAAGTACTTCCTCAAGTCGCTGACCCGCCACGGCCAGCACATCGAGGAGCGCCTGAACGGCGAGTTGGGCGAGAGTCTGCAGACGGTGCTTTCCTTCCGTCGCGACGAGCCAGGCAAGGGCCTCTACAACCACGGTCTCTATCTGGTGCATTTTACTCCTGAATCGAACATCGAAAAGATTGTAATCAAATGAGAAGCATGAAGCAATTGCTCGCCCTGCTGCTGGTGCTGCTGTGTGCGTCGGCCCAGTTGAGCGCCCAGAAGCGCATCCCACGCGAGGTGCATTGGGGCATGATCGGAGGCGGCGTACTGAGCGAATATACGTTCCAGCCCAAGGTGACGCAGCAGTTCACGCGCGGCTACACGGCCGGTGTGGGCATCCGATACATCGAGGAGACCCTCTTCGGCCTGCAGGCGGAACTGCGACTGACGCAGCGCGGCTATTCGGACTACTACGAGGAGGAGCCGGACTTGAAGTTCGCACGCAAGCTTACCTATCTGGAGATGCCTGTGCTGGCGCATGTCTATTTCAATGTCGGCAACAGGCATGTGGTGACCTTCGATGCCGGACCGAAGCTTGGCTACTATCTGTGGGATTCGACCGAGAGCACGTTGCCCCAGAACTTCGGCCAGCAGGGCGAGGAACACTATGGCTTGCCCTATCTGCATCATTCGCTGGCTGTGACCAAGAAGTTCGACTACGGCATCACGGCAGGCCTGGGCTACGAGTTCAAGTTCAATAAGGAGGTGAGCGCCCAGCTGTCGGGCCGCTACTACTATGGCTTGGGCAACATGTGGCCAGATTCGAAGGCCGACGACTTTGAGGTGTCGAGCAACCAGAGCATCGAGGTGGTGCTGTCGGTGTGGTGGCATCGTGTGATTCGCGGAAAGCGAATCGTACGAAATAATAAAAAATAAGGGATAAATATTATTGGTGGGTCGAAACTCTGCCGGCATCCTGTATTATTTATCATTTGATATTTAATATTTTTTTCTTCGAAAACAATGGGAGTAATCATACGTCAGTCACTCAAGGGAATTTTTGTCAACTATATAGGTGTGGTGCTGGGCATTTTTGTTCAGCTATATATTGTGACCAAATACCTCGACCCAGAGGTAATTGGCCTGAAGGACGTGCTGTATAAGGTGGCCTTCATGCTTTCGTCATTGGCCTTGCTCGGCTCGGGCAGCACGGGCATGCGCTATTTCCCTTATTTCAAGGACAAGGCCACGGGCAACCATGGCTTCCTCTACTACTATCTGCTCATGCCCATTGTGGGTTCGGTGGTGATGACCATCGTCTATGTCTTGCTACGTGGACCTATCGAGGCCTATTTTGGAGCAAAGTCGCCACTCTTCAACGATTATTTTTATTACGTCATACCGCTGATGCTGGTTCTGGCATTCTGGGCGTGGGGTGAGAATTATGCCAACATCAACATGCGTATTGCCCTGCCTAAGGCTGTCCGTGAAGTGGGAATGCGCCTCATCATGCTTGGAATCTTTCTGGCTTATGGCTTCGGATATATTGGAGTCACAGGTCTGGTGGTCAGCTTCATTCTTGGCTACGGATTGTGTATGCTGATTTCGGGCATCTACGCCATATCGGTAGGAGAGCGCACTCTGAAGCATGACTGGAAATTCATCACCCCTGAGCTGCGAAGCAAGATTTTGAAGTATGCCGGCTTCCTAACTTTCTCGGCCCTGAGCACCCAGGTTATCGATTTCATGGATGCCATCATGCTGGCCAGCGTAAAGGGCCTTTATCTGACGGGCATCTACAGCATCGTAATCTATATGGCCGAAATTGTAAATCTGCCAGCTCGCAACATTACAGCCATCTCCACACCATTGGCCGCTGAGGCCATGAAGAATGGCGATACGGAGAAGGCCCAGCAGCTCTACAAGCAGGTTTCGGTTCATCAGATGCTGGCTTCGACCGTGCTGCTCATGATCGTCTGGATCAACCTTGACAATATCTTCGCCATCATTCCTAACGGAGACAAGTTTGCCGAGGGTCGTTGGGCCGTTCTGTTCCTGGGCCTCTCGAAGGTGGTATATGGCACGCTCAACTTCGGCAACACGTTGATCTCGTTCTCGAAGTATTACTACTGGACCCTCTTCATAGCTGTGGTTCTGGCAGCTATCTCCATCGGCTCCAACCTCTACTTCATCCCCATCTACGGCTTGAGTGGTGCTGCCCTTGCCTCGCTCATCACCGTGCTGGTGAGCTATGCCTATCAGCAGTACATCGTGCAGATCAAGATCAAGACCAACCCGTTCTGCTGGGCTCACCTGCGCATGCTTGCCATCCTGGCAGCACTCTTTGCGCTCAACTTCCTCATCCCATCGTTCATGGGCTATGGTCCTTGGGTCGATGCCTTGATCCGTACCGTCATCGTGCTCATTGCCGCTGCCGTGCTGGTGTATGTGCTGAGAATCTCGCCACAGATTACGTGGTTTATGAATAAGATAATTAAAAGGTAAAGAGATATGAAACAACCGATATTCATAGCAGGTCCCTGCGTCATCGAGTCGCAGGAATGCCTGCAAGCCGTAGCCGATGAGCTGGTACGCATCAACCAGAAGCTGGGCGTAGAGATCATCTTCAAGGCATCGTTTGACAAGGCCAATCGCACCAGCATCAGCAGCTACCGCGGCCCTGGCATGGAGAAGGGCCTGCAGATGCTGGCCGACATCAAGCAGCAGTATGGACTGAAGCTTCTGACCGACATCCACGAGAGCCATCAGGCCGCTCCGGTGGCTGAGGTGGTGGATGTGCTGCAGATTCCTGCCTTCCTGTGTCGCCAGACCGACCTGCTCGTGTCAGCAGCCAAGACGGGCAAGACGGTCAACATCAAGAAGGCGCAGTTCCTCTCGGGCCTCGACATGCAGTATCCTGTGCAGAAGGTGCGCGAAACCTGGGCCTCCATTCCTGATTCCTCACTCCTCACTCCTAATTGCCCCGATGTCTGGCTCACCGAACGCGGCAACTCCTTCGGCTATAACAACTTCGTGGTCGATTTCCGCAACATCCCCGACATGAAGCAGTTCACGCCCACGGTCATCATGGATTGCACCCACTCGGTGCAGCGTCCGGGCGCAGCCGGCGGCAAGTCGGGCGGCAATCGCGAGTTCGTACCCAATATGGCATTGGCAGCCAAAGCTTTCGGTGCTACAGGGTATTTCTTCGAGACGCATCCCGATCCTGAGCAGGCATTGAGCGACGGTCCGAATATGCTTTACCTCAACGAGCTTGAGGACGTAATCAAGACTTTATTATGAGTGAAATAATCGAAACCGGCATACAATGTCTGCGTGATGAATCGCAGGCCATCTTGGACCTGATCCCACGTATGGGGGAGGAGTTCGAGCAGGCCGTCAGCCTCATCAGCGAGTGCAAGGGCAAGGTCATCGTGACGGGCGTAGGCAAGTCGGGCCATGTGGGCAGCAAGATTGCCGCCACGTTGGCCAGTACGGGCACGCCATCGTTCTACCTCAATCCGCTCGATGCCTACCACGGCGACCTGGGCATGATTGCGCCGGGCGACGTGTTGATGGCCATCTCGTACAGCGGCAACACCGACGAGCTGCTGCGCTTCATCCCCTTCATCCTGGAGCGCAATATCCCGATCATCGGCATCTCGGGTAATCCCGAATCGCTGCTAGGCAAATACTCGACCTGCCACCTCAACATCGCAGTGCGTCGCGAGGCCGATCCGTTGAACCTGGCGCCGACCTCATCGACCACCGCCTCGATGGCCTTGGGCGATGCATTGGCCTGTGCGTTGGTCAAGGTGCGCAACTTCAAGGACAGCGACTTTGCCCGTTTCCACCCCGGAGGCAGCCTGGGCAAGCGTCTGCTGAGCAAGGTGCGCGACCTGATGGCCACCGAGGATCTGGAGACGTGGACCGTATCGCCACAGGACATGCTCAGCGACGTCATCATCCGCATCAGTCAGGGCAAGAAGGGTCTGGTGGTGGCTGTGGAGCCAGATGCGACGCAGGTACGTCCTGTGGTGGCGAATGGCGTGGCGTTGGGCAAAGTCGTTGGCATCATCACCGATGGCGATGTGCGTCGTGCCATGCAGAAGCATCGTGAGAAGTTCTTCTCGTTGCGCGTGGAGGATGTGATGAGCAAGAATCCGAAGAAGATTCATGTGGATGAGAAGATCTCCACGGCTGCTGACATCATGCTGGGCAACAGCATCCATGCGCTCATCGTGCTCGACGAGGAGGAGCATTTCTGCGGCATCATCGACTATTTCGCCTGCGTGTAATCCGTGTTCAATCGGACAGTACGAAAAAAGACTATGGACTTGAAAGAATTCCTGACCGTGCATAAGACCTTCGTGGTCGATACCATCCGACTCTGGCTGTTCCAGATCCGGTATAATGCCTCGTGCAGTACGGAACAGGATCGCGAGAAGTGGGAATATTCCTTGCTTCGCAAGACGCACACCGTGGAGAAGGGCATGTCGCTGCGCAACCCACGCGTGGGCTTCGGGCAGCAGAAGGTGTCGGCCTTGCTCGACGAACTGAAGCGCTATCAGCAGCGCTTCGGCAAGGAGCATCCCGGCTTCATCGTGTATCCGCTGCAGACCATCGGCTTTTGGATCGACTATACTCGGAAGCAGGGGGTGGAGATCCGGGAGATTGAGAGGAAGTTTGAAGGGTTTGAGAGGTTTGAAGGGTTTGAGGGGGCAAAGATGGCTTCGGGAGTTGTCCTTACCTCTCGTGCCGTTCAGCAGCAGGGTGCGCAGGGCAACTTTGAGTCCCTGCTTCGTAGCCGTCATTCGGTGCGTTACTTTACCGATGAGTTGGTGTCGCATGAGGTCATCGACCAGGCATTGGCCATGGCACAACTCACCCCTTCGGCCTGCAATCGTCAAGGATGGAAGACGCATGTGTTAGAGGGCGAGGCTTGTCACCGCCTGCTCAAGTGGCATGGTGGCACGCGCGGTTTCGAGGAGGATGTGCACCAAGCCATCGTGGTGACCGCCAACCAGAAGGCTTTCTTCTACTATGAGATGTACCAGGCATACGTGGATGGTGGCCTCTATGGCATGAACCTCATCAATGCGCTTCATTCGCTTGGGTTGGGGACTATACCACTGAGTTGTGGTTTCAAGCAGCGCAAGCTCAAAGGCCTGCATCAGATGGGCATTCCTGCCCATGAGGTACCTGTGCTGATCGTCGGATTCGGACAACTGCCGGAGGAGTTCAAGGTGGCGGCTTCGGTGCGAAAGCCGATTTCGGAAACGAATACGTACCACTTGTAATCTGTAATTTGTAATTTACGCAGTGAAACGCTTGCTTCTGATCAATCAGCCGGTGGCCAATCGAGGCGACGAGTCGGCACATCGTGGCTTTGTCCGCACCTTGCTGGCAGAGCGCCCCGATGTGGAACTGACGTGTCTCTTCGTGGGTGAGCCATGCCAGGATAACATCGAGCAGTTTGCGGTGCGCGACCCGCGCGTGAAGTATGTCAACCTGCCCAATGGCAGCACCTCGCGCCGCCTGTCGAAGCTGGGCTTGTGGTGGCCGTTGCGCTTGCTGTGGCAGGTGAGTCCCGGCATCCGACACATATTATATTATTATAAGGAGGCCGACCAGGTGGTCTGTGCGCCGGGTGGTGCTGACCTGGGCGGATTCCTGAGCTGGAAGCACCTCACGTACCTCTTCATGGCGCGCTATTGCCACAAGCCGTTGGCTTACTTCGGCCGTTCGTTCGGACCATTGCGCGATGGGGGAGTGGCTCGCAGGTTCTTCAAGCGCCAGAGCCTCGACATCATGCGCTCGATGCAGTACATCTCGTTGCGCGACGTGCAGTCGCAGCATATGGCCGATGCCTTGCAGATACCTTATGTGCCGACGGTGGATTCCGCCTTCCTGGAGCAACCCGTGGCGGAGATTCCTGTTGAGGTGGCTGAGGCCATCGGTGGCAAGCCCTATGTGGTGTTCGTGCCCAATGTGCTGGTGTGGCACTATAACTTTGCCGGACGCATTCCTCGTGAGGTGATCAGTGGTTTCTTCCAGCGGGTGGCCCGGCTGTTGCTCGACCGCTTCCCTTCGCACCAGGTGCTGATGCTGCCGCAGACCTTCAATGGCACACACGAGCAGAACGACATCAACTTCTTCCGCGAGTTGCAACAGTCGGTGGGCGATGATCGAATCCGGGTGCTGAGCGATCAGTACAGTTCGGACCTGCAGCAGCAGATCATCCGTGGCGCCAGGATGCTTGTGGGCGCACGCTATCACTCGGTGGTCTTTTCGCTCAACAATGCCATCCCGTTTGTCGGACTCAGTTACGAGCACAAGATCTCCGGCCTGCTCACGTCGTTGGGCAAGGAGGACTGCATGGTCGATCTGATCCATGGCCTCGATACGCCAGCCGATGTGGAGCACACCTTACAGCTCATTGCCGAGCATCTGGCCACGGCACAGGGCGATGAAGCTTGTCGCGAAAAGGCACATCAGATAGCTTTGGGCGCTATGCGCCAGTTCTTAGTAGTATGAATGGGTTTATAAGTTTGAAAGGTTTGAAGGGTCTGAAAAGTTTAAAAGTGACCCCACGAACATCTCAAACTCTTCAAACTCCTCAAACCTTTCAAACTCCTCAAACCCTTCAAACATTTGAAACTCATGAAAGTATTGATCATAGGTCCCAAGTTCTACTATTTCAATCAGAGCATTGAAAGGGCATTCCGTGCGCTCGGTTATGAGACGCGCGTGCTGGCCTATGACAATCCGGTGCATCCTTACGATGCGGTCAATAAGGTGCGCTACAAACTGACTGCCGATAAGTTGCGGATGAAGCGCGAGTCGCGCGCCTTGTTCCATTTGGAGGCAGAACTGGCCTTCGAGGAGTATCAGCCGGATGTGGTGTTTGTGATGAATGGCGACATGCTGCTGCCCGACACCCTGCTGCATTGGCGTGGCCAGATGGAGGATGATCCGCAGCCTGTGGAGCATTCGGCCAAGGTGGCGTTGTGGTTCTTCGACAGCTTCACGCACATCCCGTTGTGCGAGGACAACATCCCAGCCGTAGATGCCGTGTTCTGCTACGAGCAGACCGACCTGCCGCTGATCCGTGAGAAGTATGGCGTTGAGGCTCACTTCCTGCCCCAGGCAGTCGATACGGAGCTGTATCACCCGCTGAATGACAATGCTGATCAGGAGGAAATTCACAATTCCTCACTCCTCACTCCTCATTATCATTACGACCTCGTCTTCGCCGGCGACATCTTCCATTCGCAGAAGCGTCACAAGGTGATCCAGGCCGTTGTGGCTCACTATTCGCAGCTCAAGATGCGCGTGTGGGGCGAATACAAGCCTTGGTACAAGAACCCTTGGCAGTGGCTGACGCGTGAACGCAAGGATGTGTATATGAACCGCAACGCTTCGGCTGAGGAGCTGAATCGCGACTACAACCTGTCGCGCATCGTG
The DNA here is from genome assembly GCA_045628525.1 of Bacteroidales bacterium. Lineage (GTDB taxonomy): Bacteria > Bacteroidota > Bacteroidia > Bacteroidales > UBA3663 > Liminaster. The sequence continues at coordinate 45,177 of JAZQPJ010000032.1, forward strand.
CTGAATGTGCACATTGAGCAGCAGAAGGATGGCGCCAACCCCAAGGTCTATGAGATCGCGGCTTCGGGTGCCTATCAGATCTGCGATGCCAATCCGTATGTGCGGCAGTTGTTCCCGAATGGCGAAGTGGGCTTCTACACGCTGGATGCTTCGCCCGAGCATCGGTACGACAGCCTCTTCGCTTGCATAGATTATGCGTTGGCGCATGAAATGAGCGAGCAGGCGAGGGCGGCCTACCAGGTGGTGACACAGAATCATACCTTCGAGCAGAGGATTAAGCTGGTGATGGAGGTGCTGGGCGTTAAGCTTGCCGAGCAAGCTTAAATGTGACAGTCAATAGTCAAATAGTCAATAGTCAAATGGTAAAAATGGCGCGTATCAAGTTCTACTGCCGATCATTCAACAAGGAACTCTACCTGCTCAGTCGCGGACTGTACGAGCAGGCAGGCTATCCGTGTGTGCGACTGACTGACCAGATGGCGGACAGATACTTCTTCCGGATGCTGGAGGACGAGACGTGCGACATTGCCATCAACGTGGACGAAGACTGCTTCATCACCGACCTCGATGCCGTCCTGGCCTTGGCCCGTCGGGTGGAGGAAGAGGGTTGGGTGAATGCCGGCTGTTCGGATGCTGGGTCCGGTGTGCCTCGCAAGGGCGACCCGGAGGTGACCAACCCGTTCTTCAACGTGTTCAACCTCCGCGAGATTCGCAAGGAGTGGAACGCCGTGCAGATGATCCCCGAATTGCGCAAGGACAGCTTTCGAGGCATCGAACCCTACTACAACTTCTTCCATTGGATGGTACATACGTTTCCAGGCAGGACGTTGTATCTCAATAATACCCGCCATCCCGACACCATCACCACGCGGCTCTTTGACGATGTGGAGGGTGGGGTAGAGCTCTGTCATCACACGTGGTTCGCTCGTCTGTTCAAGATCTCGTTGTTCACGAAGATCTTTGAGGGCAATGACCGCAAGGATGTCAACCATCAGCTTCGCATAAATGCCATCATAGATGCCGCCTATGTCAAGCGGGGCATCTGTCGCCCTCAGTTCGGGATGTTTGCCCAGATGGGTTTCCGCCTGGACGAGTGTCTGCGTTGGTGCATCAAGGTGCCACAGCGCATGGCCAACTGGCCCAACAAACTGAAGCATAAGCTTGTAAAAAAAGAAACAACTGCATGAAAGTAAGTGTCATCATACCTGTCTATAATGCCGCGCCATACATAGCAGACACACTTCGGAGCCTGCAGCATCAGACGATGCCGGACTTTGAGGTGCTGCTGGTCGATGATCACGGACAGGACAACAGCATGGAGGTGGCACGCGCTTGTGTGATTCAGGATTCGCGCTTCCGTTTCGTCCAGATGGAGGTAAATTCCGGCCCCGGCATTGCCCGGAATGTGGGCATCGAGGCTGCGCAGGGTGAGTACATCGCCTTCATCGATAGTGACGATGTGTGGGAGCCGACGTTCCTGGAGCTACTGCTCGAGGCAACAGTCCATTGCAAGGCGCAGGCTGAGAAACATTGCGACCTGGCCTTCTGCCAGCTCAGATACCGGGGCGGCAAACGTGACGGGCAGGTGCATCGCAATCCTGTGGTGCCGTCTGGCACCTTCACGCCATCGGACAAGAAGCATTTCCTGCAGCACTTCGTTACCTTCTCGGTATGCTTCCTGTTCCGCCGGGAATTCCTTCAAGGCAATAACCTGCGATTCCCATCGGAGCGCAACAGTGAGGACACCAACTTCCTGACCCGCTGCCTGCTTCTGGCACAGAGCATCGCCTGCGTGGATGAGCCGTTGTATGTCTATTGCATCCGTGAGGACTCGCTCACCACGGGCAGGAACCGCCGCCGCTGGCGTCAGCGACTCTCGGCAGCCAACAAGCTGATGGATGCTTTCTGCAAGATGAAGCGTGAGCCTCGCTATGCCCCACTCAAGCTGGGACAATACAATGGCGTGATGCGCCTGATCTGGCTCAAGAAAGGCTTGGCGCAATCCATATTCGAAATATTCAAAAATCTATAATACAGAAATGATGAAAACTATCAAGAACCTGTGGCCCTATCTGTTGGCCCTCGTTGTATTTGCCGTAGTGGCCTGCGTCTATATGTCGCCAGTGCTCGACGGCAAGGTCATTGCCACTTCCGATGGCATTCAGGGACGCGCTGCCGTACATGAGGCGGTGCAGTATCATGAGCAGACGGGTGACCGCACGTGGTGGACCGGCTCGATGTTCTCGGGTATGCCCAACTATCAGATCGGTGGCGGCAAGTTCACCTCCGACAACTGGCTCAAGCCCGTCAAGGATGTGCTGCTTTGGGGCCACAACAACGTCATCGCCATCGTGCTGCTCTATTGCCTGGGCTTCTTCGCATTGTTGCGTTCGATGAAGGTGGATAAGTGGCTCTCCATCGTGGGTGCCTTGGCCATCGCCTTCTCATCGTATTTCTTCATCATCATCGGTGCCAACCATCACAGCAAGACCTCGACGCTGGCATTGATGTCGGCCGTGGTGGCAGGCTTCTACCTGATCTTCCATGGGCATCGCAAGACGGGCATCTGTCTCACGATGCTCTGCTCGGCCGCAGGTTTCTTCCCACATCCGCAAATGGCTTATTATGTCTGCTTCATCCTGGGCGCGTTCTGGGTGGCTGAGCTGTGCAATGCCATCAAGACCAAGGCCTACAAAGTATTTGCCATTTGTACTTTGACATTTGCGATAGCCTTCGGCATCGGCATCGGCACAGGCACAGGAGCCACCTTCACCAACCTCGAATATGCTGCCGAGACCATGCGTGGCGGCGGTTCGGACTTGCAGAAGGACAATGATACAGAGAACAAGACCAAGGGCCTCGACCTGGACTATGCCACCGCCTGGAGTTATGGCATCGACGAGTGCTGGACGTTCCTGATCCCTAACTATATGGGCGGCTCGTCGAACTACAACGTGGGCAAGGAGAGCGACCTGTATAAGATGATGGTCAAGGAGGGCGTGCCACGTCAGTCGGCTGATCAGTTCTGCCAGTCGCTGCCTATGTATTGGGGCGATCAGCCATTTACAGCAGGTCCTGTCTATATGGGTGTCATCGTGTGCTTACTCTTCGTGTTAGGACTATTGATTGTGAAAGGGCCATACAAGTGGGCTTTGCTGGCCGTTACCCTGCTGAGCGTGATGCTCTCGTGGGGCCACAACTGGATGGGCTTGACACGCTTCTTTTTCGATTATGTGCCGATGTACAATAAGTTCCGTGCCGTGTCGTCCATCCTCATCATTGCCGAAATCACCATGCCTTTGCTCGGCTTCCTGGCCTTGAAGCGTCTGACCGATGCCAAGTCGGAGGCCCTTGTGGCAGCGATGGGCAATGCCGATCTCTATAAGCGCACTGCCGATATCCGTCGTTTGGGACTTTACATTGCGCTGTCGGGTGGCATCCTGGTGGTAATGTTGCTCATTGCCTTGATGACCACTTCGGGCTTCTCGGGTCCGGGCGATGCCGCCTTGTTCGCTCAGCTTCCTGAGTGGATTGCCGACGGCATCGTGGCTCAGCGTGAGGCCATGTTCAGCTCGGATGTATGGCGTTCGATGGGCTTCATCGTCCTGGCTACGGTTTTGCTGTGGTTCTACATCAAGAGTCCGAAGATCAATACGGCTGTCCTTGCCGCTGTGCTGGGTGTGCTGGTTCTGGCCGATATGTGGCCGGTGAACAAGCGCTACATGAACGACTCTATGTTCTCAAAGGGCAACTCCTACGAGCAGGCCTTCAAGATGCAGCCTTGGGAGCAGCAGATCCTCGACAATGACCAGGATCCCAACTTCCGCGTCTTCAACCTTGCGCAGAATCCGTTCAACGATGCACGTACTTCCTATCGCATGAAGTCAATCGGTGGCTACTCGGCCGCCAAGCTCCGTCGCTATCAGGACCTCATCGACGAGCACCTGTCGCAGATGCACCGTCCGGTCATCGACATGCTCAACACCAAATACTTCATCATGCAGGATCCGCACTCGGGCGAACTCGTGCCATCGTACAATGCGGATGCTATGGGCAATGCCTGGTATGTCGATACATTGGTTGTTGTCAACACAGCCAACGAGGAGAGCAATGGCTTGATGCAATATGATCTGCACACCACTGCCGTGCTTGATAAGCAGTTCGCCGATCTTGCTGCTAAGAATGGCTCAATGGTAAATGGCCAGATAGTAAATACCTCTGACAGTTTGGCCAGCGTGAAGCTTACCAGCTATTCGCCAAAAGCTCTGGAATATGAGGCACATTCGTCACAGCCAGGAACCATCGTCTTCAGCGAGATCTACTATCCTCATGGCTGGAAGGCCAAGATCGACGGTCAGCCAGCTGAGCACTTCCGCGTCAACTACCTGCTCCGTGCCCTCAATGTGCCGGCAGGCCAGCACCACATCACCTTCGAGTTCCTGCCCGATTCGGTCGAGAAAGGCAACTGGCTCAGCATGTTCTTCGTCATCGTCATGTATCTGATCATTGCCGTGTGCGTGGTATTTGGAATAAAAAAGTACGTAAAGGAAGCGAAAGGGTAGTGTCTCTTTCACTACCCTTTCACTCCTCTTTCACAATCCTTCAAACACTTAATATATGACCATCACCCTCCTTACCCCAGCTTGGCCCTACCGAGGTGGCATAGCAGCCTTCAGCGAACGACTGGCTCGCCAGTTGTTAGCCGAAGGGCATGAGGTGCGCCTCAATACCTTCACGCTGCAGTATCCCGGGTTCCTGTTCCCTGGCAAGACGCAGTATAGTGTTGAGCCTGAGCCGAAGGATCTTGTGATCGAGCGTAGGCTGTCGTCAGTCAATCCCTTCACATGGATCAGCCTGGGGCGTCGCATCAGGCGCGAAGCTCCCGATGTACTGATTCTGGCCTATTGGATGACTTTCATGGCTCCGTGCATGGGTAGTGTGGCTCGTTTGGCCAGACAGAATGGCAAGACGCAGGTTATCACGCTTTGTCACAATCTCATCCCACATGAACATCGTCCTGGTGATACGCTGCTGACCAAGTGGCTGCTGGGTTCAGTCGATTCCGTGGCAGCCCTCTCGCAGTCGGTGTGTGACGACGTGCATCGCTTCAAGCCTCAGATGCCGACTATCGCTTCGCCCCATCCGCTTTACGACAATTTCGGCGAGCCGGTAGACAGGGTAGAGGCCTGTCACTATCTTAACCTTGATTCCCAATGCCGTTATTTCCTCTTTTTCGGCCTGATTCGCGAATACAAGGGTTTGGATTGGCTACTCGAGGCCTTTGCCCAGATCGTCAATCGTCAATCGTTCAATCGTAAATCCATAAAGTTGCTCATCGCCGGCGAGTTCTACTCTGATGGAGGCAAATATCATGAGCAGGCTCGTCAGTTGGGCATCGAAGATCATTTGATATGGCGTTCTGAGTTTGTGCCCGATAGCGAGGTGCGTTATTACTTCAGCGCAGCAGATCTGGTGGTGCAGCCTTACAAGACCGCCACGCAGTCGGGCGTCACACAGATTGCCTACCACTTCCTCAAGCCGATGCTTGTGACCAACGTGGGTGGCCTGTCGGAGATCGTTCCCAATGGCAAGGTAGGCTATGTGGTGCAGCCCGATGCTCAATCGGTGGCCGAAGGGATGCAGCGTTTCCTGACAGAGCATCCTGACTTCACCGAAAGAATGCTTGAAGAGAAGCGCAAATACAGCTGGTCGATCCTCACGCAACGACTGATGTCATTGGTCAAATAAGGAATCGAATAGCAATCGACAAACATTGAAACCAAATTAACACCTTTTATATAATATATGAATACTACAGAAAACACAGAGACCCTCGTTGAGACATCGGCAGATGACGCTGTGAACCTTGTTGACACCCCAGTCGTGTCTGAAAGGGTGGCTCGTCCTATGAGTGAATGCGATGACGAATATGTGCGGCAGAAGGCCGATGATAAAAAGTTCAAGGAAACGGTTCACTGGTACGCCCTCTATGTGCATTCGCAGCACGAATTACAGGTGCACGATTACCTTATGGGCCTCGAATCCGAGCGTAAGAAGACACGTCGTGGCAAGTCGAAGAAGGAGGACCTTTTCATCAAAGTCGATCCCGAAAAGGTGAAGATGGAATGCTATGTGCCTTTGCAGCGAGTACGTGTGAAGCTTTCCGATCGTATGGTATGGAAGGACAAGATCCTGATTCCGGGTCTGGTCTTCGTGCGATGTGCTCTGAACAAACGCTCAGCATTGTTCGAAAGCAAAGTACAGGAATACATCACTGGATTCATGTCTGACAAAGTAAAGCACCGTCCACAACCAATCCCCGATGCACAGATGGAGACATTTCGTAAGCTTGCTGACTCGGACTATGCTTTTCAGATGGAGGCACCATCATTCACGGTGGGACAATCGGTGATGATTCTGGCAGGCCCGATGGCGGGACACGTTGCTGAATTGGTTTCGAAGAAGGAGGTCATCTCCAAGACCGAGTACCAGACCGACCGTCTTGGCAACAAGATTCTCGATGCCGATGGGAATCCTATTCCAAAGCACATGATCAAGCTCTGTCTGCGTCTGAACGACCTGCTTGGCGCCAAGTTCGAGTTGGGCTCCGATGAGGTTGCCATTGTACCCAAGGGAACCAAGACCAAAATCCCGACGGAATAATGCAAGAGTCTCAAAAAATATGTTGTAGAATATAAACCGCATTTTGCGCAACCGATTGAATTGCGCTTTTCGCGCTTTTTTTCTTGCATAAAATTTGGACATCTCACAAAAACTGATTATCTTTGCAGCCTAAAAAATAGAAGAAGCGCCGGCGGGGTCAATTTCCCACCGACGGCCAATCGTTTTTTGCTTAATCTATTTTTTCACATTTTATAACTGTTATTTTAATTATGGCAGAAAACAAAAAACGCGTTTATACCTTCGGCAACGGTAAGGCTGAGGGTAACGCATCAATGCGTGAGGTACTCGGCGGTAAGGGTGCTAACCTTGCTGAGATGAACCTGATCGGTGTTCCTGTTCCTCCAGGATTCACTATCACCACTGACACTTGTAATGAATATTATGAGGTAGGCGAGGAGAAGATCAAGGAGCTCCTTGAGAAGGACGTGATGGCTGCTGTCGCTCAGACCGAGGCCCTTATGAACAGCAAGTTCGGTTCGGTTGAGAACCCACTGCTCGTTTCAGTACGTTCTGGTGCTCGTGCTTCTATGCCTGGTATGATGGACACCATCCTCAACCTTGGTTTGAATGATGAGGTTGCTGAGGGTCTCGTTAAGAAGACTGGCAACCCACACTTCGTATATGACTCATACCGCCGTTTCGTACAGATGTACGGTGACGTTGTGCTCGGCCTCAAGCCAGTCAACAAGGAGGATATCGACCCATTCGAGGAGATCATCGAGAAGGTTAAGGAGGAGCAGGGCGTTGTCCTCGATAAGGACCTCTCTGTAGAGTCACTGAAGAAGCTTGTTGAGCTCTTCAAGGCTGCTATCAAGGAGCGCACCGGCAAGGAGTTCCCAACCGACCCAATCGTACAGCTCTGGGGCGCTATCTGCGCTGTATTCCGCAGCTGGATGAACGAGCGTGCTATCCTTTACCGTAAGATGGAGGGTATCCCTGACGAGTGGGGTACTGCCGTTTCGGTTATGGCCATGGTATTCGGCAACATGGGCGACACCTCTGCTACCGGCGTTTGCTTCTCTCGCGACGCAGGCAACGGCGAGAACCTCTTCAATGGTGAGTACCTCATCAACGCACAGGGCGAGGACGTTGTGGCTGGTATCCGTACCCCACAGCAGATCACCAAGATCGGCTCACAGCGTTGGGCTGAGCGTGCTGGCATCTCTGAGGAGGAGCGTGTAGCTAAGTATCCTTCAATGGAGGAGGCTATGCCAGAGCTCTACAAGGAGCTTGACGCCCTGCAGGATAAGCTCGAGCATCACTATCACGATATGCAGGATATGGAGTTCACCGTACAGGAGGGCAAGCTCTGGTTCCTCCAGACCCGTAACGGTAAGCGTACCGGTACTGCAATGGTCAAGATCGCCATGGACCTCCTCCACGAGGGCATGATTGACGAGAAGACCGCCATCCTCCGCTGCGAGCCTAACAAGCTCGACGAGCTCCTCCACCCAGTATTCGACAAGGAGGCTCTCAAGAAGGCTAAGGTGATGACCCAGGGTCTTCCTGCTTCTCCAGGTGCTGCTTGCGGCCAGATCGTATTCCACGCTGATGACGCTCAGGAGTGGCATGCTAACGGTCACAAGGTAGTCATGGTACGTATCGAGACCTCTCCTGAGGATCTCGCTGGTATGTCAGCTGCTGAGGGTATCCTCACCGCTCGTGGTGGTATGACCTCTCACGCTGCCGTTGTAGCTCGTGGTATGGGCAAGTGCTGCGTATCTGGTGCAGGTGCTATCAACGTTGACTACAAGGCCAAGACCGTCGAGATCGAGGGTAAGGTTTACCATGAGGGCGACTTCATCTCGCTCAACGGTACCACCGGTCAGGTTTACGATGGTGAGATTAAGACCAAGGCTGCTGAGCTCTCAGGCGACTTCAAGGAGCTCATGGATCTCTGCGACAAGTACACCAAGATGGAGGTTCGTACCAATGCAGATACTCCACACGATGCTGAGGTAGCTCGTGCATTCGGTGCTAAGGGTATCGGTTTGACCCGTACCGAGCACATGTTCTTCGACGACCAGAAGATCATCGCTATGCGTGAGATGATCCTAGCTGACTCTGCAGAGGGTCGCGAGAAGGCTCTTGCCAAGCTCCTCCCATACCAGAAGGCTGACTTCTACGGCATCCTCAAGGCAATGGACGGCCTGCACGTCAACATCCGTCTGCTCGATCCACCTCTCCACGAGTTCGTACCACACGATGCAGCAGGTCAGGAGACCATGGCTAAGGAGATGGGCGTATCAGTTGAGGAGATCCGCAAGCGCGTCAACTCACTCGCTGAGAACAACCCAATGCTCGGTCACCGTGGTTGCCGTCTTGGTATCACATTCCCAGAGATTACAGCAATGCAGACACGCGCTATCCTCAGTGCAGCATGCGAACTCAAGCAGGATGGTTTGACTCCAATGCCAGAAATCATGGTACCTCTTATCGGTACACTCTATGAGCTCAAGCAGCAGAAGGAAATCATTCAGAAGGTTGCTAAGCAGGTATTTGCTGAATACGGAATTGAAGTTGAATTCGAAATCGGTACAATGATTGAGATTCCACGTGCAGCCCTCACAGCAGACCGTATTGCAACAGAAGCTCAGTACTTCTCATTCGGTACTAACGACCTTACTCAGATGACATTCGGTTACAGCCGCGACGACATCGCAAGCTTCCTCCCTGTATATCTTGAGAAGAAGATTTTGAAGGTTGACCCATTCCAGGTACTTGACCAGAAGGGTGTTGGCCAACTCATTAAGATGGCTGTAGAAAAGGGTCGTGCAATCCGTCCAGAACTCCGCACAGGTATCTGTGGTGAGCATGGTGGTGAGCCTTCATCTGTTAAGTTCTGCGCTAAGATTGGTCTCAACTATGCAAGTTGTTCTCCATTCCGTGTTCCTATCGCACGTCTTGCAGCAGCACAAGGTGCTCTGGAGGAATAACAGAAGAATGCTGATTATTAGTTACATAAAGGGCAAGTGCTTGGGAAACAGGTACTTGCCCTTACTTTTTTTACGTTCTTTCTGCTTATTCAAAAAGCAGAATACGACGATAAAAAGTGG
>JAZQPJ010000033.1:0-13675 GCA_045628525.1 Bacteroidales bacterium
GAGCCTGACCAGCAGCCTTAGCTGCATTGATGCGTGACTTTGCCTGATTGATCTCGAACAGGTTCGCGTTCACGCTACGCATAGCAATGGAATAGTTGATCATTGTAGAAATGAAAAATGATAGAATTAAAGAATGAAAAATGAATTCTCGTGCGAATCTGCGTTGTTGCCATGGTCACACGCAGACTTCATGAAAAGCTCTCCGTCTTATCCTTTGGGCCGACATAACTTATGACCGACACGAGGCATAAGTTAAGATTGTCATCGGTCATAAGTAACGTCTCTGCTGACGGGCGCGGAGGCCTCACACTTCCTTATACCCGGAGAGGGGGCTAAAATTTAGTTTTTACGCAACTATTTTACAGAAATTATTTCATTGTGGGCATCAACGAACTTGACTCATTATTTAGTGTGTGCACCTATTGTGACGCTGTGTTATTGTGTCGCCCTACCTGTCACTGGCAACAAGAATCAGCGACATAAGCCACCACACCCGACACAGCGTCACAGTTACAGCGTCACAAGAGTTGTGCCCTTACTTTTGCCCCTCGAAAAGTTGAATATGAAATTCTATATATTTAATATAAATATATAGACCACATTTCTCTAATATCCACGTCCCCCACCCGTGACGTTGTTATTGTGACGGCGTGACGCCGACACAAAATGCTGCCATTGATTGCCAAAATTTGCTAGACATAATCAAAATAGTCCCCCAAACGCATAAAAATCCTCAAAATGATTGCTTATTGAGAGAAAAGTATTATATTTGCGGCATTCAAAAACAAGAATCTATGCAACAGACAGATTTGATTATCCAATACGCACCAGCTGTAAGTGCTATCAAGACAGCCATACTACAGGGACAATACGAAGCAGCCAAGGGTGTGAACCGCATTCAACTGGCGGTTTATTTCGCTATTGGCAAGTATATTTCTGTCATCGCACACAGGCCTGGGGTACTCATGCGCTGGAGTTTATCAGCGACCAGCTGCGGAGAGAACTGCCAGGATTGCGTGGATTTTCGGAAACGCAAATGAAGGATATGCGACGTTTTTATGAAGCGTGGCAAATGCTGGATTCTAATTCGGCGGTCGCAACCGCCGAATTGCAAAGCATTGACAATGTAGAGGTAGATAATTCGTCGGTCGTAACCGCCGAAATACAGCAACCCATTGTAGAAGCAGAAGAGATAGATATTTATCACGCTATTTCTGTCCGCGACATAAATTTCCCGATTGAAGACTTTTTCAAAGTTCCATTCTCGCATCACTCGCGTATTATCTTTGGTGCAAAGGAACTGCAAGATCGTTACTACTACATCCGACGCACTGCAGAGGAACACCTGTCCGTGGAGAAACTGAAACTGTTGATTCGTGACAAGGCTCACGAGCATCAGGGTGACATGCCCAACAACTTCTCAAGCACCATGCCTGACAAGCGCGAGGCACGCAAGGCGGTGATGATGTTCAAGGACGAATACATGCTTAACTTCATCAATATCGAGGAGATTGGCGAACGCGACCAGATTGACGTGGATGAACGAGTGATAGAGAACGAGATTGTTGACAACATCAAGAAGTTCTTCATGGCCTTTGGCACAGACTTTACATTCGTTGGTAATCAGCAGTTGCTCAAAGTATATGATGTGGAGCAGTTTCCCGACCTTCTGTTTTTCAACCGCGAACTCAATGCACTTGTCGTTGTGGAACTGAAGATGGGCAAGTTCAAGACATCCTATCTCGGGCAGCTCTTCGGCTATCTGCAGATACTCGATGACAAGATGCGCAAGCCGCACGAGAATCCTGCCATCGGCATTGTACTATGCCAAGAGGCTGACCATGCATACGCTGAATATGCAGTCAAGGACTATACCAAGCCTATGGGCGTGGCTACCTACAAGACCCTGGATGACATGCCAGAACACATTCGGAAGGCACTCCCTGACGTGCAAAAGATGATGGAGTTAATGAATAGGAAGAATCGGTAGCCTTTGCTGTAACCCTTGTAATAAAAGTGAAATTCTAGATTACATTTTGCAATTTTGTAAAAATGAAAACTAGTGCGACAATCATTTTTACATAGGTCTTTGGCATATTTATCATTATTTTTTACTATCTTTGCACGCTCTAATGACAATTTTATCTGTAGTAGGAATAATTGATGCACATTTTAAAACGACACAGAAAAATCAGAGTGTTCGAGGCATTCGCAGGATACGGAGGTGCCTCGTTTGGCTTGCGCCGTTCTGGCGTAAGCCATCGTGTCATTGGTTATTCCGAAATCAATCCTGATGCCATAGAGTTGTATCAACTTAATTTTCCTGGAATAAAAAATTTTGGCAGTATTACAGAAATTAATGATCTGTATCACTTACCTAATTTTGACATGTTCTGTGGAGGGTTCCCATGCCAGCCCTTTTCAGCTATTGGAAAAGGACAAGGGGAAGGAGATGCAAAGGGAAGAGGAACGATGTTTCAAGAGATTATTAGAATCTGTGAGGTTAAACAACCACAGTTTATCTTGCTTGAAAATGTCACCCGTTTGATGCACGGAAAATTTGAAGAAACTTTCAAACGAATACTGTCAGAGCTCAGAAGAATCGGCTATGATGTTCGTTATGCTGTTTTGAATTCAAAAGATTATGGAGTGCCACAATCCCGTGAGCGATTATGGATTTTTGCTTATCGTGGAGATTTACCAATTACATTTAATTTGACTCCCGAACCAATCGTTCCACGTCCTAGTTTATCTCTCTTTTTGGATGAACATCCATCTGAAGATTTATACAGAACTCCAGAGCAGGTCGCACGATTGAAAGAGGTACATCATGTTCAATCATTTGCTGTCGATCGTCCTACCTGTTTTGATATTTATAATCATAGCTTCAGAAAAGATGATTGTTGTATGACAGTAACTCCACCTGAGCATAATGTAGTTCGCATAGTTGAACCACCAGTTAATGGAGCTGAAAGAGTACGGAAATTATCGATTAATGAACATTTCCGTCTGATGGGATTCCGCATGACAAATGAAGAACAAGAGATTATATTCCCAGAAACTCAAACTTATCGCAAACTTGGAGAACGAGCAGGAAATGGATGGGATATAAACCTGGTTGGCATCTTGCTTAACCATATTTTTTGGCAGCTATTGTAGTTTTTCACTAAATTATTATAGATTAAGTCTCTTTCTTCTTTGTTCTTGCAACTATTTGCAACATAAAGATTACAAACATAAGGAACTATAATTCCGAAACGGAGCTATAGTTCCTATTTTTATATACAATTTTAATACACAGGGACTATAGTTCCTATTTAATATTAAATAAACTGTTACTTTTGCACCATCCAAAACAGAATGGATAATAAATAACATTATATAATAAAGGTATGGATTTGCAAAAGAAGTTGGCGAAGACACTTAAGGAGCTTCGAAGTCAAATGAATGACACTGATGCAAAAATGACGCAACAGGAGGTCGCTGATTATGTAGGCATCAATGTAAAATACTACCGTGAATTAGAAAATGGTAGTCGAAAAGTGAGTGGAAGAAGTCGCAGGTCGGAGGACTTAGGAGACGAAGAGGCCGTGCCACTTCCTACGTTGGGAGTTATTGCATTACTAGCTAAAACTTTCGATTTAAAACTTTGGGAGTTTTGCAAATTAGTTGAAGAACAAAATGAATAATAACAATTTAACATTTATCAAACAAAAACATGGAACAAGAACTTACAGCAAAAGAGTTTTACAAAGATTTGCTTGAAGCAGTCAAAGTAGATGCTGAGGATCAGCAAGTATCATTAGAGCAACAACTGACTTCACAGATATTGGAGTATATTAGGGAGGAAGGTATTATTACAACTCCAACCTATTGCTTCTGTCAAAATGAAGAAAGCAGTCGTGAAACTGATACCAGTTATTATAAGATTAATGCTTTTGACTATGAAGAGGAAGCAGGAATACTGGATCTTATTGTCACAAATTTGTATGACAATGCAGAACTTCCAGAGTTTGGCAAGCGCAGAATCGAGACTATGCATAATGCTGCCTATTGTTTTTTTCGAAAAGCAGTAGAATCAGACGTGCTTATTAAAAAATATCGTGATTCCAACCCAGATCTTCATGAATTCGTATTTACAATTCATACGGAGTATGCTAAAAGGAATATCAAATTGGTTAGAATTTTTATTCTTTCAAACGGAGTAGTCAATCCTAATTATGTGCACCCTTCAGAGCTCACAATTGGTAAGCAAGAAATAGAATGCGAAATTAACATATGGGATCTTGAAACTGTTAGACAATGTGAAGTAGCCCAGCGACAGGAAGGTGCAATTAACATTGATCTTGATGGAGTTTATCATAGCCCTCTTTCTTGCGTACAATGTCCCTCTGCCAATGGGGCACCTTCATACCTCGCTATTATGCCAGGCATTGTATTAGCACAGATTTATAAGCAATATCGTGTAAAACTGCTGAATCAAAATGTGCGTAATTACCTTGGTGGCAAGGTTAAAATAAACAAGAATATGCTAAAAACACTTCGCGAGGATCCTGGAATGTTCTTTGCTTACAATAATGGCATTTCTTCAACTGCGACGCAAGTCAGTTTCCGTCGTGATTCTAATGGCGAACTAATTCAGCCATTGACTATTACGAACCTTCACGACTGGCAGATTGTTAATGGCGGTCAAACTACTAATACAATTTATAGTTTGTATCGCAATGAGAAAGATGCTCTGAATGATGTCTACATTGCAATGAAAGTAACGGAGATTCCTGTAACGGAGAAGGCAAAACATGCAGATACTGTTGGTTGTATCGCTAGATACGCTAATTCTCAAAATCAAGTAAAGGAATCTGATCTTGCTGCCAATGAGAATTACATGCGCGATATGGAAAACATGTCAAGAAGCATTGTGACTCCTATCAATTCAGCAAGGAAGAATACACATTGGTTTTTCATTCGTATGCGTGGACAATACGAAGAGAAAAAGGGGTGTTTGAGTAAGCGCAAAGGCAATGAGTTCATGAAAGAGAATCCTCCAAAACAGGCTTTTGCCAAGACCGATCTTGCCAAATGGGAAATGGCATGGTTGCAAAAACCTTGGCTTGCTAGCCGTGGTGGAGAACTTTGTTTTGATAAATTTTGGAAAGAGGTCGTAGCAAAAGAGAAGATTGAAGTAACAGAGGATTATTTCCACCGTCTTATTGCAAAAGCTATTCTCTATGAACGTATTGAAAATATATGTAAAGAGGCAGGTCAAAAGGGATATGTCAATATTATATGCAACTATGTGCTGGCAATTCTTGCGATGAAGTCAAAGGGGAAACTTGACCTTAATGTTATATGGAATGAACAGAAGGTGCCTATGGCACTGACTTCTCACATCAAGAAAGCAGTAGATATCGTGGCTGATTATATCCAATCAATTGCAAAAGATGGTGCAGATCTCAATAATATTAACCCTAGCGTTGTCGCAAAAAAGGAAGAGTTCTGGAAAACTATTTGCTTGCGAGTAACTAATATGCCAGAAATTGAGCGTGAACTTCTCGAAGCGAAGAAAGACGAAGAACTTAGTGCAGACCAGAAGAAGTTGGTTGAATCATTCAATGAAGTGGAGCAGGATGTTTGGGATTCGCTTGTTGGATGGGGCAAGACTTCTCGAAAACTATCACTCTTGGAGAGAAAGCGTATCGAGCACGTTGCTGCAGCCAAGCTCAAGGATAAGATGCTATCATTCTCATATATTCAGGATGCTATGAATATTTTGAAGAAATCGAAAGATCTTGGGTGGGTAAATAAATAAGTATGTTCAGACCAAAACCTCTCCAAATTCTATTCTCTCAACCGTTATGTGCAAAGGAAAGACGAATTTGGAGGGGTTTGGATGACTTCAACTATGTTCGAGTAACAATTACACTCCTAACCTTCCGGTTTTGTTGAGGAAATACTAGAGCTGACTTGATTATGTATCTAGCGCAGTCACATAGTTTTGACATAAACGAACTGACGATTGCGGAAGGAGAGACCACTAATAGACCGTTGACAAATCAAGTATCGGCAGAAAATACTACGGAAACTATTGGTAGCGCTACGGAAACCATTGGCGATAAAGCAAGATTTATCAACAAGATTGGCGATAAATTGGCGACAAACAAAGATATTGGCGACAAATTGGCGATAAACGAAGAGCTTGTTGATAAACTTGCAGACATTATGGTATTCCTGAAGCAACATCCGCGCTCAAAGTCGGCTGACGTAGCAGAGGTAATGGGTATGGGCACATCAAATGTTCGCAACTATCTCAATTGCCTTGTCCTGTTGGATTTAGTTGCAACAGATGGTACCAACAAGAACAGAGTTTATTCGATAACAGAATTGTTGTAAATCAATTATGCTAGGAGCATATAAGATTAGCATAGATAGACAAAGAATGAAAGACGTAATATTCGCAATTTACCGTTATCGCATCACCAAGATTGCGACTGAAGTAAGTGAACTCTTCCCCGAAGGACGTAAGCTCAAGCCTAAGAATTATGACACGAAGGAGTTGTTCTTCGAGAGTTTCCTACCTGAGCGAGGAAATATGATTGACATCTGGGAGGAAGTTAGAAAAACTCGCAAGAATAGGAAGGGGACAGTGGAGACTGTAGAGAAGGATCCTCACAAGAACCGTGTGATGGAGCACCGCGATAACATCATTGTTCTGGCACTGCAGGCCAATGGTGCCAAGAAAATCTATGATGAGGACTGGGCCACACACCCAGAGCCTAATCACCAGCCATGTATGATGGTGTTCGATAATCGCCCCGGCCATCAATTTGTGGCCATAGAGCGTGCCGCCATGGATACCGACAAATCGGCCAAAATGCTTGAGACGAGTTTTAACTACCTAATGAATCCCCTTGGCTACCGCTTTGAGGTGCTGAGGTTGAAGCGTGACCTGCCTTTCCTGGAGGCGGTGTATGACATCAAGGATTCGTTAGATGACAACATTAACCGCGTGGTATTTGACTTTGATAAGAACCTCAGTGCCAAGAAGAAGCTTGACAGCCGCTTCCTCAAAGCATTGGACGAATGGCTGGGCAAGTTTGCCGACAGCGGTCAGGTGGCAGCAAACATCAAGAACGATGAGTTGCTGAAGGACACAGTGATACGTCAGGATCTGGGATTGATGGCAGAGCTGTGTAAGTCGAATCCCAACTACAACCTGCTGGTAAAATATGAGCATTTTGGCATCTTCCGTTATGGTCAGGACGTGAGGGCTCAGTATGGCGTGGAGTCGGATGTACTAGAGACATTCGTTTACCCCCGACCTGAACCAACGGATGATATCCTCTTCCCGGAAGAAGAGGAGCTGAAGCGTATTACTCTGCCTGAATGGCTCGATAAGGTACAAACGCTCTACCAGAAGTATGAAGAGGAATCATTATCTGTCAAGAAGAGAACAAGACGCCGTAGGCTCTGAGTTCGGGCGTGACAAGCTGTATATGCATCTGCGATCGCTGGCCCTGAAGGCCGATGCCGACGCTGAGTATTTCTCACTGTCGGGCGAAGACCTACTGTATCATGTGACCTACAGCCTTGACTCGATGCTCGAACTACTGGCAGAATGCGAGGAGGATGCGATACAATATTGCCGCGACCTTTGGCAAGAGTTACGGATTCACTTCGCAGAACGTGTAGAGTGCGATGAAAGAGATCGCCGTCAAGCTGCCACACTGGTGGTGGGGACGTTGGCTAACTTGTTATTCATCGGCAACAGAGCCAGATACTGGAGGCTGCGCGATGCGCTGGTGATGGGTGCACGCGAGGGTGATGCAGAGATGAGGGAGCGCATGGAGCTTATCCTGACCGATGTGCTATATCGCGATACTGTGGCGCATGATCTGGAGGTATGGATGCAGCAATATGCTATGACTGATCTATGCATGTCCGATGAGCTGGCATCATTGGTCGAGAAGGTACGCAGTGCCGCCAACCTTGGGGGGATTGACCACCAGGAAGAAATCATTGATAAACTGAAGACGTACTTCTGGGATAATCGGGATAAGGCAGAAGCCTTCCTCTACAAGATACACGGGAAGGATGACATGACGGTGATTGAGACTATTGCTGAGATGGTAAATCACAAGCCCAAACAAATACTCTGCAAGCAAAAGAAGGGGCTGTGGACGATACTACATGATCATGGTCTTTATAATGCATCGTCAGTGAATTTCTCGAATCTTTTGAAAGAAAGGGGTTATTGAAACGAGATGGGGCGACACCTTCGGGTGTTGCTCTTTTTTTATGGTTTCGTGGTTTATAAACTTTATTAGTTTTAGACCCGGAACTTTATTACGCTTTATTCTTCTTTATAAATTACATTCGCTATTTAGCTGATATAAAATAAGTTGCAATCATAGAATAAAGTATTTATATTTGCACTGTGTTTTTCGGAACATGGTGCATTTTTTTGTACCTATTAATAACCCAAACAGAACCTCACCGCTGACGAGGCGCCAATAAAGTCAGTGCTGTGAGGATGCTCCGGAGCTTCTGTTTCAAAACTTTTTTTGAAGTAATGAAACAAGAAGCATTGACGAGCCCACGGGTCTCGTCGCTCGATCAAGAGCTGGTGGCAGAGCTCGTAAAACGTCTGCCAACAAAGTTGCGTATAGATGTGCGTGCGGAGGTGCTCATGGCGGCTCTGCAGGAGGGATTTGTGACGGTCGGCGATGATGGCCGCTGGCAGTGGCAGCTGGAGAGCAAGACGTTGCTGGCCTACTTCTGCGGACGCATGTGGTGCGGCGATACTCCTCTATATAGTCAACGTGCACGTGGCTGGGTGTGGCAGTCGGGTCATGGACGCTTCCCACGCAAGGATCTGGTGGCGCTATTTGGAGTAAGGAACCTGCGCACACTACGCGAGCAGCGCTACATGGGCATGCTACCTGTGGGCTGGGAACTGGTTGAGAAGGTTTTCGTACAAAGTTCAAAAGTGACAGAAAAGTGACAGATGATTTCGGGGAGGTGGCGGGTATAAGGAAGTGGGAAGGCACTTGCTTTGCCCATTACAAATTACTAATTACAAATTACGAAAAGATATGAACGATTCACTTTTGAACAAAGAGAACATTGAGTTTGCCAATCAGCTGGCATGGAAGTTCGGGCGCTCGATTATGGGCGACCTGCATGAGAAGAGCATTACGATGGATGACCTGCGTCAGGAGAGCTTCCTCGGGCTCTATGAGGCGGCTCAGCGCTTCGACCCTACGCTGGGTGTGGAGTTCACCTCGCTGGCCTACATCTGGTGCCGCAAGTTTGTGCTGCGTGCCGTGCGTAAATATGGTACTCCGCTGAGCGTGCCGGACAATTACGAGGGTGGCGCTGAGCTGCTGCATCTGGATGTTACGATCGACGTGCTATCGGATGGCACCGACGATGACGGCTCGCTCGAAGACCGCCTTCTCTATAAGATGGCGATGGAAGACGAGGCTGAGCGCGACGCTGAGGAGGTGCGCAAGGAGCGTGTGGAGCACGCTTTGGCAGGCCTCTCGCCCAAAGAACGCAAAGCACTCTGCTGTATCTTCGGACTTGACGGGCAAGACGGGGAGCTCAGCGGACAAGAGACTGCTCAGGTGCTGGGCGTAGTGCCCGGACGTGTCACGCAGATCAAGGAACGCGCTCTGCGCAAGCTGGAGCTGGCTTTAGCATCCTAATGCGTAATTATCAATTATCCATTATCCATTAATATACTATGATTCAGATTGAAGGTATTGCAACCATCAGCAAGGGCATGTTCCGCTTCGATAGCGGTCTGCCAAGTGACGAACCTGCAGTTGAGCCCCAGACACTTCTGGGCCAACTGCACATAGCGGCCAACGCCAGTGCAGATTTCCACCAGGATGGACGCATCACTAATTTGCCGCCCGACATCAGCACGGTGGCCGATGGTGACGGCTACAAGATCAAGCGCACCACCCAGAACTACATCATCCAGCTCAAGGTGCCTATCGCCGAGAGCCGCTCCGAGAGCGAGCAGCGCCTGCACCAGATGCTGGCTGAGGTGATGGGCGAGATTACACTTGACCGCCATGAGCTCTTTAACTCCATGGTAGCCTAAACTCCTAACTTCCTAACTCCTAACTAATAATGTATCGTTTTTCCTTTACCGAAAGTGTGGCTGGTGAGGCCACCGAAGTATCGCGCGAGATGTTCCATGAGATCATCCGTCGCGAGAAGCTCAAGACCGTCTGCGCCGAGATTGCACAGACGGCAGACACCGACCAGATTGGCCGACTCAAGCGCAAACTGCCTGCCTTCTGCTGGCATGCGTGGTTTGACGAGGGCAAGCGCAAGAACTACGCTGCACATGCTTCGGGCTTGATCATGATTGACGTGGATCACATCGACCATCCGCGTGACGTATATAACGAGGTGGCCGAGGCGGCATTGGCAATGGGATTGCTTGCCGCACACGTCACTCCTTCCACTCACGGCCTGCGTCTGATATTCCCCGTACCCGAGGGTATGGACATCGTGAAGGCACAGACATATTATGCGCATGCCCTTGGCCTGCAGGTGGATGCCTGCACAAAGGATTTGGCGCGTCTCTCGTTCGCGGTGCCCGAGGAGTATTGGCTCTATGTGGATGAGGAAAAATTATTCGAAGACCCTCTCCGCCCCACAGGGGGGCACCTCCCCTGCCCCAAGGGCATTTGCTTCGCGGCACCTAATGGGGAGGAAGGGTTAGTGCCAGAGGACGAGAAGCAGGGTGGTAATGAACAGGCATTGCCTCTTGCCATCGAGCAGCCATCATCCCCCAAAACTGAGCCGAAGAACTCCTACCCAGAGTACTATCAAACTCTCCCCATTAAGGGGGAGATGTCCGAAGGACAGAGAGGGTCTCTGTCTATCCCCTATGCAGATTTGGTCTCGGCTCTTGAGACCCTCCTAGGCGGCACGCCTGCCCACGGATCGCGCAACAACTTCATCTTCTCGATGGCGGCTTACTTGCGCTATGTGTGCAATGACGATGCGGAGTGGATTGCCCAGGTGCTGCCCACCTATGGCGAGGCGCGCGACAAGTGGCGTCGCACCATCGACTCTGCCTGTCAGCGCTCGCAGTATAAGCAGATGCCGCAGATCGTACGTCGTGCCATCGAACTGGCCAAGAGCAAAGCAGAGTGTGCCAAGGGTAGTGTGGACGAGGAGGGTAATGACCTGCCACCCGAGATGCCCAAGAAGCTACCGAAGGTCATTGCTCATTTGGTCAAGAACGTTCCTGCGGTGTGTCGGCCAGCGGTAGCCAACGCAGTGTTCCCTGCGCTGGCAGCCCACCTTAAAGGGGTGAAGTTCTGGCTCATCGACGGCACGGAGAAGGAGGCTACGTTTATGTGCGTGACCATGGCGCCTCAGTCGAGCGGTAAGAGTGCTGTAAACAAGCCCATTGAGTATATTATTGCCGACATCGTGGAGCGCGATGAACTCAGCCGTCAGCGCGAGCAGGACTGGAAGGATGCCATGGCGCAGAAGGGTGCTAACAAGGAGAAGCCCAAGCGCCCGGACGACATCTGCGTACAGGTGCTCGTATCGGACATGACCAATGCCGCCTTCGTGCAGCGCATGAAGGATGCTGACGGCCGTTACCTCTACACCAACCTGGAGGAGCTGGATCTCCTGAAGCAGCTGCAGACCAATGGCACGAAGGACGTGGGCAAGATCATCTGTCTCTGCTTCGACAACGGCAAGTACGGTCAGGAGCGTGTGGGCACGCAGTCGGTGACCGCCCGTGTGGATCTGCGTTGGAACTGGAATGCCTCATCGACCATACAGAAGGGGCTCAAGTTCTTCCAGGGCCGACTCGTAGATGGTACACTCTCGCGCATCAACGTCTGCACCATCGTGCAGGACAAGTCGAAGCCCTTCGTCTATGGCCGCTATGACGAGAAGTATGCCGAGCAGCTGAAGCTCTACATCACCAACCTCAACCTTGCCACCGGACACGTGGAGTGCAAGCAGGCACTCGACCTGGCGCGGCAGATGCTCGACCGAACGCAGGAGATGGCAGCATTGACCGACGATGACGTGCTGCAGGACCTGGCCTATCGTGCTGTGACCATTGCCTACCTCAAGTCTATGGTGCTCTACATCTGCAACGACATGACGTGGAGCCGTGAGATTGCCGACTTTGCGCAGTGGAGCCTCGACTATGACCTCTGGTGCAAGCAGCATTTCTTCGGCCAGCAGATCACCGAGGACAAGTCGCACGAGCATGTGCGTCAGACGCGCGGACGTCAGAATCTGCTCGACCTGCTGCCCGACACCTTCACCCTGCAGCAGGCTCAGGAGGTGCGCCGCCAGCAGGGCATGGATGATGCGGCTCTGCACATGATCCGCACCTGGGTGTATCGCGGCTACGTGGAGCGCGATGACATCAGCCAACTGTATGCCAAGACAGACAGTTATCTGAAACGGGCGTAAGACACTTAAAACCACACCCCTTCGGTGGGGCTGGCAGAAGGCACGGGGGGCGTCACAGCGTCACAATAACAACGTCACAAGATGTGCACCTACTTTTAACTTTTTAACTCTTTAACTTTTTAACTTCTATTTATGACCCAGATTTTCAAAGTCATCTCACAGTCAGAGCCTATCAACATCAGCCGTCAGGACGGTACGACCACCCAGAAGTCGGTACTCGTACTTCAGGAACTCGGCGGTCAGTATGCCAACACCTTTGCCGCCGCCCTCTTGGGCAATCAGGTACGCTTCTTTTCTGGTGACCTCGTTGCCGCTGCACTCCGCTTCACAACGCATGAGTATCAGCAACAGCACTATCAGGACGTACAGGTCATGGAGGTGCGAAAGATTTAACAAAACTGCATAAAGCCATAAAACATAGGAGGTAAGAACCACATGGCTCTTACCTCCTATTATTATCTTAGGAAAAGTATGCTAAATTACTCTTCTACAGCTGCTTGGGCTGCGGCCAATCGGGCGATCGGCACTCTGAAAGGAGAACATGACGCATAGTTCATGCCGACCTTTGCGCAGAACTTGACTGATGAGGGCTCACCACCGTGCTCACCACAGATACCGGTGCGCATGCCAGGACGAACGCCACGGCCCTTCTCGACTGCCATCTTGATGAGCTGGCCAACGCCGTTCTGATCGAGTACCTGGAATGGATCGACCTTGAGGATCTTCTTCTCGAGGTAAGCAGGGAGGAACGAAGCGATGTCGTCACGAGAGTAACCGAAGGTCATCTGGGTGAGGTCGTTGGTACCGAATGAGAAGTACTCGGCCTCGGTGGCGATGCGGTCAGCGGTAAGTGCTGCACGTGGGATCTCGATCATTGTACCGATCTCGAACTCGAGCTCAACGCCCTCTTCAGCGAATACCTCCTTGGCAACGCGCTGGATGATAGCCTTCTGCTGCTTGAGCTCGTAGAGGATACCGATGAGTGGAACCATGATCTCTGGATGTGGATCATAACCCTCTTTCTTGAGCTGGCAAGCAGCACCGAGGATAGCACGGGTCTGCATAGCGGTGATCTCAGGGAAGGTGATGCCGAGACGGCAGCCACGGTGACCGAGCATTGTGTTGTTCTCCGCGAGTGAGTTGACGCGCTTGCGAATCTCCTCAACTGGTACGCCCATCTCCTTTGCCATGGTCACCTGACCAG
>JAZQPJ010000034.1:0-84544 GCA_045628525.1 Bacteroidales bacterium
TCGGTGGTCACCGCCCTGCAGCTCCGTGCGGCTACCGACGTGGCTTACAACCAGGTGGTAGTGGCGCTCAATGCCCTGGGCAACGACCCCGACGCGGCCAAGGCTGAGCAGGTGGGTGCCTGCCGCGCCGTGATTGCGAGCATCAACGTGGTGATCAGCGAGGCCAAGCAGCGTGTGAACCAGCGCCTGTCGGGCTCGGTGGGCATGGTGACCGATGTGGTGCTGCCCGATGGGGTGCAGCTGCCTGCCCTGCTCAACGATGTGGACCACTTCCAGGTGGTGGGCACCAAGCTGACTTCGAGCGAGATGAAGCTCACGCTCATCGAGCAGGTCAACGGCAAGCCTGGGCAGGTGCTCGTGAAGTCGCTCGACCAGTTCTCGGTGGACTACAACGCTGACTTCGAGCTGCTCACCGACCCCGAGACGGGCATCATGACCGTGAACGTGTGCGACTGGCAGATTGCCTCCAACCGCCACCTCACCCTCACCGCCGTGAGCTGCTGATACGAGCAAAAATCGTACATTCCTCAAAAAAAAACGCGATTTGTTTTGTCAAGTCGCGTTTTTTGCGTATCTTTGCGGCATCAAAAACATCTTTATAAATAATAAATAGCTATGAAAAAGTTATTTTATGCCGTGCTTGCCGCCTCGATGGTGGCTTGTACATCGAACAACACTTCGGACAACACAGAGAACAACATGGAGACAGAAAAGACCCTCGACGCATCGGCCGACGTGGTGGCCAAGGTGCTGAATGGCGGTGGTGCGCTCGACCTCGCTGATTTCGTGTGGACGCGTGAGCCTCAGAGCTTTGCCATCAAGGGCGACAGCATCGAGATCGTGTCCAAGCCGGGCACCGACCTGTGGCAGCGCACCTACTACCACTTCCGCAACGACAACGCGCCTGCCCTGCAGGTGAGCACGCAGGAGAAGTTCTTCAGCTTCGTGGTCAAGACCAACTTCACGGAGAGCCACCATCGCTTCGACCAGTGTGGCGTGGTGATGTACCTCGACTCGGACAACTGGCTGAAGGGCAGCATCGAATATGAGAACGAGCAGTTCCAGCACCTGGGCAGCGTGGCCACCAACCACGGCTACAGCGACTGGGCCACGACCGCCATCCCTGCCGACGTGAAGGAGATGTGGTACCGCCTCTCGCGCCGCGACGATGACTTCTGCATCGAGTGCTCGACCGACGGCCAGGCATGGAGCCAGATGCGCGTGTGCCACATGTACGAGGCTCAGGACGTGATCCGCTTCGGCATCTATGCCTGCTCGCCTGAGGACTCTTCGTTCAAGGCCGTCTTCACCGACATGCAGATCACCGAGTGCGCCTGGAAGGCTCACGATGGCCAGCAGCCGGACGAGGAGTGAAATATAACAAAATAATCTGATTCACTATGCTTAAAAAACTACAGATCCTTGCTCTTGCGGTAGCAATGTGCGGAGCCGCTAATGCTCAGCAATCGAACGTCAACCTGAGTCATAACCCGCAGAAGGACACCGAGGGCCTCATCCCATTCAGCGCATCGCTGAACTCGCCACAGGTGAATGATGACCACACCGTCATCTTCCGCATCAAGGCACCTCAGGCACAGGAGGTGAAGCTCTCAGGCGCTATGCTCACGGTCATGCACGAGAAGAGTCCGCTGCCTTTCACCAAGGGCGACGATGGCATCTGGACGCTGAAGATCGGCCCGCTGCCCGTGGATATGTATCAGTACAACATCGTCATCGATGGCGTGAGCATGGCCGACCCCAACAACGAGTATGCCGCCTTCACCGCCATGCCTCCCTACAGCGAGCTGATCGTGCATGGCGACGGCCCTCAGTGGTGGGATGCCAAGCCCGTGCCTCACGGATCTGTGACCCGTCACATCTATACCAGCCCGGTGACCGGTGGCGAGCGCGACATGTACGTCTATACCCCTCCGACATTCGATCCAAAGAAGTCGTATCCAGTGCTTTACCTCATGGGCGGCAGCGGCGAATTGCCATCGAACTGGATGTATGACGGCCGCGTGAACTTCATCATGGACAATCTCCTGGCCGAGGGTAAGGCAACCCCGATGATCATCGCCATCATCAACAACCAGGTGGTGCATCGCAATCATCCGAAGCATGCTGATCTGACCTTCGACATCATGGCACGTGAGTTGCGCGAGGTGATCGTGCCTTTCGTTGACAGCCATTACAACACCATTGCCAATCCTCACGGACGTGCCATCTCGGGTCTCTCGATGGGTGGCCGTCACACCATGTTCAGCGGCATGGAGCAGAGCCTTGACCTGTTTGCCAACTTCGGTGTGCTGAGTGCCGGTGATCCTGATCCTGACAAGACCATGCCTCGCTTCATGACAACCCCGAATGTGAACGACAAGATCGACTATCTCTTCGTCGGCCAAGGCACGGAAGAGGAGGCCGGGTTCTTCAACGTCCGTGTCAAGGGCCTGGTCGATGCCCTGAAAGCCCACGGCATCGAGCACGAATACTATGCTGGCGGATATGGCGGCCACGACTGGTCAACCTGGCGTCACCTGCTGTATTACCGCTTCCTGCCGAACCTGTTCAAGGAGGCAAAGTAAGAGACTCCCCAAATGATATGGACACCTTCAAGACAATAACTCCACAACAGAGATGAAACAAAATAGAAACACCCAGATTACCAGAGTCAGCATCGTGGGAATTGGTGCCAACTCGCTGATTGCCACGTTCAAGGTCATTGTCGGCCTTCTCTCCAATTCAGTAGCTGTGCTGCTCGATGCGGTCAACAATGTGTCGGATGCCTTGTCGTCGGCCATTACGATCGTGGGCGTCAAGCTGGCAGGACGGAAGCCAGACAGCAAGCACCCGTTCGGCTATGGGCGCGTGGAGTATTTCAGCGCCATCCTGATAGCAGGCATCATCTTTGCTGCAGGTGCCTCGTCGCTGTTCGAGTCGGTCAAGGCGATCATTCATCCAGAGCCGACCTCATTCACATGGGTTTCGGTGATGGTGATCGTTGTCGCCATCGTCGGCAAGCTGGTGCTTGGAAGGTACTTCATCGGCCGTGGCAAATCGCTCAATTCCGATGCATTGGTGGCCAGCGGCATGGATGCGTCGTACGATGCCGTGCTTTCCGCCTCCACGCTCTTAGGCGCTGCGGTGTCGATGCTCTGGGACATCAACATTGACGGCTATGTGGGCGTGGTGATTTCGGCCTTTATCATCAAGACGGGCATTGAGATGCTGCTCGATCCGCTCGGCAAGGTAGTGGGCAATCGACTGCAGGGCGACCTCGCCGCGGCCATCAAGGGCAAGGTGGAGGCGTTGCCGGGAGTGCTTGGCGCATACGACCTTATCCTGCACGATTATGGCCCTGACACAGCCATCGGTTCCATCCACATCGAGGTGTCCGACAAACTGCCGTCGCATCAGGTTCAGAAGATCTGCCGAAGCGTATCGGCCCTGGTCTATGCGGAGTTCAAGGCCGTGATGACCGTCGGTATCTATGTCTCGAACGATACTGATCCTGAGGTCGTTGCCATGCGAGAGGACATTCGTCAGATGGCTATGTCGCAGGAGGGGGTTCTACAGTTGCACGGCTTCTTTGTCGATGACGCGGAGATTGCCTTCGACATCGTCGTTTCCTTCGATCATGACGGTCATGCTATCCGTCAGTGGCTGTCAGGGCAGATCGCGAACAAATACCCGGGCAAGCAGGTGCATATCACTATTGACACCAAATACTCGGAGTGATCCGATGCTCCTCTACACATAATAACGAGATTTGTTTGGTCATGTCGCGTTTTCTTCGTATATTTGCGGCAAATTTTATATCAAAAACACATTATGAATACATCTTTTGCAAGGCGATTCTGCCTGCCGTTTCTTTTGAGTGCCGCTTTCCTGGGCATTCAGGCGCAACCCAAGCTGGAGCATCATGGCGACTGGGCAAGGCTCGTGGTCAACGGCGAGCCGATGCTGATGATCGGTGGCGAATTGGGTAATTCGTCGGCTTCGACGCTGGCCGATGTGCAGCGGATCTTCCCACACCTCAAGGCGTTGGGATTGAACACCGTGCTGGCTCCTGTGACGTGGGAACTCATTGAACCTGTGGAGGGAAAGTACGATTTCTCTTCGCTTGACAATATCATCCAGGAGGCGCGACGGAACGACCTGAAGGTGGTGGTGCTGTGGTTCGGCGCATGGAAGAACTCGATGAGCTGCTATGCGCCCGAGTGGTTCAAACGCGACGTGAAGCGTTTCCCTCGTGTGCATGATCGCAACGGCCTGCCGATGGAGGAGGCCTCTTCGCTCTCGGCCAATGTGCTGGAGGCGGACAAGCGTGTGTTCTGCCAGATCATGCAGCACATCAGGGAGGTGGACAGCGAGGAGCAGACCATCGTGATGGTGCAGGTGGAGAATGAGATAGGCATGATCAAGGAGCCGCGGGACTACAGCAAGGATGCGACGAAGATGTATGAGAGCCAGGTGCCGAAGGAGCTGACAGAGTATCTGCTAAGTTTGAAGGGTTTGAAGGGTTCGAAGGGTTCGAAGGGTTTGAAGGGTTCGAAAGATCCGAATGGTTCAAAGGTTACTCTCAAACCCCTCAAACCTTTCAAACCCCTCAAGCTTAATAATCCTCGCTTAGAGATCTCGACCGACAAGGGCAGCTGGGCAGAGCTCTTTGGCAACGACATGTATGCCGAGGAGATCTTCCAGGCATGGACCTATGCCGTCTATGTGGAGGAACTTGCCAAGGCGGGCAAGGCCATCTATGACCTGCCGATGTATGTGAATGTGGCGCTCAACAGCCGTGGCCGTAAGCCTGGCGAATACCCTTCGGCCGGCCCTTTGGCGCACCTCATCGACATCTGGCATTGTGGCGCACCAAGCATCGCTGTCCTCGGCCTTGACCTCTACGACAAGGGTTATCGCGACTGGACGGCTAAGTATCATCTGCCTAACAATCCGCTCTTTATCCCGGAAATCCGTCTCGAAGATCAGGATGCCATGCGTGCGCTCTATGCCTTCGGTCATCATGACGCGATGGGCTTCTGCCCGTTCTCGATCGAGGATTATCCGCTGTATCTTAACTCTTCAAACTCCTCAAACTCTTCAAACTCCTCAAACTCCCTCGACCTCTCACTCGATGATCAGCTGAACGCGTTTTCTTCTAATAGTTCATCCCTTTCGCCTTTGGCAGCATCTTATAAATTGCTAAGACAAGCCGAGCCCTTGATCCTCGCACACCAAGGCACCGACGACATGGATGCCGTTATCCTCGACAACGACATGCGCGAAGCTGATATCCGTACGCCTGACGGCATCACCCTGCACGTAAAGCACAGCTACTCACTTGGTTGGGAGCCAGGCGCGCAATCGGACACTTGGCCGGAAGCTGCCTGCATCATCGTCCGTCAGGGCAAGGAGGATTATGTCGTGATCGGGTCGGGCGTGGTCATAACTTATGAGAAGAGTATGGAGGGGTTGAGGGGTTTGAAGGGTTCGAAAGGTTTGAGAGGTTCGAAGGGTTTGAGGGGTTCGAATGTTCAGATCGGCCTTGCCAAGTGCGAGCAAGTAGAATATGACAAGGATGGCAACATGCAGATCATCCGTCACCTGAGTGGCGATCAGACGCACCAGGGCCGTCACGTCCGCATCCCGGTAGGAGAGTACGCGATCCAGCACTTCCGCCTTTACGAATACTAACTACTTTCCATAGCCAATGCTGATTATCGGCACTTTCGATGAGTGTGCTTCATGATGCCTTGTTCTGATCGCTGATAGACAGCGCAATAATGATGGTCAAGCCGCCGCCATCGGTTTCTTCGGCCACGGCACTTCCACCATATTGCACGGCGATGTTCTTGACGATGGCAAGGCCAAGACCAGTGCCACCTAACTTGCGGCTTCGCCCTTTATCGACGCGATAGAAGCGCTCGAAGAGGTGGGGGAGGTGTGCAGCAGGTACGCCTACGCCATTGTCGCTGAACGTGAAGATGTAGTCAGATGACGTCATTGCAGCAGATACCGTGAAGCGTGTGGCACCCATGGCGTATGCCAGTGTGTTGTCGAAGATATTGCGAAACAGGGAGTAAATCAGGGCGGAATCGCCTTGCATGGGCATTGAACCAGGGAGCGAAAGCATATCGAGTTCAATGCCTTGTTCTGTGAATTTGGCTTTTGTCTCGTCGGCGATGCCTTGCAGGATTTCTGCTGCATCGACTTTGGTCGTAGGGCGTACGATGGCGGCTTCGTCCAGACGTGTGAGCATGGACATGTCCTGTAGCAAGCGGCTCATGCGCTGGCTTTGCGCATAGCAGCGTGTGAGGAAAGACTGCCGTTGTTGGGCAGAAAGTGAATCGCCGGCAGAGATCATCGTCTCAAGGTAGCCTTCGATGGCGGCAGCCGGCGTCTTGAGCTCGTGGGCGGCATTTTCGGTGAGCTGGCGCTTGATGCGACGCTTGTCCTCCTCGCTGCGATGCAATCTGAACCGAAGATAAAGCACCACGGCTATGAGCACGAGGATGCCTGCGGTGTAATAGAAAAAAGTGTAGTCGCGTTCGAGCGAAGAGGTAAGAGGGGCGGAATAGGGTACGGACGAGCGGATAATAAGACCCTTTCCCCAACCCTCCTCTGCACCCCTTCTATCCCCCGAACAGCGGGGGCAGAAATCCGTAATCGGGAGGGAGTATTGGTTACTATCTATAGCGAAATAGGTTGCCGAATAGAAATACTTTTCACCATTGGTTTCGGACGCTCGCTTAATGTCAAATCCAGAACCATACTGAAGGGCATCCTGAATCTCCTTGCGGAGAAGGTGGTTGCCCATTTTCTTTACATCTTTCTCCTGGCTATCATAGAGCACATTTCCTTCAGTGTCAATTATTGTGATGCGAAATGTGGTATCTATTTCTCCCTCCCCATTACGGGTGAGGGTTGGGGAGAGGGTCCTATAGTTATTGAGCTGCAGCTGCGAGTGCAGGATATCGACGCGAAACGCATGTTCACGCTGGTATTCATACACGCCGAAGCTGATGGTAAACAATGCCACCAGCAGCGTAACAATCAGAAACAGATTATTTTTCGAACGAATATCCATAGCCGAACCTTGTGCGAATACATTTGCCATATTGTCCGATCTTCTTGCGCAGACGCGTGATGTTGACATCCACCGTGCGGTCGAGCACGTACGCATCATTTGGCCAGATGCGTGTCAGGATCTCCTCGCGAGAGAAGACGGTGTGTGGGTGTTCCAGGAGCAAATCAAGCAGCTCATATTCAAGCTTTGTGAGCGTCACCTCCGTACCATCCACATGGCAGGTCTTTGCCAACGTATCGAGCACCAAACCCTCATAACTCACCTTATTGTCGCTGTTATTTGTTTCTTTGGCAGGGAGCTCTTTATCTTTTTCACTCTTTACCTCTTTCGCTTGCTGAGATGCAGCGCGGCGAAGCACCGCCTTGACCCTCGCCTTCACCTCACTCAATCTGAATGGCTTCGTGATATAGTCATCCGACCCCAGCGAGAATCCGTCCAGCACATCCTTCTCCTCGGTCTTTGCCGTGCAGAAGATGATGGGGATTGCTGCCAACGCCGCATCCTGTTTCATCAGTTTGGCCACCTCAAACCCGCTGAGGCCCTCCATCATCACGTCGAGCAGCACTAGGTCAAATGCCTCGGCCTTGAGCATGACAAGCGCTTCCTCGCCCGATGCCGCGGTCTCGACCGTGTACCCTTCCGTCTGGAGGTTATACTGCAGGATGTCGCAGATGTCCTGCTCATCATCCACTATCAAAATTCGTTCGTTCATAGTTCCATGTTTGTGGGTGCAAAGATAATACATTTTTGTTACAAAGTTGTGACGAATGCCTGGGAAGTGAATTTTTTTGCTAATCGCACACTCTATTTTCGCGTATTTTAGTCAAAATTGCATTCATTTCATCCATTTAGTTCTCAAAACTGCGGAACTTTGAAGAAAAAGACTTACCTTTGCACTCAAATGGTCGCGAAGAACAAAAGCGACACTCATAACAATCGAACAAAATCATACTACTATGGCAACATTGGCAATACAACCCGAAGCAAATCAGATGGTCGTTACATTCAGCGATGTTAGCGTTATGCAGCAAGTAAAGAAAGCCATCGCACTTATGCGAGGCGTAAAATCGGTTACTATGCCTCGCAAGAAGCGTATGTGCGGCCTTGATCTCGCCTTGCAGGACGTAGAAGAAGGACGTGTAACTCGGTGGAATAGTGTGGAAGAGATGTTTGAGCACTTGAATAAAGAGGATTGATCCATGTACACAGTCATCACTTCAAAAGCTTTTGAGAAGGATTATAAAAGGTGCCAAAAGCGAGGCTTGAATATTCGACTACTTCAGGAAGCAATCACCCTTCTGGCCAATGACGGAAAACTTCCACCAGAATATCGCCCACACATCCTAAGCGGCAAGTATGCCGGCATCTGGGAATGCCATATCAAGGGTGACTGGCTCATGACATGGCGACAGTATGATGACCGTCTTGAGCTGCTCATGCTCAATACGGGTACACATTCCGACTTATTTTAGTTGCTCAAAGTGGTACATCTTTTTTATTAGGCCCTGCCTCCCAAGAACATCCAGGAGGCAGGGCCTTAATATTACTTGTTCACAGCAGCTTCTGCCTGCACCACATTGATCGCATAGTCGCCTATCTTCTCGCATTCGGCAATGAAGTCGTTGAAGAAGGCGCCGAGGCGGTAGCTGTACTTGCCCTCGTTCACGGCGATGAGGTTCTCCTCGCGGCTGATGGTGCGCAGGGAGTTGATCTCGTTTTCTGCCTCGATGTTGTCGCGCAGATTGATTACCACGTGTTCAGGGTCGGTGATCACCTGACGCATCTCATGCAGGGCGCGCTCGGTGAGGTCGAGCATCTGGGTCATCTGCATCTTCTGGTAGTCGGTGAAGTCGCTCGGCTCATTCTCACGCTTGCGCTGCAGGGTACGGCCGAGGTGGAACATCGAGTCTCCGATCGACTCCAGCTCGTCCACCTGTCGCAGCATCTGGGCGATGTGGTTCTTCGAGTAAGCCGAGAGCCTGCCCTCCGACACCTTGCGCAGGTAGCCGGCAATCTCCACCTCCATGTTGTCGGTGATCTGCTCGTAGTGTTCCAGTCGCTTGTATTCCTCGGCAAAGTCGCTCTCCTTCTTGGCCGAAAGGGCGCGGTTCACCATGTCGAGCATCTTCTGGCAACGCTCGGCCATGACACCCACCTCGTTGCGTGCCTGCAGGATGGAGAGCTCGGCCGTAGAGAGCAAGCCGCCGCTGATGTAGCGCAGACGTGTCTCCTCCTGCGTCTCCTTCTGAGGCAGCACGCGGCACACCAGCTGCTCAATCTGCTTGACGAAGCCAATCAATAACAAGGTGTTGAATACGTTGAATGCCGTGTGGAAGGCCGAGAGCTTGAAGAGGTCGTTGTTGCCAGCGCCCATCACATGCTCCACGAACCATGACACGCCGTTGCAGAACGGATAGAACATCAGGAGCACCACCACCACGCCGAACACATTGAAGAACATGTGCGCGAGTGCCGCGCGTCGTGCCTGCGTGTTGGCGGTCAGGGAGGCGATGAATGCCGTGATCGTCGTACCGATGTTCTGACCCATGGCCAAAGCCGCTGCCTGCTCAAGGCCGAAGCCGGGGATCTGCATGTCGAACAGCATCAACGTGATGGCCATCGTGGCGGCCGATGCCTGAACGAGCATGGTAACCAATGCACCCACTACCACGAAAAGCAAGATTGTGAGGAAACCGCCATCGGCCACGCCTGCCAGCATCTGTGCCACCAGTTCGCCGATGTTCAGATCGGTGGCCGATTGCTGCAGGAAACTCAAGCCCATGAACAGGAACGAGAAGCCGAAGATGAACTCGCCGATCGACTTGCGATGCGAATTGCTGCTGAAGATGAGCGGAATGCCAAAGGCAAGCAACGGCAACGCCAGGGCGGCGATATTGACCTTGAAACCGACAGCCGAGATGATCCATGCCGTCACCGTGGTGCCCACATTGGCACCCATGATCACGCCGATGGCTTGTGCCAGCGTCATCAATCCGGCATTGACAAACGAAACGACCATCACCGTGGTGGCCGAAGAGGATTGGATCAAGGCGGTCACGGCAATGCCCGTGAGAACACCCATCACACGATTGCGCGTCATGGCAGCCAGGATGCTGCGCAGACGATCGCCAGCAAATTTCTCAAGACCCTCGCTCATCGTCTTCATGCCGAAGAGGAAGAGTGCCAGGGATCCGATCAGGGAGAGGAGATTCAGAATTGTATCCATATTTTCAAATTACAGATTACAGATTTCAGATTACGAATTACAAATTACGTTATTGACGCTGCAAAGATATTACAACAATGTTACAATTTTATGACAAATGCTAAAAAAATGCGCAAATACCCTATTATTAGATCTTATAGTGGTCGTTTTTGTCTGTCCTCCTCAAAAAAAAGTTGAATGGATTAGACGTTAACTTCAGCCCTAGTTGAATGCTTTTAGGCATAACTCCGACAAGAGTTGAATGATTATCTCTTAACTCCAAAACCTATTGAGTTCAGCCTTGTCTGGCCTGTTCAACTAAATCCAGAGTTTGTTGTTGCGTGGAGGGGGAGAGTATGAAACGATATCTGTGAAATGATATGGATAGTATTGGTTTGATATAGTTTATATTTCATGCGGGCGTTTTTAGGTGTTTTGTTTGGGATTTGTCGTGACGACACGTCCCTTTTTCAATTTCATAATGTCTTGCGTTCTGGATAGATTTGACGATTACAAATGTGAAGAAATGCAATGTTTCTACTTGTTTAGGATGTACAAACCCAAATATTTTTATGATTTATTTGATTTTATTTGTAACCGCAAATTATTTTGCGTATATTTGCACCGTGATAATGTCGAATCATTAGATTAGTGTGAAGTAATATGTCAAAGCAAGAACAAGATAAGTCATATTTCGTTGCTTTCTGCATTGAGCAGTATAAGGCAGCAAAGGGAATGGACGGTGCAGACGTGGCGCAGCTGTTCTTCCAAAAAGGCGTGGCATCGTACCTCGCTGATAACTTTGATGTGCTTCATACTCAAAGCCGACAGTGGCTTATGGAGGAGATCGATGAATATCTGGAACAAAACGAAGAGAAGTAAAATGGAAGTATATCACGGAAGCCTTGAAATCGTAGCGAACCCAGAGATTCGCCAGCCAAATCGCACCCTCGATTATGGTGCTGGTTTCTATACCACCACCGACTACAAGCAGGCGTGCGACTGGGTAAGCCGTCACAACAAGAAAGCGCAGGTCGGTTATGTAAATGTCTATGAGATAGATATAGTTGCCGTACGAAAAGCTAACACACAATGGTTTGATGAACCAACGGATGAATGGATTGACTTTGTCGATGGCAACAGAAATACACCAGGCTTCACCCATAACTATGACTTCGTTTATTGCCCTGTGGCTAACGACCGAGTCTATGCAGCCTTTGCCCTCTATGAGGCTCGTATCATAGGCAAACAGGAACTTCTTGCCATGCTCAAAGTCTATGACCTCGTTGATCAACTGCTTCTCCACACACCTGAGGCATTGAAATTCCTCAAATTCAAAGAATCTCGTAAAATAGAACTTGTATGCAACTCGAAATAACCCAGCAGAATCTTTATCTCTTCCTCCCAGGAAAGATTGCCAACGTTGCCGCTATCATTGCCGACAACGACCACTGCACTATGCTCGAAGCTATGCAGCGTTTCTATGCCTCGCCTGTGTATCGTGAATTACAGCAGGAAGATACCAAGCTTTGGCATTTGGGGGCGGTGGCGTTGTATGAGATGATGTGAGAATAAGAACCAAGTAATAAACAGAAAGAATAGAGCAAATTAAGTTTGATTGTAACTTCGTTTGTAAAAACTATAAAATGAATTAGGTTATGGATTATAAAGATATTGTTGATAAAGAGGCAAAAACTCTTATAATTTTGATATCATTATTACAAAAGACAGAGAACAAACCTATAGAAACAGATACTTTAAATAGATTACGCTCAAAATATCATGTCCTTTCAGAAGAGAAACTTTCTATATTACTCTATGCTAAAACTAATGGCTGGATTGAAGCTCCAGAGTATGTAGAGTGTGAAGGGAAACAAATCTTCTTGGGTGTAGATAGTTCACAAATACAAAAAATGACTAAAATTACAAGGAAGGGTCTTCTAGAATTTGTTAGTTATCTGACCATAGTTAAGAAAACATTTAAAGAAGAAAACGAAAAAGAAGAACTTGTAAGTCTACAAAAGGAATCGATAAAAAACTCTATGATAATTTCTGAAAAAGCCCTAAAGACCTCTAATTCTGCTAAAATGGCAGCATGGTTATCTGCAATTTGTACACTGATAACCATGATTCTAGCAATTATAACTTTATTGCAACAATCATAAGATATTGTTATTCGCTTTTTTTATATCTTCCTTTCATTCTCGAATAAATAGTGCAGTTACATATGAAAAAGATTTTATTTACATTTTTCTACTTTTTCCTCTCTTTGAATGCGCAAGTCGTTATTCAGATGGAAAAAGATGGCGGTGTATACAAAATTCCATGTCTTGTCAACGGAGCTAAAATGAAAATGATTTTTGACACAGGAGCGTTCGCTGTTTCTATGTCTAAAAATATGGCTGAGTATCTATACGAGAACGATTACTTGAAAAAAGAAGACTTTAGAGAATCTGGGTTGTCTAAAACTGCAGATGGAAGTATTGTCAATAACATGAAAATTGTATTGAAAGAGATAGAGATTTCTGGTGTTCATCTTTCAAATGTTGAAGCAGTTGTCTTAGAATCTCAAAATGCACCATTATTATTCGGCCAAAGTGCAATCCAAAAATTAGGCCCTATTGAGATACATGATAATGTGTTAAAAATATTGAATCAAAAAGAATCTCTTTCAGATGAAGAAATAGACGAATTATTTAGACAAGCAAAGGAATATTCGGATGCTGGATTAGATCAAAAAGCTATAGATATATACATAAGATTGTATAACATGGATTTGTTAAGCGATTATGGAAAATATAGTTTGGCAGGATTATGTATGAGAGTTGATGATGCTTCCAAAGCATTGAAAATAATAGATGA
Source organism: Bacteroidales bacterium (assembly GCA_045628525.1). Taxonomy (GTDB): domain Bacteria; phylum Bacteroidota; class Bacteroidia; order Bacteroidales; family UBA3663; genus Liminaster. The sequence continues at coordinate 13,155 of JAZQPJ010000034.1, forward strand.
GATTAAAAGTTATGACTTTTTTAAGGAGAATGGTATAAATATTTATTCTCGATTAGGATGGATCTCTGAAGAAAACGATTTGTTGGATCAAGCAAAGGCTTATTACAAATTAGCGTTTGACTTTCCAAATACGTCTAATGAGGATCGTGCCGATTATGCATATTACATTGGGTCTATAGCCAGTAGACAAAAACTACATAGAGAAGCCGCTACGAACTATCAAATGGCTATTTATTGTTTAGAATTGCACCATAACTTAAATCAAAATGACCTTGTTGATGAATGCCTTGGAAAAAAGAAAAACAAAAAAGTATCTCATAGAAGCGATTTTGTAGATAGGGCTGTATATTACTATTTTGAGGAACGATACCTCAATGGCGATTTTTCAAATGAAACGATGAAGTACACTATGGCAAAATTAGCTAAAAATGGTAATGCAGTTGCTATAAGAATGAGTAATTATATGGATTTTGATTGGAATCGATATCTGGATAATTATTAATTGCTGAACCGATTTTTGTCAAATGAAAGGTGGAAACGTATGATGCTCAATATCGACGAAAGTCAGAACATAGAATACAAAGAGTCGTGGAACGATAAGTACCTTGAATGGATCTGTGGCTTTGCTAATGCGCAAGGCGGCAGGATATTCATTGGTGTAAATGATGCCCATGAGGTAGTCGGAGTGGCTGACAGCAAGCGGTTGATGGAGGACATTCCGAATAAAATTGTGACTCACCTTGGTATTGTTGTTGACGTGAATCTGCATAAGGTAGAGGATCTCGACTATATTGAAATTACCGTAGAGCCATGCAGTGTGCCGATTAGTTATCGTGGTCATTATCATTATCGTAGCGGCAGTACAAAACAGGTGATGACGGGCATTGCCCTTGAAGATTTCTTGCTGAAAAAGATCGGTAAACAATGGGATGATTTGGAGAATCCTTCTGCAAATATCGACTGCATCGATCCTGAGGCAATAAAGTATTTCATCCGTAAGGGTATAAAGGCAAAACGCATTGCGGAAGATGCATTGGGAGATACAGCACAAGAGGTGTTGGAGAACTTGCATCTTATTTCTGACGATGGACATTTGCGTAATGCGGCCATATTGCTTTTTGCCAAAGATCCTCAGAAGTTTTTCTCTGGCATTCAGTTTAAGATTGGCAGATTTGGCAAGGATGAGGCAGATCTGATTTTCCAGGATGTGGTTGAAGGCAATATTTTGCAGATGGCAGATAAGGTGATGGAACTACTGAAAGGTAAATATCTGAAGTCTCCTATTCATTATGAAGGTATGCAGCGTATTGAACCGCTTGAGATACCCGAAGAAGCCTTGCGAGAAATGCTTTACAACTCCATCGTACACAAACTATACGTTGGGGCACCTATTCAGATGAAGGTCTTCGATAGTCATATTGAATTATGGAACGAAGGACTACTGCCATCTGGTTTCACGATAGAAACACTTTGGAAGAAGCATCTTTCAAGGCCAAGAAATATGAAGATTGCTGAAGTTTTCAACAAGGCAGGTTTCATTGAGGCGTGGGGCAGAGGATTCAAGAAGATTAGAGAAGGTTTTGAGAGCGAATCCCAAGAATTACCTGTATATGAAGAATTCTGTGGCGGTTTGCTTGCCACGATAACGCGACCTGATGTCGGTAAAAATGGCGGTAATGTCGGTGAAAGTGGCGGTAATGATGGCGGTAATGTCGGTAAAAGTGGCGGTAATGATGGCGGTAATGTCGGTAAAAGTGGCGGTAATAATGGCGGTAATGTCGGAAATGTAAAACTGACTGAAAGACAGCGTAAAATATATCATTTGGTTGCCGCTATACACAATCTTAGCGTCAAACAGATGGCGGTAATGCTGAATATTTCCGAACGAACTTTGGAGAGAGAATTGGCGGTAATGCAAAAAAAGGAAATTATCCGCCATGAAGGTAAGTCACGAACTGGTCACTGGGTGGTACTGGAGGTTATGTAGTATAACGTAATTCAATTATTATTTATGGAAGCAGATTCATTTGCAAGTAGGAAACAAGCGTTATCACGTTTTGATGTAGAGCCAAGAACTCTGCCTATGCCATGTACATACACACTGGAGGAAGTCCATTCTGTTTTGCATCAGACATCAGCCGATGCAAAACAGAAAAAGGCCGCACTTGGAAAGATGTAAAGCACTAAATTCATGGCTGAGTGTTAAGATAATATTTCAATACTATTTCAAAATTATGACATTTGCATTATCTGTGCAGGTGTCATATTTTTTTTATGATTTTGCAACAACTTTGAAATAGGAGAGAGCTAATTTTGCGGCGAAATTTAATCGTAAATCGTTTAATCGTAAATCAAAAGATGAAACCGCAAACAATTATCCGTGTGTACAACATTTTCCGACTTGTCGTTGTCCTGGCATGTCTGATTTCTCTCATCATCTTTGCGAGCAAGACGCAGGCGCAGGACATTCATGGCATCTTGCGCGGCAAGTATGAATATCAGCCAGAGATGGAGGCTTCGCGCTTCGAGGTGCGCAATGCGCGTCTCTCGGTCGATGGAAGCTTGAAGCAGGTGGCAGCGTACAAACTGGAGGTGGATCTGTGCGATGAATCGGCCATCAAGATGAAGGACGCATGGGTGCGACTCACGCCCTGGAAGTCGCTTCGCGCAACCTTCGGACAGCAGCGAATGCCGTTCAGCATCGATGCACACCGTAACCCTTCTGCTCAATATTTTGCCAACAGATCGTTTATTGCCAAGCAAGTGGGCGATATGCGAGATGTTGGCTTTCAGTTGGGTTATGACTGGCTAAACGAGGAAGGCAGGAAAGTCGTTGTGCTCGATGCCGGAGTGTTCAATGGCTCGAACCTCGACAATCAGAAGACGGCTTGGTTCACCTCTCCAAGCTATTCTGCTCGTCTGCAGTGGTTCCCGGTCAAGGAGTGGGCAATCATGCCAAGCATCCAGCACCAGAAGATTGCTGAACGAAAGGCGGCTTATACGTCGCTCGATTTCGGTACTTACTACGAACGACCCCTCCCATCATCCCCTTATAGGGGCGGTGTCCTGCACCTCGAAGCCGAATACCTGCACAAAACCTATCAGCATAATGCCTTTGCCGATTGTGATGCGCTCGATGTAATGGCGATTTACAGGCAGACGTTGGGCGAAAAGAGCTACTTTGAGGGTGTCAGCTACCTGCTGCGCTACGACATGATGGAAGATCATAGCGACGGAAAGAAAGGCATTGGAGAAGACAACAAATTACAGATTACAGATTACGCACGCAAGCGTCTCACGGCTGGTGTGACCTTCCATGTGCGCAACCATGATTTTCCTACCGATCTGCGCTTGAACTACGAAAAGTATTGGTATCGTGATGGAGGCATTGCCAAGGAGTCGGAGCAGGATAAGGTGGTGTGCGAGCTGATGATCCGCTTCTGATCAGAATCGAAAATAGTAAATCAAAAAATCTAAATCAATATGGAATCCATTTTCTTAGGTATCGTCATCTTCCTCTGCGTCCTCGCCATCTTCGACCTCGTCGTGGGTGTGAGCAATGACGCGGTCAATTTCATCAATTCTGCCATCGGTGCCAAGGCGGCATCGTTCAGGACCATCATCATCATTGCGGCCATCGGCGTGTTTGCAGGTGCGGCCATGAGCAATGGCATGATGGACGTGGCACGTCACGGCATCTTCACACCGCAATACTTTACGTTCTACGAGGTTATGTGTATTTTCCTTGCTGTGATGGTGACCGATGTGGTGCTGCTCGACGTGTTCAATTCCCTCGGCATGCCAACCTCCACCACCGTCTCGATGGTGTTCGAATTGCTCGGTGGTGCGTTCGCCCTGAGCCTTGTCAAGATGGTGCATGGCGAGACGATGGCCGACGGCACGTTGCTCACCCTGGGCGACCTGCTCAATACCGACAAGGCGCTGAGCGTCATCATGGCCATCTTCATGAGCGTGGCTGTCGCCTTCGTCTTTGGCTTGCTCGTGATGTGGCTCTCACGCCTGATCTTCTCCTTCATCAAGCCGCAGAACCGCTCGCTCAAGACCATCCTCTTTGGCGGCCTTTCAGCCACAGCCATCATCTGGTTTCTCTTGATCAATGGTTTGAAAGGCTCGTCGTTCATGACCGCTGATGTCAAGGCAATGATCAACGACAACACCTGGGCGATCCTCCGCATCTGCTTTGTGTCGATGTCTGCCTTGATGGCCGTGCTTTCGCTCGTGCGCGTAAATATATTAAAGGTGGTGGTGCTGATGGGTACGTTCGCCCTGGCGATGGCCTTCGCAGGCAATGACCTCGTGAACTTCGTGGGCGTGCCGCTCACGGGATTGGACGCTTTTCTTAATTACAGATTACAAATTACAGATTACGGTGCTGCTGACCCTAACAGCGTGATGATGACGTGCTTGCAGGATTCTGCCCACACCCCCGTCTATTTTCTCTTTGCTGCAGGCATCGTGATGGTGCTCTCGCTCATCTTCTCAAAGAAGGCGCAGAACGTGGTCAAGACATCGGTCGATCTCTCACGTCAGGACGAGGGCGATGAGATGTTCGGTTCTTCAGCCGTGGCTCGCACCATCGTACGCTCCACATCAAGAATGGGTACTTTCTTGGCCGATTTCATCCCTGCGCCACTCACTCGTTGGGTCGATAAGCGCTTTAATACCGCAGATACCGAATTGCCAGAAGGTGCCGCTTTCGACATGGTTCGCGCCTCCGTTAACCTCGTCCTCGCCGGCTTGCTCGTCGCCTTGGGCACCTCGTTCAAGCTCCCACTTTCCACCACCTACGTCACCTTCATGGTGGCTATGGGTGCCTCGTTGGCCGATCGTGCATGGAGCCGTGAGTCGGCAGTATTCCGTATCACAGGCGTGCTGAGCGTCATCGGTGGCTGGTTCATCACCGCAGGCGTGGCGTTCATTCTCTGCTATCTGGTGACCAATGCCATGTACTTCGGTTCGTATGTCGTGATGGGCATTGCCATCGTCATCGCCATCGTACTGCTTATCCGAAGCAACTTGAAATACAAGGAGAAAGATATCGATGAAGAGGAGAAGCTCTTCCGCGAGATCCTGCGCAGCAAAGACACCAAGCAGACGTGGCAGCTCCTCTGTCAGCACATCCGCATGGGCAATGCCAAGCGTGTGGCGTTCGTCATGAAGTCGTATCGCCAATGTACCGACGCTTTCCTCAACGAGAAATACCGCCCCTTGCGGCATTGCTCTGCCGCCATCGACGACGAGCGCAAGACGATGAAACGTCAGCGTCGCCGCGAGATCATTGCCATGCGTCGCATCGACCCACTGCAAGCCATGCAGCGCAACACGTGGTATTATCTCGGCATCAACTCCGTGCAGCAGATGCTCTACTGCATGAAGCGCATCAACGATCCGTGCCGCGAACATGTCGGCAACAACTTCGAACCTATGCCTGAGGCCTTTCACAGTCGTTTCATTCGTCGTCGTGATGAAGTTCTCGCTGTGTTCGGCAAATCGCTACTGATGCTACGTTCGGGTGACTTCACCGATGCAGAGGCACTTCGCAACGAGAGCGAGACGCTGCAAGGCTACCTTTCGAATGACCGCAAGGAACTGCTCGACACCATGCAGCGCACCGACAACAACATCACCACCCTCTTGCTCACCATCCACATCCTGCAGGAGAGCCAGGAGCTCATCGGTTCGCTCCGCCACATGTTGCGCGGAATGAATAAATTTGCCGGAGAGGAGGGATAAAAAGTTGAAAAATGCTGTCATTTATCTGCAATAGTCCGACTTGGATCTGAGTCGGACTATTGCAGATCTGCAAAAGCATGTCGCAAGACAGAATATGTAATTGTAAATCTGCAGCAGTCCGACCTGGATCCAAGTCGGACTGCTGCGGCTCTTCAATAGTCCGACTTGATACCGTGTCGGACTGTCGCGCGTTTGCAATAGTCCGACTTGGTACCGTGTCGGACTGTCGCACGTTTGCAATAGTCCGACTTGGGTTCAGGTCGGACTGTCGCGCGTTTGCATTAGTCCGACTTGGGTTCAGGTCGGACTTTTGTAAAACTTAAGTGCATTTAAACCTTCTAATACGATCATCGTCCTAAAGACAAAGAACGAAACTTGTATTATTAACACTTTAATACCTTAGAATTATGAAGAAGATGTTCATGACCATGATGCTCGTCATCATCGCAGCCGCACAGGTATTCGCAATGTCAAACAGCAGCATCCGCCAGCACGCCCGTTTCCTGAGCGACCGCATGGCTTACGAGCTCGACCTGACTCCGTATCAGTACGACGACGTGTATGAGATCAACTACGACTTCATCTACAGCATCGATCGCTATATGGACGATGTAGTTTATGGCTACCACGATGCCATCGAGCGCTACTATCGCTTGCTTGACTATCGCAACGAGGATCTGCGCTTCGTACTCAATGCGCGCCAGTATGCCAAGATGCTGACCCGCGACTACTTCTATCGTCCGGTGTATAGCAATGGCCGGAGCTGGTACTTCCGCATCTATACGATCTACAGCAACCGTAACTTCTTCTATTACGATGCACCAACCGTGTATAAGAGCTATCGCGGCGGTCACTCGCAGGGCAGCTACAACCACAACTACTACAACCAGCGCCATCATCATGACAGCTACGGCCAGCAGTCGGCCATCCACGGCTCAAGCAGCTACCAGGAGCATGGTCGCAACGACTTCGGCGTAAACCGTCGCGAGCGTGGCAACAAGCACCAGAACGAGATCAACAACTACAACAACCACAACCAGCACAACCGCACCCAGGATCCTCGCTACCAGGATAATAGCGGCAACCACAATTCGCCACAGATCAATAACCGTGGGCAGCAGGGTGGCCAGGGCAAACCGCAGGACAGCAAGCAGGGCAATAGCCAGCAGGGCGGCGGTGCCAAGTCGGGAAGAAGATGAGGGATTGAGGTGCGAACGCCTCAACACGATGGCTGAAAAATAAGATGCCCCCTCGCTACAAATGGTGTGGCGAGGGGGCGTTGTCATGATTGTCAATTGTCATGATTGTCATTAAGCATTTGCCATTTAGCAGTTGCGCTCATGCAATTACTTAGGCTGCTTGCCGATGTAGGCGAGGATGCCGCCATCGACGTAGAGCACATGGCCGTTGACAGCGTCAGAAGCCTTAGAGGCGAGGAAGACGGCTGGGCCACCGAGCTCAGATGGGTCGAGCCAACGGCCGGCAGGGGTCTTAGCCACGATGAATGAGTCGAATGGGTGACGGCTACCATCTGGCTGACGCTCGCGGAGTGGTGCTGTCTGTGGGGTGGCGATGTAGCCAGGGCCGATGCCGTTGCACTGGATGTTGTACTCGCCATACTCTGAGCAGATGTTGCGGGTGAGCATCTTGAGGCCACCCTTGGCAGCTGCATAGGCGCTGACGGTTTCGCGGCCAAGCTCAGACATCATAGAGCAGATGTTGATGATCTTGCCTTCGCGACGCTCCATCATCTCGGGGAGCACGGCGCTGGCGCAGATGTATGGGGCCACGAGGTCGATGTCGATGACCTGCTGGAACTCGGCGCGCTTCATCTCGTGCATTGGGATGCGCTTGATGATGCCGGCGTTGTTGACGAGGATGTCGATCTGGCCGACCTCCTGGTGAACCTTCTCGACCAGGGCCTTGACGCCCTCTTCGTCGGTCACGTCGCAGACGTAGCCCTTGACGTTATCGATGCCTGCCTCCTTGTAGTTGGCAAGGCCGCGCTCGAGAGCTGCCTCGTTGATATCGTTGAAGATGATGGTCTTGGCACCAGCGGCTACGAATGCCTTGGCGATGTTGAAACCGATGCCGTAAGATGCGCCGGTGATCCAGGCGTTCTTACCTTCGAGGGAGAATGCTTTCAATGATTCCATTTTGATAAGATTTATGATGTTAGTGGATGATTGTTTCGAGGTTTCGATAATTCGAGGTTTCGATGCTTCGAGGGGAAACTCAGATGGCACTTTCGCGCAGGATCAGATCGTGGTTGACGATGAGGTGCGCCGGGTGCTGCGTCTCGTCCTCGATTTCGCCGAGGCGGCTGAGCAGGAGGGTGGCTGCCATCTCGCCGATGCGCTGCTGATGCAGGTCGAACGAGGTGAGGGGTGTGGACAGATAATTGTCGAAGGGCTCGTTGGCCACGCCGATGATGGCGATGTCCCGGGGCACGTTGAGGCCCTTGCGGCGGAAGAGGTCGATGGCGGTGATGGCCGGGAAGTCGCCGGCCGAGAAGATGGCATCGGGACGATCCTGCATGGTGAGGATGCTCTGTGCGGCTTCGGTTCCTGCCTCGATGGTGATGGTGTTGCTGAACAGCCACTCGGGGCGGCATTCAAGGTCGAGATCTGCAAGCGCCTTGCAGTAGCCGTTGTAGCGGTCGGCATACGCCTTCTGGGCGAGAGGGCCGGCGAAGTGTCCGATCTTGCGGCATCCAAGCTTGTAGAGTTGCTGCACGGCATCGTAGCCTATCTGGAAGTTGTCGTTGGTCACCGAATCGGTGTCCTGCTGGGTGGCAGGCAGACGGTCGAAATAGACGAGCGGAATCTTGTGCTGGGCAAGGAGCGTCTCGTAGATGGGGTTCTGTGTCCTGGCCGAGAGTGAGAGGGCGATGCCATCGACCTTCTTCGAGATAAGGGCCTTGATGGCGTTTTCCTCCTGCTCCTGGCTCTCGTTGCTGGCAGCGATGATGACCTGGTAGCCGTACTTGTCGGCCATCTTCTGGAACGAACTGATGATGGTGGCAAAGAAGTTGCGGTCGATACGAGGCACCACGATGCCGAGGACATTGCCTTTGCCCGTGCGCAGGTGGTGAGCTACAGGGTCGGGGATGTAATTGAGTTCCTTGGCCAGCTTCTGCACGGCTTGTCGCATCTTGAGGCTGATGCGTGGATTGTTCTGCAGGGCGCGTGACACGGTCGAGGCCGTGGTGTGAAGCTGCTGCGCCAGATCGTAGATGGTCACTTTGCCATTCTCGCTCATGGGTGTATAAGATGTTTGGTTGGTTGTCTTAGGTGTTAATATGTAATTTCGACTTGCCGAATTGTGTCAAATCGACACCGCAAAGTTAAACCATTATTTCTTTTTTTGCAAATTTTTGAGCAAAAAAATGCGCAACGAGTATTATTTTGTTGCATAAAGAGACGAAAACAGCGATTTTGACGCGCAATTGATTGTGCAAATCACACCAACGCAGCGTGGCATCGGGCAATGTAGCCAGGCGCGAACCATTGCTGGCAGAGGGGTTGTGGCTGGGCAAAGATGCCGAACAGCGCCGAACCCGAACCCGACATGCTGGCATAGAGGGCACCGTGCTGATAGAGCAGATCCTTGGCTTGCTGCAGCTCGGGATGCAGGGGGAAGACGGAGGTCTCGAAGTCATTGCGCACACAATCCTTCCACTGGGTGAGCGGACGCTGGAGCAGGTCGCACAGGTCGATGGCCGGCTGCTGCGGATGCACATTGCTGTAGGCCTCCTTGGTGCTCACACCGAACGGCGGCTTGACCACCACGATGTGATAGCCCAGCAGGGTGAGGGGGTGGGGTTGGAGCTCGTGGCCGATGCCTTCGCAATACTGAGCCACCATGCGGCCATCGTTGCACGCCGTGTTGTAGAGGCTGCCGCAACGGCAGAAGAAGGCGCAGTCGGCACCCATGCCGGCAGCCAGGGCTTCGAGTTCGGCATCGGTGATGTCGAGCTGGAACATGTGACGCAACATGAGCAGGGCATGGGCACCGTCGCTGCTGCCACCGCCCAAGCCGGCACCGAAGGGTACCTCCTTCTGCAAGTGCATATCGACGGCAGGCAAGTCGGGGTAGCGCTCCTGGAGCAGACGGTAAGCCTTGACGCAGAGGTTCAGCTCAGGATCACAATTGACCTGGATGCCCGTCTGGAACCATCGGATGCGGCCATCGGCCGTGGTTTGGAAAGTGCTCTGTGGCAATGCCTCGCCCTGCAGGCGGATCTCGAGGGCATCGCGCCAGTCGATGGGGTAGAAGAGCGTCTGCAGGATGTGGTAGCCATCAGGGCGGCGACGTGTGACGAAGAGGCCGAGGTTGATCTTGGCTTGCGGGAAGAGGATTTCCTTGTCGGCAGGAGTTGCGTTCATAATATTATATTTAATGTGTATGACATTTTTGCGCTGCAAAGATAATCATTTTAGTCGAATAATAGAAAAGAATTGACAAAAAACTTAAGATTGACCCCGAAAAACGGCATCACGAAGTCGAAATGCTTTGACATTTTGTCGTGGCACGGAGTTTGCAAGGCGTTGATCGTAAAACAAACAACCCGAAAATAATAAAACAGACAATATGGAACAGAACGAAAACAAGAACTACGAGGAGCCAATCAACGAGGCCCAGGATCAGGAAACCGCCAACGAGCAGGACAACGTGAACAACCCAGAGGAGAGCGCCGAAGAGAAAAAGGAACAAAACCCTGAAGAGAAGCTCGAAGCCCTAGAAGCCGAGCTGGCTGCGATGAAGGACAAGTACCTGCGCCAGGCAGCCGAGTTTGACAACTACCGCAAGCGCACCATCCAGGAGAAGGCCGACTTGCTGAAGTATGGCGCACAGAAGGCCGTAGAGGCGCTGTTGCCTGTGGTTGACGACATCGAGCGTGCCATGCAGCACATCGAGAAGGCAGAGGACGTAGAGAGCGTGAAGGAGGGCATGACGTTGATCTACCAGAAGTTTCAGAAATATCTGGAGCAGCAGCAGGTTTCAGTCATCCCTGCAAGCCAAGGCGACGACTTCGACGACAGCATCCATGAAGCTGTCACCATGTTTCCGGCACCCGATCCATCACTTAAGGGTAAGGTTGTCGATTGCGTTACGAAGGGCTACAAGTTGTATGACAAGGTGGTTCGTTTCGCGAAAGTAGTAGTGGGACAATAATTTTATGGCAAAGAGAGATTACTATGAGGTGCTAGGTCTTCAGAAGGGAGCAAGCACCGACGAAATAAAGAAAGCCTACCGCAAGTTGGCTATAAAATGGCACCCAGACAGGTGGCAACAGGCCAGTGATGCCGAGAAGAAGACCGCTGAGGAGAATTTCAAGGAGCTGGCAGAGGCCTATGGTGTGCTGAGCGACGACAACAAGCGTGCACGCTACGATCAGTTTGGCCATGCCGGCATGAGCGGATCGGGCTTCGGAGGTGCAGGTGGCGGTGGCGGTTTTGGCGGCTTCGGTGCCGACTTTGACCCAATGGACATCTTCAATGCCTTCTTTGGCGGCGGTGCACGTGGCGGTCGTGGCGGCCGCACCTATACCTATACCAACATGGGTGGCAACCCCTTTGGCGGTGGCGGTTTCGGTGGTTTTGCCGATGCCTTCAGCGGTGGTTTCGGCCGTCAGGCGGTGAAGGGGCAGGACTTGAATATCACGCTGAAAGTTACCCTCGATGAGGTGGTGAACGGCGTGGAGAAGAAGGTCAAGATACGTCACACTGTGGCCGATGCCAATGGCGAGGTGCGCCAGATAGAGGACATCATCCCCATCAAACTGCCAAAGGGCGTGATGGAGGGTCAGAAGTTCAAGGCCAAGGGCAAGGGCAATGCGGCTCCTGGCGGCCAGGGTGAACCGGGCGACCTCATCGTCAACATCGAGGAGGTGCCACATCATGAACTGTTGCGCGACAAGGAGGATCTGGTGTACAACCTCGTCATCTCGTTCCCCACGGCAGCACTGGGTGGCCCTGTGGAGATTCCGACGCTTAATGGACGTGTGCGCATCACCATCCCAGCCGGCACACAGCCAGGCAAGATGTTGCGCCTGAAGGGCAAGGGGTTGCCAACCAACGGTGGTGCATCGACAGGCGATATGATTGTGAATATTCTTGTTTATGTGCCTGAGAACTTGACAAAAGAAGAAAGAAAGGCTATTGAATGCCTTGCCAGCGGCAAGAATTGTGAACCGAATGAGGAAAAGCGTCAATCGCTCTTCTCAAAACTTAAGTGGTTCTTCACCAAACATGAGTGATTGTATAATTCATAATTGAAAAATCATAATATCACGTATGAAAGAATTGATTTACCCAACACAGGGCACTTGCAGCAAAGCAATCCGTGTGGTGCTGAACGACGAGAATGTCATCGAGGAGGTACAGTTTGTAGGCGGCTGCCACGGCAACACGCAAGGCATCTGCGCCCTGGTCAAAGGCCAGAAAGCTGAGGATATTATCGGCCGCGTGAAGGGCATCTCGTGCAACGGGCGACCCACCTCATGTCCCGACCAGCTCTCGATAGCGTTGACACAGGCAATGGCAAAATAAGTTTGCATATTTATTAAAAAAACGTCGATTTAGGATAAAAATGACTAAATCGACGCTTTTTTTTGTTAAATGATTGGAGGATTGATAAATTTTATTTATCTTTGCAGCATGAATAATCGTAGAATTCTGCTGTTAGCCATCACAGTATTGATCATAAATTTCAGTTTTCGAACAAAAGCAGACGTAGTGCCACAGGTTCACCGCGACATTCATCGTATCCTTCAGGATGAGATGAGCGATTCGCAGCTCTTTCAGGCAATGGTTGACTCCGTGAACAGTACGCAGGAACCAGGAGAATTTGTTGATTTGTTTTCGACCAACGATTTCTATGCCGTTTGGAGCAATAATTATGTGAATCCGCTGCTCGATATGAACGGACAGACGATTCCCAATTCAACGGATATTGACCTCACCGGTTTTGTTGCTCCTGTTGTAGGCCCTATCACGTCGCCTTATGGCTGGCGTCGCCGTCGTATGCATAAGGGTGAAGATATAGGATTGCATACTGGTGATACCGTGCGAGCTGCCTTCGATGGACGTGTCCGCATTAAGCGTTACGAGCGTCGTGGCTATGGATACTATTATGTGATTCGACATGCTAATAATCTTGAGACAATCTATGGTCACCTGTCACGTCAGTTGGTACAGGAGGGAGACTATGTAAAGGCCGGACAAGCAATCGGGTTGGGAGGAAGTACAGGACGAAGCACCGGACCACACCTGCATTTTGAAATGCGTTTCATGGGAATCGCCCTTGACCCTTCAGATTTGATTGACTTCGAAAATTATAAGCCAAGGATGCAGGTTTATCATTTCGACAAGAAACACGCTGAGTGGGCGCAAGACAATAAAGGCAAGCGTGGAGCTGGAAGTGGTCCTGGCAAGACAAGCGCATCGACAACCCAGAAATCAACGACTTCAAGCAAGGGAACAAGCGGCTCGGGTGGTAGTGTTCATCGCGTCAAGCAAGGTGACACACTCAGCAGCATTGCCCGAAGGTATGGCACTACTGTATCGCGTCTATGCAAGCTGAACGGCATTAAAGCTAACAAGGTTTTGCAGCTAGGTGAAAAGATACGTTACAAGTGAATCGGTCATGTAAGAAAAAACAATTGTTAACAAACTTCGAATATGGATCCAATTGATGTTGCGCAGAAAGTGCTGCGTGTTTTGTTTTACATTTTCGTAGGTATAGCCCTCTATGGCTTTATTACAGATCACTTTTACAATACGCCAAATACTTACTGGATCTGGTCAGGTCTTGGAGCAATCGGAACTTCTGTCATTCGATTCTTCCTTCGATTTATTTGAGATGGGATGATTGTTGACACCAATCGGCTCTTTATGAATTGGTAAACTGCTATGAAAAGAAACCTCCTGTTCATCATCAATCCAATTGCTGGTATCCGTCCTAAAGATGAGATTCCGGCTTTGATACGTGAGGTGTTTGCCCAGTCGGAAGCATTTGAATTCGAGATTTGTTTCACGGAATATGCCGGACATGCCAGTGAATTGGCACATCGGGCAGTGTTGCAAGGCATTGATACGGTGGTGGCAATTGGTGGAGACGGAACCATCAATGAGACAGGTCGTAGCCTGGTTGGATCAAACGTAAAATTCGGAATTGTCCCAATGGGAAGCGGCAATGGCCTGGCTCGTCACATGCAACTGCCTTTGAGCATTCCTAATGCATTGGAGAGTATCAAGGAAGGGCATGTTGAAGCGGTGGATTATGGTACAGTTAATAATCATATCTTTTTCTGTACTGCAGGAGTAGGTCTTGATGCCAAGGTTTCTGCCAAGTTTGCAGAATCCGGGAAAAGAGGTCCGATTACTTACCTGAGAAGCTTTGTTGAACTATTGAGTGACTACAAGCCTTCGACGTATGTGATCTATACAGATGATGGCAAGGTGCGAGAGAAAGCATTTCTCATTGCAATCGGAAATGCGTCGCAATGGGGCAACAACGCCTTCATTACACCTCACGCTTCCCTACAAGACGGATTGCTTGACATCACGCTTGTCAAACCGATGCCGCTCATAGAGATCCCACACATGGCAATGCAGCTATTTACACGTCAGCTTGACACTAATTCCAGGGTGCTGACATTTCGATCCAATCACATTCGCATAATCATGCCACATCCCGATGTTGTGCACGTCGATGGTGAGCCTATTCAGATGGATGGTGTATTGGACATACTGACTCACGCTGGTCAGTTGAATGTAATAACACCATTACATCACACGAATGTGGTGCAAGATACCTTGCAGTTTGCCTTTGAGGATCTATATTATAGTGTTCAGGACAATGTGCGCAAGGGAATCCGTCAGTTGGAAGAACAGAACAAACAGGTCCTAAAGGTGGCCGAAGACACCGTTACCAATGTCATGCATAATCCATTGTTCCGATTGATGTCTTCCAATGGAGTTGAAGAAAGCAAAGACTCGAAACGAAAACAAGATAAACAATAAAATAATTAGACTATGGCAAATCAAATTGAAGACGCTATCTATGATGATGATGAGGCAGTAAAATATATTCAGGCTCATCTCCCACAAGAGGTTCAGGGCAAGTACTCTGATGATGACATTGTTCTCATCACCGACACGATGGTAGAGTATTATGAGCGAAATGGCTGGCTCGATGCAGATCCTACTGAGGAAATTGATATTGATGTTGAGGACTTGGTCAACTATGTTTGCAATACATGTAAAAAAGATGTTGACTGTCAGTTCGATACGAATCCGGAAATGCTCCGTTGGGTGATTGAGGCAGAACTCGATTATGAAGAGTCTCTTGCTTGATCATTCAGTCAGGTATTCCATGGTAAACGATTTATATGCAATTAGTAAAGAATAAACATAATAAATATTTCAATACTGCATTCATTCGCGCTATATTTGTAGCGTGTGCAATACTATGTGTTTCATGCCCTCTTCATGCTCAGACGGTTGAGCGCATGTCTGACATCGAGTCAGAACTCTATGCAGCTAATGCATTCGTCAAGGGAGATGACTATGAGACGATGAAAAATGTGCGTAATTACTGGCAAAAGGAGGTTTTACGCATGCGCTCAATGCGTCAGATAGAGTTTGCATTAACTGGAAGTCATGAAGCTGTGCTCAAGGTTACGATTCCAGCTCGCCTACTATTCAACCAGAACGATACAACTCTTATCTCATCGGCAGAAGGCACACTTCGTCCATTTCTACGTCTGGTGCGTGGGGACGAGGCGGTTGCAACACTCATCGTAGCTGCATATACTGATAACAATGGTTCCGCGCCTTATTTGCAACGTCTTTCCACAGGTCGGTCGAGCACTTTACACCGCTGGTTTGCACGACAAGGAGTCGGTGCGGCTTGTATCCATAGTTTTGGATTGGGCAACCGAGTGCCTCGCACCGACAATTCAAGCATCAAGGAGCGTGAGCGTAATCGAAGGATATCCCTTTATTTTGTTCCGAATAAGAAAATGCTTAAGAATGCGAAGAAAGGCAATCTTGAATTGAAATAATCAATATAGTTTAAATCAATAATAAATATATTTATGGCAAAAGAATTGAACAAAATGACCAAGCGCTCCGATGACTATTCGAAGTGGTATAATGACTTGGTCGTAAACGCTGACCTCGCCGAGCAGTCAGCTGTGCGTGGCTGTATGGTCATCAAGCCTTATGGCTACGCTATCTGGGAGAAGATGCAGAGCATCCTCGACGCCAAGTTCAAGCAGCAGGGCGTACAGAACGCATACTTCCCACTCCTCATCCCTAAGTCATACCTCTGCCGCGAGGCCGAGCACGTTGAGGGCTTTGCCAAGGAGTGCGCCGTTGTTACCCACTACCGCTTGAAGAACGATCCTGACGGCAATGGTGTTGTTGTCGATCCTGAGGCTCGATTGGAGGAGGAGCTCATTGTGCGTCCAACCTCAGAGACCATCATCTGGTCAACCTATAAGAACTGGATCACCTCGCACCGCGACCTGCCAATCCTCTGCAACCAGTGGTGTAACGTGATGCGTTGGGAGATGCGTACCCGCATGTTCCTCCGCACCTCTGAGTTCCTCTGGCAGGAGGGACACACCGCTCACGCCACCAAGGAGGAGGCTGGCGAGATGGCTATGAAGATGATCAACGTGTATGGCGACTTTGCCGAGAACTACATGGCTGTGCCTGTGATCAAGGGTCCTAAGTCGCCAAACGAGCGCTTCGCCGGTGCCCTCGACACCTTCACCATCGAGGCTATGATGCAGGATGGCAAAGCCCTCCAGGCAGGTACTTCGCACTTCCTCGGCCAGAACTTCGCCAAGGCTTTCGACGTAATGTTCACCAATAAGGAGAACAAACAGGAGTATGTTTGGGCAACCTCATGGGGCGTTTCGACCCGACTGATGGGTGCGCTCATCATGACCCACTCTGACGACAACGGCCTCGTGCTGCCTCCAAAGCTTGCTCCAATTCAGGTTGTCATCGTGCCTATCTACAAGAAGCCAGAGGAGCTCGCTGCTCTCACCGAGCGCATCCAGCCATGGGTTGACGCACTCCGCGACAAGGGCGTGAGCGTGAAGTACGACGATGCTGACAACAAGAAACCAGGTTGGAAGTTCTCTGAGTACGAGCTCAAGGGCATTCCAGTACGTATCGCCATGGGTCCTCGCGACCTGGAGAACGGCACGCTCGAGATCATGCGTCGTGACACACTCGAGAAGGAGACCATCTCGCAGGAGGGCATCGTAGAGCACGTTGTGACTCTGCTCGACGACATCCAGGAGGGCATCTTCCAGAAGGCCAAGGCCATGCGCGACGGCTATATCCGCCGTGTTGATACCTGGGACGACTTCAAGACCGAGATCGAGAAGGGCGGCTTCCTCCTTTGCCACTGGGACGGCACCACCGAAACAGAGGAGCGCATCAAGGCCGAAACCAAGGCTACCATCCGCTGCATCCCATTCGAGGCACAGGATCCTGCCGACCTCGAGCCAGGCTTCGACATTCTCACCGGCAAGCCATCTGCACGTCGCGTGCTGTTTGCTCGTTCATACTAAGGGAAAATAGAGTTCGAAAGGTTTGAGAGATTTGAAAAGTATGTATTTGATAACACTCTCGAACATTTCGAACTTCTCAAACTCTCAGATTCAAATGAGAAATAAATATACCACCCTTTTGAAGCTCACATTTCGCAGCCTCAATTGGTTTGAGATCATGCTGCTGCTGGCGATTCTGTCGCTGGCAGTGGCATCTTTCGTCATTAAGGGATCGTTCACGATCAATTCTGTCATCGCAGCTGTGGCCGCCATCTTAGGCGTTTTCTGCGTCGTGCTGGGTGCCAAGGGTTCGATGGCCAACTGGCTGTTTGGTATCGTTGAGGCATTCCTGCATATTTATATATGTTTTTGCACGCACATCTACGGCGACTTTCTGCAACGATTGTTCTACAATCTGCCCATGCAGTTTGTGGGATGGAAGACGTGGGGCAAACGCAAGCGTCATGACAACTCGGGCACCATACATACCCGTTACATGACGTGGCGCCAGCGTGGCATCACGTTGCTCTCGGTCATCGTGGGAACGTTCGTGCTTGGCGAATTCCTCATTTATTTCGGCCCTTGGATGATTCAAGCCATTACCTCGTTGTTCGATTCGATGGGATGGGGCGAGGTGTCGTTCAAGACGCTCAAGATGGATTATGACACGCAGTCGCAGCTCTGGCTCGACTCGTTCACCACCGTTATGAGCATCATCACGATGATCGTTTCGGTCAAGGCGTTCGTCGAGCAGTGGTATATGTGGCTCTTCATCAACGTGGCATACATCGCCATGTGGCTTATGTCCGATTCTGACTTCTCGTTCATGACCGTAGCCAAATACAGCGTCTATCTCATCAATTCGTTCTACGGCATCTATATGTGGAACAAGTTGAGCAAGAATTGAATCTTACCTTTGTGTAATTTTAATTTCATAGATATGAAAAAGTGTCTCTTCATAGATCGTGACGGCACGCTGGTTGTTGAACCGCCCATCACCGAGCAGATTGACAGCTTCGAGCAGGTCGAGTTCCTGCCGCGTGTCATCCAGAACCTCTCGTTCATCCGCCATACGCTCGATTATGACTTCATCATCGTGAGCAATCAGGATGGCTTGGGCACGCCTGCCAATCCGTTGAAGCGATTCAAGCAGATCAACGACTTCATCTTCCGTGTGTTCCACACCGAGGGCGTTGATTTTGAGGCGATGCACTTCGATGAGCATTACCCGGACGATTTCCATCCCAACCGCAAGCCAGAGACAGGTATGCTCACCAAGTACATCGAGGGAAGCAAACCTGCTAAGGAAGGGGAGGAGCCAGAATATGACCTGGTCAACAGCTTTGTGATCGGCGATCGCCTGACCGATATTGAGCTCGCCAAGAATCTCGGTTGCAAGGGAATCCTTCTGGCGCAGAATGGCACGGTAGATGAGTGCCGCGAGTGGCTGCAGGAGTCGAACCTCACCGAGCATTGTGCGCTCATCGCTGCCGATTGGGATGCGATTGCTGCCTTCCTCTTTGCTGGCGAGCGTCGTGCCGAAGTGACACGCACCACGAAAGAAACCGACATCCACATCACCATCGACCTCGACGGAACAGGTCGCACCCAGATCTCTACGGGCCTTGGTTTCTTCGATCACATGCTCGAGCAGATTGGCAAGCACAGCGGCATGGACCTGACCATTCAGGTAAAGGGCGACCTTAACGTCGATGAGCATCACACCATCGAGGACACAGGCATCGCGCTGGGTGAGTGCATCGCCAAGGCATTGGGAAACAAGCGCGGCATCGGCCGCTATGGTTTCTGTCTGCCTATGGACGATTGCCTCTGCACAGTGGAGACAGATTTCGGTCATGCCTCTGAGACCAAAACACAGGTAGCGCTCGACTTCGGAGGCCGTCCTTGGCTCGTGTGGGATGCAGAGTTTCATCGCGAGAAGGTGGGCGACATGCCTACCGAGATGTTCCTGCACTTCTTCAAGTCGTTTGCTGACAGCGCCCGCATCAACCTCAACATCAAGGCTGAGGGCGAGAATGAGCATCACAAGATTGAGGGTATCTTCAAGGCTCTGGCTCGTAGCCTCCAGATGGCCATTCGTCGCGACATCCATCACTTCCAGCTTCCATCGAGCAAGGGTGTGCTCTGATGTGCCTCATCAGGTGCTATGTAGATTCAGTATTTATTATTCTCAAAACAAACAGCAATGCAATATCATGAAATAGGAAATACCGGCATGAAGGTCTCCGCCCTTTCGTTTGGAGCCTCTTCGCTGGGTGGGGTGTTCCGCAACATCAATGAGAGCGAAGCCATCAACGCTGTCTTCACGGCCGTGGAGGGTGGCATGAACTTCATCGACGTGTCGCCTTACTACGGTCACTACAAGGCCGAAACCGTGTTGGGCAAGGCGCTGAAGGAGCTGCCACGCGACAAGTATTATCTCTCGACCAAGGTGGGCCGCTATGGCAAAGATGGTGTCAATACCTGGGATTATAGCGCCGAGCGTGTCACTGCCAGCGTCTATGAGAGCATGGAGCGCCTGAACATCGAGCACATCGACCTGATTAACGTGCACGACATCGAGTTCCAGGCATCCCTGCCCGGCGGCTTGCAGAAGGTGGCTGAAGAGACGTTGCCAGCTTTGGTCGAGCTCAAGAAGAAAGGCATAGTGAGCCACGTAGGCATCACCGACCTTCAGCCGGAGAACATCAAGTGGGTGATCGAGCACGTCGAGCCAGGTACGGTGGAGGCCACCCTCTGCTTCTGCCACTATTCGCTCAACGATGAGCTGCTCAACGAGTACTTCGACTTCTTCGAAGCCAACAACGTAGGCATCATCAATGCCTCGCCACTCTCAATGGGTCTGCTGTCATCGCGTGGTGTTCCTGACTGGCATCCTGCCCCCAAGGCATTGGTCGAGGCATGTCAGCGTGCTGTGCAGCATTGCAACGCCAAGGGCTATCCGATCGAGAAACTCGCCATCCAGTACGCCATCAGCAACCCTCGCATCGCCACCACGCTGTTCAGTTCGGCCAATCCTGTGAATGTTCAGAAGAATATCGAGTACGCTGAGGCACCTATCGACTGGGATCTGGTGCGCGAGGTGCAGGAAATCATTGGCGACCAGATGCGTGTTCGTTGGAAGAATTCATAACTTTTCAAACTCTACAAATTCCATGTTAGTCATCGATGCCCACAGCCACCTTTGGCTGAAACAAGATACCATGGTCAACGGCCAGCCGATACGGACGTTGTCGCCCAATGGCTCGCGCTCGCTCTTCTTTGGCAAGGAGGTGCAGATGATGCCGCCGTTCATGATTGACGGTCGCAATACCGCCGAGGTGTTCCTCTCGAACATGGACTTTGCCCAGGTGACTGCTGCCGTGGTGGTGCAGGAGTTCATCGACGGCGAGCAGAATGACTACCTGCGTGAGGTTTCGCAGCAATACCCCGACCGATTCAAGGTGTGTGCCATGTGCGAGGTTCGCAAGCCAGGATTCCTGGAGGAGGCAAAACGTCTCATCGCCATTGGTGCATACGCCGGCATTGCCATCCCTGGTCATCGTCTGCAGTTGCCCGAAGGTGTGCGCCGCCTGAACGATCCGGAGTTCATGGCTATGTATCAGTTGCTTGACGATGCTGGCATGTACCTCTCGCTCTGTCTGCATGAGGACAATTCGCAGCTCGCAGAAGTAGAGGAGATCGTGGCTCGTTTCCCGAACCTGCGCATCGCCATCGGTCACTTCGGCATGGTGACCTATCCAAACTGGATGGCTCAGATCCGATTGGCTCGTCACCCCAACGTCTATGTGGAGGCAGGTGGCATCACGTGGCTGTTCAATGACGAAGGCTATCCTTATCCAGGTGCCGTGCAGGCCATTCGCGAAGCAGCGGATGAGGTGGGCATTGAGAAACTGATGTGGGGCAGCGACTACCCCCGCACCATTTCGGTGATTACCTATCGCATGGCATACGACTTCGTGCTCAAGTCGGACGTCTTGTCCGAACGCGAGAAGGAGCTCTTCCTGGGCGAGAATGCGCGCAAATTCTATGGATTTGGAGCATTGCCCGAGATGCCATATATTCACCACATGGCAGAATAACTAAAGATTACAAAATTAAATATGAAAGCTGTACAAATTTCTGAAATAGGCAAGTTAGAGGTAATCCAGATGGAGAAGCCCGCTTACGGTGACCATGAAGTATTGATCCGTCTGGCATACGTAGGCTTCTGCGGCTCGGACATCAACACCTGGCGAGGACGCAATGCCATGGCCAAGATGCCGGTGATTCCTGGCCACGAAGTAGGCGGCATTATCGAAGCAGTAGGCAAGGAGGTGCCCGAAGGTTTGAAGCCAGGCATGACCGTGACTGTAAATCCCTACACCAACTGCGGCAAGTGTGCATCGTGCCGCAATGGTCGTGTCAATGCCTGTCAGCACAACGAGACCCTGGGCGTGCAGCGTGACGGTGCCATGCGCGAATACATCGCCCTGCCTTGGGAGAAGGTGATCCCTGCCGGATTGCTCACCCCACGCAACTGTGCTTTGATCGAGCCAATGAGTGTGGGCTTCCATGCCGTTTCGCGTGCCGAAGTAACTGACATCGACGTGGTTCTGGTCATCGGCTGTGGTATGGTCGGCTTGGGTGCTGTGGTGCGTGCTGCCCAGCGTGGCGCTACCGTAGTGGCTGCTGACATCGACGATGACAAGCTGGCTTTGGCTCGTCGCATGGGTGCCAGCTACACGGTCAACACCCTGACCGAAGATGTTCACGCTCGTATGCTGGAGTGCACCTCGGGCTTCGGTCCTGATGTGGTCATCGAGGCCGTGGGAAGCGCACAGACTTACCAGATGGCTGTTGATGAGGTGGCCTTCACCGGTCGCGTGATCTGCATCGGCTATGCCAAGAGCGAGGTGTCGTTCCAGACAAAGTACTTCGTGCAAAAGGAACTTGACATCCGCGGCTCACGCAACGCCATGCCTTCGGATTTCCGTGCCGTGATCCATTATCTGGAGCGTGGCACCTGTCCGATGGACGAACTCATCTCGCGCATCGTTGAGCCTGAAGGCTGCGAGGATGTGATGGAATGGTGGGACAAGAATCCGGGTAAGGTGTTCCGAATCCTCGTTCAGTTTTGAGATTCCGTATCCAGGATCAGGAAATGAAATTGTGCCTGCACAAATTGTCTGTCCGAGATGTTGACAGAGAATTGTGCAGGCACAATTTTTTTTTTGTTCTAAGTTTTATCTGCGGCCGCCACGTTCACCATGGCTTCCACCACCGTGGTTGCCGTGGTTGTTGCCGTTGCCTTCGCTACGGTTGCCATGGCTACCTGATGAACGCTCGTGTGAGCGGGTTCCTCCATTGGCTCGTTGCTCGTGCGAATGAGCGGCCTGGTTTGAACGCTGATCGTGAGAACGGTTGGCAGAAGAGCGTTCCGATGAACGATGCTGCTTTTCAGGGCGGATATTGCCTTGGTTGCCATGTTTGTTGTTGCCACCTTGGCCAGCATTGCCATGGTTACCGTGGTTGTTTCCGCCGCCTTGACCGGCATTGCCATGGTCGTTGTGACCGCCGTTGCTGTGGTCGTTGCGGTTGCCATGACCACCATTGTTGTGACCGCCGTTGCCATGGTTGTTGTTGTGGCCACCAGGACGTGCGTCGTGGTTGTTGTGTCCGTTGCTGTTATGATGGCCACCATGATCGCGGTGATGGTAACGATTGCCAAAATCGTTGTGACGATGGGTTTCGTAATGAGGACCGCGGAGGATAGGAGCGGGGACAGCGTGATGTGGGTGGCTGTAACGATTCACGTAGAAGCCGCCATGATGATGGTGGTGGCTGTGCAGGCCGTGGTAGGTATGATAGCAGTTGGGCAAACCATAATAGTAATAGTGATGGTTGTGATATACATCATAGATGCGGAATGCCCAGCGACGTGCTGTGGTGTAGATTGGACGGAAGAAATAGTCCAAACCCATGAAGATGCCGTACTGTGTAGCGTTGAGGATGTAACGCAGATCCTCGTTGCGGTAGTCGAGATAGTCGTAGTATGTGTCGATGGCATCAGAGTAGCCATACACTACATCGTCCATCAGGTTATTTGCCTCGTAGATGAAGTCGTAGTTGACCTCAAAGCAGTCTTCGTACTGAGCAGGGGTGAGCTGCAACTCGTAAGCCATGCGGTCGGTGAGGAAACGTGCTGTCTCACGAATGCGTGCATCGCTCATTGCCATTACGCTCATCAGGGTGAGCAGCGGCAGGGCCAGGGTTAGAAAAAGTCTTTTCATAGTTCAAAGGTATTTATGTGTAACTATTATTGTTTCCTTTGTGCAACAAGCTTTACCCACTTGTTTGATTATAAGACGAACAGATGGACGAATGGTTTAAAACAAATGCATCCCGACTACCAGTTTGATAATCGGGATGCATTATTTATGATTTGCTATTTGTTATTTTTGCAATAGCAATTACTCCTGCTCGAGGGTAAGGGTGATGGTTGGACGGTCGCAAACCTCGGCTGGACCCCAGTACTGGATAGGACCAGGATATACGAAGCTTGTCTCCTTTGCCCACTCGTCGCGCTTAGAGACGAAGAACTTGAATGGCTTGCCATCGAGCTCAACGAGAGCCTTGCGGATTACTGGCTTCATCTCACCCGAACGCTTCTCCATGTTCATCATAGCGGTGATAGGGATACCACCAGCAACCCACTCATCAGCTGGACGGAAGGTGTTCTTGATAGATGACATGTAGCCGGTCTTGCCAGCAGCCATCAACATTGAAGCATTGAAGCCAAGGCTGTAGCAGTAGTCAGCATCCCAGTTAGAAGGAGCTGCGCAACGGCCCTCATAGCCGAAGAAGTGGTGCTGGGTAGAGAACTTGCCGTTGAACTTGCCCTCCTTCTTCCACTGAGCGAGCTTCTTGCCAACCATCTCAGCAAGCAACTGCTCGGTCTCGATCAGAGATACCTGTACGTTGCCGTGTGGGTCACGCTCGAGTGCGAGCTGACGTGAAACTGAGAGTGGGAGCGAGTTGAAGATAGCAGCATTCTCAGCTGAGAGCTTGCCAAGTACGTACTCAATCTTCTTGTCATCAGCAACGGTGTCGAACTCAGCCTGGTTGGCAGCCAGCATATCGTTGAGCTCAGAGATGAGCTTCTTGATGGCAGGGATGAACTCGATAAGGCCCTCTGGAACGAGCACAACACCGAAGTTCTTGCCCTCGTTAGCACGGGCAGTAACTACCTCAGCGATGTAAGTTACAACGTCGTCGAGCGTCTGGTTCTTAGCCTCAACCTCCTCACCGATGAGGGTTACGTTTGGATGAGTCTGAAGAGCGCACTCGAGGGTAACGTGTGAAGCCGAACGGCCCATCAGCTTGATGAAGTGCCAGTACTTCTTGGCTGAGTTACAGTCGCGCATGATGTTGCCGATAACCTCAGAGTAAACCTTGGTAGCGGTGTCGAAACCGAATGAAGCCTCGATAGCCTCGTTCTTGAGGTCGCCGTCGATGGTCTTAGGACAGCCGATAACCTGAACGCCAGCGTTGATGGCCTTGTAATACTCTGCGAGTACGCAAGCGTTAGTGTTAGAGTCGTCACCACCGATGATTACGAGAGCCTTGATGCCGAGCTCCTTGAGGATCTCGAGACCCTTGTCGAACTGCTCCTTCTTCTCGAGTTTGGTACGGTCAGAGCCGATGATGTCGAAGCCACCGGTGTTACGATACTCGTCGATGATCTCAGGAGTGAGCTCCATGTAGTTGTGATCAACGAGACCGCCAGGGCCGAGGATGAAGCCGTAGAGCTTGTTGGCTGGGTTGAGCTTCTTGATGCCGTCGAAGAGGCCAGAGATTACGTTGTGACCGCCAGGAGCCTGACCGCCAGAGAGGATTACGCCTACGTTCATCTGAGCGTTTGGCATAGCCTCGGTTGTTGGCTCGAACTTGAGGTATGGCATACCATAAGTGTTAGGGAAGAGCTTCTTAACCTCCTCCTGATTGGCTACTGACTGGGTTGGCTCACCCTCAACAGCCTTGAGTGCGCCACGCAAAGCTACTGGGAGCTTTGGCTGATAGGCAGCACGAGCAATCTGAAGTGCTGATTTTTCCATAGTTATTTTTGTAATGTTGATTGTTATATTTGATGTATTCGTGTACTAGTTGATCTGGGATTTCAAGTTATTCTAGGATTTCTAGACTTCCAAGTACCTAGAATATTAGTGGTGGAACAGGCGGACACCGGTGAAGCACATGGCGATGCCATACTTGTCGCAGGTGGCAATGACATTGTCATCACGAACGCTGCCGCCAGCCTCGGCGATGTACTCTACACCACTCTTGTGTGCACGCTCGATGTTGTCACCGAATGGGAAGAAGGCATCCGATCCGAGGGCAACGCCCTTGAGCTGCTTGAGCCATTCCTTCTTCTCTGCAAGGGTCAGCACCTCAGGCTTTTCGGTGAAGAAGTTCTGCCATGTACCCTCACGGAGTACGTCGTCGTGCTCCTCCTCGCTGATGTAAACGTCGATGGTGTTGTCACGATCGGCACGTTTCACGCCCTCCTTGAATGGGAGAGCCATTACCTTTGGATGCTGACGCAGCCACCAGATGTCAGCCTTGTTGCCAGCCAGACGGGTGCAGTGGATGCGGCTCTGCTGACCGGCACCAATGCCAATGGCCTGACCGTCCTTCACGTAGCACACTGAGTTCGACTGAGTGTACTTGAGGGTGATGAGTGCAATGACGAGGTCACGACGTGCCTCAGCAGTGAAGTTCTTATTCTGGGTTGGGATGTTCTGGAAGAGTGCATCATCGTTGAGGTCGATCTCGTTGCGACCCTGCTCGAAGGTGATGCCATAGACCATCTTGCGCTCGATAGGAGCAGGACGATACTCGGGATCCATCTGGATCACGCAGTAAGTACCCTTACGCTTGGCCTGGAGAATCTCAAGCGCCTCAGGCTCGTAACCAGGAGCAATGACGCCATCGCTGACCTCACGGTTGATGAGCTTGGCAGTAGCCACGTCGCAAACGTCGCTCAGAGCGATGAAGTCGCCAAACGAAGACATACGGTCAGCACCACGGGCACGAACGTAGGCGCAAGCCAATGGAGAGAGCTCGTAATCGTCGGTGAAGTAGATCTTCTTGAGGGTGTCGGTCAATGGCAGGCCAACGGCAGCACCGGCAGGAGAGACGTGCTTGAACGAAGTGGCTGCAGGCAGACCTGTGGCACGCTTCAGCTCGCTTACCAACTGCCAGCTGTTGAATGCATCAAGAAGATTGATATAACCTGGGCGGCCATTGAGCACGGTGATAGGAAGCTCCTGATCGCCCTCCATGAAAATACGTGACGGCTTCTGGTTAGGATTGCAGCCGTACTTGAGCTCGAGTTCTTTCATTTAAATATAAATATGTATAGCTATTTTCGGTGCAAAGTTAACAAATTTCGGGCAATATTCCAAATTATCATTCTCAATTTTTGTTTCTATAAGAAATTATTACTATTTTTGCAGCATCAAATAAACAATTTTGACATGTTCGAGTATTTACATTGGTCCAATAATAGCCATGTGAGTATCTGTACGACATAAAAGAGAATGAAGAAATTACTGTTCCGCATCATAGCATCATTAGAGAAACGTTATTGGGCCCTGTCATATTGGCCACGTCACATAGTCGGCATTTGCATTCTTTTGGGTGTCTTTGCCGGAGTGTTTGGCATTGTTTATGGCTGTTATTATGGTGTTCGCTCAACAGTCGTCTATGTGTCAGAATTATTAAACTCTGGCAGCAGTTCAAATGATGTTGATGAAGGGGCGACGGATCTAGAAGAATATAGTCGTCCCGGACGTAATCATTTTGAATTTCCATTAAAGGCAGAGGAAAAGCATCCCAAGCGTCGTCCGAACTATCATCGTGACTTCGATTATATCAACGATGTGCACATGGGAGCCGCCCGACGCCTCGGCATCAAGCCATTGGTCGACCGTGACGCAGTGAAAGGCATGGAAAACAAGTTGGTCGAACTTCATAACACTCGCTACTATAAAATTGATCCACTGACCAGTTCTGTACCATATCTGGTCCCGAAGGCAGCAGACTTTCTGACAGCGTTAGGACGCCTGATGCAAGAATACAATGGCACAAAGTCACGTTTTATTGTTACAAGTGTATTGCGCACACAGGCCGATGTCAAATCTCTCCGTCGCCGCAATGGCAATGCCTCCGAAAACTCTACACATTGCTATGCAACAACAGTAGATATTACCTATAACCGATTTGACATTCATGGCAATACCTGGGAGGGGAAACTGAAGGAAGATCTGGCAAAAGCCTTGTATGACCTGCAGGAACGTGGCTACTGCTATGTGAAATATGAGGTAAAGCAACCCTGCTATCACATCACGGTACGTCCATGAATAGACAGCAGGGCTGAAGCAATAATATTTTGGAAATAAAAAATGTAGTGTAGTACAATAAAAGAGAGCGGTTGCCGTTATATTAGAAAACAAAAATATAATATTGCCTATGAAGCATCGCTCTACCTCTTCACTAATTTCATCTTTGATGTTTGCCAGCAGTTTGGCTTTGCCAGCAGTTTCGGACGATGCAATTAACATTGACGAAAAACCAATGGATTGTATCGCAACGCAAGGACCACGTCAAGAGACCATTTGTGCGTTACAGATGTTTGCCCGTGTTTATACTGCGAAATCAAAAGATGGATGGTTCGACAAACATGCGCTTGCCAGCGAACCCGTCTAATTGTTGCAAGCTAAGTCCGAGTCGGAAATGCAACATCTGTAGATGTGAATCGTCGCGTGCAGTGAGGTGTTGACCCAGTGCATCGTTTTCAGGTGCAATCAGTATGTACGAATCCTGACCGCCGTCATCCTTTATCATGAGGTTGAGGGTGGTTTCTTTTTTTAGTTCCTCTATGAACTGGCTCAGTCCGCCATGTCCCTCGTAAAGTTGCGTCAACCTGTCTGCAATTGTCACATCAAGCACGGCAGGCAGCGTACCATCCTGTATTCTGTGATTGAGGTATTGGTCGATTTTGGCAGAGAACTTGGTACGAAGACGCTGAAGCAGATCCTCTCCATCAAGAATAGGGCTCTTGCCATAAAGACATTCAACAAGTTGCAGATATTGAACAGTAAGGTGTTCACGATCGAGTGCAATGGCCTGTGCTGCCTGATGAATCGGTTCAATGGGGAAAATACCGCATAGCGATGCAGGTTCGCTCTCGGTCAGACTACGCTTTGTGGCGAGTATGGCATCGTAGCAGTAGGCTGTAAGCCGATCGCTGCCATCCGACAGAGCCGCTACCTGAGGAATCAGCTCGTTAAGCAGTTTGTTGGCAAACGTGCATCCAGGTATCAGTGTGCGCTGTTCGAAGAAATTCTGCAGCAGCGCTTTGTATTGACTCAGCAAAACCTGATTCTTGCCACGCAGACGATCGAACAGTCCGAGGTTGTTCCATTGATTGGTGAGCGCATCTAATTCAGCCTGGATTGATTTGACCTGTTGCTGTGACTGCTGCAGAATCTGGTTGATTTCAAGCACCTTCTGCTGCAATCGGTTCACGATGGCGTGCACAATATCCTTGAGCACTGAGGGTGGGTAAGGAGATTGCAACATCGTCTTGTGCAAGCCGTCGCTAATGATTGCCAGCAGTATGCGGTTGTAGTCGGCTGTCTTCTTGAACTCAAGATTGAAGAAGAACTCTACACCCAGCTCTCGGAAACGACTTTGGAACAATACCTCAACACGGTTGCGCATCTGTCTGAACCATTCTTCACGCGGCAAGTCATTCATGCCTTGGCAGGACAGGTCGATTGATTGCTGCCAATAGTTGGATGGCACGTCCCATGTCTGGTCGGAGTCGGGATTCAGATTGATGAACATTTCCTCCTGCAGGCAAACCCGCATATTCGAGAGGGGCACCTGAGCGAGAATAGAATCCGCTTCCTCGTTGCACACTTCCATTTCTACAGGATTGTCTTTCACCTGTGTCAATGTCAGCAAAGCATTCAGATATGCCTGATGCAGGTGGTAGCGCACTTCGTCGTCGGGATAGCTGATGCCCGTTGCATTGAACGTGGCAAAAACTGGTGGGAAGTCGCAAGCATCGCCTAAAGGAATATATATTTTTTGCTCAATGACCGGATTCTGGGTTACATTGAACAAGAACTGGGAGAGGCTGACCTGCGTTGCATCTGTGTATAGAAAACAGGTTTGCAGAAGTTGTATGTCGAGATAGTCTGTAACGGCATTGTTGATGCATGCCAGACTCTTCCATGCACCGTTTCGCTCCTTGTCTGAGCAATGATTCAGATCGGGAAGCTGGCAATAGCAGAAATTATGATAGGCGTATTTCTCGGAGACAGCAAAATTCTTGCGGATCAATGTAAGCGTCTGAACGATCATCGACCCGACGTCCACATGATCGAGTGTAGCACATATATGGAAAGAGATGTCGCTTGGGTTTTCTTCCTTGCGGCGCAATTCATTGACTTCATGCAGCAACTCACGTTCCTCCAGCTGCTTGCTGAGGAACAACAATGTTGCATTGCGCGAAACCAAAGAGGTGGTTGCAAACTGCCTGTACACGGGGTTTTGTATGCGTGACTGGCAGTAATTGAGGAAGATGATCAGATGCTTCATTACTTTCTATTCTTGTCTTTCATCATTTCATGGTAGCAGGCACGACACAGTGGCATGTATTCCTGCTTTTCACCAATCAGCACCTGATCCACACCTTTGGCGATGCGATAGGAATAATTGGCAAGGTGTCCGCACTTCATGCAGATGGCACGACACTTGTACACATCATCGGCAATGGCCATCAGTTCGGGCATGGGGCCGAAAGGTTGACCAAGGTAGTCCATGTCAAGACCAGCCAGGATGACTCTTTTGCCGGAAGAAGCCAGAGCATTAACAACCTTGACCAGTTCGGCATCGAAGAACTGTGCCTCGTCGATAGCCACTACGTCAACGTCGTCGGTCACGGTGTTGGCAATGACCTGAGCAGACTGTACAGGAATGGCTTCACTGCTGCTGTGTGTATGTGAGACGATGTCGCGCTCGCTGTATCGGTAATCGAGCGATGGTTTGAATATCATGATATTGCGTTTGGCAATCTTGACGCGATTGATTCGGCGGATCAACTCTTCGGTTTTGCCTGAGAACATTGATCCACAGATTACTTCAATACATCCGGTGGAACGATAGGAGTTTGCGGGAAAACTGTTTTCGAAATACATAATATTATGTTTTATTGTTGATTATTCAATTTTTAGAAGGGTTCTTCGATTCGAGACGTCGAAAAGCATGTCCGGAATCTTGGCGAAGGAATTCGAGTTGTCGAATAGTTTGTCCGGACCTTGTGACAAGGAATTCGAGCCGTCGAAAAGGCTGTCTGGATTCTTGGACAAGGAATTCGAGCCGTCGAAGAGCCTATCCGAAACCTCAGACAAAGATTTCGAGCCGTCGAAAAGCATGTCATAGAACTCTGGCAAAGATTTCGAGACGTCGAACTCTATTTTATCGTTCTTCAGATGCTGTTACTACATTGATGATGTAGTCACCGATCTTTTCGCATTCATTGATGAGCATCATGAAAAACGTACTTTGCTGATATTGCACCTCGTTGCGGTCAAATTGATCCAATACGGAGTTACGATATTGATTGCGGAAGTTGTTGATCTCGTCCTCGATGTTGAATGCTTTGTTCAGAGCGCTTGACGTCACTTCGTCCATGTCCATCAGCTTGAGCATGTGCTGCAAGGCATCGTCGGTGAGAGCGAACATCTTGTTTACATTCGTGTTGAGCTCAGGACTGAAGCGTACCCGTTGCTCGCTCTTGCTGTACAAGGTGGCAGACAGGTGATAGATGGAATCGGCAATGGATTCAAGTTCATCGACGATCTTGTACAGATTGCGACACAACTGCTCACCTTGCCCAGACAGCGATTTAGGTGAGATCTTGTTGAGGAAGTCCGCAATTTCCATCTCTGCCCGATCGCTTTCCTGCTCCATCGTCCGCACTTGGTCATCGATCTGCAACTGACGCTCAGAACCAAGCGGTTCGGACAACATCTCACGAACAAGCGAGAACATGATATAGACATTCTCACCATATCTTGTCGCTTCTTTCTGCACTTGAGCCAAAGCCATTTCGCTTGATGAAATGATGCCAGAGGTGATGAATTGCAGCTTGAATGACTGTTCGGAGTCGGGTTCTGTCTCTGGCGTGTTCCTGGAAACAAGGCGTACAAACTGATGACGCAAAGGCAACAACAAGAGCATCGTCACGACATTGAAAGCTGTATGGAAAAGGGCCAGACCGGCTGGCATGTTTTCCTGAAGGTTCGGATTGCCTAAGCCGATGCTTTCGCAGCAATAGGCAATCGTGGATTCTCCGTCTGCCAGTTTTCCATTGAAAATAAAATACAAGCCAAGCATCAGCAGGAGCACCCAAAGCATTCCAATAAAATTAAATAGGAAATGTAACAGGGCTGCACGTCGTGCCATGGCATTGGCCTTTCGTGCTGCAATCAATGGAGGTATGCAAGTGCCGATATTGGCCAATACGATGAGTGCGCAGCCAAGATCGAACGATATCCATTCAGACACACACAGCAGTAGGGCGATGAGGAAGGTGATGGTTGACGAACGGAACAGAACGGTTAGCAGCAATCCGCTCAGCAAGACAACTGATACCGACAATACATACAGATATCCCTCTCCATCGAGCCCCTGGGGCAACCACGTACCATCCATCTGGTGGAATGAAACCTGCATGAAGTGGATGCTAATGACCAGAAGTGCTATGCCAATGATCAGTTCACCCCATGAGACAGACGATCCCTTGCGGAATCCGAAGAGCGGAATCGTTATGGCAACCAGCGGAAAAGCCCAGAGATAAGCGTCGAAATTGAAGCACAGGAGCGCAATGAGCCAGGCGGTGATGGTTGTGCCGATGTTGGCACCCATGATGACAGATGCTGATTGCGAAAGCGTGATCAATCCGGCGTTGGTGAACGAAACCGCCATCATGGTTACAGCAGTTGATGACTGAACCAGAGCGGTGACACCAAGGCCGGTGAACATACCTGTCAGGGCATTGCCTGTCATGGCTGATTGCGCATGACGCAGCACATCACCCGCAATCTTTTGCAGATTGTCGCTGATGAGCTGCATGGCAAACAGGAAGAGGCCAATGGAGCCGATGAGGGTCAGTAGTGTCATCGCAGGTTATTGATTGAAGTTTCAAATGATTCGCGGTATGTCTTTCCCATGGGGACTTCCTCGCCCGAAGTGAGCAGGACCGACTGGGTATTGTAGCTGCACACGTGTTTCAATCCCACTATATAGGAGCGTTGCACACGGGCAAATCGTGCGCTTGGCAATTGTTGCTCGAAGCTGCTGAGCGTGCCGAGTGTCGTAAGCTTGCGACCATCAGAGAGGACGAGCTGGGTGTAGTCCTTGAACGCTTCGAGACATACGATGTCAGCAACACGGATCATCTCAGTACGGCCTTCGCTGCGAATGCCAATCATCTGATCTGCTGATGCTGCGTCCTGTGTCCTTTCGATTTCATGATGCACTTTCGATAGCGCTTGCTTCAGTCTGTCCAGCGTATATGGTTTCAGCAGATAGTCCGTGACACCATAATTAAATCCGTCGATGGCATACTGATCGTAGGCAGAGGTAATGATGATGGCTGTGCGTCCTGCATCTTTGTTATCTTTGGTATTCTGCAGGGATTTCAGGAACTCCAGGCCAGTAAGATTGGGCATCTGGATATCAAGGAATATCAAATCGGGGAGCCCCTCTTCTCTGATCGCAGTCTGAAGCTTACTTCCATCGCCGAAGGTCGAGATGTCTCCACCTTCACCGGCTTTCTCAAGGAAAAGCTTGAGTTTGGCGGCTGCCAATGGTTCGTCTTCGGCAATGTAGATTCTCATATGATCGGATGGGTATTGTCTAAGATTGAATATTTTAATTAAGTGCGGTCAGTATCTTGTCAGCCACAGTCTCTGGTGTCAAGCCGCTCATACAGCGATAGTCGCCAAACTTGCAAGGCTTGTTGCCATAGATGGAGCAAGGACGGCAGGGGAGGGGCAGCTCGATGCAGTCAGAAGGCTGTTGTCCGTAGCCCAGGAATCCGGCATACTGATGTGTGGCTCCCCAGATGGAGAAGCAGCGTGTTCCGACAAGAGAAGCCAGATGCATATTGGCCGAGTCCATCGAAACCATGGCACGCAGACATGACATGGTGCGCAGGTCAGCATCAATGAACTGAGCTCCGGCCAGATTGTGTATGCGGTCAGGGTTGTCTTGTCTCCACAATTCGAGTTCTGCAGCCTCTTCCTTGCTGCCAAACAGATAAATGTGCAGGTCGGGACGCTTTTGCAACATGAGACGGATTGCCTGCCGCATCTGGGCTATCGGATAAATCTTGCCTTGATGTTGAGCAAAGGGGGCGATACCGATTGAGGTCGGGGAGACATCTCTGTCTGTCCCTGCTAATAGTAGTCCGACCTTTCGGCCATCGTAATCAACCTCAAAAGGATAACCAAGTTCTGCAAAGACAGCCCGATAACGTTCGATGCCACTGGTCAATTGCTTGAAGTCCTGATGGGCGGTGAGTGACTTTTTGTCCTTGCGTCCCTTGTCGATTACGCTTACCTTCTTTCCTGCCAACTTGAAGCGGATACGTACCCACTTGGTTCGCAACACATCGTGCAGATCAGCCACAACATCAAAATGCTGCTCCCGTAACTCATTATAGAGTTTGTTCATACCCGACAGACCATTGTAGTCGTTCTTGTTGATGGCAAGACACTTGAAGTTGGGCAGATGGATGACAGTATTGGCGACCTTGGCGCCAATCTTGCTGGTGAGCAAGGTCAGCTCCACATCTGGATAGGTGCGGCAGAACGAATCAAGCACGGGCAACGTCATACAGATGTCGCCCAATGCACTCAAGCGGATGGCAAGGATCTTAGTCATTTATTTCGTGTTGGCGTAGAGCACAGGATTGAGGTTCGGATCGTTGTACATCTTCATCTGCTTATACACTTTCATGTACTTGCGGCCTGCTGCTATATCGTCGAGCAGCTGGCTGATGGCGGTGGTCAGATCCTCATGCTGTGTGAGCAGCACGTTGAGCTTCTGCTGGCACTTGTCATGATGCTCCTGGCTTACGTCGGTGCGATCCACTTCTACCTGCATGTGATAGATCTTCAGATAAAGGATCGACAGGCGGTCAATGGCCCATGCTGGTGATTCTGTGTTGATGGTGGCATCAGGCAACACGTTTACCTCCTTGTATGTATCCAGGAAGTAGGAATCGATCATCTCTACCAAGTCGGTACGGTCCTGGTTCGATTTGTCAATACGACGCTTCAAGACCAAAGCGGCAGCCGGATCAATTTCCGGGTCACGGATGATGTCTTCGAAGTGCCACTGTACAGTATCGATCCAATTCTTCAGATAGAGATAGAACTCGATAGTGCCCTGCTGGAAGGGATTCTGGATGGGAGTGTCAACGTTGTCAGTCTTGTGATAGTCGGCAATCGACTGCTTGAAGATGCCGTCACATAGTTCAGTAAATTTCATATTTATATTTAATGTTAATTTCAAAATTGCTGCAAAGATAGTTATTTTTTTCCAAAAAAAGTACAACTTTGCCAAAAATTCTTTATCTTTGCACCCGATTTTTCACGAAAAGGGGATGTTTTTACAACTTATCGCCCTATAAATAGCCCAAATCTAATTATAAATTAGTTTACGAAATGAAAGTTTGTATCGCAGAGAAGCCCTCCGTGGCTCAGAGCATCGCCCAAATCCTTGGAGCCAGTCAGCGCCAGGGTCGCGGCCCTGTAGGTTATTGGGAGGGCAATGGCTATCAGGTCACCTGGACTTTTGGCCATCTGTGCGAGCTCAAGAATCCCGAGGAATACGATCAGCGCTGGAAAGCCTGGAGTCTGGTGTGGCTTCCCATCATGCCACAACGTTTTGGCATCTCGCTCAAGGAGGACAACATGGTCAAGCAGCAGTTCGATGTCATCAAGCGTCTATATGACGATGCCGAGTGCATCATCAACTGCGGTGATGCCGGCCAGGAAGGAGAACTGATACAGCGATGGGTGATGCAGAAGTCTGGTGCTAGCGATCGCGAGCGTGCCGGGCAAATCCCTATTTATCGACTGTGGATCAACTCGATGACCGATGATGCTATTCGCGAAGGATTTGCTCATCTGGAGTTGCAGCAGAAGTACGAACGTCTCTATCTGGCAGGCCTCAGTCGCGCCATTGGCGACTGGCTTCTGGGCATGAATGCCACACGCCTCTATACGCTTCGCTATGGACAGACGGGAGCACGCCAGGTGCTCTCCATCGGTCGTGTGCAGACGCCCACGCTTGCCATGATCGTGAAGCGACACTTTGAGATTGTGAATTTCCAGCCACAACCATATTGGGAACTCAAGACCCTTTATCGTGATGTCACCTTCAACAGCACCAAAGGGCGCTACGAGAAGATTGAGGAGGCACAGCAGGCACTTGAGGCAATCAAGGATGCTCCATTCACAATCACCGATGTGCAGAAGAAGTCGGGCAAGGAGTCGCCCAAGCGTCTGTATGACCTTTCGGCCCTGCAGGTGGATTGTAATCGAAAGTTCGGGTTGACGGCCGAGCAGACGCTGCAGACCATCCAGTCCCTTTATGAAAAGAAGGTAGCCACATACCCACGTGTGGATACTACATTCCTGCCCGATGATGTCTATCCGAAGTGTCCTGGCATCTTACAGGGATTGCGTGGCTATGAAGGATTCACCCAGCCTCTGTTGAACTCTGGCAAGAAGTTGCCGAAGTCCAAGCAGGTGTTCGACAACAGTAAGGTGACCGACCACCACGCCATCATTCCGACAGGCGTTCCTCCCATGGCTTTGACCCAGATTGAGCATCAGGTATTCGACTTGATTGCACGTCGGTTTATTTCAGTCTTTTATCCTGATTGCCTGTTCGATACGACCACAGTCATGGGCGAAGCAGCCAAGGTGGAATTCAAGGCAACGGGCAAGCTGATTACCAATCCTGGCTGGCGCATACTTTACAGCGATCAGAAGGAGGAGGAAGATGATAAGGATGGTGGATCTTTGCTGCCAGAATTTACTATTGGCGAACGTGGTCCGCACACTCCTTCGTTGCTCGACAAATGGACTCAACCTCCGAAGTTGTATAATGAGGCTACGCTGATCCGTGCCATGGAGACGGCGGGCAAGCAATGTGAGGATGAAGAACTTCGTGATGCCATGAAGGAGAACGGCATCGGACGTCCTTCCACCCGCGCCGCTATCATCGAGACGCTGATCAAGCGACGCTACATCCGTCGTGACAAGAAGAGTCTTGTGGCCACACAGACGGGCATCGACGTCATTCAGGTAATTCACGAGGAGTTGCTCAAGAGCCCCGAGTTGACGGGCCAATGGGAACGCAAGCTGCGCATGATCGAACGAGGCGAATATGAAGCCTCGCAATTCATTGCCGAACTCAAGCAGATGGTGATGGAGATTATCCAGAGCGTGATGAGTGACAACACCAACCGCCAGGTGGCGTATGTCGATCCGGAAGAGGAAAAGAAACGTGCAGCCGCCGAAAAGCGTGCTGCTGCTGCCGAGAAGAAGGCTGCGGACGAAGCTGCCGGAGTGGTCAAACCCAAGCGCGCTCCTCGCAAGAAGAAGTCCGATACTGCTTCCACATCATCCACTCCACAAAATCCTCAGCCTCCACAATCTCTTCCCCAACCTCCTGCCGTCTGCCCTCTTTGTGGCGGACAGGTTCTCAAGGGGAAGACTGCATTCGGTTGTGCCAATTGGCGTAATGGTTGCACATGGCGTCTGCCGTTTGCCTGATAGGAACTGCTATTTCAATATTTAAAAAAGGCAATTTACTAGCGGAAAAAGTGAAAAAGGTATAAATTATTTGGTATTTCGCGAAAAATAGACTATCTTTGCGCCGTTTTACGTACGAATATAGATGCTTTCGCATATCAAATATATCATTCGAAAGGGATTTGCACCCTTGTTGCTGGCCCTCCTGCTGCTGCCATCATGGCTCGGTGGGGGAGCCTTTGCTGCATCTGTGCGTCAGGTATTGATTGATACACTTGGCTTGGGTGCAGATGTACCTGCTGACAGTCTTGCCGTTCGTGACAGCATCCTCGATCCTGCCGACAGCATACGCCATGCCATGGATAGCTTGCTCAATGCCTCGGATCTGTCTGATCCTATCGCATTGGATAGTTTGCCAGCTGACTCTACCAAGAAAAAGAAGGAGGGAGGCGGCCTCACGGCTGTGGTTAACTACAAGGCCAAGGATTCTGTCGTGTTCACGATGGGCAACCTTGCCTGGCTGTATGGTCAGTCGCAGATCACGTATGCTGACATCCAGCTCGATGCCGAGCGCATCCAACTCTCGCTCGATTCTTCGCTGGTGCATGCCAACGGCGTGCCTGACTCGCTTGGCAAACTTCAGGGCAAGCCTGTTTTCAAGGACAATTCAGGTGAGTATGAGACGCGCACCATGTCTTATAACTTCAAGACTGCCAAGGGTTACATCTGTGACGTCGTGACACAGCAGGGCGATGGTTACGTGACCGGTGGCGTCACCAAGAAGATGCCCGACAGCGACATCTTCCTCGAGGACGGCAAATACACCACTTGCGACCAGGTGGAGTGTCCGCACTTCTACATCCAGCTCACCAAGGCACGCGTCCGTCCGAAGAAGAACATAGTGACCGGCCCTGCCTATCTCGTTGTGGCCGATGTGCCACTGCCTGTGGCCATTCCTTTCGGGTATTTCCCATTCACGAAGAGTTATTCTTCGGGTATTATCATGCCAAGCTATGGTACGGACCAGCAGCGAGGCCTCTATCTGCGCGATGGCGGTTATTACTTCGCCATCAACGATTATGTCGATCTGGCGCTGAAGGGCGAGATTTATACCAAGGGTTCATGGGGTATCTCAGCCGAAAGCCGTTATTCCGTTCGCTACAAGTACAAGGGCAACTTCTCGTTCAGCTATCTGGTGAGCAAGACGGGCGACAAGGGCCTGCAGGATTATCAGGAGCAGAACAACATGCGCGTGGTATGGAGCCACTCGCAGGACAGCCGCTTCAATCCGAACCTCACGCTTTCGGCCTCGGTCAACTATACAACTTCCGGATTTGAACGCAGCAACACCCGTTCGCTCTATAGCAACGAGATGACGCAGTCCACCAAGTCGTCAACCATCAATGCGACATACAAGGTTCCAAATTCCCTGTGGAGCCTCTCTGCTTCGACCAGCATCACGCAGCGAACCACCGACTCCACGCTCGTCGTTTCGTTGCCCGACCTTTCTCTCTCCATGAGCCGATGGTTCCCATTCAAGCGCAAGAAGGCTGCAGGTGCCGACCGTTGGTACGAGAAGATTTCGATGACCTACCAGGGACGCATCAGCAACAACATCACCGCCAAGCAGGATGAGATCTTGCGCAAGAGCCTGATACGCGATTGGGATAACGGCATGCAGCACAGCATTCCACTTAGCGCCACGTTCACGGCCTTGAAGTATATCAACATTACGCCAAGTTTCTCATTCACCGATCGAACCTATTCGCACAAAACCGTACAGCACTATGATCCGAGTCTGCGCAATGAACGCGACGGATCGCTGGGCGGTGTAGCAAAGGACACGATCTACGGTTTCTACAATGCTTATAATTTCAACACGGCTATTTCTGCCAATACCAAGCTGTATGGCTTCTACACTCCATTGTGGAAGAACTCCAAGCTCGTGGCAGTACGTCACCTGCTGACTCCATCCATCTCGTTCAACTATACTCCTGACTTCTCTGATAAGAAGTACGGCAGCTGGGGCTCATACTATGTTCCCGATTCCACGTCTGTCACAGGCCGCAAAGAGGTGAAGTATTCGTATTTCCAGGGATATAAATTCGGCACACCAAGTGGTGGACGCAGCGGAAGCATCAGTCTTAGTCTGGCCAATAATATTGAGGCAAAAGTTCGTTCTGATAAAGATTCAACAGGATACAAGAAGATTTCAATTATCGATAATCTTACGACTAATCTGTCGTATAACATGGTTGCCGACTCCATGCGCTGGAGTCCCACTTTGCCTGTGACCGCCACTTTCAAGTTCAGCAAGAACTCGACGATGAACCTCAATGCCACCTTCGACCTGTACTGCTACGATGACAATGGTAAATATTATGACAAGTTCCGTCTTTTCCACGGTCCATTGCCTCGACTGATGAATACAGGTTACTCCTGGAGCTATCAGTTGAACAACGAGAAGCTCGCCAAACTCTTTGGCCGAGGCAGCGGCAACGATGATGATGACGATGACATGGACGAAGATCTAGACTTTGACGAAGATGGCTATGTCGATGAAGAGATTGATCCCACCAGCCTCGAAGGCATGCAGCGCAGTCAGGCCAAGAACAAACGCAAGAAAGAAAAGAAAGCTGCCACCGGCAAATACGATGATGATGGCTACCTGATCTGGAAGTTGCCTTGGTCACTCAACTTCTCATATTCGATGCGTTACCAGTACGATCGTCAGAAGTTTGACAAGAAGACGCATGAATATGATCGAACCATCGTACATTCAGCGACGTTGTCGGGAACTTTCCAACCGACCGAGGCATGGAACTTCTCGTTCAATGCGTCCTACGATTTCAATTTGGGCAGAGTGACCCACATGAATATAAATTGTACGCGTGACATGCATTGCTGGGCGCTGACTGCTTCGCTCAATCCGATGGGCCGTTATGCTTCATTCAATGTCAACATTGCTGTCAAGAGCTCTATGCTTTCTGACCTCAAGTACGAGAAGACTAGCGTAAGCCGCTCGAACAAGATTGACTGGTACAACGACTAGTAAGGTATTATACAATGAAAGTAGCAATCATCAAATACAATGCAGGCAATATCTATAGCGTTTATTGTGCCTGCAAGCGCTTGGGTGCCGAGGCTGTGATTACCGACGATCCCGAGGTGATCCGCTCTGCCGACCGCGTCATCTTCCCTGGCGTAGGCGAGGCACGTGCAGCCATGGACTATCTGCGCGAGCATGGTCTTGACCTGTTGATCCGAAGCCTCAGGCAACCTGTGCTGGGCATCTGCATCGGCATGCAGCTGATGTGCCGGGAGAGCGAAGAGGGTGCGGCAGATGGCCGAAATACGGAATGTCTTGGCATTTTCGACGTTCCTGTGCAGCGCTTCCGTCCCGCAGATGCTGACCTCAAGGTTCCGCAGATGGGTTGGAACCAGGTGGCCCCTACTGTCGATACCCCATTGTTCGACGGCATTACGGCCGAGGATTACGTCTATTACGTGCATTCCTATCGCGTACCTCTCTCAGCCTACACTATCGCTACCACCGAGTATGGCGAAGTCTATAGCGCCGCCCTGCATAAAGACAACTTCTGGGCCACGCAGTTCCATCCCGAGAAGTCGGGTTCCATAGGGGAGCAGATCCTCAAGAACTTTATTTTCACAGCTCGTAAATAGTCAAATTCCACGTCGTGTTATGATCGAACTCATTCCTGCCATTGACATTATCGATGGCAAACTGGTGCGCCTCTCCAAGGGCGACTATAATGCCAAGACCGAATACAGCCAAGAGCCGCTCGAAGTGGCCAAGAGCCTCGAAGACATCGGCATACGCCGCCTGCATCTCGTTGACCTGGATGGTGCCAAGGGCGGCCACATCGTCAACCATCGCGTGCTTGAGCAGATAGCCACCAACACCCACCTCACCATCGACTTCGGCGGTGGCATCAAGAGCGACGAGGATGCTCACATCGCCTTCGAGAGTGGTGCCAGCATGATCACAGGCGGCTCCATTGCCGTCAAATATCCGCAGATGTTCCTGTCATGGCTCGAACGCTATGGATCGGATCATATCATCCTCGGCGCCGACATCAA
Organism: Bacteroidales bacterium; assembly: GCA_045628525.1. Taxonomy (GTDB): domain Bacteria; phylum Bacteroidota; class Bacteroidia; order Bacteroidales; family UBA3663; genus Liminaster. The sequence goes on from JAZQPJ010000034.1 coordinate 54,498, forward strand.
GAACGGCTGCATAGCCGTACAGGGCTGGCTTGAGTCGAGCGATGCTCGCTGGCAGACCTTCCTGCAGAGTTATGTGTCGCGTGGCGTCAGCCAGGTCATCAGCACCGACATCTCGCGCGACGGCATGCTCTCCGGTCCCGCCACCGAACTCTATAAGGACATGATGGCCGAGTTTCCAGGTCTCCACGTCACAGCCTCGGGCGGCGTGTCGTGCATGAGCGATGTCTTCCAGCTGCAGGACGCTGGCGTGCCTGCTGTCATCATGGGCAAAGCCATCTATGAGGGCCGCATCACCTATCAGGAGATTGAGTCGTTCCTGGCCAAGGGCTAACCCAGCTTCACACCATCCTAACTCCCTAATTTCAGAACTCCATAACTTCTTAATTTGAAAATTCGAGTCCCACGTCCCACGTAGGACTCGTTTTTTTTATATTATGTTTCAAAAATGAAACAAAGACTACGATTTTTGATACCATTTATCACATGTGCACGTATGTTACATAATAACTTATTATCTTTGCAGCGTTGTTTCACATACTCTCATTCATCAAAATATATCAAATCTTATGAAAAAACAACTATTCCTAACCCTCGCCGCTGGCTTCCTGCTTGCTTCGTGCAGCGGAAACAAGACTGGCGAACAGGCATTGATGCTGAATGACCTCGACTATTTCGAGGAGCAGGGCGTGAACGTGCTGGTCTATAGCAACGACTTCAACGGCGGCTTCAATGACGAGAAGAACTCGGGCATCGAGCTCATTCACCACGGCGTTCGTACCGTGCAGGGTGGTGCCGTGCGTCTGAACAAGACCCCCGAGCAGTGGGACCTCGTTCCCAAAACCACCAACCGCGTGGTGAATCATGAGGACAACTCCATCGAGGTGAGCCTCCGTTACGAAGACTACGATTTCGATTCGCGCGTCGTCGTTACCGGCAAGGGCAAGGCTGTGGAGATTGCCGTCTATCTGGACAAGCCCGTGCCAGAGCAGTTGGTGGGCGATGCAGGTTTCAACCTGGAGTTCCTGCCATCGCAGTACTGGGCCAAGACCTACATGATGGATGGCCGCCTGAACCGCTTCCCACGCATCGCAGCCAGCGAGACCGTCACCCGTCCCAACTCGGAGAAAGCCAAGCAGTTCAAGGGCTTCAAGACCTACGACGACCGCGGCACCGACCGCTTCATCGATCCGCTTCCACTCGAGACCGGCCACACCATCCTCATGGCACAGGACGCTCCTGAGCGCATGATCAAGGTCACCAGCGAGGATGCCGAACTCAAGCTCTACGACGGCCGCATGCTCGCTCAGAACGGCTGGTTTGTGCTCCGTTCTGAGCTCCCGGCAGGCAAGACCGGCAAGGTCATCACCTGGACCCTTGAGCCAAACGCCATTCAGGGCTGGGTGCGCGAGCCGAACATCGGCTTCTCACAGGTAGGCTATCTGCCCGAGCAGCCGAAGGTGGCTGTCATCGAGCTCGACAAGGTCGATCAGCCACGCTCTACCGCCAGCGTCCATCGCGTGATGCCCGACGGCTCTGTAAAGCAGGCTTATAGCGGCAAGACCACCACCTGGGGCCGTTACTTCAAGTATAACTATGTGAAGTTCGACTTCTCGGAGGTTACCGAGCCAGGCGTTTACTACATCCAGTATGGCGACACCAAGACCAACAACTTCATCATCGACAAGACCGTCTATGACAAGATTACCGATGCAACCAGCGACGTCTGGATCCCAATCCACATGAACCACATGACCGTCAACGAGGGCTATCGCATCTGGCACGGCGAGCCATTCAAGGAGGGCTACCTCCAGGCTCCTGAGTCTGACCACTTCGACCTCCACTGGCAGAAGCAGTCCGACACCAAGTACAAGCCATACCAGCTCATCCCAGGCCTGAACGTAGGTGGCTTCTTCGATGCCGGCGACTACGACATCGAGACCGGTTCGAACATCTCCGTTGTGCAGAACTTCGTATCTGCCTGGGAGCTCTTCCACTCAGAGCGCGACGAGACCTTCGTCAGCCAGGAGCAGCGCTACGTTGACCTGCATCGTCCAGACGGCAAGCCAGACCTCCTGCAGTTCATCGAGCACGGCACCCTCAACCTTGTGACCCAGGCTGAGGTCATCGGCCACATGTCGCAGACCTTGTCGAACGGTGTACTCGACAACTATCACCACCTCGGCGACATCTCGGCCATTACCGATGGTCTGCATTATGACCCATCGCTCAAGCCATACGAGAAGTCAGCCGACGGCAAGCGCAGCGGCACCAACGACGACCTCTGGGCATTCACCACACGCAATCCTCAGCTTGACTTCCGCGGCGCCACCATGCTCGCAGCTGCCAGCCGTGCGCTTGAGGGTTACAACGATGCCCTTGCCAAGCGTGCCCTCGTGCAGTCGAAGCGTCTCATGGCCGAGGCTACCGAGCTCATGAAGAAGAACGGTCGCGTGGACAACGAGCGCGACAGCCTGGCACGTGCTGGCTTCGGCAACATGGCCACCAACCTCCAGCTCTTTGCCGCCACCGGTGAGCAGCAGTACCTTGAAGCCTTCGAGGGCCAGATCTGGAAGGCTCTCGACCGCAACGTCGAAGCCTCGATCAAGGTGGCACTCGACGGCATCCCATACATGAACGATGCCTATCGCGAGAAGCTCCGTCCATACGTCGAGAAGTTCAACGAGAGCATCAAGGCCCTTGAGGAGGACAATCCTTATGGTGTGCCCATCGGCCTCGGCAACTGGGCAGGCAGCACACAGGTTGCCACCTGGGGTACCACCGTCTGCTTCGCTTCGAAGTATTATCCTGACATTGTGAGCAAGAACGAGGCCTACAAGGCTGCAGCCTGGATCTTCGGCTGTCACCCATATCACAACTACTCACTCGTTGCCGCCGTGGGTGCAGCCCGTCCAAAGGCTGTATTCTATGGCAACAACCGCGCCGACTTCTCGTTCATTCCAGGCAACATGGCACCAGGCCTCCTGTTCCGCAAGCCTGACCACTTCGAGAACTACGACGATTGGCCGTTCCTTTGGGGTCAGAACGAGGGCACCATCGCTGGCAATACCCTCTACCTGATCTTCGGTTCTGCTTTCAAGGACCTTGAGAAGTAATTTGCACCTTTGCTGAAAGTCAAAGAGTTGCAAAAACATTTGTTGCAATCAAAAAATATTTGCGCCCGGCACAAAAAATGTGTCGGGCGCGTTTCGTTCAGTAGCGGTGGCATGTCGAAAGAGATGGAAAAAGCGCTGAAAATGTGCTGAAAGTTCGCAAATCCATTAGGAATGCCTCTGCAAGTGTGCGGAAGGGCGGAAAATGATTTTTTGCGGCTCAGCAGATCTGCGGAGGGTTTCCAAAAGTTTTTTTTGCGGCTCCGCACGTTTGCGAAAGCTCTACAAAAAGTTTTTCTGTGACTCTGCAAATCTGCGGAAGCTCTCCAAAAGTTTTTCCAAGGCTCAGCAAACTGTCGGAGCTCAGAAAATGTTTTAGCGAAGGTTTTGCAGGTTTGCAGAGGCATTCCTAAAGATTTTGTGTCCGCTCCGCATGTTTGCATCACCTTTTCGATGCGATTTGCAGATTCAGTGCGAGCTCGCATCACCTTTTCGATGCGATTTGCAGATTCAATGCAAGTTCGCGTCACTTTTCCTGATGCTTGATGAGCCAGCAGCCAAGTCGGCAATGGAGGCATTTATGAGGCTGGCAATAGTTTTGCGACAGGTGGAGGAGTGCCTGCGTGTCGAGGGCCGACCGTGCAGGGATGCCGGCCTCAATCCATTGGGTAATGAAGCGGTTCGATTCGGCTGGGAGCTGTTCGAGCAGGGCGAGCGCCTGTTCTGCACGTTCGTCGTCGCCCTGCCAGCGGTGGTAGGAGAGGAGCGTAGGCACGACGGCGTTGATCAGCACGATCTGGACCGTCTGCTTGCCGATGCCCTTGACCGAGAAGATGCGTTGCAGCTCGTCGAGCGACTTGGCTTCGAGCGTCTCGCTCAGCAGGTTGGGATGCGTCCAGATGAGGGCGGCAAACGCATCGAGTCGGCATTGTGGCGTGGCTTGTGGACGCAGTCGGCTCATGCGCCAGGCTGTCGGGTCGATGGGTGTGAGGCTGAATTTGTTGCGAAGGAAGTTGTATTCCTGCTCCAGTTGTCGGCCTTCGGGGGTGGTGAAGTCGATGAGCCCTGCCTGACCGAGCAGCATGGCGCGCAGCTGGAAGAGGTTGTCGCGATGGTGCAGCAGGCAGCTGTATGGGAGGCTGCGGGCAAGGCGCTCCATGGCATCGCTGTTGGTGCCCGAGCCGAGGCTACGGAGCAGGATGGTGTAGAAGGCCTCTTCCCACGACTTCATGTCGGTCTGAACCACCTGTTGCACACGTTGCATCTTGCCCAACATGCGCTGGATGGCCAGGGCGTTGATCCAGTCGTGCAGGACGATGGCGGGAACCTCGGTGACGCGTGGGCGGCAGTACAGGAGGGAGCCCGGAGTGAAGGGGGAGGGGTTGCCGGGAATCAGGGGCTTCGTAGCAGATGCCGGCGAAACTGCGTCAACGGAGACAGACTCTGGTGAAAGAGGGTCAACAGCCGAGGTGCCGGCAGGGACGCAGAGCGCATAGTAGCGGCGCATCACGTCGTTGGGAATGTGCATCACCACGGTCTTGAGTTCGGTGCCATCGTGCAGGTGGATCTGCGCATCGGCCTGAAGCACGACGTGGAGGATCACGGAATCGTAGGCGCGGTTGTCCTGATGATGGTGGCGGTACCAGTCGGAAGCCTTGACGTGCATCTCCACGTTGCCCGCCCAGGTCACGCCGTCGTAGCGCACCTTGGCGTTGAAGAAGTCAGGGCCGACCTCATGGTTGCGAAGGCCGGGATGAATGACCTCGAGCGGCTGTCCGTCGAGTGTCACGATGCTATTGAACAGGCGTTGCTGCCACACGAAATACATGAGCTCCTCCATGCTGTTTCTGGTGCTTGTGATGTTGGTTTCGACTGCTCCATTCCTTGCCATTTTGCGCAAAAAACGGAGCATTAGGATGGGGCAAAGATATGGAAAAAATCATAAATAGCATATACGTTGTGCAAAAAATGAGAAAAATAGGGGGCAAAAAAGACAAAAATAATAAAATGTGTGGGAAATGTCGAAAAAAATCCGTATCTTTGCGCCAAATTGTATATTATAATTTAATATGAAGATAGCATTGATCGGATATGGCAAGATGGGCCATATCATCGAAGAGATAGCATTGAGCCGCGGCCACGAGGTGGTGTGCACCATCGACGTGAACAACCTGGAGGACTTCGAGAGCGAAGCCTTCAGGAGTGCCGATGTGGCCATTGAGTTCACCACCCCAAAGACCACACGCGGCAATATGGCCAAGTGCCTCAAGGCCGGCGTTCCTGTCGTGGTCGGCTCGACCGGTTGGTATGACCAGCTCGACGAGGTGAAGGCCGAGGTGGCAGCGGCTGACGGCTCGCTGTTCTGGGCGTCGAACTTCTCGATCGGCGTGAATGTGTTCGTGGCCATGCAGAAGTACATTGCCCGCATCATGAATCAGTACCCACAGTACGACGTGACGATGGAGGAGGTGCACCACATCCACAAGCTCGATTCGCCATCGGGCACCGCCATCACCATTGCCAATGCCATCACCGACAACCTGGAGCGCAAGCAGACCTGGAAGGAGACCGCCTGCATCTGGCAGCATGAGGACGAGAGCGTGGACGTGGCCCGCAATGCTGAGGTCGGCACCCAATTCGCAGCCCACAAGCCTGAGGAGCTCGAAGTGGTGGCCAAGCGTCGTGGCGAGGTGCCAGGCATCCACACCGTGGTTTACGACAGCGAGGTGGACACCATCACGATGACCCATTCGGCCAAGAGCCGCCGTGGCTTTGCCCTCGGAGCCGTAGTGGCTGCCGAGTGGATGGGCGATGGCAAGAAGGGTGTTTATACGATGACTGACTTGATGAAATTCTAAAAGATGGGAAATAAAGAGCGCGGCTTCGGCCGCAAGATGACGACAGGCGACAAGGTGAAGCTCGCGATCTGGGTGGTGCTGATCATCCTGTTTGGTGTGTGGATGGCATCGTGGATTCCATTCCTGGCCATCCTCTATGTGCTGGACCTCTACTGGTGGCATTTCATCAACTGGGATTGGTGGAAGGACATCAAGAACAGCCTGCTGCGTAATGTAATGTCATGGGTGGATGCCATCGTGTTCGCCCTCTGCGCCGTATGGGTACTGCAGAACTTCTTCTTCCAGAACTTCCAGATCCCTACCACATCGCTCGAGAAGACGATGCTGGCAGGTGACTATCTGCTGGTGTCGAAGTATCACTATGGACCTCGTGTGCCGATGACTCCGCTGTCGTTGCCCTTGTTCCAGCATTCGATCACCATCGGCAGCAAGAACCTGGGCAAGTCGTACATCGAGAAGCCGCAGGTGAACTACCGCCGCATGCCGGGCCTGACCGATATGGAGCGCTACGACATCGTGGTGTTTAACTATCCGAATGGCGACACCGTGTGCACCAAGTGCGAAAATCCGGATTACTACTCGCTGTGCAAGGCATACGGCCGCGAGCGAGTGTGGAACGACAAGAAGAACTTCGGCGACGTGGTGTATCGCCCTGTGGATCGCCGCGAGAACTATGTGAAGCGTCTGGTAGGCATGCCAGGCGAAACACTCCAGATCATTGATCGCCAGGTGATGATCGACGGCAAGAAGCTGGAAGATCCAAAATACCTGCAGCATCGTTATCTGGTGCTGGGCAAGGGTCCGATCACCGAGACCTACTGGCGCAAGGAGCTGGGCGTCTATACCAAGGGCAATGGCGCGACGCTGGATCGTGACGTGGAACTGGTGCAGGATGCTTCGCTCTATGAACACCTCGGCATCGAACCCGACAGCGTGACCAAGATACTGCCTCCGCTCTACATGGCCAACATGACCCGTGAGATGGTGGAGAAGCTGGAGAAGAGCGGCAAGGTGCAATGGGTGCAGGACTATTCGAATGTGTTTGTTGACACTCCGGGTGTCGTCTATCCACAGAACGAGCTGTCTGATTGGACATCGACCAACTTCGGCCCGCTCTGGATACCCAAGCGTGGCGCATCGATCAAGCTGACCGACGACAATGTGATGCTCTACGGCCGCTGCATCCGCTCGTATGAGCAGAACCTCAAGACCGGCAAGGGCCAGGGCAACGAGCTGGTGCGCGTGGCAAAGGACAAATACGAGCTGAACGGCGAGCCTGCTGCAGAATATACCTTCCAGATGGATTACTTCTGGATGATGGGCGACAACCGCGACAATTCGCTCGACTCGCGCTTCTGGGGCTTTGTGCCTGAGGATCATATCGTGGGCACTCCGCTCTTCGTGTGGTTCTCAATCAACCAGGAGACGGGCGAGTGGAGGTCGGATCGATGGTTCAAGCAGGTCAAGGGACTGTAATTCTAGATAATTACGTAATCTGTAATTTGAAATCAACAATATGGTCGTATTGCCGGTAGCATACTTTGCGCCAATATCATACTATGCAACGATGTTTCAGTCGCCCGAAGTGGTGATTGAGGCACAGGAGCATTATGTGAAGCAGAGCATTCGCAACCGCTGCGTGATCGGAACAAACCAAGGGCCGCAGACATTGAGCTACAGCGTGCAGAAGGGTAACAAGCTGAAGATGCCAATCCGCGAGGTGCTGCTGAGCGACCACGGCAACTGGATGCACCAGCATCTGTATTCGCTGGCCACTTATTACGGCAACTCGCCATTCTATGAATACTACATCGACGAACTGCGCGAGGTGATGCAGCATGGACATGACGGCACGCTCTTCGGATTCAACGAAGCCCTGCGCCGCAAGGTGTGTGAACTGATCGGCTTTGAGCCCAACGTGCGCTATAGTGAACAGTGGATGGGAGGCGTGGATGCCGATATCACCGAGGGTGTCACCATCGACACAACCCCTTACTATCAGGTGGCGACCGTAGGCACCAGACAGCCTTTCATGGCCAACCTGTGCATTTTGGACTTGCTCTTCAATATGGGAAATGAGAGCATCCTCTATCTAAATCAATGGAACAGAGACTGACAGATATATTAGAAAAGATAGGATATCCATCCGACCTGCGCAAGTTGCCTGTTGACAGCTTGCCGGACGTATGTGAAGCCATCCGCCACTTCATCATCGAGCAGGTGAGTGTCCATCCCGGCCATTTTGCTTCGAGCCTCGGTGCTGTGGAACTGACGGTGGCGTTGCATTATGTTTACAACACACCCGATGACCGTCTGGTGTGGGACGTGGGTCATCAGGCCTATCCGCACAAGGTGCTTACCGGCCGTCGCGAACAGTTCCACACCTTGCGACAGATGGGCGGACTGAGCGGATTCCCCACTCCGAGCGAGAGCGAATACGACACCTTCAGCGCCGGACATGCCAGCAACAGTATCAGCGCGGCATTGGGCATGGCTGTGGCCAACAAGCTGCAGGGCAATGACCGCAAGGTGGTGGCTATCATAGGCGATGCTTCGATCAGCGGCGGCATGGCATTTGAGGGTTTGAACAACGCTTCGTCAAACCCCAACGACCTGCTGATAGTGCTCAACGACAACCAGATGGCCATCGACCCCAATGTGGGTGGCCTCTATCACTATCTGACACGCATCACGACAAGCCAGCGCTACAACCTGCTGCGATATAAGGCTTACAACGCGTTGAAGCGCCATAAGCTGGTGGGCGACAAGTTCCGCCGCACGGTGATCCGCTTCAACAATGCAATCAAGTCGCTGGTGAGCCATCGGCAGAACATCTTCGAGGGACTCGACATCCGCTACTTCGGTCCTGTGGACGGCCACAATGTCATCTCGCTGGTCCGAACCTTGCGTAAGATCAAGGATCTGCAGGGACCCAAGATGCTGCACGTGTGCACAATCAAGGGCAAAGGCTTTGCGCCGGCAGAGGAATCAGCCACCATCTGGCACGCACCAGGCAAGTTCAATCCTGAGACGGGCGAGCGCATCAAGGAGAACACCGTGGGCAAGGCTCCGAAGTTTCAAGACGTCTTTGGTAAGACATTGGTGGAACTGGCCGAGCAGGACGAGCGCATCGTGGGCATTACGCCCGCCATGCCGACAGGTTGCTCTATGACCTATATGATGGAGCGCTTCCCCAATCGCTCGTTTGACGTGGGCATCGCCGAAGAGCATGCCGTGACGTTCAGCGGCGGTTTGGCCAAGGAGGGACACATCCCGTTCTGCAACATCTATTCTGCCTTCATGCAACGTGCCATGGATCAGGTGATCAACGATGTGGCCCTGACGCGACTTCATGTAGTCTTCTGCCTGGATCGAGCCGGCATCGTGGGTGCCGATGGTGCCACGCATCATGGTGTGTTCGATATCGCTTATTTCCGTGCCATTCCCGGCATGACCGTCTGCTCGCCCATCAACGAGCATTGGCTGCGCAAGCTGATGTTTACGGCCTCACAACCAGCCTCTGGCCCCTGGGTGATACGTTATCCTCGCGGCACGGGCAGCATCGGAGGTCTGGATGCCGAGGGGCAGCCCTTGTGGCAATGTCCGTTGGAGGAGGTGCCCGTTGGCAAGGGATATTGTCTGCGCGAAGGACATGGCGATACTGCCATCCTCTCATTTGGCCCCATCGGCATCGAGGCAGCCAAGGCCATCGAACAGAGTGGCAAGGATGTGGCACATTATGATATGGTGTTCTGCAAGCCGCTCGACAAGGAGCTTCTGGCCGATATCTTCGCACGCTTTGCTCGCATCATCACCGTGGAAGATGGTGTTGTCAACGGAGGTTTCGGTTCGGCTGTGCTCGAAGAGGCCAATGTGCGCGGCTATCAGGGCAAGATCATCCGCCTGGGTACGCCTGACGAGTTTGTGACTCATGGCAGCGTGAAGGAACTTCATGCCCTGTGTGGCATCGATGCTGTTTCAATCGCTAAGGTTCTGACAGAGTAACATCTCTATCACTCCCTTTTCACTCCTTATTTAATAATATGAAGATAATCATAGCTGGTGCAGCGCAAGTAGGTACACATCTGGCCAAACTCCTGGCCAAGGAGAATATGGATGTGGTACTGATGGATGCCGATCCGGAAAAGATCGCACCCCTGACATACATGAACCTCATGACGATGGTGGGAAGTCCTACCAGCATCAATGCCTTGCGCGATGCCGGTGTGCCCAAGTGTGACCTCTTCATCGCCGTGACGCCTCAGGAGAGCCTCAACATACATTCCTGCATCCTGGCGTCAAGCCTGGGTGCACGCAAGACGATGGCGCGAATCGACAGTTATGAGATGCAGAAGCCAGAGACACTCGACTTCTACAAGCGTATCGGTGTGAGTCGTCTGGTCTATCCGGAAATGCTGGGCGGGCAGGCTGTGGCAGCGGCTATCCAGCGTCCATGGTCGCGCATGAGCTTTGACTTATGCGATGGCAAGCTGCTGCTGCTGGGCGTAAAGGTTTATGAGGGAGCTCCGCTGGTGGGACAGTCGCTGATCGAAGTGGGCAAGCGACAGCATGAGAATTTCCATGTCGTAGCCATCAAGCGAGACGATGAGCTGTGGATTCCGAATGCTGCTGATGTGTTCAAGGCCAATGACCTGGTGTATTTCGTCACAATGCCTGAAAAGATGGACATTGTGCGACTGATCTGCGGCAAGGATGAACGCCACATTCGTCGTGTAGTGATCATGGGCGGCTCGCGCATCGGCATTCAGACGTGCTTTGCCTTGCCTCATGACTACCAAATGCTCTTTATCGAACCCGACCAGCATCTGGCCGAGCGCATCATGGAGGAGCTGCCCAATGCACGCGTCATTCAGGGATACACGGGCGACCAGGAAGCCATGTCGGCTGTCGGCCTGACCAAGAACGATGCCTTTGTGGCGTTGGGAGAGGAGTCGGGTGCGAACATCCTGGCCTGCCTGTCGGCCAAGAAGATGGGTGTGGGCAAGACGGTAGCCGAGGTGGATGACGTGGAGTATATCTCGATGGCCACCAATCTCAACATCGGATCGATAGTCAACAAGAAGCTGCTCACGGCCAGCTCCATCTATCAGATCTTGCTTGATGCAGACAAGACCAATGCCAAGTGTTTCAGCCTGGTGGATGCCGAGGTGGCAGATCTTGTTGCCCAGCCTGGAAGCCAGATTACCGAGAAACCGGTCATGGAACTGCGACTGCCCAAAGGTATCACGCTTGGTGGCCTGGTGCGCGATGGCCGAGGCATGACCGTCACGGGCCAGACGAAGATTCAGGCCGGCGACCATGTCGCTGTGGTCTGCATGAACGACAAGATTGAGGCTGTCGAGAAGTTGTTTGTGAAATGAACTGGAAACTGATCAGATATCTCTTTGGCGTATTGCTTCTGCTTGAGGCCTGTTTTCTGGCACTTGCTACAGGCGTATCGCTTTACTTCCATTACACGGTGGGAGAGGAGGACTGGTCTGCCTTGCTGACGGTGACGTTGATAACCGCAACTATAGGTTATCTGTTGTATTTCAAGAGTCGTCGGCATGAGCGTAAGATAACCACGCGTGAAGGATTCATGGTGGTATCGCTCACATGGATTGTCTTCTGCCTGCTTGGCATGATACCCTATCTGATGACAGGTGCTTGTACTACGTTGGGTGGCGCATTTATTGAAGCGATGTCCGGCTTCACCACGACAGGATGTACGGTCATCACCAACCTGGAGCAACAGCCTCACGGCCTGATGTTCTGGCGACATCTGACGCAATGGATGGGCGGTTTGGGCATCGTGGTGTTCTCGTTGGCGTTGCTTCCATTGATCGGAACAGGTGCTACGCAGGTGTTCGGCGCCGAGACGAATGGCTTGTCAGTCGATAAGCTTCGCCCCAAAATCCAGCAGACGGCCTTCAAACTGTGGTCCATCTACCTGGGGTTGACCCTCTGCAACGTGCTGTGCTACTGGCTGGCTGGTATGCCTTGGTTCGAGGCTGTCTGTCATTCGTTCTCGACGATGGCATCAGGTGGATTCAGCGTTTGGCAGGATTCGTTGGGACACTATCATTCGCCTGGCATAGAATATATATGCATCGTATTTTTGTTCATCACGTCCATCAACTATAACCTGTTCTACTTCCTGGGCAAAGGGTTCATCAAGCAGACCTGGCGTAATGAGGAATTGCGATGGTTCACTTATCTGGTCATCGGTTTCACCGGATTGTTCATGTTCCTGTCGTGGCTGACCCGTACTCAGCAGCTATTGAGTCCTGAATTGATCGAGAGCCTTGGCGATGGATCGTGGGAATGCACCTTCCGCACATCGCTCTTCCATGTACTGACCATTATATCGTCGGCAGGATTCCAGGGCGAACATTTTGACTTCTATGCCTGGGGTGCCATCTTCTGGCTCCCGACGTTGATAATGATGGCAATGGGCGGCTGTTCTTCAAGTACAGCAGGTGGTTTGAAGGTTGTGCGTTTCGTGGTTTTGATCAAGAATGCCAAGCAAGAGATCATGCAGGCTTTGCAGCCACGAGCATTCAGCGCCGTCCGGCTCAACGGACATACATTGTCGCACAATGTGACCTTCAAAGTATTGGCCATGCTGAGCATCTATATGGTGCTGCTTGTGGTTTCGATCTTTGTCTTGCAGCTCATGGGACTCGACTTTGTCAGTTCAGTGGGTGCAGCCGTTTCGGCTTTGGGCAACACCGGACCAGCTTTGGGAATTGTCGGACCTGCCGAGACATGGTACTGCCTGCCCGAAGTGGCCAAATGGTATCTGTCGTTCCTGATGCTGGTGGGACGACTTGAGATTTTTACTGTGATTGTATTGTTTACTCCAATGTTCTGGAAAAAATGAAAGATAATAAGAAGAAAGAAAAGAGTCCTGCTAAGAAGGGGCCGAACCATTTCAAGTTGTTCATGCAGAGTGAACGTACCAAGTTTATCGTTGGTATGTTGTTTCTGTTGCTGGCAGCATTCTTCGGAGTTGCCTTCCTGTCGTTTGTCGTTACGGGCAAGGATGATCAGGCTATCCTTGAGCACTTGCCGGTCAATCAGCTGTTAGCTTCGGGCAATGGCGTAAGCAACTGGATGGGAACCCTGGGCGCTTATGTGTCAGAGTACTGCATGAATCGATGGATCGGCATCTCTGCGCTGGCTTTTGTCGTTCTTTTGTTCCGTATCGGCTATAGCCTGTGGCAGCGACGTTCCATTCGTCCGTTCGTGGGCATCTTTGTTCGCACATCGTTGTTTGCCATCTGGTCATCCTTGCTGCTAAGCACCATCTGCATTCTGATTGATTACTTCTTCAATGCCGGCATGCAGTCACAGTTCATGTATCTGGGTGGATATCACGGATACGAATTGGCGCAGCTGCTTTGCGTTCACCTCGGCAAGGGTGGACTGCTCTTGACCCTGATTGCTTCGGGACTGATACTTTCTGTCTTCATCTTCAAGAGTACCATCGAGCGTTCGCGTACGCTCTTTGGCCTTGCGCCCTGGCTTTCTACCCGATATAACCGTTTGCGTGAGAAGGCTATCGAACGAAAGGAAAAGCGCGAAGCCGAGGCCGAAGCTGCTCGTGTGGAAGCAGAACGTCTGGCTGCCGAAAAGGCAGAAGCGGATCGTATTGAAGCAGAACGTCAGGCTAAAGAAAAGGCTGAAGCTGAAAGTCGTATAAAGACCGAAACTCTAGTTGCTCAAGTAGAAGAGGATGAAATAAAGTCTGAGGAGTTTAAAACCGAACCTGTTTCTCCTAAACAACAAGTAATAGAGGTAATAGAGACTCCGGAAATGCAACCAAGTTCTGATATCGAAAAGCAAGATGATGTTGAGTTTACCGTCACAACTGGCACTACAGTGATTGTCGATGAACCAACAGCTGCTAATACATCAGATCTGCCACTTGAAGATTATGATCCTACGGCAGACCTGAGCCATTACCAATTCCCATCTTTCGAACTGCTACAAGAATATACCTCCAATGTGCCAGTCGATATGGAGGAGCAGAACGAGAATATGGAGAAGATCAAACGTACGCTGCAGGACTATGGAATCGAGATACAGTCGATTTCGGCTACCGTGGGTCCAACGATCACGCTGTTCGAGATTGTGCTTGTGTCGGGCACCAAGATCAATCGTGTGAAGAACCTCAGCGACGAGATCGCCATGAGCATTGCTGCCAAAAGCGGCATCCGTATCATCGCCCCAATCCCTGGCAAGTGCGCCATCGGCATTGAGGTGCCAAACAACGACCCGCAGACCGTATCGATGCGCGACTGTATCGCATCCAAGGTCTTCCAGGAGTCGAAGATGGAGCTGCCTGTCGCCCTCGGCAAGACGATTACCAACGAGGTATTCACCTTCGATCTGGCCAAGGCTCCGCACCTTCTCGTTGCCGGTGCTACAGGTCAGGGCAAGTCGGTTGGTCTGAATGCCATCATCACATCTTTACTCTATAAGAAGCATCCCTCTCAACTCAAGATCGTTCTTGTCGATCCTAAGATGGTTGAGTTCTCAATCTACAAACGTATCGAGCATCACTACCTGGCCAAGTTGCCCGATATGGACAACCCAATCATCACCGATGTGACCAAGACCGTGGATATCCTCAAGTCACTCTGTGCCGAAATGGAAGATCGCTACGCCCTCGTAGAGGATGCGGGTGTGCGTAATATCAAGGAATATAACGAGAAGTTCATCCATCGCCAGCTCAATCCGAAGAAGCATATCACCGCTCCAATCGGTAGTCGCGAGGGTACCAATCATCGCTATCTGCCATACATCGTGGCCATCATCGACGAGTATGGCGACCTTATCATGACCGCAGGCAAGGAAGTAGAACTTCCAATCGCACGCATTGCGCAGAAGGCACGTGCCGTGGGTATTCACATGATCATCGCCACACAGCGTCCATCGGCCAAGATCGTCACCGGTATCATCAAGGCAAATTTCCCTGCCCGTATTGCCTTCCGCGTGTCGCAGAGTATCGACTCGAGCATCATCATAGACCAACCAGGTGCCCAGAACCTCATCGGACGTGGTGACCTGCTGTATTCATCAGGTAACATGCCTACACGTGTACAATGTGCATTCGTCGATACGCCTGAAGTAGATCGCATCAACAAGTTTATTGCCGAACAGCAGGGCTATCCTACAGCATTGATCCTGCCTGAGCCAAAGCTTGCTGAAGGAGAAGGTGCGGGTGAGGAAGGTGATGCCTCTTCGGTGGACCTTAATCATCTGGATTCTTTGTTCGAAGAATGTGCCGAACTCGTGGTGGCTACGGGTCAGGGCTCAACTTCGATGATACAACGTAAGTTCCAGATCGGATACAACCGTGCCGGTCGCATCATGGATCAACTTGAAGCTGCAGGAATCGTAGGACCATATTCCGGCTCAAAAGCACGTGCAGTATTGGTCGATAGTGATTCCGAACTTCAAAACATTATTATCGACTTGAAGAATCGATAAACTCCTATTTATGATTAACCTTTGATCTAAAGAAATTGTCACAAAAGATAGTCATTCTTCTGCTCGTCCAGTTGATTGCACTATCCGGTGTCCAAGCTGGTCACCGATGGACAGCATTCAAGAATTGGATTGACAGCGCTGATATCAAAGGTGCTGATACTAATTATGTGTATTTGCCTCGTGAAGGGTTTGTAGCAGCACTCTCGCTTCAATCTGCTGGAGCAAGATTGCATCTGTCCCAGGATCTATTTCCAGTTTTCGGTTTGGATCAAAAAATATCAGGCTCCTTTTCATCACTTCTGGCTGTTGTGAGTGTCGGACTTCATTATCGTGGATGGGGGTGGTACCTCTCTCGGAATCTTATGAATCCCCATGATTATGAGTTTTCCTATTGTTCCTATGGCCAGACACGTGGTGCAGAGTTTAGGATTCATAGTTCAAACGAGATGAACGGCACCCTTAACAACATTTCGTCAAATGGATATGCGAACAATACGTATGTCGAGCCTGGCATGTTGCGCAAGCGTGTGACGCTGTTCAATTATTACCACGTATTCAATCACGAGTGCTTCTCGCTCCCTGCAGCCATGTCGCAGACAGTCATTCAGCGACGTTCGAGTGGTTCTTGGCTTGTTGCAGCCAATTATCATCACACTCATCTTAGATTCCTTGGCAACCTGCTGTCGCCTGTGGTCAACTTCAACAACCTTTCGCTTACTCAGTTCAGCGCAGGAGGTGGTTATGCATATAATTATGTGTTCGGTGACCAGCGCTTCCTTCTTCATGGATCATTGATCCCGATGGTAAGCCTTATGCACCGCAATCGTTTCTATTTTGGTGAGAACACCGAACGCCTACACCAGCAGCAACTCTTCTCGATCAATACCAATGCCCATGTAAGCATTATCTATAATTTTTCTCAATACGTAGCTGGTGCATCCACCATCTATAACCTCGACACGATGCATGCTTCACATGGTTTCTCGCTTTCTGCAGCCGACTGGACAACGAATATATTCCTTGGATTGCGATTTTGATTTACTATTTCCTTTGCGTTTTGTAAAAAAATAGTGAGGATTCCACTTTTTTTATTCTTTGTATTTGGTATAATCATTTTTTTGTCGTATATTTGCACGAAAATTATACCTATGCAGAGCGTTGAGTCGTAATGAATCGCTTACTGATCCAAATAAAGGGCTATCTGTCTTTTGGCTTTCTGGTAGGCATCATACAATCGTTTCGAGGAGACGCATTCTTCTTGGCTGAATATTGGCAATCGAGTCCGGTTCGATGACGGACTCATGGGCGAATCCCATCGGCCTATGATGCGATACTGGTACAACTATTTCGTTCGCACTTATGCCGAACTCGTGACCAGGTAGATGCGTCACGGTCGTGAGTTTCTATACAAAGTATTGCATTCATATCATGTCTCATAATTAAATTTATATATTTATGTCATTTATTGATGATAAGGTTGTCATGGACGGCTTGACATTCGATGATGTCCTCCTCGTCCCACAGTACAGTGAGGTGTTGCCACGCACCGTGGATCTCAGCACCAAGTTCTCACGCAACATCACGCTCAATGTCCCCATCGTCTCAGCTGCCATGGATACCGTGACCGAGGCCACGATGGCTATCGCTATGGCGCGTGAGGGTGGCATCGGTGTCATCCACAAGAATATGTCGATTGCCGATCAGGCTCACCAGGTCAGCCAGGTGAAGCGTGCTGAGAATGGCATGATCTATGCTCCTGTTTGCTGCACTCCCAACCAGACCGTTCGCGACGTGCTGGGCATCATGGCCGAGTATCACATCGGTGGTGTGCCTGTAGTTGTCGGTTCTGACCGTAAGTTAGTCGGCATCGTTACCAATCGCGACCTCCGTTTCCAGAAGGAGATGAATCGTCAGATCTCTGAGGTGATGACCTCACACGATCTCATCACCACCAAGGTGGGCACCACCCTGCTGCAGGCTGAGGAGATCCTGCAGGAGCACAAGATCGAGAAGCTCCCTGTAGTCGATGCCGAGGGCCGTCTCGTCGGCTTGATTACCTACAAGGATATCACCAAGGCCAAGGACAAGCCACTCGCTTGCAAGGACGACAAGGGTCGTCTGCGTGTAGCTGCTGGCGTTGGCGTTACCGGTGACGTGATGGATCGTGTAGCTGGCCTCGTTGAGGCAGGTGTCGATGCCGTGGTTGTCGATACTGCTCACGGCCACTCAAAGGGCGTAGTCAGCGTATTGGAGAAGATCAAGTCAACCTACGACTGCATCGATGTCGTTGTCGGCAATATTGCTACAGGCGAGGCTGCCAAATATCTGGCTGCTGCCGGTGCTGATGCCGTCAAGGTGGGTATCGGCCCTGGTTCGATCTGCACCACCCGTATCGTTGCAGGTATCGGTGTTCCACAGCTCTCTGCAGTTTATGATGTGGCCAGCGCCCTCCGTGGCACCGGTGTGCCTCTTATCGCTGATGGTGGTATTCGTTACTCCGGCGACATCGTCAAGGCTATCGCTGCCGGCGGCTATTGCGTCATGTTGGGTGGCTTGCTCGCTGGCGTTGAGGAGTCTCCAGGCGAGACCATCCTCTTCAACGGTCGTAAGTTCAAGGGCTACCGTGGAATGGGTTCGCTCGATGCCATGGCAGCAGGTTCGAAGGATCGTTACTTCCAGTCGGGCGAGGCCGATGTCAAGAAGCTCGTTCCAGAGGGTATCGTTTCACGTGTGCCTTACAAGGGCAACCTCTATGAGGTCATCTACCAGATGGTCGGCGGTCTGCGAGCAGGCATGGGCTACTGTGGTGCCAAGGACATCCCAACGCTCCACGAGACATCGAAGTTCACACGCATCACCAACGCTGGTATTCTCGAGTCTCACCCACACGATGTAACCATCACCAAGGAGGCACCAAACTATTCAAGAGGCGATTGATAATGAAGCGTTTTCTCAATATCCTTACAACCCTTCTCCTGCTCTCTGTGTGGCAGGGGGAGGGTGTTTTTGCTCAATCGCACGAAGTCATGATTGAGACCAACATGGGCAACATGCGTGTGATGCTCTATGATGACTGCCCGAGGACCGTGGCTAACTTCCTCTCTAAAGTTCGTTCAGGTTATTATGATGGTTCGCTCTTCGGTCGTGTAATCCCGACTTTCATGATTCAAGGTGGTGCTCCTGATAGCAAGACTGCAGGACCCGGACAGAGTATCGGCTGGGGCGATGTAAGTGAAGAGATTCCTGCAGAAATTCGCAAGAATCACATCCCTAAGAAAGGGGCTTTCTGTGCTCCCCATCGTGAAGGCGTTGTTAATTCCGATATGTCGATGTTCTTTATTGTCGATGGTTATCAGATGTCAGAAGCCACACTCACCAATTGGGAGAAGACTCACAATGCCGATGCTCGCAAATCTGCAAAGAAACGTGTTATGACTAAGGCTGTAGTCGATAGCCTTGACATGCTTAAGACCGTCGATGCAAAGCAGTACAACCAGCTTGCCCGCCGAGTTAATCACGAAATCGACAGCATTGCACGTTCTATGCCAGGAACTCGTTACTTTACACCTGAAGAACGCGAGGCATACACAACCATTGGCGGATCATATCATCTTTATGGCGAATACACTTGCTACGGAGAGGTAATTGAAGGTCTCGAGGTTATCAGCAAGATTGCCTCACTCGAATCCAACGTTGCCAATCGTCCTCGCACAGATGTACGCATGAAAATTCGCGTACTTAAATAGTCCTAACCCTATTATTCTCAAATATACAATGCCATCTCTTCCTCGATCATATTCCGACTTGGGACGAATCCTTGGTCAATACCTCTTGAAGCATAATCTCACCGTTAGCACAGCAGAATCGCTTACGGGCGGCACCATCGCCTCTATGATTGCTCAGATTGCCGGCAGTTCTTCTTATTTCAAAGGCTCGGTTGTCAGCTATGCAGTCTCTGTCAAAGAGCAAGTGTTAGGTGTCGATGTCGAGCGTGGAGGCGTCGTATCTGAAGATACAGCCCGCCAGATGGCAGAAGGCGTGGCACGTGTGTGCAAAACCGACTGCGCCATCGCCACCACCGGTATTGCCGGACCGGGTGGGGCGGAGCCAGGCAAACCGGTTGGTACAGTTTGCATGGCGGCATTTGTTAAAAAGGATAGCGAGTCAACTGTATTAGTCAGCGAAACCCACCATTTCGAAGGTAATAGGGAAAGCGTAATCCTGCAGTCTGCCGATGCTGCCCTCATGTTAATGATTAATGTAATTTCTAAATATTTTGGCCAAGACTAAGACCGCATTTTTCTGCAGCGCATGTGGCTGCGAAGAGCCGAAGTGGTTCGGCAAATGCCCCTCGTGTGGCGAGTGGGGAACCTGTGTAGAGGAGGTGGTCGATGGCAAGACCGGTGCCATCGGCAAGGCCTCGAAGCGTTCGGGTGGTGTGCAATGGACCCATGCAGGTGCCCTCGGTCTGCCCGGACAGAAGGAGCGACCCAAGCGCCTGTCGGAGATCGAGGCACGCGAGGAACAGCGCTTCGACATGCACGATCAGGAGCTCAACCGCGTGTTGGGCGGAGGCCTTGTGCCTGGCTCGATGGTGCTGCTGGGCGGCGACCCCGGCATCGGCAAATCCACCCTCGTGCTGCAGACGGTGATGAACGTGCACGACCGTAAGATTCTCTACTGCTCAGGCGAGGAATCTGCCTACCAGCTCAAGCTCCGTGCCCAGCGTCTCGCTGCTGCCCAAAACCACCCTGCCACCGTCGCTGACGATTCATCATCAGCCTCCGACAACGTATTCATCGCCTGCGAGACCAACCTCGACGACATCTTCATCCACGTGGCCAACGTGGAGCCCGACATCCTGGTCATCGACTCCATCCAGACCATCGCCACTGACGATCTGGAGTCTTCGGCCGGTTCGGTAGGGCAGGTGCGCGAGTGTGCTGCACGCATCCTCAAGTTCGCCAAGGAGAGCGGCACGCCCGTCATCCTCATCGGCCACATCACCAAAGAGGGCGCACTGGCGGGGCCGAAAGTTTTGGAGCACATCGTCGATACCGTGCTGCAGTTCGAGGGCGATCAGCACTACATGTACCGCATTCTGCGCGCCATCAAGAATCGTTTCGGCTCCACCTCCGAACTGGGCATCTACGAGATGCTCGGCACCGGTCTGCGTCAGGTCTCCAATCCCTCCGAGCTCCTGCTCAATGCCGACCACAAGGACCTCTCGGGCGTGGCCATTGCCGCTGCCATCGAGGGCATGCGCCCCTTCCTGATCGAGACTCAGGCACTCGTCTCCACCAGCGCCTATGCCACCGCCATGCGCTCCACCACGGGCTTCGACCAGCGTCGCCTCAACATGCTGCTGGCTGTGCTCGAAAAGAAGGTGGGCTTCAAGCTGGCGCAGAAGGACGTGTTTCTCAACATCGCCGGCGGCCTCAAGGTGAGCGACCCCGCCATGGATCTGGCCGTCATGGCTGCCATCCTCTCGTCCAACATGGACATGCCGCTCCCCGCTCTCACTTGCATGACGGGCGAGGTGGGCCTCTCGGGCGAGATCCGTCCTGTTAGTCGATTGGAACAGCGAATCCGTGAGGCTGAGAAACTGGGGTTCGAGCGAATACTTATTCCTAACGTCGCCCTGAAGAGCCTCGATACAAAAACGCTCAAGATTGAACTCTGCCCGGTATCAAGGGTGGACGAAGCTTTTAGACTGTTATTCAGATGATTAAGACAATCCGTACGCGTGTGCTGCCCCAAGTCTGGGCCGATGCCGAGAAGCTCGAGGCGCAGTTGTGCCAGGAAAATGCCATCAGTCGAAAGGCGCTGAAGGGCATTCGCCTGAAGCACACCAGCATCGATGCCCGCCAACGTCAGGTGATGGTGCAGCTCGACGTAGAACTCTATATAAATGAGAATCCGCCGGTAGAGCACTTCGAGAAGCGACTTTACAAGGAGCTACCGGCCAGTGCGCCACAAGCTGTGGTGGTGGGTGCCGGGCCTGGTGGCCTCTTCGCAGCCCTGCGTCTCATCGAGCTGGGCATCCGTCCCATTGTGCTCGAACGAGGCCGCAATGTCACCGACCGCCGCCGTGATGTGGCCATGATTACCCGAGAACAAAAGGTTGATCCTGAGTCGAATTTCTGTTTTGGCGAAGGCGGAGCAGGAGCCTTCTCTGATGGCAAACTCTTCACTCGTTCGAAAAAGCGCGGCAATGTGCAAGGCGTACTTGAAGGCCTCTGCCAATTCGGTGCTGACACAGGCATACTCGATGCCTCGCATCCGCATATCGGCACAGATCGACTGCCTGCTATCATTGCCAACATCCGTGAGCAGATCATCAAGTGTGGTGGCGAGATTCATTTCGAATGTGCTGTAGAAGAGCTCATTCTCTCTACCTCAGACTCCGTAAAGGGCGTTCGCACACGAACGGGAGAGGAGTTCCTCGGTCCCGTCATCCTTGCCACGGGCCACTCTGCCCGTGACATCTATCGCATGCTTCATAGCCAAGGCATCCTGATCGAGGCCAAGGGACTGGCCATCGGTAGCCGACTGGAGCACCCTCAGCAGCTCATTGACCAGATACAGTATCACTCGAAGGAGGGACGAGGCAAGTGGCTCCCCGCTGCCGAGTATAGTTTTGTCACCCAAGCTGCCGGTTTGGGTGGTTCGAAGGGTTTGAAAGGTTCGAAGGGTTTGGGTGGTTCGAAGGGTTCCGACAGCAACTCCGCACAGCGTGGCGTGTATTCCTTCTGCATGTGTCCCGGTGGCGTGATTGTGCCTTCGGCCACGGGCGAGGAGCAGGTAGTCGTGAACGGAATGTCGGCCAGCGCGCGCGGCAGCCGATGGGCCAATTCGGCCATGGTGACCGAAATCCGTGTGGAGGACATCCCGACGCTGGCTGGCGAGTTGTCGCTCGATATCGACCTGCAGAGCCCCCTGGCCATGATGGAGATACAGGAGGCCATCGAGCGCCAGTGCTGGCTCAATGGCAACCGCACACAGGCAGCACCCGCCCAGCGCATGACCGACTTCGTTCGTGGCCGCCTGAGTGCCGATCTGCCGCAGAGCAGCTACACGCCCGGCGTCATAGCCAGCCCCATCCACTTCTGGATGCCGCGCTTCATTGCGTCGCGAATGCAGGAGGGCTTGCAGTTCTTTGGCCAGCGTGCACGCGGCTTCCTGACCGATGAGGCGCTGCTGGTGGGTGCCGAGACACGAACATCGTCCCCCGTTCGCATTCCGCGTGACCGAGAGACTTTCTGCCATCCCGTAGTGTCGGGGCTCTATCCTTGCGGCGAAGGCGCAGGCTTTGCGGGCGGCATTGTGAGTGCGGCGATGGATGGCCAGCGCTGTGCCGAGGCGTTGGCGGCACAAATAGAGTAGGAGGGAAATCAACTGATCATCGACCAATCGACCCTGCCGGCAAACAACACCGACATGCGGCGACGGATAAGCGCGTTCTGGGGCGACTCCAGCAAGGGGTCTGCTTCGAGAACGCGCTTTGCCCAGTTGCGCGCCAGTTCGAGGATCTGACCGTCCTTGGCGAGTGACGAGATCTTGAGGTCGAAGGCAAGGCCCGACTGCTGGGTGCCCTCCAGATCGCCGGGACCACGCAGCCGCAGGTCGGCCTCGGCAATCTTGAAGCCGTCGGTGGTGCGGCACATCACGTCGATGCGTTGGCGTGTCTCGTTGCCGATCTTGTCATTGGTCACAAGCACGCAGTAGGACTGTTCGGCACCGCGTCCCACACGTCCGCGCAGCTGATGCAACTGGCTGAGGCCGAAGCGCTCGGCATTCTCGATGACCATCACCGAGGCATTGGGCACGTTGACGCCCACCTCGATGACCGTGGTGGCCACGAGCACCTGTGCCTGGTTCGAGGCAAAGCGCTGCATGGCGGCATCCTTCTCCTTGGGCTTCATCTTGCCGTGCACCATGGCTACGTGGTACTCAGGGCCGAAGGCCTGCTGCATGTCGAGGAATCCCTGTTCCACGGCCTTGAGGTCGAGCTTCTCGTTCTCGGCCACGAGGGGATAGACGATGTAGGCCTGATGTCCCTTGTCAAGCTCGCCACGGATGGCGCGGATCAGGCCGAGGCGGTTTCCGTTCCAGCGATGCAGGGTCTGGATGGGCTTGCGGCCTGGGGGCAGCTCGTCGATGACGCTCACGTCCAGATCGCCATACACGGTCATGGCCAAAGTGCGCGGTATGGGTGTGGCTGTCATCACCAACACATGCGGCGGACGGAAGTTCTTCTGCCAGAGCTTGCTTCGCTGCTCCACGCCGAAGCGGTGCTGCTCGTCGATCACTACCATGCCGAGGTTGCGGAAGCGTACGTCGGGCTCGATCAGGGCATGTGTGCCGATGAGGATGTGCAGCTCGCCCGACTGCAGCTGTTCGTGTATGCGCTCGCGCTTCTTCTTCGGCGTGCTGCCGGTGAGCAGGGCGGCATTGATGCCCACTCGTTCTAACTGTGGTGCCAGGCTCTCGTAGTGTTGCGTGGCCAGGATCTCGGTGGGTGCCATGAGGCAGGCCTGGAAGCCGTTGTCCAGCGCCATGAGCATGGTGAGGGTGGCCACCATGGTCTTGCCCGAGCCCACGTCGCCCTGCAGCAGGCGGTTCATCTGGCGGCCGCTGCCCACGTCCTGGCGTATCTCCTTGAGCACGCGTTTCTGGGCACCGGTGAGCTCGAAGGGGATGCACTCGCGATAGAAGCGGTTGAAGTAGTCGGCAATGCGCTCGAAGGTGAAGCCGCCATTGGCCGCGTGGCGCGACTTGAATGATCGGATCAGGTAGAGCTGCAGGTAGAAGAGCTCCTCGAACTTAAGGCGCAGCTGGGCGTTGCGCAGTTTGTCCGAATTGGCGGGGAAGTGGATCTGACGGATGGCCTGGTTGTAGGGCATGAGGTGCTGCTGTTCCACGATGTAGGCGGGCAGCGTCTCGGTGAAGGGCTCGATGTGGCGCTGCAGATAACCGAGCACGATGCGCTGTATGGTCTTGGAATTCATACCCATGCGCTTCATCTTCTCGGTGGTGCTATACATGCCGTACAGTCCGGCCTTGGCGTCGGGATCGTCGTCGGGCTTCACCACGTCGAGCTCGGGGTGCGCGATGCTATAGGTGCGGTTGAACTCCTTGGGCTGGCCGAAGAGCAGGTATTCGCGTCCCTGCTGCACGCCTTCCTTCACGTAGCTGATGCCGTTGAACCAGATGCACTCGATCATGCCTGTGCCGTCGGTAAAGACGGCCTTCAGGTGATGCTGCGGGCCCTTCTTGCCGATGCCCTCTTCGGTGAAGAGCGTGAAGTGGCCTTTCAGCAGGATGTATGGCAACAGCGACCCGCTACCCGGGCAGGGATCCATTGCGGGGATGTCGCACACGCGATACACCTTCGACTTGTCAATATATCGGTAAGGGAAATAGCTCAGCAGCTCCTCGAGCGAATGCACATTGCATTCCGTCTCCAGGAGCTCCGCCCTTTTCGGGCCGATGCCTTTGATATAGACAAGTTCGTTGGGCAAGGCTGAGAGTATATCTTAGTTCTTTCTTTTCAAGTGCGATCCCAGATAAGCGCCGAATGAAGCTGATGCCACGCTCATGCCAATGTACAATCCGGTGTGATAGTCGATCTGGAAGCCCTCCTTGGCCACGAGGATGTACGATGTGCAGACGCAGGTCATGAACACGGCTGGGATGAAGGTGATCCAGTAGTTCTTCTGGCGCTTGTCGAGCCATACGGTGGCTGCCCAGAGGGTGATGCAGGCGAGAGTCTGGTTGGTCCAGGCGAAGTAGCGCCAGAGCACGTCGAAGTCGAGGAACAGCAGGCAGCAGCTGATGGCAAAGAGCGGCAGGCAGAGGAGCAGGCGCTTGGCCAGCGTCTTCTGTGAGATGCCGAACACGTCAGCAGCAATCAGTCGGGCGCTGCGGAAACAGGTATCGCCCGAAGTGATCGGAGCTGCGACAACGCCCAGCACAGCCAAGATAGCACCCACGGTACCCATCCATGTTGA
Source organism: Bacteroidales bacterium (assembly GCA_045628525.1). GTDB lineage: Bacteria > Bacteroidota > Bacteroidia > Bacteroidales > UBA3663 > Liminaster. The sequence goes on from JAZQPJ010000034.1 coordinate 79,977, forward strand.
GCAGACGGTGCTTACAACCACCGATGGATTGCCCATGGCAGCAAGCTTCTGATATGCAGTTCCCTCACCAGGCAAAGTGTCGGCAAACTTAATGGCTGCAGCAGCCCATACAAGTGCCACCACACCCTCCGAGATCATGGCGCCATAAAAGATGGGGCGGCCATACTTCTCGTTGGTCATGCAGCGAGCCATGAGTGGCGACTGCGTGCCGTGGAAGCCCGAAATGGCACCGCAGGCAATGGTGATGCAGAGCATCGGGAATAGCGGCAGATCCTTAGGACTGTGCGACACAAACGGTGCTTCAGTAATCTCCGGCACATGACCCTCGCTATAATAGATATGGAACAGCAGTCCAGCCGCCATGATCAGCAGCGCGCAACCGAAGATGGGATAGACCTTGCCGATGAGTTTGTCGATAGGCAGCAGCGTGGCCAGAATGTAATATAGGAAGATGATCGTGACCCATGCCCAGGCGTTGCCCAGCGGAGCCATATTCTCGAGCAGGGCAGCCGGCGTGGTGACGAACACCGTGCCCGCCAGCACGAGCAGCACAGGGCTGAACACGCGCATGAACAGGCGCATCCCCTTGCCCAACTCATCGCCCACGATCTCAGGCAACGACACGCCACCCTTCCTGACGCATATCATGCCGCTCATGTAGTCGTGTACCGAACCAGCGAAGATGCAGCCCAGCACGATCCACAGATAAGCAGCAGGTCCGAACAATATGCCCATGATGGCACCGAAGATGGGACCCGTGCCCGCAATGTTGAGAAACTGCACCAGATACACGCGCCAGGGCTTCATGGGCATGTAATCGACACCATCCTGCTTCTCGTAGCATGGCATCTGATTTTCGCGGTTAGGGCCGAACACTCGCTCCACGACGCTGCCATAGATGAGGTAGCCGAGGAGCAGGCAAAGGAGGGCAAATGAGAAAGTAATCATGTTTGTTTTAGGGTTTTAGGGTTTTAAGGGTTTTAAGAGTATTAAGGGGAGTGAAAGGGGAGTGAAAGGGACGAATGTGTCAGTGGTCGAAAGCTGCAAAAAGTGATTGGCAGGCGTAGGTATCGTCCCTTTCACTACCCTTTCACTCCTCTTTCACTCCCCTAAAAAAATCTACCCTTCCAAAGAAGGATACACCCTGTTCTGTTTCACATGCTTGAAGTGACCCATCAGCGTTGCTATAGAGATGAAGACTGAGACAATGACGCTGATCGATACACCCAGTCGCGTATCCAAGGCAAAGCCCTCAGGAGCCACCAGGAGGTAGCTGCTGCACACACAAGTCATAAAGACGGCAGGAATGAAGGTAATCCACCAGCGCTTCTTTTCGCGAAGGAAATAGACAGTGATGGCCCAGAGTGTAAATACCGAAAGTGCCTGATTGCACCATGCAAAGTAACGCCAGAGGATGTTGAAGCCATTCTTGTCCTCAATGCTCCAGAGAAGAACTGCTGAAGTGAGAATAAACATCGGAATGGCTATGAAGAGGCGTTTCTTCATCGTCTGCTGCTCCACCTTAAAGAAGTCAGCAATAATCAATCGACCGCTGCGCAAAGCAGTATCGCCAGTTGTGATTGGTGCCACAGCAATACCCAACGTAGCCAGGATGCCGCCTACTACACCGAGCCAGTTGTTACATACTGTCGAAGCCACGTATGCACCAGTGAAGGACTTACCTGTAGCCTCGTTCACGACACCGTTCTCCTGGAAGAAACAGGTAGCAGCGGCAGCCCAGATCAGAGCGACCACGCCCTCCGTCACCATCGCGCCATAGAAGCAGCGACGACCCATCGCCTCGCTCTTAATGCATCGTGCCATGAGTGGCGACTGGGTGGCATGGAAACCACTGATAGCGCCACAGGCTATCGAAATGAACATCATCGGGAACACCGCATTCTTCTCCCACGTTTTATTGACAAAGAATTCCGACTCCCAGATCTCAGGCAGGGCTGGTCGAACTATGATCAGATATCCCAGGATGCCGATAGCCATAAAGATCAGGCAGAAGGCAAAGAAGGGATAGATGCGGCCGATGATCTTATCTACCGGGCAAAGTGTGGCGATCACATAATATATAAATATGATGCCGATCCATACAAAAGAATCAATGCCCCAGCCAGCAGTCATGCTGCCCAGCAGTTCGGCTGGACCGCTGATGAAGACAGCAGCTACCAGAATCATCAGCACCGAGATGAAAAGGCCCATGGCGGCACGTGCACGTCGTCCCAGGAAGAAGCCGATGATTTCGGGCAGCGAGGCACCCTTCATGCGTAGCGAGATCATTGCACCCAGATAGTCGTGCACCGCACCGGCAAAGATCGTACCAAGCACGATCCACAGATACGAGGCTGTGCCGAACTTGGCACCCATGATGGCACCGAAGATGGGGCCCAGACCCGCGATGTTGAGGAACTGAATCATATAGACCTTCCACGTAGGCATCGGGATGAAGTCGATGCCGTCGCCATCCGTATAGCACGGCGTCTGCCTCTGGGCATCGGCGCCAAACTCACGGCTCACAAACTTGCCATAGGTGAGATAGCCCACGACAAGCACCAATAACGCAATAACAAAACTGATCATAATCGTCAAGAAATATCGTTTTCAACACTGCAAATATAACTCTTTTCTTCCAATAAGTGTGCAATCCCGATGCAAAAAATGCGTTTTCAGCCCCGTTTTTCGTTATTTTTTGTAAAAACACTTGTTTTATTCAAAAATTAAGACTACTTTTGCACCGTCTTAACAGACACTATTAGTACTAATTTTTTATTCTAAAACTTTTTTACAACTATGGCACGTGTTATTGCTGCCGACAAGTGCGTTGCTTGCGGCTCTTGTATCGGTGAATGCCCTGTAGAGGCAATCAAGGAGGGTGATGTTTACACTATCGACGCTGATGCTTGCATCGACTGCGGCGCTTGTGAGGCTACCTGTCCTAACGAGGCTATCACTGAGGCTTAAATCCCAGTTGTCCTCTATCCCTCAATGGGTTAAACTGCTGCATTTGCAGTCAATTTTTCACCGAAGCTGGTTTCTTTCGAGAAGCCAGCTTTATTCTTTTATCAATAAATGTTAAAATCTATCTTTTTCATGCAAGGTTTTGCCTTTGTTGCGATTTAATGGGTAAACAACAAATCAAAAAACTATTAACAAAATGAACAAGAAACTGACAACAAAACTTTCTGTGATCCTCTTGGCTATGGCCACCTCTATGTTCTCATCATGCGATCTTGATGACAACGATAACGAGGTATCTTTCCGCCCAACCGCATTAGTGACCGTGAAGCCTACTGCTGACTCATTCTTCCTGCAACTCGATGACTCTACCCGTCTGCAGCCAGCCAATATGACCAAGTCTCCTTTCGGTGACAAGGAGGTGCGCGCGTTGGTCAACTATAAAAAAGTAGAGGGAAAGTATGATAAATATTCGAGCGCCCATATCTCGTGTATTGACCAGAGTGTCCACATCAACTGGATCGACAGCATCCGCACCAAGATGACCGTCCCCTCTTTGGGCGATAAGAACAACGCTACCTACGGAAATGATCCTGTGGAGATTGTCAACGATTGGGTCACTGTGGCGGAAGACGGCTACCTTACCCTCCGTGTCCGCACACGATGGGGATATAATAATAAGGTGCATTACCTCAATCTCCTGACGGGTGTCAACCCTGAGAACCCATACGAGGTGGAACTACGTCATGATGCCAATGGCGACTCACCTATCCAGATGGGCGATGCGCTCATTGCCTTCAATCTGCGTGAGCTCCTGAAGGATGCAGACAAAGAGAAGGTGAAATTCACACTTCGCTGGAACTCATTCAGCGGCTCAAAGAAAACTGAGTTTGAGTTAAAGTCAAAGCCAATGGATACCCGCAGCAACATTGCAGATGCAGTCGAGTATTCTCGGAGCGTAAAATAACAACCTTAACTGCGACGTTTCGTCCCTATTCAGGATGAATATCTCAAAGAACAGCGAGAAAGAACTGCTTCGCCTGATCAAAATAGGCGATGCAGAAGCAAGGCACCTGATGTACAAGCAGTATGTCAGGTACCTCGCTGCTGTCTGTTCGCGCTACATCTCGAATGACGAAGATCTGAAAGATGTGCTACAGGAATCATTCCTCAGGATATTCAGTTCGATAGGGACGTTCAACTATCAGGGAGAAGGATCGCTCAAAGCCTGGATGAGCCGAATCACACTGAACGAATCGCTTAAATGGCTGAAACAGAACAAGAGCCTCGAACTGGTAGAGATTAGCGATGAAGAACTCGACATACCCGACGATGATCCAGACACTGAGGGTGTTCCGACCGATGTCATCTACCAGATGATCCGGTCGCTCCCCGATGGCTACCGAACGGTGTTCAACCTTTTCGTAATAGAAGGAAAAAGTCACCGAGAGATTGCGCAGATGCTTGGCATCAAAGAGAGTTCGTCCGCATCGCAACTGCATCATGCTAAAGCCATGCTGGCAGAGAAGATAACCCGATTCAGAAATAGTAAAGACCATCAACGATGAAAAAAGACTGGCTGAAAGACATTCACGACAGAATGG
>JAZQPJ010000035.1:0-83376 GCA_045628525.1 Bacteroidales bacterium
GGATCCAGCTGCCTCCACGTGCTCTTGACAAGGACTTCCTCATGCCAATCGAGGACATCTTCTCAATCACTGGTCGTGGTACTGTTGCTACCGGCCGTATCGAGACTGGTGTCGTTCACGTTGGTGATCAGGTACAGCTCCTCGGCCTCGGCGCTGACAAGCTCACCGTTGTTACCGGCGTTGAGATGTTCCGTAAGCTCCTCGATCAGGGTGAGGCTGGTGATAACGTTGGTCTTCTCCTCCGTGGTATCGACAAGCAGGAGGTTAAGCGTGGTATGGTTCTCTGCAAGCCAAACAGCGTTACCCCACACGATCACTTCAAGGCTCAGATCTACGTCCTTAAGAAGGAGGAGGGTGGCCGTCACACTCCATTCCACAACCACTATCGTCCACAGTTCTATCTCCGCACCATGGACGTTACTGGCGAGATCATGCTCCCAGAGGGTGTTGAGATGGTAATGCCTGGCGATCACGTAACCATCGACGTTACCTTGATTACCCCAGTTGCTATGTCACAGGGTCTTCAGTTCGCTATCCGTGAGGGTGGTCGCACCGTAGGTTCTGGCCAGATCACTGAGATTCTCTAATCTTGAGTAATCAATAAACAGATTGGACAATTCTGGCTTATGATTGTCAAATTGTCCAATCTTTCTACGGGTGTAGCTCAGTCGGTAGAGCACTGGTCTCCAAAACCAGGTGTCGTGAGTTCGAACCTTACCACCCGTGCTAAAAAATAATAAAGACAATGAAGAAATTCTTTCAAAAATTAAGCAATAGCGTAAAAGAATCTTATTCCGAACTGGTTAATAAGGTTTCTTGGCCCAGCCGTACAGAGGTTATGAATAGCTCGGTAGTCGTTTTGTCCGCTTCCGTGATTATCGCTCTCGTAATTCTGGTTATGGATGTGGCTTTCGGTAATATCCTGATGCCTCTTATCTACACAGGTGCTGTTCGTTTCTAATCTTAGTTGTTAGGAATAAGTAATCAGATTAAAATATCAAGATTATGGCAGCAGAGTTCAGATGGTATTGTCTCCGTGCGATTAGCGGCAAGGAGTTGAAGGTGAAGGAGCTTCTTGATGCAGAAATCAAGAATGGCGACTTCAATGGCAACGTCGAGCAGGTAGTCGTTCCTACTGAGAAGGTTGTTTCTCAGAAGGGCAACAAGAAGGACGTCAAGGAAAAGGTGCTTTTCTCGGGTTATGTCTTTGTGCGTTGCAAGCTCGTGGGTGAAGTTCAGGCGCAGTTGGCCAATACGACCAATGTGGTTAACTTCCTCATGGGCCGTGTGACCAAGAAGCCAGAGCCACTGCCAGATGATCAGATTGAGGCAATGCTCGGTCATGTTGATGAGAAGGTTGAGACTGCTGAATCTGCAGAAGTTACCTATCTCGTTGGCGAGACAATCAAGGTCAACGATGGTCCTTTCAAGGATTTCGATGGCTTGATTGAGGAGGTATCGAACGAAAAGAAGAAACTTAAGGTTAGCGTCAAGATCTTCGGTCGCAAGACCCCACTTGAGCTCAACTTTGACCAGGTGATTAAGGAAGCCTGATTCAGAAGGGAGTTTGTACTGGTTCCGGAGGTAGATGAGCCTACCGCTGCGTGAGCAGCCTGTTACGCCGGAGGAGAAGCAATCCTGTTTGACTGACTCAGACATATATTAACCGCTGATGTGGCGCGAGGGAGAATGCTACGGCATTCATCATTCCCGGTTGGAACGCAGTCAGCACAACACAATTTTTCCACAATGGCAAAAGAAATTGGTGGACTGATTAAGCTGCAGATTAAGGGTGGTGCTGCAAACCCAGCACCTCCAGTAGGTCCTGCCCTTGGTTCTAAGGGTATCAACATCATGGCCTTCTGCAAGGAGTTCAACGCTCGTACTCAGGACAAGGCAGGTAAGGTGCTCCCAGTAGTGATCACCTACTACACTGACAAGTCTTACGATTTCGTTATCAAGACTCCACCAGCAGCTGTTCAGCTCCTCGAGGCCGCTAAGTTGAAGAGCGGTTCTGCTGAGCCTAACCGTAAGAAGGTTGGTTCTGTAACTTGGGATCAGGTCAAGGCTATCGCCGAAGACAAGCTCCAAGACCTCAACTGCTTCACCGTAGCATCTGCAATGTCTGTCATCGCAGGTACTGCTCGCAGTATGGGTATCACTGTAACCGGCGAGAAGCCAGAATTATAATCCTTAAAACTTCAAACTAACAATGGCAAAACTTACTAAGAATCAGAAGGCCGCCGCTGCTAAGATTGAAGCAGGTAAGGCTTATACTTTGGCTGAGGCTTCAGCTCTCGTAAAGGAAATCACTTATACTAAGTTCGACGCCTCTGTCGATATCGACATCCGTCTGGGTGTTGACCCTCGTAAGGCTAATCAGATGGTACGTGGCACCGTATCTCTTCCTAATGGTACTGGTAAGACCGTTCGCGTTCTTGCTCTCTGTACTTCTGATCAGGAGGCTGCTGCTCTCGCAGCTGGTGCTGACTATGCTGGTCTTGACGAGTACCTCCAGAAGATCAAGGAGGGCTGGACCGACATTGACGTAATCATTACTCAGCCTGCCTGCATGGGCAAGCTTGGCCCTCTCGGTCGTATCCTCGGTCCTCGTGGTTTGATGCCAAACCCAAAGTCTGGCACTGTTACCATGGACGTTGCTAAGGCCGTTAAGGAGGTTAAGCAGGGTAAGATTGACTTCAAGGTTGATAAGGGTGGTATCGTACACACCTCTATCGGCAAGGTAAGCTTCACCCCTGAGGCTATCCAGCAGAATGCTAAGGAGTTTATCTCTACTATCATCAAGTTGAAGCCAGCTACTGCAAAGGGTACTTATATTAAGAGCATTTTCCTTTCAAGCACCATGAGTGCCGGCATCAAGGTCGACACCAAGTCAGTAGCTGAATAATAAATTTTTAAGGCGCCCATAGCGCTATAATATAATACACATTTTAGCGCATACGCGCCGCCAAAAAAAATTGAATTATGAAGAAAGAAGATAAAGTCCTTAATATTGAGAAGCTCGAAGCTCTTGTTTCTGAGTATGCTCACTTCTATGTAACCAATATCGAGGGCCTCAATGCCGAGAAGACTGGCGCTCTCCGTCGCGAGTGCTTCAAGCAGGAGGTTAAGCTCGTGATGGTTAAGAACAATCTCTTCTTGAAGGCTCTTGAGAACAAGGGTGTTGACGTAAGCTCTATTGCTTCGGCATTCAAGGGCACCTCAGCTATCATGTTCTCGAACACTGGTAACGTACCAGCTAAGCTGATCAAGTCTCTCAATAAGAAGGAGCAGATCGTAGGTCTCAAGGGCGCATACGTTGAGGAGTGCTGCTATGGTGCAGACTCACTCGAAACTCTCGTTGCAATCAAGAGCAAGAACGAACTCATCGCCGATGTTATCGCTCTTCTGCAGTCTCCTGCAAAGAACGTTATCTCTGCCCTGCAGAGCGGCGCCAACACCATCCACGGTGTTCTCAAGACCCTGGGCGAGCGTCCAGAGTAATCGGATCACGACATGCCGTCCGAGAAGCCGCGTAATGCGATGCGTGTTTCGAATAGGCAGGTCACACAATTGATATAATAATAAAATAATAATAATTTTAAAAATTTACAATTATGGCAGATTTGAAAGTTCTCGCAGAGGAGTTGGTTAACCTCACCGTTAAGGAAGTAAACGAACTCGCACAGATTTTGAAGGATGAGTATGGTATCGAGCCAGCTGCTGCAGCTGTTGCTGTTGCTGCTGCTCCAGCAGAGGGTGGCGCTGCTGCCGCTGAGGAGAAGACTGAGTTCGACGTAGTTCTCAAGGAGGCAGGTGCTCAGAAGCTCCAGGTCGTTAAGGCTGTTAAGGAGGTTTGCGGTCTTGGCCTTAAGGAGGCTAAGGAGCTCGTTGACGGCGCTCCTAGCACCGTTAAGGAGAAGCTCTCTAAGGCAGAGGCTGAGGCTCTCAAGAAGGCTCTTGAGGAGGCTGGTGCTGTTGTTGAGCTCAAGTAATCCTTACTCAATCACACCTTTAGGTTTAGGTCCCGACACTTTTAGGGGCCTAAACCCTTTTTACGTTTTTATCCAGGTCGGATAAAGACGCACAATTTTTCTTTTTCCCGTGGATCGACCGGCTTCTACCGAGTTCCCGGGTTGGAATGCAGAGGCTGCAGACCATAAAAAAGTCTTGAAAGGGCACGTTTCGCGTCCTTTCTCGCTGTGTCTATAGGGGAACAGTTTTATGAATTTGTTTCAATATTTGTAATACACAGCTTTCATTTTAAACGGAAAAATCGCTTTTTCTTTAATGTGGCAGTCCGCTGCCGCCTAAAGTCACTAGAATATGACTAAAAATTTATCTGGAACAAGAAAACCAAGAGTGAATTTCTCTTCGACGAAGGCACCTCTTGCATATCCTGACTTCCTGGACATTCAGCTCAAGTCTTTCCATGACTTCCTTCAGCTGGATACTCCTCCAGAGGAGCGCAGAAACGAAGGCCTCTACAAGGTCTTTGCAGAGAACTTCCCTATCGCCGATACTCGTAACAACTACGTGCTTGAGTTCCTTGACTACTTTGTAGATCCACCTCGCTACACGATCGAGGAGTGTCTGCTCCGTGGCTTGACCTACAACGTACCCCTCAAGGCTAAGTTGAAGCTCTATTGTACCGACCCTGATCATGAGGATTTCTCAACCAAGGTGATGGATGTTTACCTCGGTCAGATTCCTTACATGACTCCTCAGGGTACTTTCGTGATCAATGGTGCAGAGCGTGTAGTTGTTAGCCAGCTGCATCGTTCGCCTGGTGTTTTCTTCGGCCAGAGCCTCCACTCAAACGGAACCAAGCTCTATTCAGCCCGTATCATCCCATTCAAGGGTACATGGATCGAGTTCGCTACTGACATCAATAACGTCATGTATGCTTACATCGACCGTAAGAAGAAGTTGCCAGTAACCACCCTGCTCCGTGCCATCGGTTATGAGAGCGACAAGGATATTCTCCAGATCTTCAACCTTGCAGAAACCGTTGAGGTAAGCGAGGAGACGATGCAGGCTTCTATTGGCCGTAAGCTCGCTGCTCGTGTATTGAAGTCTTGGGTTGAGGATTTCGTCGATGAGGATACCGGAGAGGTTGTAACCATCGAGCGTAACGAAGTGCTCGTTGATCGTGACGTAATCCTTGACGACGAGAAGGCTCAGCTGATCCTCAGCAGCGGCGCAGAGACTGTTCTGCTCCAGCGTGAGGATGCCAAGCTCGACGATTTCGCCATCATCTACAACACCCTGCAGAAGGACCCATCTAACTCAGAGAAGGAGGCAGTCATCTACATCTACCGCCAGCTTCGCAACGCTGAGCCTGCCGATGACACCTCGGCTCGCGAGGTGATCCAGAACCTCTTCTTCAGCGACAAGCGTTATGACCTCGGCGAGGTAGGCCGCTATCGTATCAACAAGAAGTTCGGCCTGCAGACTCCTATTGAGACCCGTGTCCTCACCAAGGAGGATATGACCGAGATCATCAAGTACCTCATCGAGCTCACCAACTCGAAGGCTGATGTCGATGATATCGACCACCTCTCAAACCGTCGTGTACGCACCGTAGGCGAGCAGCTCTACAACCAGTTCGGCATCGGTCTGGCCCGTATGAGCCGCACCATCCGTGAGCGTATGAACGTGCGTGACAACGAGGACTTCTCACCTGTTGACCTGATCAACGCCAAGACCATCTCGAGCGTTATCAACTCATACTTCGGCACCAACGCGCTGAGCCAGTTCATGGATCAGACCAACCCATTGGCCGAGATCACCCACAAGCGCCGTATGTCGGCCCTGGGTCCTGGCGGTCTTTCGCGTGAGCGTGCAGGCTTCGAGGTTCGAGACGTACACTACACCCACTACGGTCGTCTGTGTCCTATCGAGAGCCCTGAAGGTCCTAACATCGGTTTGATCTCTTCAATGTGCGTCTATGCCAAGGTGAATGACCTCGGCTTCATCGAGACTCCCTACCGCAAGGTAAACAACGGTGTCGTTGATCTCACTGACGCTGGCGTTGAATGGATGTCAGCCGAGACTGAGGAGGGCAAGCTCATCGCTGAGTCAACCGCCCCAATCAACAGGAACGGCAAGTTCCTTGAGAAGTCAGTCATCGTGCGTGAAGGCGCCGACTTCCCTAAGGTTTCGCCTGAGCAGGTTGACCTCGTGGACGTAGCTCCTAACCAGATCGCCTCTATTGCTGCTGCCCTGATTCCATTCCTTGAGCATGATGATGCCCACCGTGCACTCATGGGATCGAACATGATGCGCCAGGCCGTACCATTGATGACCTGTGAAGCACCTATCGTAGGTACCGGCATCGAGGAGCAGTTGATCCGTGACAGCCGCACCCAGATCATTGCCGAGGGCAATGGCGTTGTTGAGTTCGTTGACGCTACCGTAATCAAGGTTCGCTATGAGCGTACCGAGGAGGAGGAGTTCTGCGCATTCGAGGAGCCTGTGAAGGAGTACTTCCTGCCTAAGTGGCGCAAGACCAACCAGTCAACCACCTACGACCTGCAGCCTGCCTGCAAGAAGGGCCAGAAGGTAAAGGCTGGCGACATCCTGACTAAGGGTTACTCAACCGAGCGTGGCGAGTTGGCCATCGGTAAGAACCTCAAGGTGGCTTACATGCCATGGAAGGGTTACAACTACGAGGATGCTATCGTGCTGTCGGAGCGCATCGTACGTGAGGATATCCTTACTTCAGTACACGTGGACGAGTACACTCTTGAGGTGCGCGAGACCAAGCGCGGTATGGAGGAGCTCACCGCCGACATTCCAAATGTCAGCGAGGAGGCAACCAAGGACCTCGACGAGCGTGGCATCGTTCGCGTTGGTGCCATGATCGAGCCAGGCGACATCATGATTGGTAAGATCACTCCTAAGGGTGAGTCTGATCCAACTCCTGAAGAGAAGTTGCTTCGTGCCATCTTCGGTGACAAGGCAGGCGATGTGAAGGATGCTTCACTCAAGGCCAATCCATCGCTCCACGGTGTGGTTATCGACACCGCTCTCTACAGCCGTGCCGTCAAGGATCGCAACCAGAAGAAGGCAGAGAAGGCCAAGATGCCATTGATCGAGGAGGAGTATCAGGCTATGCAGGATGAGCTGCTCAAGAAGCTCGTCGAGAAGCTGATGACCCTTACCGAGGGCAAGAACAGCCAGGGCGTGAAGGACTTCTTGGGCATCGAGGTCATTTCCAAGGGTCAGCCATTCACCGTGCCTGCTCTCATGCAACTCGACTACCGTTCGGTAATGCTCCAGAAGTGGACTGAGGATGAGCACACCAACGAGCTCATCAAGGCCACCATCATGAACTACCTGCGCAAGAGCAAGGAGATCAATGCCAAGCTGCAGCGCAAGAAGTTCGACATCTCGATCGGCGATGAATTGCCATCAGGCATCATCAAGCTCGCTAAGGTATATATTGCCAAGAAGCGTAAGATCGGCGTAGGTGATAAGATGGCAGGTCGTCACGGTAATAAGGGTATCGTTTCCAAGGTTGTTCGCGACGAGGATATGCCATTCACCGCTGATGGTCGTCCGGTGGATATCGTATTGAACCCACTTGGTGTGCCTTCACGAATGAACCTGGGCCAGATCTTCGAGGCCGTTCTTGGCTGGGCAGGCCGTGAGTTGGGCGAGCACTTCGCAACCCCAATCTTCGACGGTGCTTCGCTCGATGAGCTCAACGCCTGGACTGACAAGGCTGGTCTGCCACGCTATGGAAAGACCCAGCTCTACGATGGCGGCACCGGCGAGCCATTCGACCAGATGGCAACCGTGGGCGTGACCTACATGCTGAAGCTCGGCCACATGGTTGAGGACAAGATGCATGCACGTTCTATCGGCCCATACTCACTCATTACCCAGCAGCCTCTGGGTGGTAAGGCTCAGTTCGGTGGTCAGCGTTTCGGTGAGATGGAAGTTTGGGCGCTCGAGGCATTCGGCGCAGCTCACGTACTTCAGGAGGTTCTCACCGTCAAGTCTGACGATGTTACCGGCCGTAGCAAGACCTACGAGGCTATCGTCAAGGGTGACAACATGCCAACTCCTGGTCTGCCAGAGTCTCTCAACGTGCTCCTCCACGAGCTCAAGGGCCTCGGCTTAAGCATCAAGATGGACTAATGTTCGCATTGTTAATATGTTGTTTTGTTAAAATGTTACCTATATATTATATATAATGTGTCATGATAACAAAACAACACAATAACAAAACAACATAACAACATAAAAGATTATGGCTTTTAGAAAAGAAAATACCAACAAGAAGACTGCCTTCACGAAGATCAACATCGGTTTGGCTTCGCCCGAGGAGATTCTTGACAATTCATACGGTGAGGTGCTCAAGCCTGAGACCATCAACTATCGTACCTACAAGCCCGAGCGTGACGGCCTGTTCTGCGAGCGCATCTTCGGTCCTGTCAAGGACTACGAGTGCCATTGCGGCAAGTACAAGCGCATCCGTTACAAGGGCTGTGTCTGCGAGCGTTGTGGTGTAGAGGTTACTGAGAAGAAGGTTCGTCGTGAGCGTTGTGGCCACATCAACCTGGTGGTTCCTGTAGCCCACATCTGGTACTTCCGCTCACTCCCTAACAAGATTGGCTACCTCCTGGGCATGCCAACCAAGAAGCTCGACTCGGTCATCTACTACGAGCGCTACGTTGTCCTGCAGCCTGGTCCACTCGAGAAGAGCGAGGGCCTGCAGCGACTCGACACCCTCTCGGAGGACGAGTACATGGAGGCCATCGAGAAGGCTGGTCACAAGAACCAGTCGCTCCCAGACGATGATCCAAACAAGTTCATCGCCAAGATGGGTGCCGAGGCTATCCTCGAGCTCCTGCAGCAGGTCGATCTCGATACGCTCTCATACGAGCTCCGCGACCGTGCCAGCCAGGAGGGTTCTGTACAGCGCAAGAACGAGGCCCTGAAGCGCCTCCAGGTGGTTGAGCAGTTCCGCACCTCAAAGGATCGCAACAAGCCTGAGTGGATGATCATGAAGATCCTTCCTGTGGTTCCACCAGAGCTCCGTCCACTCGTACCACTCGACGGTGGCCGTTTCGCCACCTCTGATGTCAACGACCTCTATCGTCGCGTCATCATCCGCAACAACCGCTTGAAGCGCCTCATGGAGATCAAGGCTCCTGAGGTGATCCTCCGCAATGAGAAGCGTATGCTTCAGGAGGCTGTCGATTCACTCTTCGACAACTCGCGCAAGTCAAGCGCCGTCAAGAGCGAGAGCAACCGTCCATTGAAGTCACTCTCTGACTCGCTCAAGGGCAAGCAGGGCCGCTTCCGTCAGAACCTCCTCGGTAAGCGTGTTGACTACTCGGCACGTTCGGTAATCGTCGTTGGTCCTGAGCTCAAGATGAACGAGTGCGGTCTGCCAAAGCTCATGGCTGCCGAATTGTACAAGCCATTCATCATCCGCAAGCTCATCGAGCGCGGCATTGTCAAGACCGTGAAGTCGGCCAAGAAGATCGTTGACAAGCGCGAGCCAGTCGTATTCGACATCCTCGAGCTCGTCATGAAGGGCCACCCAGTGCTCCTCAACCGTGCACCTACACTTCACCGTCTCGGTATCCAGGCATTCCAGCCTCGCATGATCGAGGGTAAGGCCATCCAGCTTCACCCACTGGCATGTACCGCATTCAACGCCGACTTCGACGGTGACCAGATGGCCGTGCACCTGCCACTTGGCAACGCTGCCATCCTCGAGGCACAGATCCTCATGCTCGGTTCGCACAACATCCTGAACCCAGCCAACGGTGCTCCTATCACCGTGCCTTCTCAGGACATGGTTCTCGGTCTGTACTACATCACCAAGATCCGTGAGAACGATAAGGGCGAGGGCCTGACCTTCTACGGTCCAGAGGAGGCCATGATTGCCATGAACGAGGGTCGCTGCTCAATGCAGGCCAAGATCAACTGTCTGGTTGACGACGTGGATGTCGAGAATGGCCGCAAGCCAGTCAAGCGCATGGTCGAGACCTCATGTGGCCGACTCATCTTCAACGAGAAGGTGCCTGCCAAGGTAGGTTTCGTCAACAAGGTTATCACCAAGAAGTCGCTGCGTGGCGTCATCACCGACGTCATCAAGTACTGCGGTATTCCACGTACTGCCGACTTCCTTGACGATGTGAAGAACCTCGGCTACTACCAGTCATTCCGTGCCGGCCTTTCATTCAACCTCGGCGATGTGCTCGTTCCTGCCGAGAAGCCAGAGATCATCGATGGCGCTCTCAACGAGGTCGAGCAGATTATGGACGACTACAACAATGGTTGGATCACCAACACCGAGCGTTACAACAAGGTCATCGACGTATGGTCAGCCACCAACACCAAGCTTACCAAGACTCTGATGCAGCAGTTCACCGAAGCAGAGCGCGGCTTCAACGCCATCTACATGATGATGGACTCTGGCGCCCGTGGTTCGAAGGATCAGATTGCACAGCTCTCAGGTATGCGTGGTTTGATGGCCAAGCCTCAGAAGGCAGGTGCCGAGGGTGCTCAGATCATCGAGAACCCAATTATCGCCAACTTTAAGGAAGGCATGTCGGCACTCGAGTACTTCATCTCTACCCACGGTGCCCGTAAGGGTCTGGCCGATACTGCGTTGAAGACTGCCGATGCCGGTTACCTCACCCGTCGTCTCGTTGACGTGGCTCACGACGTCATCATCCGCGAGGAGGACTGCGGCACCCTGCGTGGCCTGATGTGCACCGAGCTCAAGAACAACGACGAGGTGATCGCCACCCTCAAGGAGCGTATCCTCGGCCGTGTCTCAGTTCACGACATCATCCACCCACTCACCGGCGAGCTCATCATCGCCGCTGGCGAGGAGATCACCGAGCGCATTGCCGACCAGATCGAGGATAGCCCAATCGAGGCTGTCGAGATCCGTTCCGTACTCACCTGCGAGTCGAAGCACGGTGTCTGCGCCAAGTGCTATGGCCGTAACCTCTCAACCAACCGCATGGTTCAGAAGGGCGAGGCTGTCGGCGTTATCGCTGCACAGTCCATTGGTGAGCCTGGTACCCAGCTTACCCTCCGTACCTTCCACGCCGGTGGTATTGCATCGAACGCCGTGGCTGTCAACAACCTCAAGGCTGGTTACGATGGTAACCTCATCATCGAGGAGCTCCGTACCATCGACGCTCCTCAGGAAGATGGCTCAGTCAGCAAGGTTGTCGTAAGCCGTATGGCTGAGATGCGCATTGAGGATCCTAACACCGGTATGGTGCTCCAGCAGGCCAGCATCGGCTATGGTTCGACCCTCTTCGTTGCCTCTGGTACTCAGGTCAAGAAGGGCGACGTCATCACCGAATGGGACCCATTCAATGCCGTTATCGTCAACGAGCAGTTCGGTAAGGTTGCCTATCGCGACGTTATCGAGGGCGACACCTACACCGTCGATACCGACCCCGATACCGGCCTCGAGGATAAGATCGTCATCGAGTCGAAGGACCGTACCAAGGCTCCAGTCATCGACATCGTATCGGCTGAGGGCGACGTTCTGGCCAGCTACACTCTGCCACTCGGCGCTCACATCATGCTCAACGACGAGGAGGAGGTGAAGCCTGGTGCCATCGTAGCCAAGATCAACCGTACCAGCAGCAAGGCCGGCGATATTACCGGTGGTCTGCCTCGTGTTACCGAGCTCTTCGAGGCCCGTAACCCATCGAACCCAGCCGTTGTGGCTGAGATCGACGGTGAGGTCACCTTCGGCAAGATCCGTCGTGGTAACCGCGAGCTCATTATCACCGGCAAGTTCGGCGATGTGCGCAAGTACCTCATCCCACTCAACCGTCAGGTACTCGTTCAGGAGCACGACTATGTGCGTGCCGGCAACCCACTCTCGGATGGTGCTGTTACCCCAGGCGATATCCTCCGCATCCTCGGTCCGACAGCCGTGCAGGAGTACATCGTCAACCAGGTGCAGGACGTTTACCGTCTGCAGGGCGTAGCCATCAACGACAAGCACTTCGAGGTCATCGTGCGCCAGATGATGCGCAAGGTACTCGTACAGTCATCGGGCGACACCAACTTCCTCGAGAATCAGGTAGTCGATAAGCTCGAGTTCGCTGCCGAGAACGATCGCATCTGGGGCATGAAGGTGGTTACCAAGGCTGGTGACTCGCAGAACCTCAAGCCAGGCATGATCGTCTCGCCACGCCGTCTGCGCGACGAGAACTCCATGCTCAAGCGCCGCGAGAAGAAGCTCGTCGATGCACGCGATGCACAGCCAGCTACCTGCGAGCAGATGCTTCAGGGTATCACCCGTGCTGCCCTCGGCACCCAGTCGTTCATGTCGGCCGCTTCGTTCCAGGAGACCACCAAGGTGCTCAACGAGGCAGCCATCCTCGGCAAGACCGACTACCTGGAGGGCATGAAGGAGAACGTCATCTGCGGTCACCTCATCCCGGCAGGTACCGGCCAGCGCGACTTCGAGAACCTCGTGGTCGGCAGCCGTGATGACTTCAACCGAGTATTCAACGCTCCACGCAAGTCACTCGAGTTCTAAACCTCGAGCCTGAGAATACTAATAGCACCCCCGTTGCCCAATTCACATGTAGCAGCGGGGGTGTGTTTTATTTCACTCCTCATTCCCTCCTTCCCATGTTCCGTGATCTGCTCGACATACTTTTTCCGCGCAAGTGTCCCATCTGTGGGCGACGCCTATTGCCCGAAGAGGATAGTGTGTGCCTGCGATGCCTGATGACATTGCCACGCATTCATGCAGAACATCCCGACAACGTCGTCGAGCATCGCGTCTTTGGCCGAGTACCCTACGAGCATGGCACCAGTTTCTGCTACTATTCTCCGCAGGGTGTAGTAGCTGAGGTGATCCGCAGGGCCAAATACCACGGAATGCCGTGGCTCAACGCCAACCTCACACATATCTTCCTGCGTGAGCTTCGTCTAGCATCCTCCCTCTGGCCATACGACGTGGACTGCATCGTTCCTATCCCCGTCCATTGGCGGCGCAGGCTCTCGCGAGGCTACAATCAGAGCATGGCCATTGCCGAACAGTTGGCCAGCGAGTGGCAGCTGCCTGTTGAAGACGAATGCCTTGTCAAGAGCCGATTCACCACCTCGCAGGTCGGCTTGCGCAGAGAAGAACGCCTTCGTCATGTCGATGATAGTTTCTGCGTGCGTCATCCTGAACGGTTGCATGGTCGTCACGTTCTGATTGTCGATGATGTGCTTACCACTGGCTCCACAATAATGGCAGCCTCCGATGCCCTTCGGGCTTCCGTGCCCGACATCCGTATCAGCTTCCTGACACTGGTGATGACGAGTGAATAGACAAAAATAACCGCAACTCGAAGTTTGCTTCGGATTGCGGTTCTGTTTTTGTCCCCCAAAGGGAATGCAGCCAAATTACTTGGCAACCTTGCGGTCCTTGATGCGGGCAGCCTTACCGGTGAGGTTACGGAGGTAGTAGAGCTTAGCGCGGCGAACCTTGCCAAACTTGTTAACCTCAACCTTCTCAATGAAAGGCGACTCCATTGGGAAAATACGCTCTACACCTACGCCGTCAGAAATCTTGCGAACGGTGAAACGCTTCTTGGTACCATGACCGCTAATGCGGATCACAACGCCTCGGTACTGCTGGATACGCTCCTTGTTGCCCTCCTTGATCTTGTACGATACGGTGATGGTGTCACCGCTCTGAAACTCATAGGCTGGCTTGCCGGTAGCGAATGCCTCTTCGGCAATCTTCATCAAATCTGCCATAATGGTAAATTAGGAATGAAAAATTAATAATTAATGTTAGTATAACTATCGGAACCCTTTCTGGCTCCACGGGGCGGAGGGGCATATACAAGTAGCGTTTTCCTTCGGATCTCTCCTCGGGTCCCTGCCAGCGGTCCCTCGTTCCTGCTTCCCCCAGCCTCAGTCGGGAGGCTGCATCTTGGTCGAAAGCGGGTGCAAAGATAATTATTTTCTTCGAAAAAAGTTGATAATCGGCAGATGATAATTGATAATTACGGTGCATTTCGTGCCAAACTTCCGATTTTGTAATCTCTACATTTGATTATTCCGACATAAAATATGGGCGCATCCATAGCGGACGCACCCATATTTCTATTTGTTGCAGCGAATGATTACTTGATCACCTTCTTGCCGTTGATGATGCAGATGCCCTTGGCGTCATTGACGCGCTGACCATACATATTGTACACTACCGAGGTGGTGGTGGCAGGAGCCTCTACCTGCTCGATAGAAACAGGAGTTACATACTGTACGGCTGGACCGAAACCGCCACGGCTGTTGGCCTTGCGTACGAGCTGTGCATCGGCAGGGAACTCGTTGACGTAGATCTCGCCATCCACGAGGTAGGTACCCTGTGGAGCTGTGAAGTCCTCGATGGTAGCCTCTACCTGAGCAGCGGTCTGGTCAGGAGCCCACTCGCCGCAGATGTTTTCGAGGGTGTACTGTGCAGCCTCCTCTTCGGTCATCACGGTCTCATACTCGTAGTTGCCGGTGCTGTGGGTGAAGTTCATGACGTGCGACTCTGGGGTGGTGACATTGCCCTCGGCATCCATGGTCATGTACTCCTTGAAGCGATAGGCAGCCACGTTCATGCCGGCAGCGGTGAAGCGGCTCTCGACGAGCTTGCCGCTGAGGTCGATGGTGCGCAGGTACTGAGCCTTTGACTCACCGCCCCATGAGCGACCGAAGTTGAATGACTTAGAGAAGGTCTCGATCTGGCAGTCAAGGAAGACGTAGCCCCACTGGCAGCTGGCCGAGGTGTAAGGAGCGCAGACGGTGCAGTCGCCGCTCTCTACGTCCTTGGCGCGGCTCTCGTTGACGAGCTTCACGCGGTTGTAAACCACATCGCCGTCACCGCAGAGGTAATCGACGGTTCCGTGAATCTCGCAATCCTCCCAGTAGAAGCGTGAGGCTGCATTTGAGTAGTAGGTGTCCTGATAAGAGAGCATTTTGACGTTCTTGGCGATGGTGTTCTTGCCCTTGTCCTGGAGGCAGACGGCGCGGCCGGCTGAGCCCGACTTGTAGTAGTCGAGGGCATTCTGGATGGTGAGATCCTGCAGGTAGAGGCCGTCAGAGGTGTTGTAGAGGGTGGCGGTGGTGCCGATGCCCTCGTTCTCAACGAGTGGGGCATTGCGGATGATGGTGCCCTCCATTGACTCACCCACAATCGAGATGTTGTTGCCCGAGATGGTGGTGAGCACGGTCTCGCCCATGTCATAGACGCCGTCCTCGAGGTAGATGCAAACGTTGCCGGTGCTGTTGGCAGCAGCGATGGCGAGCAGGAGGCTGCCTACGTCGCCCGAAGCGATGTGATAGTAGCCGGTGGCCTCGTTGAAGGCCAGCTCCTGGAGCACGTTGGCCACTACGACCTTGTGCACGTAGGTGGTGCCGCTGAAGGTGACGGTCAGGGTGGTGGCATCGCCCTCGTAGAAGAAGGTGTACTCGGCACCGTCGGCGCTGTCATCAGCCTTGACCTGGAACTCATCGATCACTACGCCCTCGGCGGTGGTGACGGTGGCAAGGCTCTCGGCAGAGTAGCGGCAGTTGCCCAACGATACGTAAGCGTTGCCAGCCACCATGAGGCTGATGTGCTGGCCGCCGTTGAATGCCCAGCCGTGCTGTGCATCGTGGTAGTAGCCGTCCATGTCGATGGCCTCGTGATCCTCTACATAGAAGTATGGCTTGTTGAGCTCATAGACGTAGCGTGTGGTGTTGGTTGGAACCTCGATGACGCTTGCCTTGGCATAGAGGTCGAGATCCTGCTGGATGGCAGTTCCTTCGGCAACCTTGAGTGCGGTGGCCTGGGTGCTGTTGAACCAGCCACGGAATGCCTGACCCTCAGCCACGGTGACGTCAGCAGCACCATAGGCGTAAGCGAGTGCTGAGTTGCCCTCTACCTCCTCTTCGCCGATCAGGGTCTTGCCGTCCACGTCGAAGTACTTCACGGTGCACATTGGGATGAGGTCACAGCCCTTGGCTGCGATGTATGGGGTATATTGACCGCCCACGATGGTGAGCACGTCGGCCTCCTCGCTGTTGTAAACCCAGTTGACTGAGCCGCCGTTGTGGTAGCAGCCGCATGACTTCACGTCGATCTCGCCCAGCTGCTCACCGGCTGCGTTATAGACGTAGGCGCTGGTGTTGCTGTACTGGCAGCCGCCCAGGGTGATCTGTACAGGGCCATCGACAGGGATGGTGGCCTTGAAGTTGTCGTAGCCGTGCATGTCGTTGCGGGTTGAACCCTCGATGACAACGCCCTCAGGAACCTCGTCGGCCGAAACGTTCTCAGCGCGGTTGCGCAGGTCGAGCTCGAAGTCCTTGAAGGCACGAGGCTGTGGCTCGCCGTTGATCACGCCATTGATGCAGATGTTGGAGAATGCCTGCTTCTTGTTGTTGGCGGTGTTCGAGATGTAGATGCGGAAGGTGAATGTCTGGCATGCCTCGGCGTTGATCTCGAAGGTGTGGCCCAGGCTGGCGGTGCTGGCGTTGGCGCCGTTGTTGCGCAGGATGTTCTCGGCCAATACTGGCTCGGGCTCGCTCTCCACACCATCCACGGTGTAGCTCCATGAATAGTAGGCGGCATCGGTGCCGTCCTTCAGGTTGTCGTAGGTGATGCTGTTGACGGTGAGGGTGAGGCCCTTCTTGAGCTTCACCACGTACTCTGCCATGTCGGTTGGCACGCAACCGGCATTGCTGGTGCCAGGCATCATGGTGACCATCTCCACGCCGCTGTTGGCGGCATAGTCACTGCGGGTGCCGATGGTGAGGTCGGAACCGAATACGGTGGTAGTCTTGTTGACGATGGCGCCGAACTGCTCGGCATCGAAAGAGGCCTCCTTCTCATTGCCCACGGCCCACGTAAAAGTGGCAGCGGCATCGGTGAAGGACTGAGCCATCAGGTTCATGGACAATGCAGAGACTGCCATGAGGGATAGTGCTTTCTTCATCATGTGATAATTTTTAAGATAGTATAGAAAATGTTGTGCGTTAAGAACTCTTCTGCGTCTATATAAAGGTTTCTGAGTGCAAAAGTCGTGATTTTTCTTGAGCTTTCCAAATTTTTCGCCCAAAAATTTTATTTATCCATTTATTTGTACTATCTTTGCGCTGCATTTGGTTCGAAAAAGAGCCTTTTTTGAGTTTGAAAAGTTTTACCACCATGCTCGACATTTTCCCCGCCTTGGTCAGCAAGGCACTCAACATACCAGAAAGACAGGTGAAGGCCACGCTCGATCTGCTCGAGAGCGGCTGCACCATCCCCTTCATCAGCCGATACCGCAAGGAGGTCACCGGCAGCCTCGACGAGGTGCAGATAGCCGCCATCCACGACCGCTACGAGCGGCTGGGCGAACTGCAGAAGCGCAAGGTGACCATACTGGGCACCATCGACGAGCAGGGCAAGCTCACGCCCGAGCTGCAGCAGCGCATCGACGACTGCTGGGACGCCACCGCCCTGGAGGACATCTACCTGCCCTACAAGCCCAAGCGCCGCACCCGTGCCCAGGTGGCCAGGGAGAAGGGGCTGGAGCCGCTGGCCCTGTACCTGATGTCGCAGGCCGGCGACGTGAAGCAGCGTCCCGCCACGCAGCAGGATGTGGAGCACGAGCTGGCACAGTACATCGACAAGGAGAAGGGCGTGGACACGGCCGACGATGCCGTGAAGGGCGCGCAGGACATCATCGCCGAGATGGTGGCCGAGAACGAACAGGCACGCAACACCGTGCGCCGCAACTTTCAGTTCGATGCCGTGATCACGTCGAAGCGCGTCAAGAGCGCCAAGACCTCGGAGGCCGACGAGCAGGCTGCGCAGAAGTTCCGCGACTACTTCGACTGGCACGAGCCCCTGAAGCGTTGCGCCAGCCACCGACTGCTGGCCATGCGCCGTGGTGAGGCCGAGGGCTATCTGCGCCTGAGCATCACGGGCAACGAGGCCCTGTGCATCGACCGCTTGAACTCGCTGCTGGTCAAGAGCAGCCGCTCGGCCGCCTCGCCGCTGGTGGCCGATGCCGTGACCGACTCGTTCAAGCGCCTGCTGGCACCGGGCATCGAGACGGAGTTCATGCAGGGAAGCAAGGAGACGGCCGACCAGGAGGCCATCCGCATCTTTGTGCGCAACCTGGAGCAGCTGCTGATGTCGGCACCCCTCGGCCAGAAGCGCGTGCTGGCGCTCGACCCCGGCTTCCGCACCGGCTGCAAGGTGGTGGTGCTCGACCGCGAGGGCAACCTGCTGCATCACGACGTGATCTATCCGCATCCGCCCAAGAGCCAGTTCATCGATGCCATGAACACCATCGAGGCATTGCTGCAGCGCTACCAGATCGAGGCCATCTCGATCGGCAACGGCACCGCCAGCCGCGAGACGGAGGAGTTCGTGAAGGGCCTTAACCTGGAGCGCACGGACAAGCCCGGCGAACGGATCCAGGTGTTTGTGGTGAGCGAGGATGGCGCTTCGATCTACAGCGCCTCGAAGGTGGCACGCGAGGAGTTCCCCGACGAGGACGTCACCGTGCGTGGCGCCGTCTCGATTGGCCGCCGACTGATGGATCCACTGGCCGAGCTGGTGAAGATCGATCCGAACTCCATCGGTGTGGGCCAGTACCAGAAGGACGTGGACCAGAAGGAACTGAAGAAGAGCCTCGACCAGACGGTGGAGAGCTGTGTGAACAAGGTGGGTGTGAACGTCAACACCGCCTCGAAGCATTTGCTCACCTACATCTCGGGCCTCGGCCCGCTGCTGGCACAGAACATTGTGGATTATCGCGCCAAGCACGGAGCCTTCCGCAACCGCCGCCAGCTCATGGAGGTGCCCCGCATGGGTCCGAAGGCCTTCGAGCAGAGTGCCGGCTTCCTGCGCATCAGCGGGGGCGACAACCCGTTGGACAATTCGGCCGTGCACCCCGAGTCGTATGCCATCGTGGAGCGCATGGCCCGTGATCAGCATTGCACCGTGAGCGACCTGCTGGCCAAGCCCGAGCTGCGTGCCGCCATCGACCTCAAGCAGTATGTGAACGCCACCATCGGCCTGCCCACGCTGGAGGACATCCTGCGTGAGCTCGACAAGCCCGGACGTGACCCGCGCCAGCAGCTCGAGGAGTTCAGCTTCTCGAGCGAGGTGAAGACGCTGGAGGATGTGCACGAGGGCATGGTGCTGCCTGGCATCGTGACCAACATCACCAACTTCGGTGCCTTTGTCGATGTGGGCGTGCACACCCAGGGTCTCGTCCACGTGTCGGAGATGGCCGACCGCTATGTCAAGGATCCCAACACCGTGGTGTCGCTCCACCAGCACGTCACCGTGAGGGTCAAGGAGGTCGATCTGCGTCGCGGCCGTTTGTCGCTCTCGATGAAGAATCTATAACACTGTCTCAGCTGACATTAACACGCATAAGAAACCATGAAGCCTTTCTCAATTCTGATGCTCATCCGCCTTGCATTGCCGCTGCTTATGGTGGCATCCTTCCTGTCCTCGTGTCAACCGGGGGCGGGCGATGAGCCGCATTACCATATCGGTGTGTCGCAATGTAGCGATGATGCCTGGCGCACCAAGCTTAACGAGGAGATGCAGCGCGAGCTGCTCTTCCATCCCGAAATCACATTGGAAGTACGTTCGGCCAACGATGACAATGCCCAGCAGGTGCAGGACATCGACTACTTCATCCAGGAGGGTGTCGATCTGCTGGTGGTTTCGCCCAATGAGGCCGTGTTCCAGACGCCTGCCGTCTCGAAAGCCTACGATGCCGGCATCCCCGTCATTGTGGCCGACCGCAAGGTGACGGGCGACAAATACACCGCCTTTGTGGGTGGCGACAACCTCGCCGTGGGTCAACTCATGGCGCAGTCGCTCCAGATGATGCTGCCCGAGGGCGGCAAGGTGCTCGAGATCCTCGGTCTGCCAGGCTCCACGCCAGCCGTGCTTCGTCATGAGGGTTTTGTCGAGGCGTTGGGCGACAAGGCCGACCGCTACGAGATGGTGCAGTGCGTGGGCAACTGGTTCAAGGATCAGGCCGAGGCCGAGGCCACACGCATGTTGCAGCAGCACCCCGATGTCCGCATGGTGCTGGCACAGAACGACCTCATGGCCATCGGTGCCCGTGATGCTGCCGACCGCCTGATGCCTGGCCACGACATCATCTTCATGGGCGTGGATGGCCTCACGGGCCCAGGCAACGGCATCGAGGCCATCACGCAGGGCAAGCTCGAGGTGTCGGCCGTCTATGCCACCGGTGGTGACATCATCATCCAGACGGCGGTCAAGATCCTGAAGGGCGAGCCTTTCGAGCGCAATACGTCGCTCAGCACCTACCTCATCGACCCCAGCACCGCCCCGCTGATGGATAATATATATAAGGAGGTAGATCACGAGGTGGGCACCGTCATGATGCTCAAGGATCGCGTCGATTACTTCTGGCAGCAGCACAACCTTGAGCAGGCCCTGCTCTACGTGCTCCTGGCCTTCCTCGCCATCGTCATCATCTTCATCATTCTGCTCTATCGCCAGTACTATGCCAAGAATCTGATCAACGAGAGTCTGGCCCGTCAGCAAAAGACTCTCAAGGAGCAGCGCGATCAGCTCAAGGAGCAGCGTGATCAGCTCGAAGAGCAACGCGACCAGCTCGAGACGCAGAACGAGCAGCTCAAGACCCTCTCCGCCCAGCTCGAAGAGGCTACCAAGGCCAAGCTGATGTTTTTCACCAACGTGTCGCACGACTTCCGCACGCCGCTCACCCTCATCAACGGCCCCATCGAGCAGATGATGGCCAAGGCCCAGGCCGAGAATGCCGATGCCTCCATCCAGTCCCTGCTCCACCTGGCACACAAGAACGTGCAGGTGCTGCTCCGCCTGGTCAACCAGATCCTCGACTTCCGCAAGTACGAGAGCGGCAAGCTCGAACTCAACCTCCAGCCCGTTGATATGCAGGAATCGGTGCAGGAATGGTTCGACTCCTTCCGCGGCCTGGCGTTCAAGAAGCACATCAAGCTGACGCTTGAAGGGTTGGAAAAGTATGAGAAGTTTGAAGTGTTGGAAAGTTCCCTCTCAAACTCTTCGAACCCCTCAAACTCTTCGAACCTCTCAAACTCTTCGACCCCCTCAAACTCTTCGAACCCCTCAAACCCCTCCTCGTCCCCCTACTACACCATGGCTGATCTGGCCAAATTGGAGCGCATCTTCTTCAATCTGATGGGCAATGCCTTCAAGTTCACGCCTGAGAATGGCCATATCACGGTGGAACTCTCGTCCGAGAAAATATCAAATGACAAATCTCAGATCGTGATGCGCATCGCCGACACCGGCCCCGGCATCAACGTGGAGCACATCCAGAAGATCTTCGAGAACTTCTACCAGATCGACTCTGCCCACCACGAAGGCTCCGGCCTCGGCCTTGCCTTGGTCAAAAGCTTCGTCGAGCTGCATGGCGGCACCATTGCCGTCGAGAACCAGCCCGTCGGCACCGGCACCATTTTCACCGTCACCTTGCCCGTCCGTCCGCTCATCGAGTCGCTGGCCGACGTGGAGCAGCGTCGCGCCTCTATGCTCACCCCGCAGCTCGTCGAGAGCGAGTTGGCCGAAGTCGTCGAGGAGCAGGAACTGGCTGAGGACGATCCCAAGCCCGCCGTGCTCGTGATCGACGACAATGCCGACATCCGCCAGTACCTCCGCACCCTGCTGAGCCCCACCTATCATGTATTCACCGCCGCCGACGGCCATGAGGGCATCCGCAAGGCCATGCGCCTGGTGCCCAACGTCATCCTCTGCGACGTGATGATGCCTGGCATCGACGGCATGGAGACCTGTCGCCGCCTCAAGGCAGAGGTCAACACCTGCCACATCCCCGTCATGATGCTCACCGCCTGCAGCCTCGACGAACAGCGCGTCCAGGGCCATCAGGAGGGTGCTGATGCCTATCTCTCGAAGCCCTTCAGCAGCGACGTCCTCATGGCTCAGCTCGAAGTCCTGGTCAAGAACCACGACCGCATACGCGACTTCTTCAAGGACGGGGTTTTGGGAGTTGGTGGTAAGTTTGAAAAGTTTGAAAGTACCCCCTCAAACCCTTCAAACCCCTCAAACTCCTCAATCCCTTCAGCCTCTACGCTCGACGATAAGTTCCTGCGCCGCATGCGCGAACTCATCGAGAAGAACATGGCCGACTCAGACTTCGGCGTGGAGCAGCTGGGCGATGACATCGGCATGAGCCGTGCCCAGCTCTATCGCAAGTGCAAGGCCCTGACCAACTACTCACCTGTGGAGCTGATACGCAACACCCGCCTCAAGCATGCCCAGCAGATGCTGGCTCAGGGCGACGAGACCATTGCCCAGGTAGCCTACGCCGTAGGCTTCACCGCCCCAAGCTACTTCACCAAGTGCTACAAAGAGTACTTCGGCGAGAATCCGACCGAGCTGGTGAAGCGCAAGGGGTAAATACCAGTGCCGGAAGCTTGCCCGGATGCGCGGAAAAAATCCCTATACGTCAGGAGACGTTGCTGCAGGTTTGCGGCAACGTCTCTCTATTTTTAGGCTGCTTTTGGGAGAAATGACACAAAAATTGTATCTCTATGGCTCATTTTTTGAACAGAGGGAGGGTGCGGAATGAGGGAAAATGTAGTAGAAATCATTCATTCGATGCAATTTATGTTGCAAAATGTGCCTCTGCAACAAAAATTGTTTCCTCCGCAACATTACTTTATCTTTGTTTATAATATGTCGGCTATCTTTGCGCCACGATTCATGTACCATCTGCCATGATTATGGTACAACCGACGCACCACACAACACAAACAAGCAACATCATATTAATTCTAACAAAACAAACACAATCATGAAACGATTACTTTTGATCGCAACCATGGTACTGGCCTCGACGGTGCTGGCTCTTGCCCAGTCGATTCAGGTGAAGGGTACCGTGATTGACAAGGGCTTTGATGAGCCCATCATGGGAGCGACCGTCTTGCAGGTGGGTACCACCAATGGTACTGTCACCGACCTGGATGGTAACTTCGAACTTACCGTGCCGCAGGGTGCCACCATTCAGGTGAGCTACATCGGCTACACCACCGTGCGTCTGGAGGCCAAGCCACAGATGAACATCGAGCTCAGCGAGGATGCCGAGATGATGGAGGAGGTGGTAGTGACCGGTTACCAGACGCAGCGCAAGGCCGACCTCACCGGTTCGGTAGCTGTAGTCTCGACCAAGGACATGAAGACCAACTCGAACCCCGACCCAATGAAGTCATTGCAGGGTAAGGTAGCAGGTATGACCGTGACCACCAACGGTTCGCCATCAGGTACAGCCACCATCCGCATCCGTGGTATCGGTTCAATCAACTCTAATCAGGATCCTCTCTACGTGATCGACGGTGTGCCAACCACTTCGGGCCTCAACACCCTGAATGCTGCCGACATCGAGTCAATGCAGGTGTTGAAGGATGCCGCCTCGGCCTCTATCTACGGTAGCCGCGCTGCCAACGGTGTGATCATCATCACCACCAAGAGCGGCAAGAAGGGCGACGGCAAGGTGAAGGTTGACTTCAACGCTTCGCTGACCGCCAACTTCTACAACGGCCAGTCGAAGATGGAGTTGCTCGACGCCAAGCAGTATGCTACTGCCATGGCTCAGGCTGCTCTCAACGACGGCATGGACCCTGTGACTTATGCTCGCAACTACGGCTTGAACCTCAACGCCTCAAACGGCTTCGGCATCAAGGCTTACAATCCTGCTACCGGCGAGTACCAGAACTACAACGTGGCTGGTGCCTACGGCAATGGCGAGTTCATCAACGTCAGCGAGAAGATGCGCCTGAGCAACACCGACTGGCTCGACGAGATCAGCCGCGTGGGTATGACCCAGAACTATGACCTCTCGATCAGCAGCGGCTCGGAGAAGGCTACCCAGATGCTCAGCCTCGGCTACAAGAAGGCTGAAGGTATCCTGAAGTACACCGACTTCGAGAACCTCTCAGTTCGTCTGAACTCTACCTATAATATTAATAAGTACGTGAACGTGGGCGAGAACTTTACCCTGACCTACAGCGATCAGGTGGATTGCGCTCCACTCGAGAACGCCCTGAAGATGCCTGCCATCATCCCTGTATATGAGAAGGACGGCAAGACCTACGGCGGTCCTGTGGGCTCAATGCGTGACCGTCAGAACCCAATGCGCGAGCTCTACTACAACCGCGACAACCGCCTCAAGATGTGGCGTATCTTCGGCAACGGCTACATCAATATCAAGCCTTTCAAGGGCCTCGATCTCCGTTCGAACTTCGGTATTGACTACAATGCCAACTTCATCCACCACATGACCTACACCTTCATCTCGGACAACGTGTCGGAGAAGACTCCTAAGACCAGTGTAGATCAGACCAACGACCTGAAGTGGACCTGGTCGAACACCGCCAACTACCTCGTGCCACTGCCAGAGCAGCACACCCTCACCGTATTGGGTGGCTTCGAGCTCTACAAGCAGGACTTTGTGAACATCAACGGTTCGGCTGAGGAGTTCGCTGTAGAGAACGAGCTCTACATGTGGCCAAATGCTGCCACCGGCACCATGCGTCTGAACGGCGCCAACGTAGGCTACAGCCTCGTGTCATTCTTCGGCAAGTTGGACTACAACTGGCAGGACCTGCTCCTCGCTTCGTTCACCATCCGTCGTGACGGTTCGAGCCGCTTCGGTAAGAACAACCGCTATGGTACCTTCCCAGCTGCTTCGCTCGGCTACCGTATCTCAAAACATATGGACTTCGAGTGGCTCACCGACTTGAAGCTCCGTGCATCTTGGGGTCAGACCGGTAACCAGGCCATCGACAACTCAGCCCGCTACACCATCTTCATCGCTGACTACGGCACAGGCCGTCAGGACGGCACTGCCTACGACTTCAAGGGCGAGGGTGGTGGCCAGTTCAACAGCGGCTATCGCGTACAGAGCACCGGTAACGACAACCTGAAGTGGGAGACTGCTGAGCAGTGGAATGCCGGTCTCGACTTCGCATTCTTCAACAACTCGCTCTTCGGTACCTTCGATACCTATATCAAGGACGTGAAGGATATGCTCATCAACCCAGCTTACCTCGGTTCAGTAGGTGAGGGCGGCGCCTCTTGGCTCAACGGTCCATCACTCCGCAACTGGGGTATGGAGCTCACCCTCGGCTACCGTGGCAAGACCTCGTTCGGCATGGGCTATAGCATCAACGGTAACGTCGATTTCTTCCGCAACCGTGTAACCTGGCTGCCTGAGACCACCACCGGTTCGTACGCTCACACCTCAAAGCAGAACCTCGTAGAGGCTGAGGTACCTTACGGCTCAATGGTAGGTTATGTGGCTGACGGCCTCTTCACCAGCAAGGAGGAGGTGCTCGCTTCGGGTCAGGACAACGCCCGTCTGGGTGGTATCAAGTATGCTGACCTCGACGGCAACGGCGTGATCAACAGCGACGACCAGACCTGGATCTTCAACCCAGTACCTGACTTCTCATACGGCTTGACCGTAAACCTCGACTACAAGGGCTTCGACTTCCAGATGTTCTGGCAGGGCGTTGCCGGTCAGGATGTTTACAACTGGCAGAAGTTCCAGACCGACTTCTACGGCCTCGTGGACGTGAACTCAAGCAAGGGTAGCCGACTGCTCGATGGCTGGTTGCCAGGCGTAAACGAGAAGAGCACGATCCCAATGCTTTCGACCATGAACAACTCAGATGAGGGTCGCCAGTCAACCTACTTCGTCGAGAATGGTTCATACCTCAAGCTCCGCACCCTGCAGGTAGGCTACACCTTCCCTGACAAGTTGCTCAAGAAGGCCAACATCGCCAATGCACGCGTTTACCTGAGTGGCAACAACCTCGCCACCATCAAGGGCAGCTCGCTCACCTGCACCGATCCTGAGAACCCAAGTTTCGCTTATCCTATTTCTACTTCGGTTAGTGTAGGTCTGCAGGTCGGCTTCTAAGAAAATGTTATTGTGTTAATATGTTAATTTGTTAATATGTTATTGCATTGAACAAAGGCAACGCAACAAAACAACAAATTAACAAAACAACAAAACAACAAATTAACAAACATCGACAACAATGAAAAAATTATATTTCCTTGCAGCTCTGGCAGCTTGCTTCACCATGAGCAGCTGCGACGATTTCCTCGAGGTTAAGCCATCGGGCATCGTGGATGAGGAGCTTGCATTCAGCGAGCCTGATGCTATGGTGACCGCAGCCTACGCCGCACTTGGCGCCGACTGGTACACCTATCCTTTCAACCTCTGGCCATACGGCTCACTGGCCAGCGACGATGCCCTCAAGGGCGGTGGTGACACGGGCGATACCGAGTACCACGCTGTCGAGATGTGGAGCTCACTCTCATCGACCAACCCTGGCGGCCACATGGATGAGCTGTGGTATCACCTCTATGTTTCTATCTCACGCTGCAACCGTGCCATCATGGCCGTTCGCGATCAGGGTGATGAGAAGCTTGGTGCCGACCTCGCCAAGATCCGCATGGGTGAGGCCCGTTTCCTCCGCGGTCACTTCTACTTCAAGCTTGTTCAGCTCTTCAATCAGGTGCCTTACATCGACGAGGTAATCCTTGCCAATGCCGCTCAGGAGCAGACCCGCAACGACGAGTTCACCCACGAGCAGCTGATGGATAAGGTTATTGCTGACTTCCAGGCTGCCTACGAGGTATTGCCAGCCAAGCAGACCGAGATCGCTCGCGTCAACAAGGCTGCCGCTGCTGCCATGCTGGCCAAGTGCTACCTCACCAAGGCTTACGGCAACGGCTATGAGGCCAACACCGGCTACAGCCACGTGAACTCAGGCGACATGCAGAAGGTCATCGAATATACCGACTATGTGATCTCGACCGGCAACTACGGCTACGAGCAGGACTTCGGCGACATCTTCATGCAGGAGAACAAGAACGGCATCGAGTCAATCTTCGCCGTGCAGCACTCTAACTACGAGGACGACAACACCAAGTTCGGCCGCTCTAACTGGAGCAACATGCTCAACGGCTGCCACGGTATGTGGTCGAAGGGCTGGGACTTCCACAAGCCATCACAGAACCTTGTAAATGCTTTCAAGGTCAACGAAGAGGGTCTTCCAATGTTCGACGACTACGAGAAGGTTCACAACATCTATCCTATCAACGGTGTTGAGCAGGATCAGAAGTGGGATCCACGTCTCTTTCATACTGTCGGTCTTCCTACCTTCCCATATAAGTATCAGACAGGTCCTTCGGATGACAAGGATAAGGATGGTAACCCACTTGTTAAAAGCCTCCTCATGACCAAGGACAATGCACGTTGCCCATCTTCTTACGGTTTTTATACTTCTCTCAAGGAAGTTCCACAGCGCAAGCAGGGCGAGAGCTACACCGAGGGTACCTGGCAGGGCTTTGCCATGAACGACTACGTGGTGCGTTACTCTGAGATGATGCTCTGGCGCGCTGAGGCTCTCATCGAGCTCGACCGCGTAGGCGATGGCATCGACATCATCAATGCCATCCGCAAGCGTGCCAACCAGTCGGTTGCCAAGTACATCCCTTACGCTGCCAACCAGATCCGCACCCTGGGCTACTACAGCACCTCGAACAAGGAGGAGGCTCGTCGCGCACTCCGCTGGGAGAAGCGTCTGGAGATGGCTATGGAGTCAGAGCGTTTCTTCGACCTCCGTCGCTGGGGCTTGGCTTCTGAGACCATGAACGCCTACTTCGCTGTTGAGCAGAACTCTAACTACGAGGGCATGGACTACGCCGGTTACCTCAACCAGGCTCACTTCCAGGCTGGCAAGAACGAGTTCTGGCCAATTCCTTACCAGCAGCTCTTCTACGTTCCAGGTCTCTATACACAGAACGCTAACTATTAATACAACGAAACAATGAAAACAAGATATTATCTCGCAATGTTCGTGCTTGCTGGCGGTATGGTAGCCTGCAATGCTGATATGGACATCGATATCGCTGCTCCTGTACTCACCGCACCCAGCGCTGAGACCATCCAGGGCAACCTGCAGGGCGATGACTATGTGCTCACCTGGTCGGGCACATCGGGCAAGATGCAGGTAACCCGCTACGCCAATGGTGCCAAGGCTGGCTCGGAGACCGTAGAGGGCAACAGCTACACCCATCGCAACGTGGAGACCAACGTGCCTTATACCTACATCCTGAAGCTCACCGATGGCACCAACTATTCGAAGGGCGTCATCAAGGAGTACCTGCGTCCAGGTGCCGGCAAGTGCTCGGCCCTGAGCATGGCACAGATCGAGAAGGTCGGCGGCTACGATGCCACCGTAGAGTGGAGCGTGGCTGGTACCAATGCCACCAAGGTAAACTTCACCGCCAACAACGGTGGCGCTCGTCAGATCAAGGAGCAGCTCGGCGGTAACGCCACCACCTACACCATTCCTGACGTCAAGGAGGGTGAGACCTGGAACGTAACCATCGTAGCTGAGAACGGCGAGGGCACCTCACTGCCTGTCTCTACTTCGCTCCGCATCGGCAAGCTCGCAGTGGCTTACCTCAGCCTCTATGATACTCCTGAGGAGCTCATTGCCAATGGCGACGACGACGAGGCATACGGCTGGGTATGGTTCCACCAGAACTATCCTACCGGCACCTTCGTGCCATTCAGCAGCATCACCTCGGCTTCAGAGCTCGAGCCATACCGCGTAGCATTCTTCATGCGCGACATCGACAACCCTGACCTCAACGGTTCGGCTTGGGATTATCCTGAGGTTGTCAACAACGCTACTCCACACATCGTTGAGTGGTGCAAGCAGGGCGGCAGCATGCTCCTCTGGGGCCACGCTACCACCTACATCGGTCACCTGGGCCGTATCGAGCTCGACGTGATGAAGCGCAACGACAACGCCATCGGCTACTGGGGTGACAACAACCCTGACACCTGGAAGATGGCTGTGCAGCTCAACTGCGGCTCGTTCGTGAAGGACAACTCTACCCACCCACTGTTCCGTGGCCTCGACGTAGAGAGCACTCCTGACACCAAGCTCATCGCTATGAAGAACGGTGCCTTCACCGAGGATCACAACTGCCTCTTCTTCAACCTGCCTTCATACTACACCGGTTTGGGCAATCAGGACGAGGCTTGCTGGAACGTATCAACCAAGACCTACGGCCTTATTCCTCTCGGCACCTGGGACAGCCAGATCTGGTGGGTAAGCCAGCTCAACGTATGGGAGTGCCAGCCAGGTAACTCTGACTTCCAGGGCACCTTCATCTGCGTGGGCAATGGTGGTTGCAACTTCTACCTCAAGCAGGCTGATGGCAGCTTCAACGTACTCACCCAGCCTTCGACCAACGCATACCAGGACAACGTGGAGCGCATGGCCAAGAATGCCATTGAGTACCTGAAGACTCGATAAACTATTGAAGGGTAGTGAAAGGGTAGTGAAAGAGGAGTTAAAGGGAAGTGAAAGGGACGATACTATCGGCTGTTGCAATTCCTTGGCCTCTGACACATTTGTCCCTTTCACTCCCCTTTCACTACTTTATCACACCCCTTTCACTCCCTAATATAATGAAACATCTCACATCTCTTCTTTCCCTCGCTCTCCTTCTGGTTTCGTGCGGAGGCGGTGGCAGCGATGATCCGCTCATCAATCCAAATCCTGTGAACCCCGACCCTAATCAGGGTGGTGGCAATACGGGTGGTGGCAACAATAACCAGCCCACCACCGGTCTCTATCACGAGCTGTATCGCCCACAGATACATTATACTCCTGCCCGTAACTGGGTCAACGATCCTAATGGCATGGTGTATGTCGATGGCGTGTGGCACCTGTTCTACCAGTACAACCCCTACGGCAACGATTGGGGCAACATGAGCTGGGGTCATGCCACCACGAAGGACCTGATGCACTGGGAGGAGCAGGAGACCGCCTTGTATCGTGACGAGCTGGGCGACATCTTCTCGGGTTCGGCTGTGATCGACAAGAACAACACCGCAGGCTTCGGCGCCGGTGCCATGGTGGCTCTCTACACCAGCGCGGGCGACCATCAGCAGCAGAGCATGGCATACAGCACCGACGGAGGCAAGACGTTCACCAAGTATAGCGGCAACCCCATCATCGGCAACACCACCCGTGGCGACTTCCGCGACCCGAAGGTCTTCTGGCATGAGCCCTCGCAGCAGTGGGTGATGTCCTTGGCTTTGGGTTGGAGCTGCGGCATCGAGTTCTGGACCAGCCGCGACCTGCGTTCATGGCAGTTTGCCAGCGCATTCACTTCCGACATCATCCGCACCCACAACTGCCAGTGGGAGTGTCCTGACCTCATCGAGTTGCCATACGATGGCGGCACCAAGTGGGTGCTCATCGTCAACGTCAACCCCGGTGGCCCAACTGCAGGTTCGGGCATCATGTGCTTCATCGGCGACTTCGACGGCACCACCTTCACGGCCGACGACCTCAACTATCCGATGTGGATGGACTTCGGCATGGACAACTATGCCGGCGTGACCTGGAGCAATGCCCCTGAGGGCCGCAAGGTGCTCATCGGCTGGATGAACAACTGGCTCTATTCCGGTGCCGTGCCTTGTTCACCCTGGCGCTCGGCCTTCACCCTGCCACGCGATCTTTCGCTGGTCATAGTCGATGGCAAGCCACAGATCGCCAGCCGCCCGTCGAAGGAGGTCGATCAGGTAGCCTCGGCCTGGCGGGACTACACCGCCCCAGTGGGCAACCCTTCCGCCTGGCAGGCTCAGCTCACCATCCCGCTCACTGAGAACCTCACCTTCGCCCTCAGCAACGACAAGGGCGAGCGTCTGGAGTTCGTGACCAACACCCTCTACCGCACCCTCTCGGCCAAGCGTACCTCGGCCACCGGTGCCACCTGCAGCTCGTTCTCCACGCCATCAGTAGGCGGCAAGATCGCAGGCGATGCCACCAGCATTACGCTCGACATCTACGTCGATCAGTCGAGCGTCGAACTCTTCTCGGCCGACGGCACCCTGGTGATGACCAACCTGGTCTTCCCATCATCGATCTACAACGAACTCATCCTTCCTGCCTCAGCCACCGATGTGCGCTATCGCACGTTCGAGAGTGTTTGGAAATAAGTTTTTGAGGAGTTTGAAGGGTTTGAGGGGGTTGAAGGGTTTGTGGGGTTTGAAAGGTTTGAGGGGTTTGAGGGGTCAACCTTTCAAACTTTTCGAACTTTTCAAACCCTTCAAACTTTTCAGACTTTTCAGACTTTTCAAACCTTTCCGTGGCTTTTGACACGGAATTTTGACCGATTATTTGGAAATCCCAAGAAAAGCAGTTATCTTTGCGGCGCTGAAAACTTGCAAAGATATATGAAGCCCTGTTTCCATAAGTTTATTTGCTCCATTATTATAATAATATGTGTAGCTCTTTTCACGTCGTGCAGCGAGGGTGGAAAAGGGTACAGGATCGGTGTGTCGCAGTGTTCGGGAGGAGACTGGCGCGAAAAGATGAACGATGAGATGCTGCGCTCCGCCATCTTCCATCCTGGCACCACCTTCTCTTTTCGCAATGCCGAGGACGATCCCGTGCAGCAGCGTCTCGATGTGGAGGATCTGATACGTGAGGGGGTGGATCTGTTGGTCATCGCCCCCATCGATACACTCGAAGGACGCGAAATCGTGTCGTATGCACATCAGCAGGGCATTCCTGTCATCGTGGCCGACCGCCGCATCGGAGGCAGGGAATACACAGCCTTCGTGGGTGGCAACAACTATGAGGTGGGTGTCAATGCTGCCAGCTATCTGGCACAGCAGTTGCCCGAGGGCGGCAAGGTAATGGAGATCACGGGCAAGCAGGGCTCGACGCCAGTGACGGAGCGTCATCAGGGATTCGTCGATGAACTGTCCAAATACCCCCGATTCCAGTTGATCAAGAGTGAGGATGGCTATTGGCTGCGTGACAGCGCCAAGGTGCGCATGGATCAGACGCTGCGCAACATGCCGGACATCCGTGCCGTCTTTGCACACAACGACTATATGGCCATGGGAGCCAGCGAGATGAGCCGATGGGTGCGTTCTTTCCGTCGGCGTGACTCGCTTTATGTGCCCGACTGGGATCCCGTCTTCGTGGGCGTGGATGCCGTCTATGGCGAGGATCATGGTCTGGAGTGGGTGACTCATGGCGACCTGAGTGCCTCGGTGCTCTATCCTACAGGTGGAGATGTAATCGTAGAGACCGCCATTCATATCTTGAAAGGAGAGCCATACGAGCGCGATATCGTACTGCCCACATTCGTGGTCGATGCCCGACAGGCAGCCTTGCTCAACAACATGGATCTGGCCGTGATACACGAGGTTGACAAGGTGCACTGGCTGCAGACACGGCAGCGCGAACTACTGCGGCACATCGATCTGGAGCACATCCTGGGAGCCCTCCTGATAATATTCCTCGTCTGCATCATCGCCTGGATGCTACAGATGCGCCGACATTTCCTGGAGCGCCGACGCACTGCCCTGCGTTTGGTGCGAGCCAATCGTCGTTTGCGTGATGCTGCGATTGCCGAACTTGTGGCTCGGCAAAATGAGGAGTCAGGAAGGGACAATGAGGCAGGGTCTGTAACGTCGTGCGAGGCAGATGCAGCCAACTCCTCGCGGCTGACTCCTAACTCCGAAAATCCCTCACTCCTTAGTGCCGGTCCTCTGGGTGCTGCTAATACCACACTTGCCCAGATCGACCCATTCATTGAGCAGATCTACCGGCTGATCGATGAGAACTACTCACGTACTGACTTCGGTGTGGAGCATTTGAGCGTCTTGCTCGATATGAGCCGCTCGCAGCTCTACCGCAAGGTGAAGCAGATGACGGGCATGACGCCCTTTGATATGATCCGCGAGAAGCGCTTCTCGGAAGCAGAAAGGCTGCTGGCGCAAGGCGTTCCGGTGGAGGATGTGGCTTCGAAGGTTGGCTTCAGCGGAACGGCCTATTTCGTGAAATGCCTGACCGAATATCAGGAACTCTCACAGGAAATCTGATGAAAAAATAATAAATGTTGCTCAAAGTATGAGAAAAATGTTGCAGACTTCGTGTTTGCAACATTATTTTTTTGCCCTGGCACATTTATATGCGTGTTGTATTATAACTTTGCGCCACCATTCATGTGCCAATCGCCATATAGAGTATCTGCCCTTTGGGTACAAGGTACAGCCGACACACCACACCACACAAACAAAGCAACAACATATTAACTTTAACAACAAAACAAACACAATCATGAAACGATTCCTTATGATCGCAATCATGGCACTCGCCTCGACGGTGCTGGCTCTTGCCCAGACCATGCAGGTGAAGGGTACCGTGATTGACAAGGGCTTCGATGAGCCCGTCATGGGTGCTACCGTAGTGGAATTAGGAACCACCAACGGTACGACAACAGACCTGGACGGCAACTTCGAACTCACCGTACAGAAGGGAGCCACCCTTCAGATTAGCTTCGTAGGCTATACCACCGTGCAGATGGAGGCCAAGGAGCAGATGACCATCGAGATCAGCGAGGACGCTGAGATGCTCGAGGAATTTGTAGTCACGGGCTACACCACCCAGCGCAAGGCCGACCTCACTGGTTCGGTAGCTGTAGTAAGCATGGGTGAGATGAAGAAGATGAACGAAAACAACCCCATGAAGGCCATGCAGGGTCGCGTGCCAGGTGTAAACATCTCGGCCGACGGTAGTCCTTCGGGTGCTGCCACCGTGCGTATCCGTGGTATCGGTACCCTCAACGACAACGACCCTCTCTACATCATCGACGGTGTGCCTACCAAGGCTGGCATGCACGAGCTCAACGGCAACGATATCGAGAGCATCCAGGTATTGAAGGATGCCGCCTCGGCCTCTATCTACGGTAGCCGTGCTGCCAACGGTGTAATCATCATCACCACCAAGAAGGGCAAGGAGGGCGTGCTGAAGATCGACTTCGATGCCAGCGTTGCCGCTTCGCTCTATACTAATAAGGTGAAGACCCTCAACGCCCGTCAGTGGGGTGAGGCTTTCTGGCAGGCCAACGTCAATGATGGCCGCGATCCTAACAACAACAATCTTGGCTATCGCTTCGACTGGGGCTACGACCAGATGGGCAACCCTGTGCTCAACGACGTTATGATGAATGCCTACCTTGATGACAATGCCACTGTTCGTGCCGGCGATACCGACTGGTTTGACGAGATTACCCGCACCGGTGTGGTTCAGAACTATAACGTGTCGGTCAGCAATGGCTCGGAGAAGGGCACCAGCTTCTTCTCAATGGGCTACTACAAGAATTTGGGTACCATCAAGAACTCTGACTTCAGCCGTATCTCTGTACGTGCCAACAGCGACTATAAGTTCTTCGATGGCAAGTTCACCCTCGGCGAGAACTTCAACCTCAACCGTACCAGCGGCGTAGATGCTCCTGGTGGCGTGCTGGAGA
The DNA here is from genome assembly GCA_045628525.1 of Bacteroidales bacterium. Classification (GTDB taxonomy): domain Bacteria; phylum Bacteroidota; class Bacteroidia; order Bacteroidales; family UBA3663; genus Liminaster. The sequence continues at coordinate 34,409 of JAZQPJ010000035.1, forward strand.
ACTCGCTGGAGTTCAACCCTAACTTCCCTATCTATGCTGAGAACGGCGAGTTCGCTCAGTCACTCGGTGCTTATTCCGAGCGCGAGAATCCACTCAGCCTTCTGCACAACACTGCCGACAATCGCTACAATCAGTGGCGTACCTTTGGCGACGTTCACATTGCCATCACCCCAATCAAGGACCTGACCATCCGCTCAACCTTCGGCCTCGACTATACGCAGAAGGCTCAGCGCTTCTTCACCTACCCAATCGAGAATGGCAAGGTGCACCGCGACGAGAATGCTGCTGAGAGCAAGCAGGAGCATTGGACCCGCTGGACCTGGAATGCCATTGCCACCTACAACTTCGAGAAGGGCAAGAACCGTGCTGATGCCTTGGCCGGTATGGAGGTCAACCGTCAGGACTATGAGTGGATGGCTGCCAAGCGCTATGACTACGCTATCCTCAACCCTGACTATATGTGGCCATCGGCTGGTTCAGGCCGCCAGGAGGCTTATGGTTCGGGCGACGGCTTCTCGCTCGTGTCATTCTTCGGCAAGGTCAACTATACCTTCGACAACAAGTACATGGCTTCAGCCACCGTGCGTTATGATGGTTCGAGCCGCTTCGGTAAGAACAACCGCTATGGTACCTTCCCTTCATTCTCATTCGGCTGGCGTCTGAATCAGGAAAGCTGGATGGAGGGCACCCGCTCTTGGCTCGATGACCTGAAGCTGCGCTACTCATGGGGTGCCACCGGTAACCAGGAGATCTCGAACGTAGCACGCTACACCCTCTTCCAGTCGGTAGTCTCTACCGGTCTCTGGGGCTCAGGTGCTGCCGGCACCTCATACGACATCGCTGGTACCAATGGCGGTGTGAATCTGAACAACGGCTTCATCCGTGGCCAGCGTGGCAACGAAGACATCAAGTGGGAGACCACCTATCAGCACAACATCGGTGCCGACTTCGCGCTGCTGGGCAACGAGATCTATGGCAGCTTCGACTGGTTCAACAAGCAGACCAAGGACATTCTCGTCTCAATGGCTGGTATCGGTGCCATGGGTGAAGGTACATCACAGTGGGTCAATGCCGGTGAGATGAAGAATATCGGTTACGAGTTCAGCCTCGGCTACCGTCATGAGATGAAGAACGGCTTCTCATGGGACATCAACGGCAACATCGGTTCTTACACCAACGAGATCACCAAGCTGCCTCTCACCATCGCCTCGAAGGGTACCTTTGGCGGTAATGGCGTGAAGAGCGTAGTGGGTCATCCAATGGGTGCTCAGGTGGGCTACATCTACGACGGCATCTTCAAGAGCCAGGACGAGGTCAACAACCACGCCACACAGGAAGGTGCAGGCGTAGGCCGCATCCGCTATCTGGACATTGACCACAACGGTGTGATCAACGAGGACGACCGCGACTGGATCTACGACCCAACACCTGCCTTTACCTGGGGTCTGAACATCTACCTGCAGTACAAGAACTGGGACTTGACCATGTTCTGGCAGGGCGTGGCTGGTGTGGATGTCAACTGCTTCGACTATAAGAAGCGCACCGACTTCTGGGCCAACTCAGACATCAACGTGCCTTATCTGAACAAGGGCGAGCGCGTGCTCGATGCATGGAGCCCATCCAACACTGGCAGCAACATCCCAATGCTGACCACCGCCGACAACAACAAGGAAGGTGCCCTTTCTTCATACTACATCGAGAATGGTTCGTTTGGCAAGCTTCGCAACCTACAGATCGGCTACAACGCTCCTAAGTCATTCAACGAGAAGCTCCACATTGAGCGTGTTCGTTGCTACATTTCAGCACAGAACCTCTGGACGATCAAGGCTGGTTCATTCACTGGTGTTGACCCAGAGAATCCTGGCTTCGGTTATCCTATCCCTCTTAACCTGACTGCGGGCGTGAATGTTTCGTTCTAATTCTCCAATTCATATATTTCAATAGCAATGAATACTCTATCAAAATATATATTTGCTTCGGTAGCCTTGGCCACTGTTGCCACCAGCTGCTCCGACTTCCTTGACGAGCAGGTGCCACAAGGTACCCTGACCGAGGAAGAGGTACGCGATCCGAAGAATATCGATAATCTTATCATCTCGGCATACGCAGGCTTGCTCTCGATCGAGGACATGAACGCCTCGTTCTCACTCTGGAACTACGATACCCGTTCTGATGACGCATACGTCGGTGGTTCGAACTTCTCGGACGGTGAGCCATTCCATCGCCTTGAGATGGGTATCGGCATCATGTCAACCGACTGGACCTTCGGCTCGATCTGGAGCCGTTACTACCAGTTCCTGTCACGTGTGAACCTCTCGCTCGACGTGTTGGGCAGTGCCGATCAGAACAACGAGGTCATCAAGCAGCGTACCGCTGAGATGAAGTTCCTGCGTGCCTATGGCCACTTCCAGCTCAAGCGCCTGTTCAAGAACATCCCATTTGTCAACAAGCCAAACATGACTGAGGCTGACTACAACAACCTCCGTAATGACGAATATACCAACGATGAGGGCTGGCAGCAGATCATCAACGATCTGGAGGATGCCTTCGCCGTTCTGCCAGAGGTTCAGGCTCAGAAGGGCCGCCCTTCAAAGGCTGCTTGTGCCGCCTTCCTGGCCAAGGCATACCTCTACAAGGCATATCGTCAGGACAATGCTTCGTCGCACGAGGTAACTGCCATCAACGAGGCTGACCTCCAGAAGGTCGTTGAATATACAGATCCCAAGTTCTATGGCAACTACGGTCTGGAGCCAGATCTGCACAACAACTTCCGTCCTGAGGAGGCTTACGAGAATGGCAAGGAGAGCCTCTGGGCCATCCAGTACTCGAAGAATGACGGCACCAACTATGGCAACCTCAACTTCTCGAACCGTCTGATTGTGCCATGTATCCCTAAGGTGCATGATGCAGGCTGTGACTTCTACAAGCCATCCAAGAACCTTGTCAATGCATTCAAGACCACCGTTGAGGGTCTGCCAATGCTCGACAATTTCGCTGCTGCCGACTATGAGGTAGGTTCTACACAGACCGTTGACCCACGTCTCTTCGTAACTGTTGGCGTTCCTGGCACTCCTTACATGTTCAATCCAACCTACATGATGGAGGTGTCGAACACCTGGAGCCGTTCGGGCGGCGAGTATGGCTACTTCGTATCGCTCAAGCAGAATGTGGATCCTGCCCTCACCGACAGCTATCTCTTCCTCTGCGACTCACAGTGGGCATCGAGCATGAACCGCATCGTGTTCCGCTATGCTGACGTGCTGCTGATGCGCGCCGAGGCCAAGGCTCAGCTCGGTCAGGCTTCAGAGGCTATCAGCCTTGTCAACGAGGTTCGTGACCGTGCCAGCAAGATGGTCAAGTCGAGCATCGTGGCAGGCTATGCCTCACAATACAATGTTCACTATGCCATCAACAAGTATTCTGTCGTTCCTTCGAAGGACGAGGCTGTGAAGATTGTCAAGTTCGAGCGCCGTCTGGAACTCGCCATGGAGTACGAGCGTTTCTTCGACCTCGTACGTTGGGGTGAGGCCGATGCCGTGATCAACAAGTTCTACGGTGACGAGAAGATGGAGTTCCTCAATGGTTCCAAGTTCCACAAGAACATGAACGAGTACCTGCCAATTCCTCACGAGCAGATTGCTGCATCGAACGGCAACTACAAGCAGAACATCGGCGAGTGGTAATAACTAATAACTAATAACTACAATGAGACATATATATAATTATATAATGTGTGCTGCCGTTGCCATGACCGGTTTCCTGTCGTCGTGCAACGAGGATATCACCGGCAGCATGGATGTTGACGGCCAGTGCCTCGTCGAGGAACTGGTGCTCAACGATGGCATCGAGGCTAAGATCGATGTTACCAAGAGCCTTGCAAAACTGAAGGTGCCTGTAGATTTCAGCACCAAGACCGACATGGTCATCAGCAAGCTCGTCCTTTCAGAGGGTGCTGTGGCCAACATGAAGCAGGGTGACCACGTCAACTTCAACAGCGACCGCACCCTGCAGGTTACCAATGGCAGCCTGGTGATGGACTGGACAGTCAGTGTGCGCAACGATGAGGCCATCCTCTACAACTTCGTGCTGGAAGGCGTCAAGGGTGTCATCAATCAGGAAGAGAAGACCGTCACCGTCTCTATTTCGGGCAATGCCGGCATTGATCTGACCAACGCTTCGTTTACCCTGCAGTGCAGCGAGGATGCCACCTCTACACCAGCTAGCGGCACCAGAGCTGACTTCTCGCAGCCAACCACCATCACGTTGAGGGACAATACCGCCGAGAACGTCTATACCGTCTATGTAGATGTAGTGACCGATCCTGTGGCTCTCTTCGTGGGCAATGCTGAGAATGTCGAGGCCCTCAACGATGAGGAGAAGGCTGCTGCCAAGTGGCTCACGGGCAATGTGGCAGGTGCTTCGTATGCTTCGTGGGCTGACATTGCCAACGGTAACATCTCGCTCGCCAAGTGCAAGTTCATCTTCTGGCATCGTCACACTTCGGTATATGGCGACTTCAACGGCTTCTCGGGCGCAGAGGGTGATGCCATCGCTGCTTTGCCAAAGATGCTTGAATTCAGAAAGAACGGTGGCGCATTCGTCCTCAGCCGTGCCGCTGTCAACTATGCCGTGGCTCTGGGTGCTACCACCATCTGGCCTAACAACTGCTGGGGCGGCGGTGGCGGCGAAGGCTCTGACCTCATGGGCGCAGATCCTTGGCACTTCGGTGCTCGCATCCCTGACCACCCACTGTGGCAGAACCTCAAGCAGGGTCCTGATCCCAACGCCATCTATACTGTCGATGAGGGCTACACCATCTGCAACTCTACCGCACAGTTCCAGTACGAGTGGGATCCATACTTTGGCGACCTGGGCAAGCTCGAGGAGGCCCTGGGCGGCCGTGCCCTGGGTGGCTATGGCACCGAGGTGCAGTCATGGGAGCTCAAGAATGTCAATGGCGAGTACGGCAAGGGCGGCATCATCTGCCTCGGCTCCGGTCTCTTCGACTGGAACTCTCCAACGCCTTACACTTCGAACCTGCATGACAATATGGGTCAGATTCTGCTCAATGCCATCGAGTACCTTACAGAATGAGAAAATTATAAAATTATAGAATTATAAAATTCTCTGCCGGTCGGCAACTGGTACTATCAATTTTATAATTATATAATTCTTCAATTCTATAATTTTAGAAAATCGTATGAAATCAATGATATTTTCAGTAACAATGCTGTCAGCCTTAGCGCTGACAGCATGCAGCGACGACAGTTTCACCGGCGATCCTGCCAAGGAGCTCAACGGTTACTTCGCCGCACAGGAGGAGGCTGGCTTCTCTACCTATTACACTCCAGCTATCGGCCGTGTAGGCGATCCTATGCCTTTCTACGACAAGAAGGCTGGCAACTTCAAGGTCATGTACCTGCAGGAGTACAACAACAACCGTCCTTACCGTTTCCACCCTATCTGGGCGCTCGAGACGGCCGATGGTGCCAACTACACTGCCCTGGGCGAGTGGTTGCCAACCGGCGGCACCGACCTTGAGCAGGATGCTGCTCTGGGTACCGGCTGCTGCTACTACTGCGAGGCCGACGGCTTGTACTACATCTATTATACCGGCCACAACGGCTCGCTTGAGAATGTCGAGGCCGTGATGCGTGCTACCTCGCCTGACCTCAAGACCTGGACCAAGGACAATCTCTGGTCGCTCTATGGCAAGGACTATGGCTACTCGGCTGTTGACTTCCGCGACCCACAGATCTTCGAGGAGGGTGGCCGTTATCACATGATCATCGCTACACGTCCTCAGTGGGGTGGCGATCCATGCTTCGCCGAGTTCGTCTCTTCCGACATGAAGAACTGGCAGAAGGGCGAGCAGATCCGCATGATCTGGGATCGTTTCCTGGAGTGTCCTGACATCTTCCAGATGGGCTCGAAGTGGTACTGTGTATATAGCGAGAGTGTCAAGACCAGCTGGAGCCGCAAGGTGAAGTACATGATGGGTGACTCTTGGGAGGACCTGAAGCGGAAGTTCAACGAGGGCCCACAGTGGCCAGAGTTCGCTCGCGAGGGCGTGCTCGACACCCGTGCCTTCTATGCTGGCAAGACTGCTGGCAATGACTCGGAGCGTTACATCTGGGGTTGGTGTCCTACCCGCGAGGGAGAAAACAACGCTGCCGTGGGTGGTGGCGACGGCAACGAGCCTAAGTGGTCGGGTGCCCTTGTCTGCCACAAGGTGATGCAGAATACCGACGGTACTCTCTATCTGACTGCCGTGCCTGCCATGGCTGCCAAGTATGACAAGCCTGCTGAGGCCAAGGTCGTAGAGCAGGGCAACGGCTTTACGATGTACGATCGTCTGGGTTACCACAACCACATCTCATTTACGGTCAAGACTGCTGGCACTGACGACAGGTTCGGTGTGTCATTCGCCCGTAATACTGACAACCGCGACTGGGTCACCCTCAAGTTCAACAATCCTCATTGGGATGCTGGCTGGAACGATGACAAGAAGAGCCTCGCCCGTACAGAGTTCTATGTTGAGAACAACGATCACTGCGACTTTATCGACGGTGCTGATGGCAACTTCTACCCACGTCCTGCCGACAACACTTACAACATCGACATCTACACCGACAACAGTGTAGTCGTCATGTATGTCAATGGCACTGGCTGTTTCACCAGCCGTATCTACGGCACTGCAATGAACTATTGGAGCATCAACAGCTACGCTGGTAATATTACGGTCGAGAACCTTAAGGTAAGCACCTATTAAATGCTGTCAATGCCTATATGAAATTAAGGACAGATGCCTTTGCTTTCCTTGCATCTGTCCTTATTTTTGCTTATTTTGGTATTGAAAATAAGAAAAACGTTGTGTTTTTGTGTAAGAAATCGCTTCTTGAAACAAATGTTGCACATGATGAACGATTTTTTATACCACTGATAATATAAATAACGTACCTTTGCCGCCGAAACACAAACAAAACACAATAATGATGAAAACTCAAAAACTTACCCTCACACTGTCTGCTGCTGCCGCATTGCTTCTCACGGCATGTGACCAGCAACCAGTGGGTCCTCAGCTGACCTACACTCGTCAGGGCGACACACTGACTATTGTCAACATCACCAACGCCTCACGTTACCTGCTTCTGCCTATTCAGGAGGACAAGGACGACCGTTGGGTCAAGATCAACACTGGCAACGAGGAGACCGACACCTGGATGGACATCCGCCTTGCCCAGGATTCTGCCGACTACTACGTGCCTTTCGCCTTGCCTGCCGGTGAGGATGTGCGTGTCGATATCAAGTATCTGCCTATGGATGCCAAGGCTCTCGACCTGCTTCAGCTCTCTGATACTTTCGACACCACCAACCGCGAGTATTACCGCCCAGCCTACCACATGACTCCTGACTACGGCTGGATGAACGACCCTAACGGTATGACCTACCTCAATGGCGAGTATCACCTCTTCTTCCAGTACAATCCTTACGGCTCGAAGTGGGGCAACATGCACTGGGGTCACGTGGTCAGCCCTGATATGATCCACTGGAAGCAGCTCGATCCTGCCATTGCTCGCGACAATTACGGCCAGATCTTCTCTGGTTCGAGCATCGTGGCTCGCATCCCTGAGGGTGCCGGCACCGACGATCCATTCCTGGCTGAGACCCTCGTTCCCGGCAACGGTGGTGAGGGCGATTTCATTGCCTCATATTATACAAGTGATAACTGGCGCATGCCACGCGAGATGCAGGAGATGCAGTCATACGCTGTTTCGATGGACGGTGGCCGCACCTACCGCAAGTATGGCGCTCCAGTGCTCAAGTCTGACGGTCGTCGCGACTTCCGCGATCCTAAGCTCTTCTGGTATGAGCCAAAGCAGCAGTGGTACATGATCGTATCGGCTGACAACGAGATGCAGTTCTATGCTTCGAAGAACCTGCGCGACTGGACCTACGTTTCGGCCTTCGGCGACGGCTATGGCGTGCAGCCACGTCAGTTCGAGTGCCCTGACTTCTTCCCGCTCAACGTAGATGGCGATCCAAAGAAGCAGAAGTGGGTGATGATCGTGAATGTGAACCCTGGCTGCTGGTTCGGTGGCTCTGCCTCACAGTACTTCGTGGGTGACTTCGACGGCGAGAAGTTCGTATGCGATTCGCCAAAGGAGACCGTCAAGTGGCTCGACTGGGGTAAGGATCACTATGCTGCCGTTACCTTTGCCAATGAGCCAAAGGGCCGCATCATCGCTATCTGCTGGATGAGCAACTGGCAGTATGCCAACGATCTGCCAACCCGCCAGTATCGTTCGCAGATGGGTATGCCACGCGAGCTCTTCGCTTACAGCGTGAAGGGTTCGAAGGAGATCTACGTGGGTCAGAAGCCAGTCGAAGAGCTCCAGAGCATCCTCATGCCAGCCAGCATTTCGGTTGAGGCCAACACTGTCAACTTCGGCAACACCAACGCTCAGATCATGGTTGAGCTCGACGTGAAGAACGGCACCACCTTCTCATTGGCCAACGATGAGGGCGAGGAGGTATTCTTCAGCGTCAATGCCGGCCGCGTGCTGATGGATCGTCAGAAGTCGGGCATCATCCCAACGCAGGACTTCGTTTCAGAGACCTGGTCACCCAAGCCAGCCCTCGGCACCAACATCGGCACCTGGGCTCCTGTTGAGCAGCTCTGCGGCAAGCAGGCCACCTATCACCTCCAGCTCTGGATGGACATCTGCTCTATCGAGATGTATGTAGAGGGCGGCCGTGCCACCATGACCAACCTGGTATTCCCTAAGACTCCATACAACAAGATCAGTGGCGAGGGAATCTCGAACGTGAAGGTTAGCAATATTGCATTATAAAAGTATAGAAGGGTTGTGAAAGAGGAGTGAAAGGGTAGTGAAAGGGCCGATACCATCGCCTGCCCGAATCCTCTTTCTGGAGACAAGCACCGCGTTTGCATGTCTATAACATTTGGGGGCAAGCATAACATTCGTCCTTTTCACTCCCTTTTCACTCCCTTTTCACTCCCCTTAACAACCCTTTAGATAAACAATGAAAAAGACAAGTATAGCAGTGCTGCTGCCCGTCATGCTCTGCTTCTTCTCAATGGGCTTCGTGGATTTGGTAGGCATCGCCTCCAACTATGTGCAGAAGGATCTCGGCCTCACCGACGGTCAGGCAGGCATCATGCCATCGCTCGTGTTCTTCTGGTTCCTGATCTTCTCGGTTCCAACCGGCATGCTGATGAACAAGATCGGCCGCAAGAAGACCGTATTGCTCTCACTCGTAGTGACCGTGCTCTCGCTCGTCGTTCCTTTCGTGGGCGATTCGTATGCCGTCATGCTCACCGCATTCTCTTTGCTCGGCATCGGCAACGCCTTGATGCAGACTTCGCTCAATCCACTTGTTGCCCTGTTCGTCGATGACAAGAGCCTCGCTTCGACCATGACTTTCGGTCAGTTCGTCAAGGCCATTGCCTCGTTCATGGCTCCTTACATCGCCATGTGGGGTGCTACAGGTGCCATCCCATCGTTCGGCCTCGACTGGCGCATCCTCTTCCCAATCTATGCTGTGATTGGTGTGCTCGCCACCCTGGCATTGGGCATGACCAAGATCGATGAGCCAGTCAATACCGGCAAGGCCTCGACCATCGGCCAGTGCTTCGGCCTGCTCGGCAAGCCATTCATCCTGCTCTGCTTCCTCGGCATCATGTGCCATGTGGGCATCGACGTGGGCACCAACACCTACGCTCCAAAGATCCTGATCGAGCGCCTTGGCTGGAGCCTTGATGAGGCTGCCTTCGCCACCTCGCTCTACTTCATCTTCCGTACCATCGGCTGCTTCACCGGCTCGGGCATCCTGCAGAAGATCTCTGCCAAGGCATTCCTCGCCATCTCGGCTGCCATGTGTGTGGCTTCGATGATCTGCCTCGCTCTCGGCACTTCACAGGCATTGCTCTATGTGGGCATCGCACTCGTTGGCTATGGCAACTCCAACGTTTTCTCAATCTGCTTCAGCCAGGCTCTTCTCCACGATCCTGACCACCAGAACGAGATTTCTGGCCTCATGATCATGGGCCTCTTCGGCGGCACCCTCTTCCCACTCGCCATGGGCTTCATGAGCGACACCATGGGCACCATCGGTGCTGTGCTCGTCATGGCTGTAGGCGCTCTCTATCTGTGTGGCCTCACAGCAAAGGTAAAGAAGTAAAATCTAAAAAAAACGAATTCTCGAATAATCGAATCATCGAATAGTCGAATCATCGAGTGATCGAATCATCGAGTGATCGAATCATCGAAAAATCGAGTAGTCGAATCATCGAATATTCGGGAATTCGAAAAAAGACGAATCCTTAAAAAACACAAAAAATATGAAAAATATCATCGTAGGTATGGGCGAGGCTCTCTGGGACTGCCTCCCCGAAGGTCGTAAGTTCGGCGGTGCACCCGCCAATTTCGCATATCATGTTGGCCAGTTCGGCTGGCATAGCGTAGTCGTTTCGGCAGTGGGCAACGACCCATTGGGCGACGAGATCATGGACATCGTTCGCGGCGTGAAGCTCGACAACCGCATCGCTCGCGTGCTGCAGCCAACCGGCACCGTGCAGGTAACCCTCTCAGGTGATGGCATCCCATCGTACGAGATCTGCGAGAACGTGGCTTGGGACAACATCCCTTGGAGCGACGATCTCAAGGCCATGGCCAAGGACACCTGTGCCGTATGCTTCGGCTCACTCGCTCAGCGTTCGGTATGCAGCCGCAACACCATCATGCGTTTCCTCGATGCCATGCCAATGGATTCGGAGCGCATCTATGACATCAACCTGCGTCAGCACTTCTATAGCCTCGAGGTCATCGAGGAGAGCCTGCGTCGCGCCACCATCCTCAAGCTCAACGAGGAGGAGATCGTGGTTGTAGCCGAGCTGCTCGGCCTGCAGGGCAAGGAGGAGGAGATGTGCCGCCAGATCCTGTCGCGCTATCCTCGCCTCAAGATGATCATCCTCACCTATGGCGCCGTAGGCAGCTACGTGTTCAGCCGCGAGGAGACCAGCTACCAGGCCACTCCTAAGGTAAAGGTAGCCGACACCGTTGGTGCTGGTGACTCTTTCACCGCCACTTTCGTGGCACAGTACCTCAAGGGCAAGTCTATCGCCGACGCTCACCGCATCGCCGTTCAGGCATCGGCATACGTCTGCACACAGAATGGTGCCATGCCAGTCTTCCCTGAAGAGATTCTACAGGCTTGATTATTGGTTCGAAAGGTTCGAAAGTTCGAAAGGTATCTCCTCAAACCCTTCAAACCCTTCAAACCCTTCAAACTCATAAATTGACATTGTTTTGATGATTCATTGTGTTTAATGATGATTTGAGTGGTTGGACTCAAACATGTGTTTTAGTTTAAGGTACAGGCCCGGAGATGCGATATCCCCGGGCCTGTTTTTTCATGCACAATGTCGTGAAGCCCTATTACGGATGCGCAAAACCTCGTCCACGGTCGTTGACAAGTAATTGCGAACACGCAAAAGCTCGTCCCAGCCTAGTTTTGTCCTACCCAGGTACCTGGATAGGACAAAACATACCCGCGGCAAGGAATCTTGCAGACGCAGAGATGCCAACGCGTACGCGTTCGCATCTCTGCGAACACGCAAAAGCTTGTCCCAGCCCAGTTTTGTCCTACCCAGGTACCAGGATAGGACAAAATACACCCGCGGCAAGGAATCTAGCAGACGCAGGGATGCCAACGCGTACGCGTTCGCATCCCTGCACATTTACAATGGCACGGCGCAGACTTGCGGCAAGGTTTCCTCACTTTGGGGAAGCATCGCACCAGGATAGTTGCGAGCCAGCACGCTGACCACCTCGCGGGTGAGCATCCGTTATGCTCCTCGATCTGGCGCACCTCGCTGGGGGGGTGAACCAGTAGCGGAGGCCTTTTCCCACAGCTCGTGAATTTCCCTCGAAAAAAAGCAATCTTTGTCCCCCTTTTCCACCTATATAATAATAAATCTACAAATTTCCCCTCCCTTTTTTACCAACGTATTGAAATAATCGCTATATTTGCAGCGCATATTAATTCATTTATGAAGAAAGACAGGAGTATATAGACCTCTTGAAGGGACATGAGACTTCGTCAGTCCCGAAGAAGCCGCCCCGCACGCTGGGCGTTAGAAAGCGGGCAGAGATATTGAAAAGACAAACCACTGCAACGATGAAGAAGCACTACGATATGCACGAAGAAGAGAGCCAGAGCCCACAGGTTCAGGACGATTCGGTGATAGAATATACCACCACCCAGCTGCCACCATACACTATGGAGGTGCTCGAAGATATTTCATATATCCAGGAGCTAAATGCCCGTATAGATGAAGCAGAGATGCAGTTCGCCTGTGGAGAATTTTTAACTTCGGAAGAGGTACATCGAGGTGCCCTTGAATTCTTGAATTCTCGAAAATGCATTTAATCTGGTCGCTTCGAGCAAGAAACGAATATTATCGTGTGCTTGCTTACATTGAGGATAATTTCGGCAGAAAAGCAGCTTTGGCTTTTGATGCCGACGTCTGCATGAGAGAATCCTGGATTGCCGAGAATCCAACTGTGGGCAGAATTGAACCATTGCTTGCTAATCGGCAAGAGATGCAATACAGATGCCTTCTTGTTGGGAAACATAATAAGTTTATCTATCGTGTAGAAGGAGATACAATCAGAATTGTCGATCTCTGGGATATGCGACAGAATCCGAAAACATTAATCAAAAGAGTCAAATAACAAAAATAACGAATATTAAATACTAACATAGCGTTCTTCAAATCTTGATTATTTCGAAAACTTGGCGGTTAGAAAGAATAATTCAAAAGACAGATTTGATATTGAAGGCGCCTGCGCTTCGGCGTGGGTCGTCATTCATATCATATCGTCTGTCTTTGGGTTTCCCGCCAAGTACCTCGGAATAGCGATATGAGAAAGATGCGATTCACGTCTTTTTTGTATCTGCTATCCTATGAGGTGCTTGGCTTAATGATAGGAACCTGAAGCAGACGGTATGGAGGGCGTACCATACCGAAGCACCATGAACAAAAAGATTGACAAGGCGGCATTGGCTGCCCGTATCCTGGGTCTGGAGGGAATCTCTTCAGAGGACAAGTCTGCGCTCTTAGAACTTCTGAGTGAAAGAAGTTATGGACTCTATTGGGAAAATAGTCCAGAAGAGGTGGAAACGCTGCTCCGTGAAAAACTCCCTGTACTTACAGAAGACACGACCAAGCGAATCCTCGCTGATGCTACAGACGAGGTGCCTAATCATATCTTGATAGAGGGTGACAACTATCCTGCATTAGTGGCATTGCAATATGCTTACGAAGGTAAAGTGGATGTAATCTATATTGATCCGCCTTACAATACGGGCAACAAGGACTTTGTGTATAATGACTCGTATGTCGATAACGAGGATGGCTACCGTCATTCCAAATGGCTGTCTTTTATGAGCAAACGCTTGCGTATTGCGAAGCGTCTGCTGTCGGATCGTGGCGTGATCTTTATTTCGATTGATGATAATGAGCAGGCTAACTTGAAGTTGTTGTGTGATGAATTGTTTGGGAAAAATTGTGTTGAACAATACATTTGGTGTTTGCAAGATAAATCTGAAGGATCTTTTGTGAAAACTCCAGGATTAACAGTTCGCAAAGAGCATGAATATATAATATCTTGTTTTAAGAATCCCAATACACGATTTGTAAAATACAAAGGTAAAAAAGAGTTCTCGGATGGCAGTTTTTCCAATCCAGATAATGACCCCCGTGGACCTTGGTTCTCTGGTAATATTTCAAGGAATGGTATAAAATCGACAACAGGAAGTAAATACTATACGATAACGAATCCACAAGGCATTTCATTTACAAGGAATTGGACGTTATCAAAAGAAGAATATGAATCAGCTTTATCAGAAGGACGTATATATTTTGCCAATGATGGAGCTGGAGTGCCGAGACTGAAAATATATGCTAGTTCTGATACAGAATTAATTCAGAGCAGTTTATTTAATGATGTCCATACCTCAATTACTGGTAAAAACGAATTGAAAGCAATTTTCGAAGGAGAAGCACCATTCAATTTTCCCAAACCAACAACGTTAATTCATCGATTATTCGAAATAACGGATCCTTTTATAATTCTCGACTTCTTCGCTGGCTCTGGCACCACCCTTCACGCCACCATGCAACTTAACGCAGAAGACGGCGGACATCGTCAGTGCATTTTGGTGACGAACAATGAGAATAACATCTGTGAAGAAGTAACCTACGAGCGCAACAAGCGAGTGATTCAGGGTTATACCACTCCAAAGGGTCAACAGGTAGAAGGTTTGAAGAATAACAATCTGCGCTACTATAAAGTTGATTTTGTAGATCGAGAGAAAACTGCAGCCAATCAGAAAGAGCTGATGAAGGCAAGCACAGACTTGCTTTGCATCAAAGAGAATCTATATCAGGAAGAGACCTGCTTTGAAGGCTTGAAGCTGCATCCTCAGATAGCCAGATGTTTCAGCGATGGCACAGAGGGCGGCAAGAAGATGCTCATTATCTATGAGCCAGCAGCTATTCCAGCCATTGTGAAGCGCATTGAGCAGATGACTGTAGGCAAAGAGAATAAGTTGAAAATGTATGTGATGGCAGAAGGGCAGTATCCCTATACAGAGGACTTCGAATCTGTATTGAGTAAAGTAGAGCTTAGAGCCATGCCACATGCATTGTATCAGGCCATGCGTCAGGTATTGCTTCCTCCAGCAGAGGCGGAGAATACCGGGCCAGATATGGAAGTGAGTGATGAGGAAGCCGATGGTTCAATCTATAAAAGTGAAGAGCTATGATCGACCTGAAAGAATACCAAAGAACCGCTGTCAATCAGCTGAAGAAACGCGTCATCAAGCAGTTGAACCGCCAGCAGGACCGACAGAAGATCGTGCTGCAAGCGCCTACGGGTGCAGGTAAGACCGTGATGGCTTCGGCCATGCTTGATGAACTGAAAGCCGAGGTGGAGCAGAGTGGAGAGTGCCGCTATGACCGTGTGTCCTTCATCTGGATTGCACCGAACAAACTGCACATACAGAGCTACAAGAGCCTGAAGAACTACTTCTCAGAGACACATAACCTCAGGACGCTTATGTTCGACGAGGTGGATGTGTCGGGTGGTTATTTGGAATCGGGCGACATCCTGTTCCTCAACTGGGAGTCGGTCAATAAGGAGAATGCCATCCTGCGTCGTGACAACGAGATGAATCATAACCTTTCGACCCTGGTGCGCCGGACGAAGGAGCAGGACATCCCTGTCATTGTGATCATCGACGAGGAGCACTACTATACGGGTGCCAACGCGAAGAAGAGCGAGGAGATACTGAAGCTGATTAACCCGAAGATAGAGCTCAGAATCTCGGCAACCCCTATCACGACGAATGCTGATATCGTACAGATACCTCGTGAGGACGTCATAGAGGAGGAGATGATCAAGCGCAACGTCCTGCTGAACCCTGCGGTAAGTTCGTCGGAGAAGTTCAAGGAGGATCTGACTGTGAACCAGCAGCTGCTGGAGAAAGCCCTGCGCAAGCGTAATGAGCTGGCCAAGGCTTATCACGCTATGGGCGTGAACATCAATCCACTGCTGCTGATTCAGTTGCCAAACGACAACAAGGAGGCGCTGTCGAGCGAAGAGCAGACGATCCGTGATGAGGTGACCTCGTATCTGGACAACCTCAAGAACATCAGCACGAACAACGGCAAGTTGGCCGTATGGCTCAGCGACAACAAGGACAAGGTGAATCTGGACGAGATCACGAAGATGGATTCGCTGGTGGATGTGCTGCTCTTCAAGCAGGCGATCTCGAAGGGTTGGGACTGCCCGAGAGCCGCAGTATTGCTCATCTATCGTGAGTTGAGTGACCTGCGCTTCACCATACAGACGGTAGGACGCATCCTGCGTATGCCAGAGCAACGCTACTACAGCGACGACCGACTGAATGTGGGCTACGTCTATACGAACCTGTCGGAAGATGCCATCATCATAGCTCAGGACGAGATGAAGTATATGACCAAGGCCAACGCCTTCTTGCGTGAGGGAGTGGAGAATATCTCGCTGGGATCGTCGTACGTCAAGCCACCAAAGAGGGTGCATAACCGACTGGGATACGACTTCCGTAGCCACCTGATGAGTGTGTTTGCACGAGATTTGCACATCAACGAAATGCAGCAGCAGATTATCTTCGACCCTAACGATGATGACATATTGCTGCAACTGCTGTCGCAGCAGAACCAGAACACGACGCAGAAGCAAGACGTGTATAATGAGAACCGAATGAAGTTGGGTGCTGCACACATACAGGTGGACGTGACGAAACTTTATGTAGTGGTGCCTAAAGACTTGCAGCTGGCCGACCCTGACCATCAGAGCCGTGTGGAGGTGGTGGAGAAGGCCCGACTGACGCGTAACGCTTCGGAAACCAGCCGCCTCTTTACGCTGTTCTGCCGAGCGCATGTGGGTAAGTTCTCGAAGTTTGACTCTACACCTGTGTTGCGTGGCGCATTGATTGCTTTTGCTGAGGAATACCTGGGCATGACTGAAGCCGAAGCCATGCGTATGTATCTGGCCAAGGCTAATGTGCCCAAGTGGGAAGACCTGATCAAGAAGACACTTGCCGGCTATGAGAAGAAACTGCAAGAGAGATTAGGCCAACCCAAGGGAAATGCTTCGATCACACAGACCTGCTGGACGTTGCCGGACTCGCGCAGCTATAATCCAGACTTCTACCAGAACAAGGACAAGACCATCCATAAGCATGCCTTGCGTCCGTACTATGAGCAGATTGAGGCTTCGAATCCAGAGAAGAACTTTGCAGAATGGATCGATAAGAAAGACAGCGTGGCCTGGTGGTATAAGAATGGCGACAATGGAGCGGAGCACTTCGCAGTGGCCTATAAGGACACAGGTGGCAGAGACAGCCTCTTCTATGTGGATTTCATCATCTACATGAAAGATGGCAGCATCTACCTGCTCGACACTAAGACACGTGGCAGCGATCCGGAAGCACCACAGAAGCACAATGCCCTGCGTCGGTTCATGGAGGAGCAGAGCAAGAACGGAACACGGCTGAAAGGCGGTGTGCTGATACAGGACGGACTTACGTGGAAGTATCCGGAGCTGGACATCACGAATACGGATGACATCACGGGATGGACAACACTGACGCTGTGATCACAGCGTCAGAATTACGAATTACAAATTACGAATTACGAGATGGCAAAAGGACTTGATGGAAACTTCCTGAACTACGGAATACGTAAGGAAGATATGGAGGTAATAGCCACGCTGGCAGAGAAGCATAAGCTGATGCCAGAGTGGATAGAGGAAGAGGTGCTGAAGCAGTATCATGCAGCCAAGACCAATGACTTGGATGTGGATGATGCTACGGTAGAGAAGATTATCGAGAAGGCACTGAAGAAGATATAAGTTAACAATTAACAGTTAACAACGAATAGTTATGCTTATCAAGAATATCAAGGTTTCGAACTATAAGACCTACCAGTCGCTGGACCTGGATCTGAATGTAGAGCCAGAACGTCCGATTATCCTGATAGGTGGAAAGAACGGTGGTGGCAAGACCACGCTGTTTGAAGCCATCTATGGTGCACTGTATGGCTTGGAGAAGATGGATGCCAAGCGTTTCCATCTGCTGCTCAACATGGGTACGAAGCAGAGTGCAGATTCAGAGATTGTGTTGCAACTGACCTTCTCTGGTCGCGTGTTGGGCCGCGAACAGCAGTATATCCTTTGCCGAACTTACCGTCTGCTACAGAATGGCAAGGTGGGAGAGAACGTGCGACTGAACATGAATGGTAATATCTTTGCCTACGGACCAGCCACGCCTCCAGCCGAACGTGCCAAGATGCAGCAGGTGGTGCAGAAGATCATCAAGGCCAACTTGCCACAGGAGCTGAGTCGCTACTTCCTGTTCGATGCAATGGAGGCTGGCAATCTGTTGAAGGAAGACCAGCTGAATCATGTGATCAAGGAGAACATTGAGAATGTGATGGGCTTCAACAAGTACCTGCAGCTGAGCCGTGTGTGCGAACATCTGCAACAGGAATATGCCGAGAAGAAACTGAAGCAGGAGAACGAGCAGAAGGAGTACAGGGCTCTGGTGGATGATACCGAAGAGAAGAAGCGTCAGCTGGAGGCATTGAAGAGTAGCCTAGACAAATGCTTGCTCTATTCGGCCAACAACAGCCAGATGTATAACATGCTGAAGAATGGCAAGCAGGAGGAAGAGACGCTCAGAAACAAGATCAGGGTGACGCAGCAGAAGATAGCAGAAGTGGAGGACAGAAGCCGACAATATCTGAAGGATCTGGAGGCGCTGGTGGAATCATTGGAGGTGAATGTGTTCCTGCCACATCTGCTGAAACTACGTCAGGCTGAGGTCAGCCTGGTCTTGAAGAATAAGACAGAGATGGCCAATAGTCAGAAGCAGCAGGTGGATGAACCGATGGTGCGCGACCTAACACATCAGATTGTGAGCCTTCTGCAAGAGGACTGTCCGTTCCTGATGGGTGTGGATGAAGACAAGATAGTGGGAAAGGTTATGAAGCAGCAAGTTCAACCTGCGACGGCCACAGACAACTATGCCTATCTGGATAATGAGGAGGTGGAGGCATTACGATCCCTGGTGAGCCGTAAGACCTTCAATAGCCTGCCTCAGTTGGCCATGACTCATGCCCAGATCAACCTGGAAATCGATAACCTGCCTACATTGAAGAGCGACATCGAACTGATGCAGCAACAGATCAGTGGCAATGACTATGCACTACTGAAGGCATACGAGGATAATGAGGCAGAAATAGCAAGACTGAATGAAGCTATAAAGGCACAGGAGGATCAGATATCGAAGCAGCAGTATAAGATCAGTCAGTTTGACATACAGATACAACAGGAACCCGATCCGAAGTATGACACGCTGGTGGAGATGAAACCCTTCTTCGATGACGTGGCCAACACGCTGCTCCGACTGAAGAAGACACAGATTGAGGCCAAGATGCGAGAGTATCTGAACCAGAATCTGGCGGCTTATCGTGGCGTGATAGGGCGCGTGGAACTGTCGGAACAGCTGCAGGACCTGACATTCAAGATCTATCATAAGGCTGGGAATGAGATTGCCCTCTCAACATTGAATGCAGGTGCCAAGCAGGTGGTGATACAGGTGCTCCTGAAAGTATTGCACGAACTGGGCGATTATGATCCACCAGTAATGATTGATACTGTGATGGGTGTGTTGGACAAAGACAGCCGAACGACCATCATGGAGAACTATTTCCCATCGTTGGCAGAACAGACCATCCTGCTCTCGACCGACACAGAGATCAGGACCAGTGAGGACTATGAGCGATTGGAACCATTCATCGCCAAGACCTACACACTCGAAAGAAACAGGGAGGAGCAGTGCACGACGATAGAGCAAGGCTACTTCGGAATCATGTTGAACCAATAATACCTTCGGCTTATGTTACTTGAACTTGAGAAATGCATACAAGCAGATACACTACAGGAGGATCTGAGCGCTTTGAAGAACTTACTGGAGGATAGGTTGAACCTGAAGAACTATCCACGTGGTACACGTCCGATGTCGTTGACCTGGAACAAGATGATGCGACTTTGCTTGCTGGCAGGATTGTCGCAGGCGGAGGCAAGAGATGTTGAGGCGTTGCCGACATTTGCTTTTAAGCGTTATCTGCGTTTTACACCGAGTTTCTTTACGAAGGACAATATGAAGCCTCTCTTTTCAGCATTGATAAAAATGCGTTATGAGGGAGTGGATTCGGAGTCTCCTGTTTTATTGAGCCGTATTGTAAATGCGGAGATACTGCGAGGTGGCCAGCTGCTGATGGAAGGAGCTTTGGACGAATGGCTGATGAGCCAGGGCGTGCAGCAGCGTGGTGCTAATGGAGAGATACCGATGCTGGATCTGATCATTGGCCATTATGAGGATGAGATGGAGGCAACACTGAGTGTGAACAGCCGTCACATCTCGAACAGCCAGATACTCGTGGCGGGAACCACAGGCAGCGGTAAGTCGAATCTGCTGGCAGTACTGATACAGCAGTTGAGACATTTGTCAACAGATTCGAGCTATCCGGTCAACTTCCTGCTGTTCGATTATAAGGGAGAGTTCTCTGACCCACAGAATGCAGGATGGCTGGCAGAGTTTGATACAGACATACATGCCATTCTCCGTCCGATGGAGGAGCCATTGCCATTTACTCCATTCAAAGACTTCTCGGCAGCACCTGTTCAGAATGAGATCAATCTGTATTCTACGGGTATGGCCACGGCTCTCTGTGCCATCGATCAGGCTCGAATCAGTGCGAACATGAGCAATCATCTGAGTGAGGCAATCATTGAGGCATATAAGCAGACTGGCGGTGCTCCTATTACTTTTGATTTGATACTGAAGAAATACACGGCTTCGTTACCAGAGCGTCAACAGGACAAGGATGACAGCGTGACTTCTGTGCTGAAGCAGTTGATCAGAAGCAGGCTCTTTGCTGAAAATGACAGCATCGACCTGCTGAAGAATTGTTACATCATTGATTTGGGACGATTCCAGAAAGATGGTCCTATCGCAAAGGCCATTGTTTATTTCGTGGTATCGAAACTGAATAACATCTATGAGAAACTGCAGAAGCAGGCTGTCAGTGAGGAGTGTGTGGAAGTGCGTCATTTCACAATTATTGATGAGGCACATTATATGCTTTCGTTCGACAATAAACCACTGCGAGATTTGATTGCAGTGGGACGAAATAAGGGTATGAGTGTAATACTTGCTACGCAGAATATGGATAGCTTTAAATCGCCTTATTTTGACTTCTATGCTAATGCTCAGTATCCTTTGTTGATGAAGCAGCAAAGCATCAATGACCAGGTGCTGAAGGATCTTTTTGGCGTGAGTGGAAAGGAACTGCAAGAACTGCGTTCAGACATCGGAAACCTGCAAAAGGGCGAACTGCTGATGAAGAACCCTGACGCCATTGAACTCGGTCTGGGCAAGAAGTGGAAGAAGATTAAGGTGACACACCTTATATAATGTATATGGAGAAACTCTTTCTTTGTTATGCAGAAGCATTCCGCAACATGAAACGTGCAGCTGTGAGGGGCTATACTGCCCCTCATAAGCCTGTACTGTTGTTGTCGGTGATGCAACTGGCAGAGGAGGGGATAATCACAACAAACCAGATAAAGCTGGATGAGGAATTGATCAAGAAGTTCGCATGGATATGGTCACAATATGTGGATGATGGTGGCCATAGGGAAAAGATGATGGTAGCTGATGGATTGGAGCTTGAAATTGTGAGGAAATACCCTTTCAAGTGCTCTATTGCTAATCCTTTCTTTCACATGCAGAGTGAACCTTTCTGGAGACTTGTAAAATCGGATGCTTATGTGAAGCGTCCAGATTATTCGGTGAAAGGATTGCAGACGTGTTTCGAATATGCCGAGATTGATCCTGATTTGTTTGTCTTAATGAATGATGATAATGCCAGGGAAAAGATTCGGACAATACTGATGTCTATGATATAAAGAAGACGCCAGAAGATTCATAGAACTTTATTGACAACGTTGTCACCATTTGGCTCCTTCATATTTTCTCCCTATCTTTGCACCAGAAAATAATTACTAACCGGCTTAGGCCACAAAACACTACTACTATGGGATTTTTCGATTTCGGAAAGAAGCCTCAGCAGAACAGAGGCCTGTTTGGAGGCAGTAACTACAGAAACAACGTGGCTCCAATGGAGAAGTACATTCGTGAGGAGGAGCGCTGGCATGCCTGGGAGTGCCCGCATGACGATCACTACGATTGTGATGGTGACTGCTTCTAAGTAATATAACAAAGGTTGGGGACAATCCTCAACCTTTGTTCGTACAATAACCCATACATTTTATACAATACTACAAAATAATGGCTGTAATTCACTTGTTTTTCCTATTTTTGCATACCCGTCTCAACCCAATAACTTATTGAGCAGACACTTCATCTATGCTTCTCGTTAATCTGCAAAATCCCCTCGCCACAAAACGGAATGTGGCGAGGGGATGATATTTGTTATTTGATATTTACTATTTGCAATCTCACAGGATTACTCAGCCTTCTTGGCAGTCTTCTTTGCAGCTGGCTTCTTCTCAGCGGCTGGCTTCTCGGCCTTCTTGGCGGCTGGCTTCTTCTCGGCTGCTGGCTTGGTAGCCTTCTTCTCGGCAACCTTAGCCTCGGCCTTGGCAAGCTTGGCCTGGAGCTGCTCGATGACCTTGCCCTGCTCGTTGATCTGCTTGAGGAGTGGGTTGAGCTCCTCGTTTTCGACCTCCTCAGGGAACTCCTGCTTCAGACGGATCTGAATGTCGCTCACGATGTTCATGTAGTTGGTGAATGCATCGAAGCTTGAGTCGTATGGAGAGAATGGAACGTAAGCGCCCATCTTGGTGCTCATGAACTTGAAGTGATCGGCAGAGAGGAGGTAAGCGAAGTCCTGACGGAGGATCTCGTTGCTCGACATGTGCAGACGCTCAGAGATAGAGTAGATGGCGCGGAGTGCCTCGTTCTGGAGGTCGTTGCCCATCCATGCAGAGACGTCCTTGTCGAAGCCGTCCCAAGAGATTGGGTGGCCCACGTTGGCGGTGTCAACCGATGGAATGTTCTCCCAGCACTCGGCAGGGGTAGCGAAGCGGATCTGCTTCTCCTCAGCGAAGATTGGCAGGGCCTTGAAGAAGTCGAAGATGCCACTTTGTACAGGGTTCATGCCACCGATAACGTCGAAGTTCATGGCGATGAGGTAAACCTTCTCGTCGGCAGGCGAGTCGGCAATCCAACCCATGTACTGACCGGCGTCAAGGCCGTGCTGGAAGTTGAGGCAGATGTCCTCAGAGAGCTTGGTGTTGCGGAACATCAGGCCAACGTCCTGCTTGGCAGCGGTGTTATAAACGTAGTTAGGAGACTTCCAACCCAGGACGTGACGGGTGCCCTCGGTGATGATGCCCTTGAAGCCCATGGCGGCTACCTCGGCACCGATCTCGTCGTTGTAGATGAGGCCGGTGTTGACGAAGGTCTTGGCCTCGTAGCCGAAGGTCTCGTTGATGATCTTCTTCTGGAGCTCGGTCTGGAGCTTGAAGTCCTCGGCATCCATGAGGGCAGAGAGTGAGTGAGAGTAGGTCTCGCAGCAGAGCTCGCAGCAGCCGGTGGCCACGAGGTCACGCACGCAGTCGAGGAACTCTGGGCAGTACATCTCGAACTGCTCCATAGCCACACCTGAGATAGAGAGGGCCACCTTGAACTGCTTGTTCGATGCCTCGATCATCTCGAGCAGCATCTTGGCAGCAGGGATATAGCTCTGATAGGCCAGGCGCTTGAGGATCTCCTCGTTGGCATAGTCATCGTAGTAGTAGTGGTCAGCGCCGATATCATAGAAGCGATACTTCTTCAGGCGGAATGGCTGATGAATCTCAAACAGCAAACATACGGTTTTCATATTGTGTCTTTGTTATTTTGTTATTTTGTTAATGTGTTAATTTGTTGCTTGCTGTTTTGTCAAATGCTAACACATTAACATATTAACAAAACAACAAATCAACAGCTTGGGGGGGGTTACTCCTCCCAGCCCAGCACCTTCTTGTAGGCAGCGACTACGCGCTCGCCCACCTTCTCCCAGGTGATCTGGTTGACCTCGTCGCGACCCTTCTCCTGCATAAACTTGTGGAGGGCAGGGTAGGTGATGAGGGCATACATGGCATCGGCCATGCCGTCGATGTCCCAGTAGTCGTACTTGAAGCAGTAATCCATGATGGCACCGCAACCTGACTGCTTGGAGATGATCGTTGGCACGCCACACTGCATAGCCTCAAGAGGCGAGATGCCGAATGGCTCCGAAACGGATGGCATGACATAAACGTCTGATACCTTGAACATCTCGTACACCTGCTTGCCGCGGAGGAAGCCGGTGAAGTGGAAGCGGTCAGAGAGACCCTTCTGAGCCACGAGCTGGATCATGTTCTCGAGCAGGTCGCCGCTACCAGCCATTACGACGCGGGCATTAGGAGCCTTGGCCAGGCACTTGGCAGCTGCCTCGACGAAGAACTCGCAACCCTTCTGAGCGGTGATACGGCCCAGGTAGGTGATCACCTTCTCGTCGGTGCCACGGTGAGCCTCCATGTCAAGTACCTCCTGCGACATTGGCTCTACGGCATTGTACATGGCTACGCACTTCTTTGGATCCTGGTGGTAGAAGTTGATGACGATCTGGCGGGTGAGCTCAGATACGCACTGGATCTGGTCGGCATGGTTCATGCCGTCGAGCTCGATGAGGTAAGTTGGGTCGTTAGGATCAACGACGCCACGGCAGCGGTCGTACTCGGTGGCATGCACGTGGATGACGAGAGGTTTGCCCGTTACCTGCTTGGCGTGGATGCCGGCAGGGAAGGTGAGCCAGTCGTGAGCGTGGATGACGTCGAAGCCGCCGTCCTTCTCCATCTGTGTGCGGGCGATGACGCCGGCCACGATCGAGTAATTGTTGATCTCCTCGAGCAGGTTCTTTGGGTACTTGCCCGAGAACTCGATGCAGCCGAGGTCGTTGGTATGCATGTTCGAGAAGTCGGCATAGATGTGGCTGCGCATGTCGAAGTATTCCTGTGGATCCTTCATGCAGTAGCCGCAGCGCTGCTGTACGGTTTCCCAGTTGACGTCCTTCCAGACAACGGGAGTATTGGTAGCACTGATGATGTGGCAGAATTCCTGCGTCTCATCGCCCTGTGGACGGGGCAGGACGAGGTCAATCTGGCACTCACCTGTGTTATGAACGCCACGCACGATACCGAATGTGGCTGGCGCCAATCCACCTAAAGCGTGAGGCGGGAACTCCCAAGAAAAATAGAGAGCTTTCATGCTATTTCGTATTTTTGTATTGTGTCTTTATATATTTAAATATGTATTACCTCACGAGAACTTTACACCCTGCTCGGCTTCGGTAGCCATGGTGAGCGCGCGGATGATCTCGGCCTGGTTGATGGAGAGTGACTGAGCACCATGGCCACGGAATGGTGGGTTGCCATCGTAAACCTCGGCAACGGTACCGATGCAGTGCTTTGACATCTCCTCCTCGTAGGCATAGAGGCGGCGACGGATGAAGGCGATGCCTGAACGTGAGAATACCGACAGGTATGCACGGGCATAGACACCGAGCAGCCAAGGCCAGCATGCACCATTGTGGTACGAAGCGTTGCGCTGGCTGGCATTGCCCCAATACTCTGGGCGATAGAGGCCGGCGGTTGGGGTGAGCGAGCGGATGCCCTTGGGAGTGAGCAGCTCGCGGGTCACCATATCGAGGGCAGCCTTGCGCTGTGCCTTGGTGAGTGGGGTGTAGTGGATGCCGATGGCCCAAAGCTGGTTAGGACGTACGTCGGCATTCTTGTAGCCATCGTCGGTGATGTAGTCGTAGAGGTAACCGGCAGGCGAGATGAAGGTTGGTGCGAAGTTGGCTTCGTACTTCTCGGCCAGCAGGTCGAGGGCCTCGATCTTGGCCTTGTTCTTCTCGGCATCGACAGCGAGCAGGTCGATCATGGTCTTCAGGGCATTGTACCAGAGGCCATTGAACTCAACGATATAGCCTGAGCGGTAGGTGATAGGACGACCGAACTCAGTGGCGTTCATCCAGGTGATGGCCTGGCCCTGAGCATCGGCATAAACCAAGCCGTTCTCGCGGAGCTCGAGGCTTGACTTGCCGTCGATCACGTAGTTGATGATCTCCTCCAGGAAGTCGCCATACTTCTCGGCGCACTTGGCATAGCCGGCATAGTGAGCGTACTGCTGCACAGCCCATGATGCCCAGAGTGGGATGTCTGGATACTGAACCTCCTGAATCACGTCGTCCAGGGTGCCGTCGGCCATGTAGGCACGCATGGCCTCGATGCCGCTGGCCATGATCTTGTGGAACTCATCCTCGTTGCCGAGGTTGAGGGTGGTGCCGGTGACAGCGATGAACTGGTCACGTGCGCGAACCTTAAACCAAGGATAACCTGCGATGATGTATTCCTTGCCGTTGCGCTCGATGATGTTGCTGGTAGCCGAGATCTTGAGGCAGTTGAAGAAGCTGTCGCGGGTGGTGCGCAGCTTCAGCTCGCGGGTGAAGAGAGCCTTCAAGCCGCTGGTCTTGGCAGGAGTGATGCCGCCAGAGAAGATCACGCTTTCGCCCTTCTTGATCTGGAACTCGAAGTAGCCAGGCATGTAGAGGTCCTCCTTGTAACCGTAGCCGCGAACCTGCTCACGTGGGTACTCCACGCCGATGTTCCAGTCAGGACGGCTTACCCACTGGTTCTCCTTCGAGAGCTGCATGTAGAGGGTTGGATAGCCGGCATAGAGGCACGAGCCGATGCCGTTCTCCACCTCCACGTAGCTGCAGTTCACTTGGCCGTTGCGCTGGGTGAGCTCGTTGACGTTGCGGAAGGCCAGCTGTGGACGCAGGCGCAGCGTTGTCTCAGAGTGAGCATCTACGAGGGTGTAGCGGATGATGACACGTGGCTCGTTGTGCACGAGGAAGCTCTCGCGGGTCAGGATAACGCCACCCACACGGTAGGTGTTGGTCGAAATGGTTTCACAATTGAATTCACGGATGTACTTGTGGCCACGAGGCGCGAAGGTGTCGCCCGCATACTTGTGGATGCCGAGGTTGAACTCAGCACCGTGCTGTATGACGGTCTCATCGAGCGATGAAAGCAGTACGTGGTTGTCGTTGTCAAGTTCAGGGACGGGCGTCACCAGCAAGCCGTGATACTTGCGTGTGTTGCATCCGGTGACTGAGGTACTTGAGTAGGCACCACTCTTGTTGGTGCGCAAGTACTCGATGTCAAGAGATTGCTCCAAGTTGGTGAGCAGCGTCTTGTCAAACTTTAGATAGCTCATACTTATTAGATTTTCGGAATATATTGTTAGTTCATGTTATGTGCTTCGCTACAGTATGGTATGCAGTGTGCTTTTTAACGCTGCAAATATTGTGTTTTTTTTTCAATTTTCCAACTTTTCGGCCCAAAAAGTGCTAATTTTTGCCACATTTTTCTTATTTATATGTTTTTCAGCACGTAAATAAAGGCACAAAGGTGATGCTCGGCTATCTGTCTACATCACTTTGGCAAGCTGTCCGGCCTTGACCTCGACGGTGATTTCCTGTCCAGGCATCTGGATGGTCAGCGTGCCGTCGTCGCGTCGCAGGCTCTTGATTTCGAGTCGCGTTACCTGGCCGTCGCGCCACGTCATGGTGAGCTCGTAGCCGCCACGCAGACGTACGCCGCGGATGGTGCCTTCCCTGGCCCATGCGGCAGGCAGGGCAGGGAGCAGGCGGACGATGCCCTCGTCGGTGGATTGCACCAGCATCTCGGCCATGCCGGCAGTGCCGCCGAAGTTGCCGTCGATCTGGAAGGGTGGGTGTGCGTCAAAGAGGTTGGGGTAGGTGCCGCCGCCGCCCCATTGCTTGCGTGGATCATCGCGTCCTTCGGGCGATACGTATCGCAGCAGCTTGCGCAGGATGTGGTAGGCAGCCTCGCCGTCGCCCAGTCGGGCTTGCAGGTTCACACGCCATCCTGCACTCCAGCCGGTGGTTTGGTCGCCCTTGATTTCGAGCGACTTGGCACAGGCCTGTATCAGGTCGGGCGTGTCGAAGGCGTTAATGTGGTGGCCGGGGTAGAGGCCGAAGAGGTGCGACTGGTGGCGGTGACGAGGGTCGGCATCCTCCCAGTCGTAGTACCACTCCTGCAGGTTGCCTTTCTGGCCGATCTGGTAGGGGTGGAGCTGGCAGATCATCTGCATTAGCGTGTCGGCATAAGCCCCCTCGTTGGCATAGCGGATGGAGCCGAAAGTTGAGTTTGCATCGGCAGCGAGCACGAGGGCGGCCTTGCGGGTGTCGATCAGCAGTTCGCGGATCATGGCCAGGTCGGCCGTGCCGCCGTAGAGGGTCGAGGCATTGACGCCCTTGTCGGTGAGGTAGTGGTTCTCAGGCGAGGTGGATGGCGAGGTGATGAGGCTGCCGTCCTTCTCCACCATCCATTGCTGCAGGAAGCGTACGGCGCCCTTCATGATGGGATAGACACGGCCTAGAAAATCAAGGTCTTGCGTGAACGAGTAATGCTCCCACAAGTGTGTCGAAACCCATGCCTCGCCCATCGGCCAGCATGCCCATTCGGGGCTCTCCTTCTGATAGCCTACAGGGTTGGTCATGCACCAGATGTCGCTGTTGTGGCAGAGGCACCATGCTGGCGCAATTACAGATTTCAGATTACAGATTACGTCCTCCCCTTCGTCCGCAGGGTTAGTAATTTGTAATTTGTCATCTGTAATTGGAACCCCATAGTAATTTGCAGCTGTGATGGCTCCGCTGCGCGGCATCTGCTCGACCCATGAGAGAAACGAATGGTGCATCTCGGGCAGGGCGGTGACTTCGGCCGGCCAATAGTTCTCCTCGACGTTGATGTTGACGGTGTAGTTGCCGCTCCATGGCGGAGTGAGGGTCACGTTCCAGAGGCCCTGCAGGTTGGCAGGAACGCCCGGGGTGCGACTGGAGGCGATGAGGAGGTAGCGGCCGTATTGGAAATAGAGTTCCTCCAGGTCGGGATTGAAGCAATTTGCTCCAGCTTCGTAAGCTTCACTATATGCCAGGAGTTGTTCGTCAGTGGTTTTCTGTGCAAGGCTATCGGACGAACATCCCAGATCTATGCTCATGCGGTTGAAGAGTGCCTGGTGGTCGGTCTTGTGGCGTTCGAGCAGCACCTCGTAGGGTATCAGCTCGGCCCTGTCCAGTCGCTCCTTTACGGCACTACGGTAGTCGCGGCCTTCGAGCACAGGGTCGCGGTAAGGGCCGTTGAAGCTGGTCACGTTGGTCAGCAGCAACGTGGCCTCATGGCAGCCCTCGATGCGCAGGGTGCTGTCCGATTCCACCTTGACGCAGCCCTCGGGCACCTGCACGCGCAACTCGGTGCGGAAGTGGATGCCGCGGTTCTCGTCGTAGTGGAACCACTCGTTCTTGCCCGCCTCCGGCTTGGTGCTGTAGGCAGCGTAGCCCTCTGTCCAGAGCGTATGACCTTGACTCTGTGTGGCGTGTGGCAGCAGGGTGTTGAGGCCGATGCGGTAGTTCAGCGGCTTGTCGCCCGTGGTGCTGAGGCGCAGCACCAGCACGCTATCGGGTGCCGAGATGAAGCACTCGCGGGTGGCGGCGGTGCCGGAAGGGAGGGCGTAGCTGACTTCGGCCAGGGCATCGTTGAGGGAGAGGGAGCGCTGGTAGCTGGTGAGAGAGGCGACATCGCAGCCGAGCTGCGACGAATGGGACGGGGAGGCATTGAGGTCGGTAAGCAGCAGCGTGCCGAGGGGTTGGTAAATCTCGGAGTTATGGCCCTGGAGGCGCTTGTTGGCCTCTTCGGCAGCGGCATAGTCCTCCTGAGCGAGGAGGCGACGTACCTCGGCCAGATGCTGGTGGGCATCGGGTGTCCAGGGAGTGAGGTCGGGTTCGCCCGTCCAGAGGGTGATGTCGTTGAGCGCGATCTGCTCTTCGGCCACACCGCCAAAGACAAGGGCACCCAACGTGCCATTGCCCAAGGGGAGCGACTCCTCGAAGAACTCGGCTGGGCGGTCGTAGTGGAGGCGGTAAGTATCGGGCTGCGGATCGGCAGGGGTATGGGTACAAGCGGTGGCCAGCAGGGGAAGGAGGGCCAATGCAAAGTCTCTTTTCATCGTATAAAAAAGGTTTTATGTGGGTGCAAAGATAAGAAGTTTCGGCGAGATGGCAAAAATCTACGGGGCGAAAATGCAGTTTCCATCGGTCAAAACGGGGAAAAAGTGCGAATTTGTGCGGATTTATACATTTTTAAATGCGTGCACACACGGGAATCGAGATTTTTTTGTTATCTTTGCGCACGTTGTTCTATTACAGAGGACGACCAACAACATAACAACAAATTAACAAAACAACATATTAACACCCCAAAAAGAACATGAAAACTATCGAGCGTCTTGTAGCAGAGAAGTTGATGGCCATCAAGGCCGTGAAGTTGCAGCCAAACAACCCATTCACCTGGGCATCGGGTTGGCATTCTCCTATCTATTGCGACAACCGCAAGACCCTTGCGTTCCCAGATATCCGCACCATCATCAAGACCGGTTTGGTCAACACCATCCAGCGTCAGTACGGCAACAAGGTCGATGCCATCGCCGGCGTCGCTACCGGTGCCATCGCCCAGGGTGCGCTCGTAGCCGATGCCCTCGGCGTGCCATTCGTCTATGTGCGTTCGGCTCCAAAGGATCACGGCATGGGCAACCTCATCGAGGGCCAGATCGAGGAGGGTTGGAACGTGGTAGTCGTTGAGGACCTCATCTCGACCGGCATGTCATCGCTCAAGGCCGTAGCCGCCCTGCGTGCTGCCAATGTCAACGTATTGGGCATGGTGGCCATCTTCACCTACCAGTTCCCACAGGCACAGCAGGCATTCGAGGAGGCTCAGGTGGAGCTCATCACCCTGTCGAACTACACTGAGCTCGTAGCCGAGGCTGCCGAACTCAACTACATCAAGGCTGAGGACATCGAGGTGCTGAAGCAGTGGCGTGCCAATCCATCGGAGTGGGGAAAATAAATTGAGAAAGAAATGAGCAAATATCAAAGCGAAGTAAAGATAATCAACGCCTCACAACTGCAAGTGTGGCAGCGCATCAGCGACCTCAGCGCCTATCAGACAATGAAGGAGATGATGCCCGCCGAGCAGAAGGAGATGCTCAAGGCCAAGTTGGCCGAAGAGGGCAAGGGCAAGGTACAGGTGAGCAACTTCAGCTTCACGCAGGACACCGCCTCGTGCAAGATCAGCGGCATGGACGTGACCTTCCGCATCATTGAGCGCGAGGACCCCATGAAGTGCGTGAAGTATGTGGCCGAGAACTCGCCCATTGCGGCCACGCTCTGGGTTCAGCTGCTGCCGAAGGCTCCCTACGAAACCAAGTGCCGTGTCACCTTCGAGGTCGATATTCCCTTTTTTCTCAAGCCTTTGGTGGGCAAGAAGCTCGATGGCGCAGCTGACCAGCTGGCAGATATGCTGACCAAAATACCATACTAAAATGAAACTGTGGGAAAAATCCGTTCAGGTCGATAAGGACATTGAACGCTATACGATAGGCCGTGACCGCGAGATGGACCTCTATCTGGCACCTTTCGACGTGCTCGGCTCGATGGCGCACATCACCATGCTGGAGAGCATCGGCTTGCTCGAAAAGAGCGAGCTCGAAGTGCTGCTACGCGAGATGAAGGCCATATACAAGGATGCCGTGGAGGGTCGCTTCGAGATCGAGGAGGGCATCGAGGATGTGCATTCACAGGTGGAGTTGCTCTTGACCCGTCGCTTGGGCGACATCGGCAAGAAGATCCATTCGGGTCGCTCGCGCAACGACCAGGTGCTCATCGACCTGAAGCTCTACATGCGTCATGAGATCCAGGAGATCGTGGCCGAAACCGTCAAGCTCTTCGACATGCTGCAGAAGCAGTCGGAGCAGTACAAGAACGTGCTGATGCCTGGCTACACCCACTTGCAGGTGGCTATGCCATCGTCGTTCGGCCTTTGGTTCGGTGCTTACGCTGAGAGCCTGGTCGATGACTTGCAGGTATTGCAGGCAGCATACAAGGTGGTGAACCGCAATCCGCTGGGTTCGGCTGCCGGCTACGGTTCGTCGTTTCCATTGAACCGCCAGATGACCACCGACCTGCTGGGCTTCGACTCGATGGCATACAACGTGGTGTATGCGCAGATGGGTCGCGGCAAGACGGAGCGCGTGGTGGCTCAGGCTTTGGGCGGCATTGCTGCCACCGTGGCCAAGCTGGCGTTCGATGCCTGCATGTATTCGAGCCAGAACTTCGGCTTCATCAAGTTGCACGATGCCTTCACCACCGGTTCGAGCATCATGCCGCACAAGAAGAACCCTGACGTGTTCGAGCTCACCCGTGCCAAGTGCAACAAGATCCAGGCGGTGCCACAGGAGGTGATGATGATCTGCAACAACCTGCCAAGCGGCTACTTCCGCGATTTGCAGATCATCAAGGAGGTGTTCCTGCCAACGTTCGACGAGCTGAAGGACATCCTGCGCATGGTCACCCTCATGATGGAGCACATCACCGTCAACGACCACATCCTCGAGGATTCGCGCTACGACCTGATGTTCAGCGTCGAAGAGGTGAACCGCCTCGCCACCGAGGGCATTCCTTTCCGCGATGCCTACAAGAAGGTGGGCCTTGACATTGAAGCCGGCAAGTTCACGCCTGTCAAGGAGGTGCACCACACGCATGAGGGTTCGGTCGGCAATCTCTGCACTGAGCAGATCAAGGCCCTTATGGACGAGGTGCTCAAGGGCTTTGCGTTCGACAAGGTCACCGCTGCGGTAGAGAAGCTGGTGAAGTAAAAACGGATCCAACTTTACATCTCGCAACCTAGAAGAACCTTTGAAAGGTAATCTCCATCAAAGAAATCATACGAAATCAAAGAAATCAATGCTGTATTAGCAAAAAACACCCAGCCGAATTTATTGATTTCCTTTGATTTCTATGATGGAGTTGAAAGTTTGACGTAGGGTTTGAGAGTATCTTTGAACATGAAAGCATTGGCAATCTTCTGCATGGCATTGGTGTCCGGCACGTTCGCATCCTGTGACGATGCCATCACCGAAAGCCCCATCCCTTCGCGCAAGGTGTCGTATTCGTGCAACATCACGACCATCAACGCGGCGATGGGGCAGACGGATGTGCCCAATCTGGACAGCCAGCCGGGTTATGTGCTGATCGACCAGTGGCGCAATCTGGACGAGATCATCGGCGTGGCTGGCTTGCTGATCTATCACAGCGCCTTCGAGGATGCCTTCTATGCCTACGATCTGGCTTGCCCCTATTGCTGGCAGCATTCGAGCGAAGCTGTGAAGATAGGGATGAAGGATATGTTCACCGCCTGTTGTCCCGATTGTCAGTCGGAGTTCGGTACCGTGCAATACGGCTCGCCTGCCCCCAGTGCCGGCCCTGCCAACAAGGAGAACCTGATGCTGCGACAATACAAGGCGCAGATGACGGGGTATAACACGTTGGTGGTGGTCAATAAATGAGGGTTCGAAAGGGTTGAAGGGTTCCAGGCGTTCAAAGGGTTTGAAAGGTTTGAAGGGTTTGAAAAGTTTGAAGGGTTTGAAAAGTTCGAAGTTTTTTTTGCCCAGATGGTAATTCTATTATTCTATAATTTCAAGTGTTGTCTCGCATTGTCTTTTTCCTCCTATTGCTGGTGTGCATCTGTTCCTGCACCGACGACGACATCCTCACCGATGCCGCCAGTCAGCCGTCGTATGTGCTCAACAGCGGGTCGAGCCAGCACCTGGGCACCCTCTTCCCTGGTCGCACCACATCGACACAGAAACTGATGCTCTACAACCACAACGACGGAGCGTTGAAACTGGAGTCAATCCGTGTGCGAGGCGGCGAGGAGAGCCTCTTCCGCATCAACGTGGATGGCATGGCAGGCACTTCGTTCGACGATCCCGACTATCTGCGCATCGCCCGTGGTGACTCGCTCTTCGTCTTGCTCGAAGCCTGTTTCATGGGCGAGCAGCAGGAGCGCGACGTGCAGCACGAGGACTTCCTCGACATCCAGTGCAACGGCCAGCTGTCGAGCATCCGCCTCACGGTCAACACCCACCTGGTGGAGGAGCTGCATGCCGACACCATCCGTCAGGACACACTGTGGGCAGAAGGCAGCGTGGACAAACTCATCTATGGCACCCTCTTCGTGTCCGAAGGCGTGACCCTCGCCATCGAAAAAGGCCTGACGCTCTACATGCACGACAAGGCATACATCGACGTGCGTGGCACATTGAAGATAGATGGCACCTACGAAGAACCCGTCCGCATCATCGGCGACCGCACCGACTCTATCTTCAGCAACCTCGCCTACGAGGACATGTCTGCCCAATGGATGGGCATCCACTTCGGCCACACCAGCCAAGCCAACGTCATCGACCATGCCCAAATCAAGGGCATGACCTTAGGCATCACCCTGCAGCAAGACACCCTCTCCGCCACCGACATCGCCGCCCTCACTACCCCCGCGGTCACCATTCCCGACGGTTCTCCGTCGGGCATCACCCCCTACACCCCCCAGCTCACTATCCGCAACTCCCTCATCAAGAATAGCAACCAAGATCTGGTTCAAGCCACTTCGACCACGATGGTGATCGAGAACTCCTGCCTGATGAACAGCGGCGGAAGCCTCCTCTCCCTGTCGGGCGGTGCCTACGACATCACTCATTGCACCCTGGCCAACTACCAGTTCTGGACGGCTTGGCATGCGCAGGATGTGATGCTCTCCAACTGGTGTTTCAACGACAGCGCCGACTACATCCCCGCGCCCCTCTATCGTTGCAACTTCACCAACACGCTGATCCACGGCAACTCCGGCTACAAGCCCAATGTCTATCTCGACTTCTGCAACACCATCGACGGCATCGCTGTGACCGACAGCATCTTCTGCTACCGCTTCGACCATTGCCTGATCGATGCCGATGGCGAGGATGACGACGACTTCATCGCCACCCTCTGGGGCGAAGATCCGATGTACACGCTCGTGGACATGCCCAACTACATCTGCAACCCCGTGCCTCTGCCCGAATCGCCCGTCGTCGGCCGCGGCAACCCCGATGTCATCTCGCGTCTGCCTTACGACCTCAACGGCAAGCCACGCCCCACACCTCCGGCTATCGGTTGCTATGAGCCTTAGAAACTTTACTGCTTGTTAGCCACTGATACATTCGTCCCTTTCACTCCCCTTCCACTCCCCTTCCACTCCCCTTTCACTCCCCTTCCAACCCCTTAATACCCTTTAAAATATGAAACCCACCTTCCCCGCATCCACCTACCTCGCCCGTCGTCAGCGCATCAGCCAGCTCATGGGCGGTGGCTTGTTGCTCTTCCTGGGCAATGGCATTGCATCGTATAATTACCCCGACAATAACTATCTGTTCCGTCAGGATTCCACCTTCCTCTATCTCTTCGGCCTTGACTACGAGGGCCTTGCTGCCGTCATCGACATCGACAACGACCGCGCCATCATCTTCGGCGATGAGTTGACCATCGACGACATCATCTGGACAGGCGTACAGCCAACCCTGGCCGAGAAAGCCGCTGCCGTGGGCGTGAGCGACACCCGTCCGATGGCGCAGTTGGCCACCTATCTGGCCGATGCCATGCAGCGCAAGCAGCCGATCCACTTCGTGCCCCCCTATCGCGGCCACACCATTATGTGGATGCAGGAGCTGCTGGGCGTGAAGCTCAACAACGAACCTGCCGATGCCTTTGTGCAGGGCATGCCTGTGGCCACGCCATCGCTTGAATTGTGCTACAACCTGGCCGACATGCGCAACCATAAGTCGGACGAGGAGGTCGAGGAGATCCGTCGCGCCATCAACATCACCGTCGATATGCACGAGCGTGCCATCCGCATGGTGCGTCCGGGCATGACCGAGAAGGAGGTGGCCGCTGCCATCTGCGAGGTGGCTCAGCGCGAGGGCTATTACCTCTCGTTCCCCACCATCGCCACCAACCACGGCGAGACGCTGCACAACCATGGCTACATCCACACCCTGCAGGAGGGCGACATGCTGTTGCTCGATGCCGGTGCCGAAACCGAGATGCACTATGCCGGCGACTGCACCACCACCATGCCTGTGGGTCGCGACCTGACCGAGCGCCAGAAGGCCGTGCATTCTATCCTCATCGACACCTATCAGAAAGCCGCTGCCATGATCCGTCCGGGCATCACCTACCGCGAGTGCCACGTGGCTGCATGGGCAAATATCGCTGAGGGCCTCAAGGGCCTTGGCTTGATGAAGGGCGATGCCATGGAGGCAGCTGAGGCAGGTGCCGTGGCTATGTTCATGCCTCACGGCTTGGGTCACATGATGGGCATGGATGTGCACGACATGGAGAACTATGGCGAGGTGCACGTCGGCTATCCACGTGGCGCACAGAAGGATCCACGCTTCGGCTTCCGTTCGCTCCGTCTGGGTCGCACGCTCGAACCCGGCTTCGTCTTCACCGTCGAGCCAGGCATCTACTTCGTGCCCGATCTGATCGACCAGTGGCAGGCACAGGGCAAGTTCGCCGACTTCATCAACTATGAGGAACTCCAGCACTGGAAGACCTTCGGCGGCATCCGCAACGAGGAGGATTACCTCATCACCCCCGATGGCGCCACCCTCATCGGCCGTCACAAGCCGGGCAGCATCGAGGAGCTGCAAGCGTGCCGCGACCTTTAAAAATAACAAACCACCAAGGGAATCCCTTTGGTGGTTATTTGTTTAGTCGAGACGACTAATGCTTGCTGCTGGGTAAAATTACTCAGCTACAGCAGCCTGGCAGCATGAATCAGCAGCCTGGCAGCATGAGTCACAAGCCTGGCAGCATGAGTCACAAGCCTCAACTACCTCCTCAACAACAGCCTCAGCAGCCTCTGCTGGAGCCTGCTCCTTGTTGCCTGCGCATGATGCGAAGCAAGCAGCAACGAGAATACCTGCGAAAAGAACCAAATTCTTCATCTTGATTAAAAAATTTAATTGTTTATAACTACAATAACCTTAAATATTTAATTTTGCGCTGCAAAGTTACGATGTTTTTTTATCAGTTGTCCAAAAATGTGGTAAAATCATCTTCGCAATTCAAAAAAAATGTAAAATAATGCGTATTTGCAAACTATGGTTTGAAATATATGCAATAATGTGCGACTAAGCACGTTTTATACAATATGCAGAAACAAATCTATTCACATATCCGCACATTGTTCTTGCTGTTGCTGCTGATGTTCACCTCCACGGCGGCCATGGCTCAGCGGCAGAAGCTTCGCAACCTGCCCTATTACGACCAGCGCCTCCTGCACTGGGGGTTCAGTTTGGGTTTGAACATGCCCGATGTCGTCTTCACACACACGGGCAGCGATGCCGGCGAGGGTTGGTGGGCAGCATGTCCGCAGGTCAATCCGTCGTTCATGGTGGGTTTGATGGGCGATCTGGCCATCACCGAGCATCTGAACTTCCGCATCACGCCCTCGTTCTACTTCCAGCAGCGCAAGGTCGATTTCGTCCGCTATGTGGGCGAGGCGATGGTGCGCGAGGAGAAGACGCAGCAGCTCAAGACAAGCTGCATCGACATTCCCGTCAGCCTTAAGGTCAGCACGCGCCGCATCAACAACTACCGCCCCTATCTGGTGGGTGGCCTTGATGCCAGTTTCGACCTGGGTCATGCCGGCGAGGAACCCATTGTGTTCCAGCGCTTCGACATGGGCATGCATCTTGGCATCGGTTGCGACTTCTACCTGCAGTTCTTCAAGTTCGCCCCCGAGCTCCGATTCAATTTGGGCCTCCTGGATATGATCGACCACGAACGCAGGGATCTGAAAGACGAAACCATGCGCCCGTTTACCGATGCTATCCAGTCGGCCCGCAATAAGGGAATATCGCTGATATTCTGGTTCGAGTAACTTGAGTAACTTCGCCTCATTGTCACTCGTCGTCCGTATCAGAGGAAGTGCTTCACCGTCTCGCCCAGGATGGCCGAGAGCAGGTTGTTGGCAGCGCTCGATGCACCGATGCGGTACAGATCCTTAGTGAGCCACTCCTCGCCGAGCACCGCCTTCACGATGCTGTAGTACTTCACGGCATCCTCAGGCGTCTTCACGCCGCCAGCCACCTTGAAGCCCACCTTCTGACCCGTCTGCTCATAGTACTGCTTGATCATCTTGCACATCACCAGGGCAGCTTCAGGAGTGGCAGCCACGTCGATCTTGCCGGTCGATGTCTTGATGAAGTCGGCACCGGCGTACATAGCCAGCACCGAAGCGCGGGCAATCGTCGATGCCTGCTTCAGAGCGCCTGTCTCGAGGATCACCTTAAAGATCTTGTCGCGGCAGGCACTTTTGCATTCCTCGATGGTGTCGCACATCTCCTCGTACTGTCCGGCCAGCATCTGACCCACGTTGATCACGATATCTACCTCGTCGGCACCGGCAGCCACAGCCAGCGAGCACTCGGCCACCTTGATCTCGTCGAAGGTTTGGCTCGATGGGAAGCCGGCAGCCACCACGGTGGTATCCACCTCGCTCACATCGAGGTTCGAGCTCACCACCTCGGCAAAATTGGGATACACGCAGATCGAAGCCACATTGTCCAGGTCAGGGTACTTCTCCTCGAAGTCGTTGACGCGACGGGTGAACTCCGTGATGCGCTCCTCGTTGTCCGTAGGGTTAAGGCTGGTGAGGTCGATGCAGCCAAGGCTGAACTTCAAGACCTCCTGCGTGTTGTTGGCGTCGTAGTTGTCAGCAATGATCTGCTTCACCTCCTGTGCAATCTCTTCGTCGCTCAGGTTGACGTCATATTTGTTGAGGGTATCAAGATATTTGTCCATTGATTTCAATTTTTTTTTTCGAATTCTCGAACTTTCGAACTTTCAAACTTTCAAACTTTTCAAACTAATCATTCCCGATGCTTGCTGTCGATGCAAATCGTGACAGGGCCATCGTTGAGCAGCTCGCACTTCATGTCGGCACCAAACTCGCCCGTGCCCACCTTTTTGCCCAATCCCTGCTCCACCATGTCGATGAACTGCTCATAGAGCGGCACGGCGATGTCATGGCCGGCAGCGCGGATGTAGCTTGGGCGGTTGCCCTTGGCGGTGAGGGCATGCAGGGTGAACTGGCTCACGATCAGCACCTCGCCGCCCACGTCCATCACCGAACGGTTCATCACGTGGTTCTCATCGTCGAAGATTCGCAATCCCAGCACCTTGCGCGTCACCCACTGCACGTCGTCCACGGTGTCCGCCGCCTCGAAGCCCACCAGGATGAACAGGCCTTGTCCGATCTGGCTCTTCACCCGTCCGTCGATGGTCACGCTGGCGTGTGCCGCACGTTGTATTACTACTCGCATTTGTCTCTTTACTCTTTACTCTTTCCTCTAAGCTAATTTGGCCAGCAAATCCTTCACAATGGTCGAGATCAGCTTGCCGTCTGCCTGACCAGCCAGAGCCGCGTTGGCTGGCTTCATCACCTTGCCCATGTCCTTAGGGCCGGTGGCACCCACCTCGGCAATCACCTGCTGGATGCGGGCACGCACCTCGTCCTCACTGAGGGCCTTGGGCAGATACTCCTCGAGCACACGCACCTGTGCCAGCTCCTCGTCGGCCAGATCCTGGCGACCGCCGGCCACGAACTGATCGGCAGCATCCTTGCCCTTCTTCACCATCTTGGCAATGATCTTGAGGGCATCGCCATCGCTCAACTCGCCATTGGCACCGGCGGCGGTGACTGCCTCGATAAACTCCTTCTTCACATTGCGCAACGTATCGCGGCGCACGGCATCACGAGCCAGCATGGCCTTCTTGATGTCATCACTTATCTGATCGAATAACATAGTATATTAATGTATAATGTAAATGTATAATGAAAAATGTGGCATGTAGAATCAGAAATTCAACAATCATCCAGCTGCAAAGATACAAATCCGCCGCGAGAAAAGCAAATTTTGCTAACTAAATTATGCAAAAATGCCTGTTTTTTGTTCGTTTTGGCATTTTTTTAGTGTCTGCAATCAAAAAATAGCACCCGATATTTGGAAAAATCGCGAATAATGCGTATCTTTGCACCCGCAAAACGAGGGAAACACTCGTTCAGCAATCGCAAGGCGCAAAGCCGAGCATTATATGGTGCCTGTAGTTCAGTTGGTTAGAGCGTCAGATTGTGGTTCTGAATGTCGTGGGTTCGAGCCCCACCAGGCACCCTCTAACAAATCATTAGATGGCGCTTTCATTGATAAAGTTGCAGCAAGCTGCTACCTTTCTTAGAAATCGCAAATGGCGCTTTCATCTAGCGGTTAGGATACCGGCCTCTCACGCCGGGTACACGGGTTCGAGTCCCGTAGGCGCTACCAACCCTGCATCCCAAGTTGCTTGATGGCAACTTGGGTTTTTGTTTTCCTCGAAAAATATGTCCAAAGATCTCGTCTCAGGTTTCTCAGTGCAAGTCGAGCCTGCCGTCTCCGCCAGTGAGCAGATGCTTCTGTCGGAATGCAGCGGCTCCACCTGTCTGCTCTATAGCCTGCATCGCGAGGGCCGACGGATGCTGCTCAAGCGTCTGCTTCCACAGTATCAGCACGATGTGCGTATGCGCGAGGTCTTCAGCAAGGAGTTTGACACGGGGCGTCGCATCCATTCGCCTTATCTGGTCGAATACATCAGCCTTGAAGACGATGACCAGGGCCTCGGCATCCTGATGGAGTACGTCGATGGTCAGACCATGACCGACGTGCTGGCCAAGCAGCCCGAATGGTTTGCCCGCGACGGACACTTGCTGCGTTTCTTCGATCAGCTGCTACAAGCCATCCAGACGCTGCATCATCACCAGGTGCTGCACCTCGACCTCAAACCCGACAACGTCATGCTCACACGCGTGTCGTCTGACGTCAAGGTCATCGATCTCGGCTACTGTTATTCCGATACCTACTATGCCACTACCGGCCGCAACCGGGTCTATGCCGCGCCCGAGCAGCTCGATGCCTCTGGCCATCCCGATGTGCGCGCTGACCTCTACGCCGTAGGCCGTATGCTCGACTACGCGTGCCGTCGTGCCGGGCTGCAGGTGGGCCGCTCCTTGCAGCGCGTCATCACCACTGCTACCCAGCCCGATCCTGCCCAGCGCTACGATTCGGCCGATGCCATGCGACAGGCGCTGCATCGGGCGCTCGATCCCGTCGGTCGCCGACTTCTGCTGCCCTGTGCCTTGTTGCTGGTCTCGGCCGTCATGCTGACGTTGGCTTACATCCTCGCCCATAGATCCGACCCGCGTCAGGTCGATCTTGATGAGTATCGCTACACGCTGCTGTCCGACGATAGCCTGACGTGCAGCGTCGATCGCTACATCTGCGACTGGCCGATACCCAATCCACAGCATCGTTGCATCTATTCACCGCTGCCCTACCAGGGTCGTGACTACCGTGTGGTGCAGGTGGGCGACAGCCTCTTCTGCCGCGATAGCATCGTGCAGACCGTAGCCATCCCCGAGGGCGTAGTGCGCCTGGGTGCTGCCCTGTGCATGGAGAGTCAGTATCTGCGTTCCGTCAGTCTGCCATCTACCTTGCGGATCATCGGCTACGATGCCTTTGCCGGGTGCGAGGCGCTGAGTAGCATCATGTTGCCTGCCGGATTGCAATCTATTGGCCATAACGCCTTTGTAGGCACGCGGTCGTTGTCGCACCTCACCATTCCCGCTGGCATCCGCGACTTGCCGCAGGACTGCTTCGCTGGCTCCGGCATCTGCTCCATCACGCTGTCCGACTCGCTCGAGGTGCTGGAGCGCGGTGTGTTCTATGCCTGCAATCGCCTGCGCCGCATCGTGCTTCCTGCCACGCTCCGTCACGTGGGCGACTACTGCTTCTATGGCTGCGACTCGCTCACCGAGGTTGTGGCGCTCAATGTCGAGCCCATTGCCCTCAATGATGTCTTTGCCACGGCCGATACCACGCTGAGCCGCACGCTCTATGTGCCGGCCCAGAGTCTAGAACGCTACCGCACTGCTCCCCATTGGCGCGACTTCGATCATATCCTACCTCTAACCCCTTGAAATAATGATTATCCCACCCGTTATCCTCGATCGCCTGCAGGCGCAGTCTGGCCTTAATCTTATGACGGCCAACGATCAGGAACTCTCTGCCTTCCTCGATCAAGTGCTCACCACTACGGGCTATCCCATCGGCCTCACCACCTTCAAGCGCATGATTGGCAAGATAGCCGATCACGCCCATCAGCCGCGCCACAGCACGCTCGATGCCTTTGCCCGCTATTTGGGTATGGCCAGCTGGGACGAACTGTTGCTCTCCGTCCAGCGGGGCGACAGCTCGTTTGAGCCAGTCGAAGGCGAGGTGCGCTCCGCAGATCTGCCTGTGGGCGGTAGGGTAGAGCTCAGCTATCTGCCCGACCGTCAGCTGCAGTTCCAGAAGGTGGCTGCCGACGAATATGAGGTCATCCTGTCGGTCAATTCCAAGCTTTGCGTGGGCGACCGCTGTCGTATCACGTCGTTTGTGCTCCGCTATCCGCTCATCATTGCCGACGTCGTCCGCCATGGCCAATCACTCGGATCTTATTCCGCTGCACGCTCTGGTGGCATCAAGCAGCTCGCTGTTCAGCGTCAACCACTGTGATCGACCGGTATAAGTTGATTTCTCGCCGTATTCTCCCACGACCTCGACAGAGCACGCGGCATTTCGCTCCGTGTTCTTCCTGCGTCCGCGCCGTTTCGGCAAGAGCCTGATGCTGAATGTACTCCAGGCATACTACGACGTGAACTACGCCGGGGAGTTTGACGTGCTGTTCAAAGGACTTGATGTTTACGAAAAGCCCACTCCCCATCATAACCAGTATCTCATCCTGAAATTCAACTTCAGTGCGGTCAATCCGAGCAAAGATTAGGTGCAATCTTCATTTAATACAGAGGTGCTGCAGACGCTGCGGTCATTTGTGAAGAACTACGCACCCCTATTGCCAGAAGGAACATTCGAGCGGTTGATGCAGATCGAGGAAAGTGACACGGCTTTGAACTTTGTATTCTCGCAAGTCAAAGAAGCCCGTCAGCGCATTTATCTCCTCATCGACGAATACGACAACTTCGCCAACACCATGATGGCCGACAGCGACGATGACTACATGAGCCTGACGCATGGTGACGGCTTCTTTCGCCTATTCTTCAACATTCTCAAGAAGGGCACGACCGATCTGGATGCCGCCGTAGAGCGCATGTTCATCACGGGTGTCACGCCGCTGACGCTGAGCGATGTGACCGTTACCAGCGTTTCATGAATTGGCAGACCGACATCGACGAGATGGATCGTCTAGGCCAAATCATGGTGCGTCGTGGCGAGGCCCGTCCGATGCTCGACTACATCTGCCATCAGATCACGACCGACAGCAGCAACCGCGACTTCGACGCCCGTGCCGAAGCCTTTGTCAAGGGATTCTTCCTGGCCAAGCTCGGTGGCAGCAACAATGCCTACCTCATCACCACGACTGAACCCGAGGAGAACCACGGCTACTCCGACCTCTACATGGAACCATGGAACAATGAGTGCAAACACTCATTCCTCATCGAGCTGAAATACTGCAAGCACGACTCATCAGATACCGAGGTCAAGAAGATGCGCCAGGAGGCCATTGACCAGCTTGCGCAATACTCCGCTGCCCACAGCCTCCAGCAGAAGGCTGCCGGCCAGGGCTGGACGCTCCATCAGTTCGCCATCGTCTTCCGTGGCTGGCACTGCGAACTGGTCGAGGAGATCAATTAAACTCTACGTGAGGTCTCCTCCTTTTCTCGCCTTGTTTATCATTTAGAAAACTGCATCTGCTGTTGTTGA
The DNA here is from genome assembly GCA_045628525.1 of Bacteroidales bacterium. Lineage (GTDB taxonomy): Bacteria > Bacteroidota > Bacteroidia > Bacteroidales > UBA3663 > Liminaster. Next base: position 77,912 of record JAZQPJ010000035.1, read on the forward strand.
CCGAATATCGACCATCCATCTGGCAGGCAGGAAAGATCTCGTTGCCCTTAACGAGCCGCTGGAGAAATAGGCTTTGTGTCTTTTGACACAAAGCCTATTTTTATGCTCTACAACATATTTTCCCCTCCCTTTTTCACTAATTTTACCCATTTTTGCATTTGAACGAAATGAATTTGGAATTTCGGACGGAAAAAGGTAACTTTGCCTCGCAAATTAAAAGAAAAACCGATTCGCTTGAAAGGAGGTAGGATAACTTAATTTTTTATATTATGTCAAGAGTTTTTACTTGTATACGTAAGAGCGCGTATAACAATTCAGTGCCTAAAGGTGCAATGATTCAAGTAACAGTTCCAGATTGTCACACTCCAAGTGCTTCAGACATTGCAAATGAACTTGAAAAGAGATTCGGAAAGGATGCAAGGGGCGGTTGCGATACTTGGATGTGGACTATAACAGAAAACTGATTTTTATGGTTTAACTCCACAGTGCATACAAGTTAAACATTTATTGAATCTTGGTATGTCTCTTGGTATTAAACGAGAGACATACCATTTTATTCCATATGTCAGGAAGCGATTGCTTGATTATTCAATATGCCTAAGTGGCTATTAAAAATACATCTGCAATCTCACATCTTTATTTCCGCTCTTTTATACCACCTCTTTCGTCACTGTGCGTGTGTCCCGATAGATAACTCTTCTATATATTTCACAATATATGGTCTAAGTTCAGGAAGATCATTGGTCAATGTATCCCAAAGACCTTCTTTGCTGACTTGATAGTATTCGTGTACCAAATAATGGCGCATTCCACGGATGACTTTCCATGGAACCTCTGTATGAGAATTGACAAATTCTTCGGTTAGCTGGTATGATGCTTCGCCAATGATCTCAGTCATCTTTACAATTCCATAGTATCGGACCTTGTCTTCACCAAGTTCCTCAAACGTTAAGTTCGGAACGACTTGCATCAGGGCATCAATCTGCTCAAGAATATGACGTAACCTATCTATGTCTTTAAGCTTTTCTCTCATACACCAAGATTTTATCGTTATTAGCTGATTCTACGGCGAAAGGCATCAAGGTCCCATCTTCGACCAAGTCAATTTCTCGGCCCAATAGTTCTTGCAGCTGTTGCTTGATGCGGATAATCGTAAATAGACCTACACGATTATGCTTTCGGTCATATCTGACCAAAAGATCAATATCTGAATCAGGACGTTCTTCTCCTCGTGAGAACGACCCAAATACCCAGGCTTTTTCTACTGGCTGAGTGGAAAGAACGGTTTGAATCTGTCCTATGATTTTGCTCTGCATAATTCGTACTTGTATTTACTTATACGCCGCAAAGATATGCATATTTTCGTTCTCTTCCAAATTTTCTCGTTCTTTTCTGCATTTATTATCATTCATAGGTTGAAAATCACTTTCGAAATAGTTTTTTTTGATACGTCACAGCTCCAAATCGAGCTTTTTGCAAAGAATTGATACCATTTATGGCATTTGAAAGGAATATACTTGGAATAATGTACGTAATTATGTACCTTTGCGTCAAGAGTAAGCGAGAAGTGCCTATGTGCGAATAAGCCCCTCGATGCTTTTTGACTATAATACGAATACCAAATATGAACACAGAAGAACTGCAGGCGCGTAAGGCCGTGATACAGGCGCGCATGGCGATACTCCGGAAGGAGCTTGCCGACGTGAATGATAAGGATCAGCGCCACACGATTAATGTAGAGATTGATGCGCTGAGCCGCGAACTTAAGGAAGTGAAGGAGGGGCTGGCTTGCCTCCGAAGCATCGACCGCGAACTGGGAACACTCGGGGTTGGTGATTGATTTTTAAGACATCACTTTAGAGACTCATTAACGTTATCTCAAATTACATGGAAATACAACAGTTACTCTCGGCTTTTAATGACGATATACAGCAGAATGTCAAACTCATTGACTACCTCGCTCGCACGAATGTCTTTGAGACCATTGGCAAGGCAAGAAACGAAATGACTCACAGCAAAATGCTGGAGTATATACTGACAGCATTCCATGAACCCAAAGCGCCAGAGTCGCCTGTGGTTCATCTGCTGGATATTCTGATCAAGAGGTCTCTGCAGCAGGGAAACAATACTATACCCGAAGAACTATGCCATGCTGTGCTTTGCCGCTCTCTGCCTCCTATGACGTTAGTCGAACACGATACGGAAGTGCCACTGTCAGATTATAGGAAAGGATGTGACAAGAAAGACCGATTGGACATCTATCTGGAGTTCGCCTTAGGCAATCCTATCAAGAAAGGAGGACGTACCTCTATCCGCATATTCATTGAGAATAAGGTGCAAAGTTCTGAACACGATGGGCAAACAACAACCTATTACAATACTTGTAAGAACAAGCGTGGCGAAAGTGCATATTCGCTATTTGTGTACCTGACGCCACTGACATCAAGAGAACTCAATGGCTTTGCCTCTCTGTGTCAGAATATCAAGCCTGACTGCGATTCGTATATCAGCATCAATTATCAGGACGTCTTAGACGGAATCATTGAACCGCTGCTGGCCGATGAGAAACTGGACTTGAGAAACAGGGTGTTGCTGAAGGACTATGTCAATTGCCTGGAACTACCTGCGCTGTCAGATGACGTCTCTAAAAAGGACATGACGATTATGGCCACAAGTAAGAATGAAAGGGATCTGGTGGATTCGTTCCTACAGAATCCTACTAATCGCGAACTGGTGGATCTTATCGTAAACCACAAGACCAATGGAAAGCTATATAGCGTTGACGGTGACGGCCGCATGATGTTTGACGATGCTGTCAAGCAGGCTTTATTGCTCTTGATCAACATGAAAAAGGAATCCTATGAGAATTCTTGTCATGATGGAGAATTGGATTTGCTGAATACATTCGGTGAGATTGTGACAAAGAAGAACAACGGAATGCCCTTCCTCGTCTATTCTCCTGACGGCAGACAGTACGTCAATACCCTCATCTACGAGCACAACGGATCTTTGTTCTCCTCTTTCTTTAATGCTGTCGAGCATGCGGTGCTGGACTACCAGAAGCAGCACCGACTGAGTACGGATGAAATCATTGATGCCTTCTCGAATGTCTATGGGAATCAGAACAACGGCAATCCTCTCCTTTCAAAGGGGGCGGGGGAGAAATACAGGCTGATTTCTGACCAGTTGGCAATGAGGCGCGATGTCAACACGTCTGCTTTGGATAAGATCAACGGTGTGCTGGACACGCCAGTCCTGACTATTTCTGATGAGGCGTTCCACTCCATGCTGCAGAATGGAGGCTGCATGGATCATCTGACCGAATTCGATGCCGGTCAATACTGGCGTATAGATGATACCTGCTATTACTTCCGCAAGGGTATGGAAAGCAAGTATGAGGTCATCAATGAGCACATGGGCTGGTTGATGGACGAAGTGACGCTGAATGATTCTGACAAGACGTTGCTGAATAATTTCTACAATACCCACAAGAGTATGATCCTTTCGATATTGAAGATATCTACAGAGAACGAGACTGACGCAGACTCATACGAGAAGAGAATCAAGATATTGAAGAAACTCATGAGGGGGTGATGACAGCTGATAACACATTACTAAACATAATACAGAAGCAATGGCATATTTGACAATCAATTATTGCGAATTTGCTCCGTACAAAGTGGAGCGAGTTGCAGGGCATGGTGTGAAAAGAATAACATGGAATAACATTGTGTCCCAGCGTGAGATTGACTCTTTTCTTCCACATTTTAATGATGAAAGAACCAAGGTAATCCTCCAGACTCAAATCTGCATGCCGTTTTCGGTGTACATCATACCGGCAGATGAAGCGCGCCTTTGGGGTGACTACATCAGAACCCAGAAGCAACTACAGCAAATTTTCAACTGTGTATATCTGTTATGGGGGCATGACTTTATCTACGCTGGGAAATCAGTAAACGGAGACAGGATTCTTGGTCACATTGCTGATGAGAGCAAGTTCGACTTTGATTATCAAATGCTGTTTGTGCCCAATAACGAAAATCCTGCCACGATGACCAATTGGACAAGTGACTTTATGGCGTACCTGGAGTCAGAGTTGATAGACAGAATCAGGAACAATAATCCATACTGTCAGAATGCGATAGCAGGAAAGAACGTAGAAAAATGCCAACGAGACCTGAACCTGAATGCAGATAAGGAGGATTTTGCGGCTAACATAGTAGATTTGATCGTGGCTGTGTTTAAAGATCTCACGTATTGTGGTTATTTATTGCCAGAAGAGAAGGATATGGTGCCATCTGACAATGAATCTGAAATTGCTGATGAGGGAATGCTTGCCTTTTGGAACCGGATTTTGAGTGTCAGCGACCCCCAAAGCTGCTTCTATCAGCATGTCAAGGCACGGAAAGGCAATGTGGTGTATCTGAACATGAATTCAGCGAAACGCATAGCGAATGCTTCATTACAATGTAAAGTCACACAATCAACATGCAGAGTAGAACTTGTTGGCTGGGGAGACAGGAACAGCGCAGAAAAGAACATGGAGAACTATGACACACTTTGGAAGAACAAGGATCAGATTGAGGCAGATTTCGGCTGTCAGTTGCGTTGGGATTGTAAGGAAGATAAGTTTACGACAAATATCAGTTTATCCAGGAGTCTGCGCTACTCCGATACGTTTAATGGCAACATCAGAGATATAGCAGATTTTTTCTGTGAGTATTTTGACAAGTTCTATACCATCCTTCCTAAGTACTGTGGCTTTAATCCCGAAAAAGAAGAGGTCTGGGAATAACGTGTAAATAAATGATATGACGATGAAAAAAGTGTAACTACTCAGGTACCCACGACCAACTTCTCCCAGCCCATTACAAACTGAGAGTCCATGCTCTTTGAAATAATGATGTCAGAATATAATTTTCTTGCCTTTGGACTTGACAATATCCAACAGGACGGAGAAAGGAACCATACCCTGTTTCGAACTGGCCGCTGACTTTCATCTTGGTCTTGACAGGTCTTACAGCCCGTTCGCTGGCATTGTTCGTTGACTCCACTTCCTCGTATTCAAGGAAAGCAAATATATGATCTACATGCTTTCTTTCAAGTTAGTACTCCCAGAGGAGATAGTAAAATACTTCGACCTCATGTCTATACATTATTCCACGGATATGGGTGGACGTCAGGTGGCACATCTTCATCTTGACGAGATGGATATGGAAGATGACGAGCGAGGAGACCTGATACCAAATGGCTTCTACAACGAGCAAATCATTCAGGACTTTCCGATACGCGACAAGAAGGTCATCCTTCATGTACGACGTCGCAGGTGGAAGACACCCGATGGCAAGACTGTATCCAGAGACTGGGACCTGAAGGCCCAGGGGACCCGCATGTCGAAGGACTTCGCAGGTCACTTAAAAAAAATATTTGGACACATACCCGATTACGGCCCGCTCTCTTGAGAA
>JAZQPJ010000036.1:0-33253 GCA_045628525.1 Bacteroidales bacterium
TAAAAGCAGTGCTCGGCAAAATAGGCGAAGTGACACTGATGACCGTATGCCAGAGCGGACTGTAGCGTATGCGCCTGCTCCCATTTGTTCCTTGGGGCTTAACCTACGCGTCATCACATAGGATCTTTGCCTTCCGGTATCTGACTCCGGAACTCTTCTCTTATGTTTTTGCTCATGAGCTTCTGCATGTATGGCAATTCGAGCATGGCATGACACTGCCGCAAATCGAGCGTGAGGGACTATGCGAACTGGGAGCAAGTCTATATCTATTGACCCTTAAGTCGGAAGATGCCCAGCATTATGTCAATCGCAAGATGACGAACACAGATCCAATCTATGGCGAGGGGTTGCGTAATATGTTCAAGCTTTATGAGCATGGGGGATGGACGTACGTCCTGAACCATCTGACGGTAAAGGATGAGACAGAGTAATGACGAGTGTGCGACTCCTGATGTCTGTATTTTATGGGGTAATATATTGCAAATACACATTATCTGTAATAAAATAGAAACAATTTCGTAAAATAATAATGGAAACTGATACAACTCATTCAAAAAAGTTATATCTTTGCAACGTCATCGCTTGTTAGCCCAATGCGTGGGCAAAAGGCGGTATTTACATAAAGAAAGACGTATTCGACGTTTATCTTTGGTAAACAAGAATCAGCTTCCCTCGTCTTTTTTGTACCCGTACTCGTACAAGTTATGATGCGGATAACAGAAACGTAGCCAAAAGAATGAGCAACGACAGCAATGCTGACATACAGGTAATCAGAAGAGGCTCCCAACTTGTCATGAAAGCGGAGAAGGGGGTTGCTTATTCCGTGGTGTCACTGAATAGTGTAGAGCAACCTGCCTATCTCCCTATACAAGCGGCTATCGACATCTACCATGAGAATCATCCGCTGAAGACTGTACTTGTGCTTGGCGGTGGAGGATGTACAATTCCTCGTTATGTTTTGCAGAAATACCCGGATGCGCGATGTACGGTAGTGGAGTATTCTGCTGAGGTAATCTTTCTGTGCCAGCAGTATTTCCTTGAGGGGCTCGACTGTACAAGACTGCAACTCGTTCATGGGGATGCGTTCGAGTATGTGAAGACACCGTCGGACTTCGACATCGTCTTTGTGGACCTTTTCGAAGGAGGACGTTTGCAAGATATCTGCCATGAGACGTTCCTGCAGGATTTGTCCAATGTACTATCGAGAGAAGGGATGATCCTATTCAATCTCTTTCATATCAATGGCGCACAGACGATAGATGAAGCCACCGCTTCTTGCCGTCAGTTCGAGGCTCTCTGCCAGACGGTTTTTCGAAAGGCCGCACTTGTCGCAGACGAAGAATCCAACTCCCATTACTTAGTGGTGGGAAAATAATGAGTTATGATTATAATTGTTTCACTTTAAATATTTTGAGCTATGTCAATAAATTTTGATGATATTGATGACGACGAGGATGACGTTATATCTGGCAGCAACATAATTGATTGGATGTCATCCTTTTCGTTATCTAGAGGATCTGATGAGAATAAGATTGATCAAAATATATTAGATCTTCTTGATTCTATAGCCAAAAAAGTCGGCCACTTCCTACTCCTGCCCCCAGAATATGTCGAAGGGAATGATGTAACCACTTTTGTCAATAAAGAGCTCACCGAGGATGAACGTAATGCTCTTTTAATAAGACTAAAATCGTTTAGCGATATAAGTCTGTCTATTATCCTTTCTGAAAAAGAAGAAGTTGAGTACCTTGTTAAAGATCCTGGAATTAATGAAGAAAACCCAAAAATCATAAAAATGGGTGCATATTCCCCAAAGGATAATTGCATTGAGATTTATTATAAGGTTATCGAAAAATACGTAAAAAAGGAAGATCGGGAATTGATATATGTTTCAACTCTCATACATGAGATGTGCCATGCATATTACCATTTTAATGCTCTTAATGAAGAAAATACTGGGGCCGACCCAGGGTTTGAGGAAACAATGGCTGAATTTGGCGTTTTGACTTTATTAAAAATTTTCGGAAATTCATGGTACGACAAGGCAATAGAGAACATACGCAGCAAGTACAATTGTGGATTTGAAGAGCTTAAACCTTATGGTCGAGGTGCGATATTGGCAGAATTGTATCTTAATCCAGATAATAAGGCAATAGAAAACGCAAAACAGTTGATCCGAAACCACAAGGAAGGAATATTTGATATGTAAGTCAAGTCAGGCTTTGTCAGCAAAACTGACGCCCTATTGCTTGTTCATTTGACTAGAAAGCTCTATCTTTGCACCTGATATTTCAATAAACTTTTAACCATATTCTTCATTATGAATATCTTTGATTTTTTTCAGAAGTGCGAGAATGACGAGGAAGTCGTTTGGGGATCTCGTGGCATTTATGTCATTTGTGAACGTGAGGATCATAGCCAAGACCGAGTTTATTCTCTTTGGGGACCACCGCAACGCTTTGCTGGTGAATTTAACAAGATTGTGTCTCCCAGTGAGCGATATGGCATTGAGGTGACGGACTGCGGATATGATCAGGTTATCGAGAGAATCGTTCTTGAAGAAAAGAATGGTCACTTCGTAGAGCATCATATCTTCCCAAAAGGGGGTTATGGCAAGGAATGGCCTGCAGGCATGACGCCAGAGCAGATCTTTGCCGAGATCTATGAAGGACCAAAATACGATCCTGACCTCTTTCAAGGCCCAGGCAAAGATTGCTGATTCATCTATTCTTATGATATACGACACCATCGCCGAATTTGAATCTGCCAAGCCTGCATATTCAGGCTTGGTAGAGTTGTCCATCTTAGGCTGGCTGGAGCAATATGGAGAGGACATCGCTGTTGTTGTCTCCGACAGTTGGGAAGATGCAAAAAGTGTGTATCACCGCTATACACAGAAAGGCTATAGGCTACTGGATGAAAATCTTTTCGGCAATAGTGAAGGTATAGTAGGTGTAATAAGTTGTTATAAACAATAAAGCGTACATTATGTATATAGAGCAAAAAGATCGTAACTTTCTGGAAGGTCTGGCTGCGCAACCGGATATGAAAGCGGCGGCAAAGAAGCTGATAACTCGTCTAAAAAAGCGCTTGCCAGAGCAGTTGGCAACTGATTCAGATTCGTTGACGAACAACATTTGGAAGACGATATTTGTCTTCTGTGACCAGTTGACCTATTGCTTTGAGCGGCAGCAAGTCAATGGTACGGCGTTCTGGCAGCATTTCGAGCCCATGCTGGAGCGGTTGTTACCAGAAGGCGTGTATAATGCCTTGGCCAAACACATCGTCCGCTGTGAGTTGGCAAGGAGTTATAATAATCTTCTTCGCCTTGACACCTGTTCGAAGGAGGAGACCATCCATCACACGATAGAGCTGATGGATCAGGCATTTGACTTTGCCTATAGCTTGCGTCGGATGTGGGACATAAAGAAACATGTCTTTTATTATAGTGCTTCGGATTTTGATTGTTATGCAGAGGAATTGGCTCAAAACATCTTTGCCGAGACCTTCCTGCAACTGTATCTGCCATTGTATGATGACGCTGCATCGAAGACGAGGATTCAAGAGTATATATGCTATCTGTCCAAATACCAAAGCCCTTATTCGTTTAAATTGCTAGCTGTTGTCAGATTCCTCAGTATGCTGAGCGAAGGGACGCGTTCGGTCTATCTCGACGGTGAGCTGCTGTATGAACTGCCAGAATATTCATATCGAGAAATTACACTGCCAGAGTCTGTTGAGGAGGTGTCATTAAACTTGTTCTTATTTGATGTATACGGTAATTGTGCACCAAATATCGATGTCATCCGATTGGGCAGCCATATCAAGAAATTTGCATTGAACGATAGGGGCGACAGTCTTAGCCCAAGACGCCTTGTCTTTGCCGCTCGTCCACAGCTTGATGACGAACAATGGGATACTTTCAAGAGTCGGCTTTTTGCGCGTTCTCAACTCGATTACGATGTCGCGAGGAAACTATCACCCGAGTGTGTTAGCTTGGATTTTCTGTCCGCCAGTTTTGCCGAACTTCCATTTCAGACCATAGAAGTGTACTTCGGTCAAGACAAAGTGTGGCCAAATGCAGACACAGCTAAAGAGATATTAGAGTGGGCAGAGATGAGAGAACGTGAAAGGCTCGCCCTATCATCTAAATCCCAAATGGAAGAGACCGATCTCCCGTTCTGACTAAAACTATTTACAAATGGAAGAAGAAAAGAAAGAAGAAGAGCAGCTGCCCCCCTATGCCATGGTTCTTGGATGCCTAACGCTGCTTGTGGGGTTCTGCCTCTCGGCTTATGGTGCCTATAGCCTATTCCAACAAATAACTGCTGATGAAGAGGCAACTGGCAACCATGAAGACTATGTCGGGACTGAGGCCGATACTGACGAATGGTTTCCAATCTTACTCGGCAGAATAGACAATGGATGGTTGGTGTATCTGGAAGGTAAGTCAGGTTCTGGCAATGGCAGCAAAGCGATAAGCCGCATCAAGCTGTTCGCTCCAGAATCAGGGATCGACCAAACTCCCCAAGATGAGATCTATGGTTTTGACTATATAATGGGTTCTGCTCACAGCTGCTCCTACTGTTTCTCAACATTAGGTTACACTATAGGTATTGATGATGAGGAACCAGATCATGAGGGCGAACCTCCAACATTGACCATAACAGCTACAGATCTGGTTGACATGGATCCTGTGCCTTGGGATTTGGATTGTGGCACAGACTATTCGTATTCGAGTGAGATAGACATCCTGCCCATGTAATAAAAATCAGCTCATAAACTATGCTTAACAAGACCCATAAACAGACTTTCGACCAACGGATGCAAAGCCGCATCGAGTCATTTCGAGCTGCAGGAGGTTATTCTGTGGAGCGCTTTGTAGATCTCTATGAGGAGACCTACAAAGAGATGTTCGCTGCTGAGCGATGCAATAAAGGCCGTTCCACACTACGCAAACTGGTCAACGAACAGCCTCATCACTATACGGTGAAGGAGGTAGAAGACGGCCAGGTTCTGGAGGTTCTGAAAGAACTGTTGGGGCTCGATATCCTGACAGAAGAGTTCTGGGAGGAGCAACAGCTTCAGGCAGGCAAACATCTGGAGCGCGATGTGCGTTCTTCGGCCAAAGAAGAAAAAGTTGCGACAAAGGAGCATAAGCAGAAGGCGCCGGGTGTGGCAGGTCTGACAGCGTCGGACCCTGTCAATCTGGAGTCGTTGGCACAATTCATCAAAGCACAGAACGAGGAAGATTCTCTCTTGCCGCTGGTGGTGCTATGCGACGAGGCAGAGATTGCCCGATACATAATCCGCTCTCGCTTTGCCCGTAGCAAACGACTTTCGCCAGAACAATTGAAGACTGATGGCGTGGCGTTGCCCAATCGTCTGGTCTATACTTCGATTACCGCTTCTCCCATGAGCGCTGAACTCGGACGTTGCATTGATGATGCCAACCGAGTGATGCGAGAGGCTCACGAATTGGGACGCAAGAAGTTTGTTGTAATTATTGCCGAGACCTCCGACTTCCAAGCCTTCCACGATGCACGGACGGAACTGGAAGGAGTATGCACGATGGTATTGCTTCGCTGGAACAACATGGTGTTGCAGGAGTGGATGAACATTGAGAACAAGTGTGGACGAATGCACCCCATCATGGCAAAATGTCTTACTGAGGTACAGATGACCGCGGATAAAGTTAGTATGCCACGCACTACATTCTCCTCTCTCTCTCGTCTGTCCAAATCCCTCCATGCTTGCAAGGAGTTGGTAGGTGAGGATTTGATGCTAGCGCTGATTCGTCGTGGTGTGCACATTGAGCATTTCGGCTTCATGCTCTGGCTCTTCGAACAAAATCATCCCGAGCTGACCGAAGAGCAATGGGAGGAGAAAGACCAGCTGTTCCAGCAATTGATAGCTCGTACACAGGATGAAAGATTGTGCTGGACAGATATATGGAAGACGGTGTACCCACAGGCTTGCGCCATATTGCGTCAGCATGGGTGGCCAAGAGGTTGGGAGAAATGCGACACCAATGCGCTTTTGCAGGCGTTGGAGGTAGTGCCGCTACTCCTTGACGACCAGATATGGCCGAAGCAATTCTGCCGCGAGATCAACAGCTGGCTGTTGCGGGGTAATGTGGAATTGTTACAAATGAGGAGTGAAGAAGAGTGGGTGGCATTCCTCAATGAGGAATTTACCCGCCAGCGCGAATGGTTGGATCCGAATGGCGAGTGGGCAGAGAGCTACGACTTCTTCTGCAGGCATGGATGGCCAAAGTACTGGTTTAGCGCCCATGCTGATCAGCGCATGTATCTGTCGGCCATTCAAGCCTATCTGCAGTGGCGACAGACGTCGAAGGCTGATGAAGCCTGCAAGCAAAAGGTGCACAACGCTTTCATGAAGGAGCTCTATACGAAAGAACTCAAAAACATCGGAACAACGGACTGGCAAGCCAAGTTGGAGGAACTCTCACGCACGCAGCAGGCGCTATTGAAAGAGAAACAGTTATCGCACTTACTGAACGGGGAAGAGGAATAACCCGGAGAGGACAGTAAAAAAGGTTTTCAACTTTTTTGAAAATTGAAATATAGGCAGGGCAGCCACAGAAGCAAGGTTTTCTGTGGCTGCTCGGCTTTTTGTGTAATATAACCTTCAAAAGATTTGAAATAACGAAGACAATAATATTTGTACACGAAAAGGAAGATGGTTAAATTTGCAGCAGTAAAACTAATAAAAAGTTTCGATTATGACAGCAACAACCGCACCCACCACTACCTTTATTGGCCGCCGCATCCGCGCCGAGGTAATCAGCCAGGGAATCTCTTTGGCAGAGTTTGCACGCCGCATCAATGTGGCTCGTAGCAACGTGTATGACATCTTCGATCGTACCAGTATCGACTGCCTGCTGCTGCAGCGTATCTCTGTGGCTTTGCATCACAACTTCTTCGAGCAGTTGGCTGCTGAGACTGCATCTTCTATTCGCTAATCATTAAAACATTATTTATATATGGCTAAAATTCACACCACCATCCTTAAGGAGCTTGAGGCTGTCCATGAGATTGCCTCAGTGTATGGACTTCGTCAGTACTCACACATCACAAGCGATGAGCAGAAGCACTTCCGCTATCTGCGTAAGCGTCTGCATCTGGAAGGCACAGAGCAGGAGATCTTCGTACAGTGTGCGATCCTGGCTCAGATGTTTGATAATGATTATATCACTACCAACAAGGATATGGCAGAGCTATTGCACGTCAGCCACATCAGCATGCTCAGCAATATCGAGTGTTTCAACCGGCTGAAGCGCCAGCAGATGATTCGCGTCGTGATGATCCAGGATCATAGCAATCCGGTGGCACGTTACATACTGCGCAGGGAATTTGTCAAGGCTGCTCTTGGCAATGCCGACTATTCGGTTCCGTCTTTCGAAACTCTGAACGTCATGAGCATCCTGAGGCAGATTAACGAGATGCTCTGTGAAACCAGTAGAAATTCGTCGAACTACGACCAAATGGTATTGGATATCAATTACCTGCTGGAGCATACACAGCACACGCAGTTCTCGCGCATCCTGGTTGAGAAGCGCTTGTTGAGCGCACATCTGGTCCTGCTGCTCATAGCCATCAAGGAGATGGTATTGAACCACTGCCACTACATCGTACAGGAAGACTACGAAGATATCCTGTCCGACTCTATGATACTCGATGACCTGATTGAGGAGCTGCAAGAGGGACGTGGCCCATTGGCCTGTTGGCTGGAGAATTATACCCAGGATGGCCTCGTACAGCCCAATAACTTCTCTTTGACATCCAATGCTATCGATGAACTGTTGGCTGAGTTCAAGATTCAACCTATTACTCAGCGACCAATGCGACATCATGCCAATATGATCGATTGTGACAAGATTGCTGCCAAGCAGCTCTATTACAATGCTGCCGAGGAGCAGCAGATTACACGCTTGACAGACCTGCTGCAGCCCGAGAATTTCCTCTCCATCCAGCAGCGCCTGAAAGAAGAGGGCATGCGTACTGGTGTCTGCGTGATGCTGCATGGCGTGGCTGGTGGAGGAAAGACCGAGACCGTACTGCAGCTGGCACGGCAGACGGGACGTGCTTTGTTCAAAGTCGATGTGTCGGATGTGAAGAACAAGTACGTAGGCGACAGCGAAAAGAATATCCGTCAGATCTTCAATCGCTATGAGCGTGTGGTCGATGAGGCAGTGAAGGCTAACCGCCCATGCCCCATCATGCTGCTCAATGAGGCAGACGGACTGTTGGGCCGTCGTATGAAGGGGGCTGAAAACGCAGTAGATAAGATGGAGAACAGCATCCAGAACCTCATCCTTGAGGCGATGGAACGAATCTCTGGAATCATGATCGCCACTTCGAACCTGGCCGACACCAACCTCGACCCAGCTTTTGAGCGTCGCTTCCTCATCAAGGTGCGCTTTGACAAGCCTGGCTCTGATGTGCGTGCCAAGATCTGGCAGTCGATGATGCCTGCACTCTCGGCTGATGATGCCGCTGCCCTTGCCCGAGAATTCCCATTTACTGGTGGCGAAATTGAAAATATCACTCGCAAGCATGCCATCGACCGCATCCTCTATGGCAAGCGTACCTCGCTTGCTGACCTTCGTGAGCTTTGTCGTGAAGAATCATGTACACAGAAGCGCACTGTAGGTTTTTGTTGACAGAAGCTTCCGTCAAAAGGAAATCCCTATGCCTGGCAAAGAATCCAGACATAGGGAGAATCAACTTAGAAAATAGAAAAGCCTTATTTGTCGATGGTCCGATACGTCTTGTAAAATGAGTTTGAATGAATGAGCGAGTCCATCTCGTGATAATCCTTCGATCCCTGTTCGTTCCGAATGACGGTCTTATAAAAGATGCGGTTGACGCGGTCGAGATCCATAACTGCACTCTGATATTCTTTGAGGAATACGATGATCGGCAATCCCAGAAGGCAGTATATATGTCTGGTCATATTCCATTCGCCCTAATTTGACAGAAATGGTGTAATCTCAACATGACACTATTCTGCATCATTCTCGCTTCGAAGAATGTTTGAATGGGGGTGCTGAGTAGTTACTCAACCGTTGCCCCCGATTTGCTACTGATAGTATAACGAGAAACCAATCTTCTAGCAGAGTGGCATAGGAAAGGATTATATTGAACAAGATTTATTGGAATGGAAAATAGAAGAAACTCTCTACAAAACATACAAAGTGAAGTCGAAAACGCCAAATAGGGGTTACTTTCGTGCGTATTATAAATAAATTATGTGGATTATGCAAACTTTTCGGGTTCTTTTTGCTTGTAATTTTGGAAAATTTATTATTTTTGCATTTGGATTTCTGATTGTTATAATACCCATGCCAAGGTAAAGGGCTATAACGAGACGAGCTTCACACTTGAAGAAGTGTAGTTATAATAAAATAATGATGTCCTAATAGACGTAAATGAAGGACAAGTCATGTAACGCATTGCTTAATGCGAACAAGATTGGAGGGTGCGACGTCCCTCCCTGCATTGTTAAAAACAGTGCCCTCCCCGAAGTTCAAAAACCTCAATTGGCGGAGAACTCAGAAACAGGGGTGTCCACCAGTAGTGCACCATCTACAATCAAACATTGGTATGCTATGCGTACAACCTATGGACGTGAGCAGAAAGCTTACGATTTTGTTGTTTCTAATGGTGGAACTGCATACTTGCCCCTTATCAAGAATGAAAGAGTCATCAATGGTAAGAAGACTATTGTATATGAAAGCCGTATTCCTAACATATTTTTTGTATATGGGACAGAAGATGAAGTAAAGAATTATGCATTTGATAATGTACACCTTCCTTTCCTGCGTTTCTACTATGCATCTCACCATGAAGGAATAAAAATCATCAAGGAACCACTTATTGTACCGGACCGTCAAATTCAAGATCTTCAAATTCTTTGTCAAGCAGAAGCCGAGGATATACGATTTGTGCCGGATGAAATTATACAGAAATTCAGAGAAGGGAACACCGTTCTTATTACTGAAGGCGAGTTCAAAGGGATAGAAGGGAAAGTAGCACGTTGGCATGGTCAACAACGGGTGGCAATTATTGTCGAAGGTCTTTGTACGATCGCAACAGCTTATGTGCCCTCTGCATATTTAAAAAGCATCACATAATCAAATGGGGGCAAAATGACATATTTAAATTACAAGTTAAAACGTTTATCAAAAAGCATCACATGTCAATAACAATTGAAGATATAAAAAGTACAGGAGAAATACCTGAAAGTTTCAACAACATATCGCCAGGTAGGGCAATATTCTATCTTTCAAAAAATGGAATAGATAAGCAGATAAAAGATCGCATTGCAAGAGTCTTTGACCAATGCAAGACGCAACGTGAAGGCTTTTCGCTTGAAATTAAGGTGAAAACCACTACCAATGTATTTCTGGAGGACTGCATTGTTGCTCGTCGACTGAATTTGGGTAGCCTGCTACAATACAATCTGCTTATCGGACGCTTGAATTGTGATGAATCTGCAGATGCCTTCGTAAAGGAGTTTTTCAATTTGCATAGCAGGGATGATGAAGCTTTGAAGTATATCAACAAGAAAACAGCCAGACCTCGATTCTATGGGTACGAAGAGCCCTCGCACGAACCCATAGGCATGATGCTTAACATGATTGTGATGAAGCAGCCTATAACAGAAGAGAAAGATACTGAAGAAGACACTACAGAGAGAGACCCAGAAACAATCGAATATGATAACAGATTAATACAAGAGATCCTGGACTTTGCCTTTAGGAAGAACGAGGAACTCGCTTTGGAGTTTTTGGAGCGTCTGTCACCAAGAATCTACACAAAGGGTGATTGCAAACTGTTGTTCACAGATGATTTTGAATTCTTGCTTAAGGCAGGCACTACCGTTAAGCTTAACCTGAGCAAAAGAGAATCTGCACTCTATCTTCTGCTGCTGGCACATCCTAAAGGGATTGAGAAGAAGAGAATCTCAGAGTACAAAGAGGAACTTGCTGATTATTATTTCTATCTGCACAAAAAGCCAAACATCGACAAGGTTGACAAGACAATAGAAAGTCTCGTTGCTTTCAAGGATACCAAAGATGGTTATAAGATGAAGGCACTTGACGAGTGTACATCCCGCATAAACAGTGCTTTGGATGCCTGTATTCTTAATCGTACAAGTCAGTTGCCGTTCAAGATACAAAACGCAAATGGCATTCTTCGCGTTGACCTTCCTCGCAAGTATTTCGAGTGGCAGGTCAAGGAAGTCCAGTTCAAGATTAAAGAGTAGAACTATTCTTCACCTACTTTTTGGCAAGGGTTGCTGTTTTTCACATCAATCATTTTTTTGTTATAACTTTGCGGCGTAATAAAACAACAGACGATATGGAAAAGACCTGTATTCAGCACATCAAGGAAGCTGCCAAGAAGCTGATTAATAGCGAACTCAAGCGCCTAGGTGCAGCGCAAACGAAAACTGCCATCGAGGGCGTGATGCGAACGGTAGGGCTCACTACACAGGAGGAGGCAATACTTTTTTGTGCGTATTTCGACAAGACGAGCCAGGGGCGAAGCATGGACTTTGAAGATGTATCTCACTACTTTGGTTGTCCGACACTTGACATCATGGAAATGGTTCCATCAGTAAAATCCTTACTAAGCAAAGGCTATATTGTACGTGCAAGAGGATTGGTTGACGATAGTCTTGCCAATATCACACGTATGAATCTCGTTGTAGAGGATTCTGTATTCTCTGCTATCCTAGGAAACGCTCCTGTCATACCTAAACCTGCTAACGACTGGGAAACAATAAAACTCGACCGTTATGAGTTCTGCGGAGCTGTTGGCAAACTGGTAGAGGACAAAGACATCGACACAGATCAGCTTGTAAATCAGGTGCTGCGACTAGAAGACGCAAACCTTCACCATAGTTTTGTTAACAACTTGCGTACATCAATTCCAGATGTCACCGATCGTGTTCTGTTTTATGACTTGGCGTATGATCATTACCGGTCGGAAGGAAATAAGAGAAGTGACATAGTGCAGACGCTACGCGACATTCACTCAAACTTCAGTAAGTACATGCTTTCAAAGAAGGATATCCTTGAAGGTAATCACATCCTTGAAACGGAAGGGCTTATTGAAAAATTTGACGATAAGGAGATGCGCCTTACACAGAAAGGTAGCGCCTTGCTTTTTGCCGAAGACCTGAAGTATTTTGCAAAGAATCGTAAGTGTGAGGATATCTATGCATTTCTTACTATGGTGAGTGACTTTATGCATGATGAGAACCAGTACCGTTCACAGAACGACCATGAGCAGTTGCCAAAGTTGCTGGGCGACATGGAAAATGAGAACAAACACATCGCACAGTTACAAGAGATTGATCGTGTACTTCCAGAAGCCAACGATCGTGCTATGCTCTATGTTTTGGGAGCTGCTGTTGTAAATGGTAAATGTACAACTCTGTCGTCAATGGTAAAAATGTTTCGTGGTGATATGAAACTGAAGATGGCAGCCGATCAGTTTCGTCTGAAGAAGTCGCTCATTCAAATTCGTGGATACGCAGAATTGCAGAAGATAAGTGGAATGATGGGCGATCAGATGATGATGAAACTGACAGAAAGAGGAATGGAAGTGTTGCTTGGAGAAGATGCGGAGATGTATTTTGAAGAATTTGACGATAAAAGTCTTATCTCGCCAGATGATATCGTGGCAAAAAAACTCTTCTTCCCAAAAGAAATAGACGAGCAAATTTCGTTAGTTCGTAATAGTTTGTCTGAAGAAAATTACAATATATTGCGTGAGCGACTTGAGAAACAGAACTTTTCGAAAGGACTTGCTATTTTGCTCTATGGTGAACCAGGTACAGGCAAGACGGAGTTTGTGATGCAGATTGCTAAAGAGACAAGAAGAGCTGTAATGCATGTGGATATCTCAAATACTAAAAGCATGTGGTTTGGTGAGAGCGAGAAGATTATAAAGAAGGTGTTTGCCGACTATCGTCGCCTGTGCGAGCACTCGAAGGTGAAGCCTATCCTTCTCTTCAATGAGGCTGACGCTATTATCTCAAAGCGCAAGGATGTGACTCGCAGCAATGTGGCACAGACAGAGAATGCCATTCAGAACATCATCCTCGAAGAGATGGAAAACCTTGACGGCATTCTTGTGGCAACCACCAACCTTGCCGATAATCTCGATGCTGCCTTCGAACGCCGTTTCCTCTTCAAGGTTCGCTTTGACAAACCTACTGTCGAAGCAAAGAAATCAATATGGCAGAATAAGCTCAGCATGCTTGCCGACGAAGAAGCCCAGACACTTGCCACACAGTTTGACCTCTCTGGTGGTCAGATTGACAATATCGTCCGCAAGGTCATCATGAATGAGATTGTGAAGAGCGAAACCCCAACAATGGAGGACTTGAAACAGCTCTGCGCAGAAGAGAAACTCAATAGCGGAAACGCGGCAAAGATAGGTTTTTTACTAAAGTAAAGCGTAACTAAGAAATTAGATTCTAAAAAATTTGGTGGTTTTACATATTATTTATAAATTTGTAACATATAAAACTGTAAGATTATGTATATCTCTAAGACAAGATTCGTCAACTGGACGCGCTGCCCGATGTATTTCGCTATGGAACTCAAGACAAATCCACGCGAGATGTCGGATATTGATGCAGAGCGTGAGCAACGTAAGGAAATGATTGCTGAGTTGATAGGTGGCATGCCTTCATCAGACGGTGATGAAGATGATGAAACTTTCGATGCCAGTGCAAGCGAAGAACTTGAGGCATTGCTTCCTTACTACAATCAGGTGGAAGATGAAGCCTTGAAGGTTGCCAAAAAGTATTTCAGAGGAATCTTCATCGCAGACTATAAGGATGTACACAAGCAGAAACTTTTCGAATACGAATTGCATGGACACACCTATCGCTGCTATGTGGACATCTACAATGAGAACGATGAGGAGATCAACATCATTGAGGTGAAGGCGACGACCAATAGCAAGTACTTGAAGATGGAATTCTCGGATGTTCCGCCGCGAAAGAGAGGTGGTAGCAGATACCCTCTGTTCGTAAAGGATGGAAATGTCTGGAGTTTTAATACCGAAGCAAGTACTGTTACGGAAACTGCTACGGATAACTTCAATGCAACGAAAGGAAAACTGCTTGATCGTTATGCGGATGAAGGCAAGTACCCTCACGATGTGGCTTTCCAGAAGTTTGTCATTGAGCATGCGCTGCGCAAGGCAGGCGATCAGCGCAAAGTAAACTACTATCTTGCCGTACTCAACAGTAAGTATATTTATGATGGAGCAAAGGATGCTTCGGGCGCACGTATATATAATAATGTGAACGGACAGGAGGTAATTACCTTCATTGATATGAACGAGACCGCCGAGGCGTATCAGCCAACTATCCTCGAGGAGATTGCTACGTTGGAGAGTTACATCTCTACTCTGCATGACACCAGCAAAATGGTACCTGTAGGTCATTGGTGTGCATGGGGAAAGAACACGGAGTGTATTTTCTGGAAGCATTGCTATCAGAAGCTTCGTTCTGTTCCAGATTACAACCGTTCAAACAGTTATAAATTTTACAGAGGATTCAAAGAAGGAGGAATAGAGGACAAGTATCAGCTTATCAACGAGGGATACTACAAACTTGATGATGTTCCCGTGGCATGGTTGAAGAGCGAGATCCATCAGGTTCAGCGTGACTGCTACGACAATGGCACTGAGTATGTGGATAAAGGGAAAATGCAATATTGGCTTGGTAAATTAGATTATCCTATATACCACTTCGACTTTGAGGCGTTCCCTTGTCCTTTGCCCCGTTTTCGTGGCGAGAATCCTTATCGACAGTCAGTCTTTGAGTTCTCGCTGCACATCGAACGTGAACCAGGAGTCTGCGATAAGGAAGCTGACAACTTTATCTTCCTCAACAAGGAATGGGATGATGATGAGCGCAAGGCATTGGCAGAAGCTATTGTAAGTCATTTTGAGTTCAATGAAGATGGCACGCTACACGGAACGATGCTTGCCCAGAATACCAATTATGAGCAGAAACGTTTGGAAGAACTTGCCAAACTTTTCCCCGAGTATAGCGACAAACTCCTTGCCATTCGCGACAAGTCGGCAGACCTGATACACCTGTTGAGCACTCAGGAAGCATTCTACAAGGAAGACTTCCCTAAATCAGCAAAAGTTGTCAACTACTACCATAAAAATCTCTCTGGCAGTTACTCCATCAAGAAGACACTCCCTGTGCTTGTTCCTGCGCTTACATACGCAGGCATGGATGTAGGTAATGGAGTTCAGGCATACATTGCATATATAAACTATGATTCGCAAGAGCCTACTTTTGGTATAATGAACACCAAAGCAGAACGTCGCGAAGCCCTCCGCCTCTACTGTCAGCAAGACACCTGGGCAATGGTGGAGATACTGAGAGCAGTGAGAGAGAAGATAAAGTAAACCAAAACCAACAAAAATACTATGGCATACATACTATATGAAGGTCGCAACTATTGGGAAGACCGCACAATGATGACTTACAAAGTGACGGACGATGGAGTTTTGTATATATCAGGAAGCCTTTCAGGCGGATTTCCTGTACACATAGATCCTGTGTACAAGTTCAGCCATGTAGTGATAGAGGAGGGTGTTACGTCTGTCGGTAGCAAATATAATCCGCAAAACGAAATGTTAGCTCGATCCTGAAACGAAGCGTTGCTTTCCAGAAAACGAAAGGGCCTCGAAGAAACACACATAAAAAATGCGTCGGAAAACTCAAAATTCCGGCGCATTTTTTCTTTGATTATTGTTTGGTTGTTTCCTAAAAAATCAGTATCTTTGCACAGCAGATTACGCTATCCTGTCAAAGCTGGAGTACTTCTCCACCTGTGGCACTTTTCGTTTGATGCCCATTTGAAGGTTGTTCAAGCAGCGTTCGAATGTGCGCTTCAGCGCTGGCAACATGTCCTGATTGTAAAAGTCTCTCGGTCGTAGATTGTAGTCGATTTTTACAATCTCTTGCTCGCATATATCGCCTGTGTCCCAACCATTGTCGGCCCAGAACCAAGTGGCTGCTGTGATTGGTTCCTGACGTTTATATGCCCATTTGATCGAGGCCGCTCCTCTGCCATACGGCAAGGGAGAAGGATGAAAGATCAGAGTACCGAAGAGCGGTTCCTTGAGCTGATCTTCCGACACCTTCTCTGTCAACAGCGGCGCTACGGCAAGGTCGTAGGCCTGGCCTTCGCGGTTCCAAAGTTTATGACCTCGTTCAATAATTACTTCCTTCACCGTCTGATAGGCTGGTGTCTGGTCATTTCCAAGAAGCCTAATTACCATATTCTCCAAGGTATTTGAAGGCTTGGACAGCACGGAAATGACCGCCATAACCTGTAGTACAACGATTCTCTTGGCCTTTTCTTTTCGCGGATCTGGCGAGCGAGTTTGCACTATGTGCCTTGTTACTGCCGTATAGGGAGCCAGCGGTTTGGATCCATTTCTTTGAATGGCGCAACGCCCCACAAAGCTGAGGATGTGATGTGTGAAAGAAGACAGGGAACATGTGACCACCTCGTCCCCTACCCTGCAAATGATACTCACAGACGGCCGCAAGAAATCGTGTTCCAACACCAATTCCCTGCCACTCCGGCATCACTACAAGGCGTGTGGCTCTATACGCATGAGCCGTAAACAAAGGAGCAACCGCCAAGTGGCAGACAGGTTCCCCGTTGATGAACCCGACAAAGTACTCTGCGGCCACTGGTAAAGCGAGGTCTAGATAGTAATGCTGCTTAAACAGTCGTGGGAATACAGTTCCCCTGACCTTATAAATTTGAAGCTCGAGTTTCGGGCGTTGTTGAAGACAGTCACGCTCGTAAAAGCGTGCCTCCGCTGTGTCATATACCCAATCAGGCTGGAGCCATTCGATAATATCATAATGGCAGCTCAGAAGTACAATCTTACCCTTTCCTTTTCGCCAGGTCTTAGCAAAGGCCGCAGCTCCAACCTTGGCAATCTGGCGGTCAATGACGGATGTAAACTCATCCACTACTGCACAGTCCGGGCGTTCACATGCAAGACGTGCCAGACCTGCACGGAATTTCTCTCCGTTACTCAATACATCGAATGGGCGCAACCATGCCGGAACATCGCCAAGGCCAACAGCTGAAAGCATACCTGTGACCATATTAAAGTCAGCGTCTGGAGCAATACAGTCAATGATTGGCTTATTGCTATCCCATCCTGAATAAAGATCATAGATTGGGGTTCCTTCGAAGATACGGCTTCCAATACTGGTTTTGCCACTTCCTGATGGGCCCACAATCAGACCGATCTGCCAGTCCTTGCCCTCGATAGGCAACTCAACGGTCTTTGACCAGTCGCATCCTTTTTCCGCATTGAAAAGGCTCTTGACGCGGGCAGCTCGATAACTGTTGAAATCGCTGCAATGATGTTGAACCTCGATCTTCATACGTTTACTACTTTTAGTGTTAATCCCTCGGCAGAAAGATGTTCAAAGACGCTCTTCTGCTCTTCCTCATTTTTGCAGATGACGATAACGCCGAACTGCGGTTTGTACGTGTATTTTCCCATATTGTCAAATATAAAAATGCGGCGCAAAGGTACGTCTTTTTATTTGTATGACAATGGAGAACAAGAGGGATTAGACTGCATGGATTTTGCAGTCACTTTGAAAACGCTTGATCAGCTCATAAACCTTTCTCTCACTTATATGGTATTTATCTGCCAATACCATCACCGCATAAGTTACCTTTTCCCCTTCTCCTATCATCGATTGGTATTCAGAGAAAAGACCGATATAATTGACATCTTCAAGTCTTATTCCTGCTTCTTTTAGTCTTTTTATCAGCTCATACGCAAAATTTAGGACTTCAAAATTCTTCATATCAATTTTTTTGTCTATATTTGCACCATCTCACCTTCTAACAACAAATACACCCAACAGGCGGCAGAGGATTTATGTCCCCGGTCGCGCCTGTTGGGCGTTTAGTTAAAGAGAAGGTGAGATGTCTATTTAGCTGGCCGGGGGCTTTTTTATGCCCGCCCCCTTGGGCTTCCACTATCTTTCGCTATAGCCAAGCCAGCCATTAACGAGATTGATGGCGTTCTCGCGTTGTACCTTAAACGCCGCCCATTCGCTTGCATACTCGTTAGCCTTTTCACATTCTGGATCTTCAAGGCGGATAAGCTGATGGGTCTTGATGGCATCCTCCTCTGTCTGAGAATAGCTTGAGCGGATAATACCATTGATCATCGAATCGCGGTTGTTGGCATCTGCTTCAATCAAGGTGCCGCCATCTGGCATATCTCCAGAATAGGCATAACCCGTCATCGGCTTAAAGTCCTCCGGGGCATCTTCAGGGACATAGTTCTCAATTACCTCCTCGTTCAGATACACGAGGACATGGTTTGCATCGAACTGACTATAGGTCTTCGGCTGCAGGTAGATTCTCTTGTTCATATTTTTTGTGGTTTTATACCTGCGGCCTCGGGCCTCAGGTGAATTTATAGAATTTCTTTCTTTGCTTGTTTGTGAACTCCTTTATCGCGGTCACTAGTGGAAGATCTTCTCTGGTGAAATCTTGCTCGGCTTGATCGATCATCACCTTCGACCCTGAGAAGGAGTAGAACTCTTCCTGCTTCCAGATATAGTTCTGAAGAGGAGTGTCCTGGTTCTCGATATGATCAATGACCTTGTATCTGATAGCGATTCGGCGTTTGGGTGTGCCATCATCGTTTTTCTCTATGACTGAGTCATCGACTTTGAAGTCCAACAGTAGAATGAGTTTTTCATTCTCATTGTCCTTCTCATAACAGATTATGTCCTCAATGGACTTTTTCTGTTCTGCGTTCATGCCCTCAAATGGGGCTTTCTTGCGGCGGTTCTTGACCACGGCACCTAATCGTCTTTCCATATTTAGTGTTTTTAGTAAGTGTTTTGTGTCTGCGTGGTATGCAAAGCCTGCACGGCTAGCACACCTTTTCCTGATTGCTGTCTCCGAATAGCCCTTCTTCCTGAGTTTTGCCACCTGTCGGCACAGCGCCTTTTTGTTCCTTTTACGCAACATGAGATGGTCATGGAAGAAAACATATCCGCACAGATCATTGCCCATCCACATCGGTCTCACATTCCAGCTTCTGTTGATCTGGACATAATAATCCCTGGCCAGTACCATGATCGAGAGCTCAACCATAAGATGAAGGAAGGTTTTGTCTCTGTGTTTAATGACGATATTGTCGGCAAACCTGCTGTAGTGTTTTAACCCCTCTTTGACAAATCCGTCAAATTTCGCCTTCAGATATTCGATTCCTTTCGACAACTCCGCAGCCTGGGCATCAGTCCTGCATGTGGCCATACAGTCACAGATATACCTTTCTTGCCAATACCTGTATTTATCTGAATTATCCTCGATGCCAAAGCATCTGACCGCAAGTCGGTCAAAAGGCGCGAGATATAGACCTGAAAGCATCTGCGACAACTTCACACCGAGCACAAGCCCGGTGCCATAGCTGTCAATAAATTCATCAAGGAAATGTAAAAGTGTCGGATCCTTTATCTTTTGCCGGATCCGTTCTTTCATCAGAGGATGGGATATATTAAGGAAATAGTGATGAATGTCGAGCTGGACATAGTAATACACCTCTTCTTGAGAGCATTTTCGCAGCTCTTCCACCTCTTGTCTTACAAAAAAATGAGTTCCCTTTTCTGGAATACATGCGGGGCTTCTGTGATGTATCGTATCCATCAGCCACCTTTCCACTGGCAATACAGATGCCCACTGGATAATATGGTCTTCTACCTGAGACTTATGCACGATACGATGTTTCGGTTTGAAAACCTCCTTCGGCGTATAATCAGATGTATGCCACGAGCACGTTGCAAACGCTTGGAGAAGGCGATCAAGGTTGTCTTGCAGATTTTCCTCGAACTTCCTCACGGACTCACGCCCGTGCTTCCCTTCGCTGAAGCCTATATAGGCACGTCGGAAATTCCCCGGCGTTGCCACGTCCTTCGTAATGTGTCCTTTTCGGTGCATGTTGCGGTGTCTTTTTCGGTGTCATACGGATTTTGTCTGCTTTTCCAGAGTCCCTGCCTTCGGCTGCTTCTTTCGTCGCATCTACCAGCACTTCTTTTACAGTGTATCTTTCACCATGGGGTGTGGTCTCGTTTCCGGGCGGACACGGAGAGCTGACAAACCGAACCGTGCCGTTAAGTTGAGGGGCGAGCCGTAGTTCGCATTGGACGTCGAGACACCATTGTTCGCATTCAGGTACTCAAGGCCCGCGTGGCCACCATTGTTCGCATTGCCGCCGACATAAGGCACGCGCAGACCCGAAACGGCTCAATGGAAACGACAACCAGGTTCCCTTGTGGGAAAACCGCTGCAAAGATACGAATTTTATCAATATCGCAATCATTACAACGCCATAAAAATGCCGTTCTAATGCAAAAATATGCACCTTTAAAACGTCCACAAGGCAATTGCCTTATCAAAAAACACAAGGCTGGCAGCGGCCCACCGCCGCCAGCCAATATGGAAAGATGTCAAAGATCGTGTACCCTTTCGGGTCTGAGTCGCCCCTAATGGGGCTCCGGGTGCGGCACTACGTGCCTTGGGTTCTTTTGGGTTCCTTCGTCACCTTTGGCCCCTTCGCACCCTATTGTCCTCATGCGCTCACCAGGATCGGCGTTGTGTCCCAGTTCTCCTCCGCTTCGCAGAGGGGCGAGCCGTAGTTCGCAGAGGACGCCGAGACACCATTGTTCGCAGTCAGGTACTCAAGGCCCGCGTGGCCACCAGCGTACGCAGAGCCGCCGACATAAGGCACGCGCAGACCCGAAACGGAGTTATCATTGTAGAAACCGTCCGCATAGTAGGTTGATTCTGTTGCTGCTCCTCCCGTTACCGTCGGCTTGTGGCAAAGCATATTCATTGACAGCTCTTGGATATGCTCCCACTGCGAGGCCACCGCCGCTGCAGGGATCTCTCCTGCCTTAACAAGTCCCGTCAGGCTGCTCATGCTATACGCCGTATGCAGACGTGGCACCACATAGATATCGCCACCGCCTCCCGCCTTCTTGTTGATCAGCAGACCTCGCTCCCAGCGGCCAAGGTATCCATAGAAGTTCTTCAGGCCGAAAAAGCACGGCACGCTCACCGTGATCTTTGACGATGCGAACTGCGCCTGGTAGCTCTTCACACCACAGCCGTCCGCAAGATCTACGCCGACAGAGGTCGGGAGGAACGGATAGTGGGCAAAATCCGCGTTCCACGTTGTATCACTCACGGCCGTAACGCCAGGGCCAAAGCCTCCCTGATACAAACCGTTCGAGTCCTTATTCGCGTTAAACGCAGTCTGCACGTTACGAGTGCCGAAGATGATCCTGAACAGAGCTCCGATCACGGCCGGGAACGTGTACCAGTATGCCTCCCAGCCTTCACCCTTTTTGCGGGCATACTCACCGAATGTGGCGGCGGGCAGATTTGTTGCCGCACGGCCGAGCTGTGTGTTATACGCGCTGTCGAGGGCCGCGTTGTTATTGCCTCCTCGATATTGAGCAGCATCGCTCACCACGCTCACCAGCTCCAGATTCGTTCTGTCCACCACACTCACGCCAAGGGCCGAGGTCGAAGCTACAGGGATTACATAGTTATAGCGTCCCGGGATCGGCTTCAGGCTTGCGGCCTCATAGTAGTAATTAGCCTCCTTCCACCACGCATAGTACCACTTCGTGCCCCATCCCCACATATAGTCACCCATAGTTCCGTTCAGGGCAGCAGCCTCTCCCGTGGCGAACTTGTAGTGGTTCGTTGGATCCAGCTTGCGTCGGCCATGGTTCTTATCGACCAGATAGCAGCCAAGGCCGAGGAGCGATGGCAGGGCACGCAGATAGTCCAGGTTGCCTACAGCCTCACCCACTGGCGAGCTCTTTGTCATATCCCATCGGCGGCACGCATAGCCGTCATTTGTAACGAAGCTCGTAGGGATCATTCCGAACTTCTTACCCGATACGCTGTAGCCCAGGATCAGGTCGTTGCTGCTCACTGAGCCGAGTCGCTCGAGAGTAGCCAGATCAATAGTCTCTGCCATTTTTTCTGTTTGTTTATTGTTTTTACTTTACCAGTCGCGAGGCAGTTTATACTGCATCCACGCTCCATAGTAGTTTATATTTCCAACTGTACGGATAAAATCTCTGCACCATACCAACTCAAAAGAATCACATTTGCTCGAAATACTCAGTGTGTCCGTACCCGTCAAGGTAGAATCCTGATTATATATCAAACAGGGTGTATCATACCTTGAGTTGTTCCCATTGTAGGTATAACATTTGCCAAGTTTTATCTTCACTGTTCCGCTACCCATTCGCTTTATTCGTATCACATGTCCGTCATCATAAAGGTTCATCGTTGGCAGTGTGACGGTACAGTCATTCGAATTCAGACAGATGACATTATAGTCCGATCTTGACAGGGTATAACTTGTTTTCGAGTTTTCTATATACGTGTTGCGCATGGCAAATCCCTGTATCACTCCTCCGTCCATACAGATTGCCACATTATCTCGAGACCCACGGGCGGAGGTTATCATTGCGTAATTCTTGCTTAGTCCCCACGAGTTGTTCTCATCATGATTTTCAAAACGTGCCACTGCTCTTGCCCCAGAAGAAGCAGGTAATACATTTCCGCCGATGCCAGCAAACGCCTTCATCGCATCATGTCTGAAGATAACATAAGCGTCATTGTCAAACCCCGCATTTGTCAAGCCGTTTCCGCTGATTTTGAAGCCTGCGATATTTCCGCTCTTGACAGTAATGTCTTCGAATATTCCAGTCTTACACGTCACATTGCCATCCTTAGCCTGAAAAACCACCTTGCCACTTGCGTCCTTCATTTCTACCGTTTCCACGCCCAGGTTCTTGACCAGGGCATAGGTCGTGAGCAGGATCTTTGTCGCTACAAGATCGATTTCGTCACCAAGTTTCCAGTTCTTTTCTTCCTGGTCAACCGCACCGTATGGATGGTTTGACACGCCGTATGTCGATCGCTTGTAATGGTTCTTTACACAGCTGTAGTAATGACCTTCGAACAGAACGACATCCTTCCATTCGTCACCCTCGCCTCCTGACTGGAAAGCATATCCGTCAGGCAGGTCACTCCACGCCTGTGGCCCACGCAGGGCAGGCCCGCAGTTGCCGCGCTTGGCCACGGTCACATGGATGCTTCGATCATACACCTTGCCCTTGTAGGTTATTCTGAACGGGATGTCCTTGCGCCCGTCAAACGGCTTCAGCAGCTTCAGCTTCCATTTGAACTTTGTGCCATCCACCGAATAAGACCACACTAGGCATCCGTCCGCCAACACGGCATTCCCACCGAGCACAGAGCAGCCCCAGCCATCGCTGCCAGTACCAACAGGCAGCACATTACTGCCATTCTGCTTATACACATCAGTCTTTGCGGCTCCGCTTTTCTTGAATGTCACATAATCACCGTTCGTGGGGTTAGTCTCATTCTGGATCTCTCCCAGGTCAATCCATTTGTGGCCTTCAGATACCCAAAGATGGTTATTGCTGTTCATCATGTACCCCATGCCATAGTTCACGGTGTACACGGTTTCCCCTTCGTCATTATCCCATTCACATGTCATGGCTCGGCCATCGGCATCAGTGTCATCCACCAGATAAATCCTGTCGCTGCTTATCTGTCCGTTTTCATACGCCTGTCTGAAGCTTGCGATATTGCTATAGTGTCCATAGGCCTTACCACATGCACGAAACACACGTCCCTCGCCGTTTGAGCCAGTTCTGATAGGGGCATACGACTCCCCCTCCAGCATCTCCACACAGATAGTTGCCTCCTGTGCGGTTTGGCTTCCTTCCGCAAAGACCACGTTTTCATCAGTCAGGGCAGGCCCGACGAATGGCGCGCCGTCCTCTCCTCTGAGCTTTCCCTGATCTATCCATATACTGCCATTCGACACCCACATGTGCCCGGTTTCCTCAATGTAGTAGGCCATACCGTCTTCTGTTGGTGACTGACCTACACTTGTTCCTCCGTTCCAAGCGCAGATTAATGCCTGACCGCTTGCAGCGTCCACAAGGTATGTTTGATAAATCAGAACATCTCCAGCTTGGCAAGCCTGGTCGAATAGGCTTCTCGATGTGTAGTGTCCTTTTGCAGTACCGCATGCTGCGAAGCTTGTGCCGTCATCGCCCCTGAACCTGCTCCAACTATATTCTCTTGAATTTGTCCCCTCTGTAGCGGTCGTTTTGTTTACGGCAATGCCGATATATTGCGTCTGCGCGGTCGGCGTGTCATATATCGATGTAGGATATCCGTCTGCCGCCAGTGCATCCGCATATTTAATCCAGGTGTAGAAGGTTTTGCCGGATGCACCAGGTTCCCCTGGTACACCTTGCTCGCCCTTGATCAGAGACCATTTGTAATCTGCAGGGTTATTGCTCTCTTCCGCTGTCTCCTTGTTATAGGCAAAACCGATATATGGCTTGATCTTTCCTGTGGCGGGATCCACGGGGTTATCCGTGATGCCCGATCCATTAGCGTCATCAGCATACTTGATCCAGGTATAATATACCACCGCATCTTGACCAGGCTGTCCTTCCGGCCCAGTCACGCATATTGGGGTCGTATAGTCCACCTGCCCGTCCGTATAGGTTATCTGCGAACGTGTCCATACATAAAGCCCGGCTTCAGGTACTGTATATTCACCAGACCACTCTCCTCCTGCCAGCCCGCTGCAGCTCGTGCTTATGTAGTATTGTTCAACGATACTCTTCACACCTCGCCCCGCCGACCCGGTCTGACCATTGCCGCCAGTGATACATACGGCTTTGCTGTAGCTCTCTTCCCCGTCTGTCTTGACAATATGAGTACGTGACCAGATATAGTAGCCGTCCCTCCATTTCGGGGCATTGGTCTCCCATCCCGACACCGGGGCCAGAATATTCGAAATGCCTTGGGCATACTCCACGTCCACCGTACTGATGCCTACACCATCTACAGGTGCGGGCACCAGCACATCGTATGCGCCAAGGGTGTTCTGACTTTTTAGATCCTTTTCCATGCCTTATTCTTAGGACTGTTTATGACTTCTTGGCTGACAGATGGATATTCAGCCCACCGTGGCTGTGCACCTCCTCTCCTGTCACGCTGAACGTGGTGCCCGTGCTGCTCTTCACAGTGCTGCCATCGTTGTCTATTGCGGCAAAGCTGAATGTCCATCCGCTCTGCACGGCTCCGCTTCCACGTTGCACCACGGCTGGAGAATAGCTGATAGTATCCTTGCTGCTTACCAGATTGCTCATCGAGCTGCGGCCGATGTTGATGTAGTAGGGATCATGCGTGTCGCTCACGACAATGCCTTTTCTGTAGGTCTTGCCGTTGTGTGTCACCACAGCGAAGTATTCCTCCGTACCCTCTACGGCTGCGTCATACAGCTTCAGCGTCTTGCCGCCATCCGTGATCTCTGTCACTCCTGGCACATGGCTTACTGCAGCCATGCCTGTCGATGTTGCCCGCTGCCAGCTCCAGCTGCCCGTGGCCGATACGTCCACGCCGCTGTCCTGCAGTCTGGCCGTAATCCTCAGCCATTCCGTGTCATTGTCTATCACCGTGTCGTTCAGGCCTTCCTCATTGACACAGTTCAGCAGGATATCGTAGTTGTTGCCCACGCTCTCTTTCACTCCGATCTCTCCGTGACAGGTAATTGTCACTCCGTTGAACGTACCCTTGAAGTACAGGATCACGTCGTTCAGCTGGTCAGCCGATGCCAGGTTCCCGATGATCTTCAGGGCGGGGAACGTCTGGTTGTTGATCTTGTATGTGGTCTTCTCAAACACCTTGTTCCACTCCGTCTTCACCGTTCCTCCGGCCTTGTTCAAGATTGCGGCATCGCCGCTTTCAGGATTGCCGAAATACCACTGCTCACTACCGCTCTCTGGTACCAGGAACTTGCCGCTGTTGCTCGAGTAGTTTGTCGGATAGAGCATGAGCTGCTGGCCGCTCTTCGTATAGTCTGGAGTACATTCCCCCGTCGATGGGTTAAAATACTGCGTCTTACCGATACCGTCCGGCAATACAAAGCTCATGCCTGGCACGATGGTATCACCGTCCACGATGGCCTCAAGGGTGTCGATTGCACTGATTTCCATTTCTAATGTCGTTTTAATGTTGTTGTAATACTATTATTCTGCCACTGTTCCCTACGGTTCTCCGCAGGGTTATACCAGGCTCCTTGCCTCTGCCAGGCTGATTTCCCTGGCTCCCTCTCGTTGGGCGCGTTCTGTGCCGTATG
This sequence comes from Bacteroidales bacterium, assembly GCA_045628525.1. Classification (GTDB taxonomy): domain Bacteria; phylum Bacteroidota; class Bacteroidia; order Bacteroidales; family UBA3663; genus Liminaster. The sequence continues at coordinate 26,355 of JAZQPJ010000036.1, forward strand.
CTGTCAGATCTCCGCCCGTCAGCAGGTAATAAGCCTCGCCGTTTTGGGTCACCTTCTGGCGTATTCCGCCTAGCTTCAGGTCTTCGGCCACGTGCGCTGGCACCAGCCATACTTTTGCCTTGCTCATTCTTTTGCAATTTGAAGTGTTACTATTTTACCACCTATCATCACAGTCTTGCCCCCCATCGTTGCGGCTCTGAGTGCTGTCCGTTCCTTTACCTCTACGCCGAAGACGGGCACCACATTAGGGTCTCTTCCGGCAATTGTTGCGGGCAGAACTACGGTTTCTCCATAGCCTACTACTCGTGGAATGCTTCCCTTTTCATTCGTCATGAAGTAGTGGGTAATGTCCCAATAGTCTGCAGGATTTGTGGCCTCTCCCTTGGGGGTATCTACAATGGCTTTGAGCTCGATTTCTCGAGTGTCCCGACGCACGAACTTGCCACGGGTTATCACCTCTCGCTCATCCCACTGTCCGTACCATCTGAAGGCTTTGAAGTGCACACTCATACTGCGCGCTGGATCTGCCTTAGGGCTCGCCACCAGCTCTATCAGCTCTTTGTCTATCAAGCGGCGGTCAATGGTCAGGGCTCGCGTACCCTGCCCGCTCACATACCAGATGTCATCAGCTGTGATTGCCCGCATGGTATGTTTCACGCTGTCCTTCACTCTCCATGACCAGGTCACATCGCTCTCCTTCATCTCCTCGCCTCCGTTGCGGAGGGTGGCCGTGATTGTGCGTCGGGCGTGTGTCTTCATTGGGCTGAGAGGCATCTTTCTTGTGCAGTCTATTTCCAGCTGCAGGGCCCAGTTCTCGCTCTTCACGCAGCTCAGCGATCCCGTCCATTTATAGCGGAAAGTCTTCTGCGTTCTAGGGTCTATGAATGCACAGCTGAAATAAAGGCTCTGTACGCTGTCCGGCTCAATGTTGGCTCTCACCGTCAACTCTCCATAATCACCTGTTACGTAGCCCGTCGTTGTTCTGGTGATCATCACACCTGTCTCATCCGTTCCCAGATACCAGCGTGCATCTATCAGCTTATCACTATAGTCACCGTCTGCCATCACATGGTTCGGATCCTTCACTATCAGCCTTGGCTTCAGCTGAAGGGGGAACAGCGAGCGGTCAGGATCCCACTCTCCGCTTGCCGCATCTTTGCGCTGGCTCATGCTTCCGCCCTTGGCCTCCATGCCGAGGCTCACCGATAGCGGATCATATACCACGTATGCACTTGCTGTCTTCATTGTTGTTTATATGTTTTATGTTCTTATTGTCATTTCACCAGGTATTTCTCTGGCATCCTCGCCGTCCTTCAGCGTTACTGTGCATCTGAAGGTGACTCGCCTCTCCTCTGCCCAGTTCGTCGGCATGTCCTGCGGGGTGATGCTGACCGCCTCGCCCGATTCTGCATGCTCGATGTTCCACAGCAGATCTTCTTCCCAAAGGCCGCTCTCGCGCGTCCACTTTACCTGCCAAGCATCCACGCTGATATCCATGTCTCCATGCTTCAGCACATACCCTAGGGTCGTAAACTCTCTGCCGTATCTCAGCAGATGACCGCTTGAGCTCGTTATCTCCAGCGTGTAATTACCGTCACCTACCACGCACACCCATTGAGCGTTGTTCCAGCGTGGGGCAATACCCACAGTGGCTTTTTCTACCACGCATCGCCAGCAGCAGCTCTTCCACCACACCTGATGCTGTATATACCGGCTTTGGCCCTCGCTGTAACCTCTGATGTATTCCTCTGTTTCTTGCCACAGGCCCAAGTCCACCACCTCGTACACTGGATTGCCCGCAAAATCTACTCTGAGCAGATCCTGTATGATGGCACCCCTGGCATACAGGTATGGGTGATTGTAGTTAATAGGCAGGCCGTTGAAGAGGCTCAGCGTCTTTGGTCTTCCCAGGGTCAGATAGTAGTTGCGTTCATCCAGTATCGGTTTCGTCACGCCCTCCAGATACATGATGCATCCTTCGTAGCTGCTGATATACCAGCAACTCTGGCGTTCCGTATCCGTCGCGTTTCCCCTGCGGCTCACATTCATGCTGGCTACGGGGCCGAAGTTACGTCCTGCGGGAACGTCCGCGTCTGCATACGTGGCCACCGTCAGTGTATTCGCTGTCGTGTCCACGCTCAGCACTCGCATCCAGCTCGTAATGTAGCTGCCGTCTGCCTGCAGGGTGTTGATGCTGCCATAGATTACGTCGTTTTCCTTGAAGGGAGTGAAGTCATATTCCCACCGTTTCCTCATCGTCAGCAGCCATGTACCAGCCTCAAGTTCCTCAGCCTTCTCGATCGTGCCGCTTTCCGTGAAGTTAAAGTCTCCCTCCTGTGCTGACAGACGGTTGATGATCAGTTCCATCACCTTCATGTAGCTACGCACCTCCAGACTTTCCAGTTGGGCATTGCCGTGCTCATCGATGCCTCCGCCTTTTCCTGCGGTCATCGAGTTCACGAATTCTCCGAAGTGGGCTCCCTTCAGCAGACGCAACAGCCCCTCCGCCGTGTCCTCCCTGTCCTTGCGCAGCCACCGTTTGTAGGCCGGGCTTTCTGGATCCAAGTCCCACGCTGCGTCTGCCCATCCGGCTTTTGCCTTACGTGCCACGCGCCGCACGCTGGTTTCCTCATCCGGGGTCTCTGCATCAGGATTCTCGATCTCCTCCGTTTTGGTCAGCCACAGGTAACGCTCACTGTCCGTGCTGATTTCATCCAGCGCGGCCTTGTTTGCATGTGTATGGCCGTCACCGCCGCCATCGCTCATTCCACCGCCAGAGACGCTCACCACAGTCGATCCTCCGCTTCCTGATGCGGCCACGCCCAACTCACGCAGTCGCTTGCTGCGTGGCCTTGGTGTCCTGCCTGTCGTTTCGCTGTAGTATTTCTTTTCCATGATGACTTGGTGGCCGTACATGGCCACCTTCCCTTGTTTTTGATTAGTTACTTTTCGCTGTCTTCCTTGTATTCGTCCGGGCGTAGCTCCACGAGTACCACTTCGCTCTCATCGGCCTGTATGTCCTGGATATCGACGAGGCAGATGAAACGCTTCCCCTCCTGCATGGCATCGCGATAGATGGCTACGTCACCGTCATTCAGGGTTACCGTGCCCTCCAGCTTTGTTTTTCGCTCTGCATATTGACTGTACAGCGTTCCTAGCAGCAGCTGCTCCGCTTGCGTCGTGCGTCCGGCTCGGCTCATCTCGCGTACCTGTGCCCCTGTCCTTGCATTCAGGAAGATGCCACGTGCAGTCGGGCAGGGTTCCGCAGCTGTGCCACATATCGTTTCCAGCTCCAGCCCGTCCTTCGCGCTTTCATTGATGAAGCTGCTGTATTCGATATCCTCCACCTCTGCCGCGCTTTTCGTTGTGTTGGCATTCACCACCTCCAGTTTGGGCGCTTTGTACAGCATCCATCGGATCTTATCGTATAGACCCTTTTTATCCGCCTGGTTGGTCTCGCCAAACGTTGTCTCTCCGTAGTCGTATGGCCAGACACCTATCCATAGGGTCACCTCCACATATCCTCCCTGCGGCGGATAGGGTATGTATTGCCCATCATCCATCTCGCTGAAGCTCTTGAACAGTTTCTTTTTGCTCAGCCCGATGCAGTGGCGGTTCGCCTTCCATCCCAGCACGCCGCTCTTCTCCCCTCGGTCTTCAGGGTCATACCATTCCAGCCAACAGTCTCCCCACTGTGCCTCGCCAGGCTCCCAGCTGCCCAATGTACCAGAACTTGGACTCGATGACAACCTTCCTACTCGGTCACTGCTTTCCGCTACATTCCTGTTCGTGTAGTGATACAGCGCATTCCCGTTTTCGTCATACAGGGTCACTCCCGCAGGGATCATCACATAGCCGAACCACACCTCCAGATTATCCTGATTACCTCCTTCGTTCGCGTCACCGCTCTGGCTGAAGGGGTTGTAGCGTGCATCTATCAGCACCTCCTCCGTCAAGCGGAGATAGTACCGCTTCCGCTCTGCCTCGGTGTCAATCTGCGGAACGAACACGCGGTGCGTCCTCAACAGCACCCTGTGATCCTTCAGTCCAGGATTGCTTCCAATCCTTCTTGGCCACCCTGTCTTCAGGTTTCCATGTCCTTGCGTATAGAACATATAAGCAACGCCATCGCTTTCTTCGCCACCGAGTAAAGGTTGTATATGATAATAATAGGCGAATTCTGATACATGCGCCAGACCCGTTTCCTTCTGCGTATAGCTGGAAGTGTAGAAGATGGTGAACGATCTGTATTCATAGTCCCAGCCTCCATCTATTCTGTTGTCTTCATCATAGTCCACATAGTATGTGAGGTAGCCCAGCGCATCATTTGTGATATTCTGTTTGTCCTCCGAATACTCTCCCGGATATGTCACCTCGCCCTTCATCAGCGCCGACTCGCTGTAGGCACTAAGCGTCACCTTGGCATTATTCAGCACGCTGTCCACACCCATTACCTGGTCTTCTCGTTGCCATTCAGTCTTTTTCACGCGCTGGGTCGTATAGGCACCATTCAGGTCATACACCCATATCACGCCGTTCTTCTGCTGGATCCTCAGGCCCAGAGGTTGCAGCACACCTTCCAGCACTTCGGCCAGGGTGTTTGCTTCTCCGTCCTCGTCATAGAAGTTGTCGCTTCGCACGTCCAGCTGTGCCAGCCCGGATCCAGTACTGCCAACCACGGTCGTGGTCATGCCGCTCACGTCAATGTGGTCATAGTTCACGCCACTGCGATTCATGATGTATTCCAACAGCGTGGCACAGTTCCGTCTTCCTGTCAGATCATATTTCAGTCTGTCCAGTACTCCCAGATCAGAGAAGGTCAACTCAACCTCATAATCTTCATTACGAGTGTAGGGCTCCTCATAGAATTCCGGGTCAAGCGTACCGCTCCAGTACAGCACACCTTCTCGCAGCACATCCAGTCTGATGCTTCCCACCTCGATGCAATACAGGTCTTCATACGTCCTGTCACCAGGGCTCAGCACTTTAATGGTGGCGGTGCTTCCGTATATCACCTCATCCTTCGAGGTCTCGCCCCATTCTATTACCAAGGGCTCCTCCCCTGCTAGATCCAGCGGACGGACGACATAGGGTTCTGATGCCTCCTGCAGGATCTTCACCTCCCACATCACTCCATCGCTGCTCTCCAGCTTCCCGGCGTATCTTTCGTATTTCATCCTGTGATTGTATTATGATTTACCTCTTCTTGATCTCATGCGCTGTTCTTTCTCCAGCACGCCTTCCAGCCTTCGGCCTCTGATCCTGAAGTCCACCTTTCCTTGCAGCGAGGGCGCGTCGCTCCCTCCAGGTTCTATCAGGTCGCGCAGCTTGTTCAGTGGCGCCACCACCTCCGGGTTGCTTGAGGCTCCGGCATACTCGCCAAAGAGTCCCAGCGTCGGGCCATACGCTATTGCGCCGTTCGCGAACTTTGGGAGATTGGCCAGTGCTGCCAGCACGCTTGCCACAGCTGCCACCGCCAGAATAGGGCCGACGTATGGAATGCTGGCCATGCTCGATGCAGCGCCTGTTGCTGCAGCTGCTGTGTTGGCGGTGGCTTCGGTGGTCTCAGCCGAGGCCAATGCCATGATTTGAGGGATGGCACTCGCTATTGCGTTCAGCACATTGCCGCCCCAGGTCAACCATTCTCCAGCCGCACCGCCTACCATGGCTCCAAGCGAGTTCATGGCGCTTCCCATTCCCTTCAGCCCCTCGATAGCGATCTCATGCTCCTCCGTTACGCGCTGCACTGTTTTTCGGTATTTCTTCATCGGCGAGTCCTCGACCTCTGTCTTTATGCTCAGCTCGATATGCTCTCCGCTGAGCTCTCGGCGTTGCTTCTGAAGGGCGGCAATTTCCTCATTGATCTGCTTGAGGTAGTCACCATGGGCGCTCAGTCGCTCCTGTTCCAGCTCACGCAGTCGTTCTATGACATGGCCAAGGGTTCCCTCCTCAAAGGTTGGAGCCTCCACCTGCGTCACGGCCACGCCTTGCTTCTCCAGTGCTGCAGCTTGGGCATTGAGGGCCGTCATTTCGCGGTTGATCTGCTCCAGGTACTCGCCACTGGCGTTGGCTCGTGCTTCCCTGAGCTCCTTCAGGCGTTGCTCTATTGCACCAAGGGTTCCTTCATCGTAGGCCACAGGCTCAGGTGTGTTACTTGGCGTGGTCTTTGATGGTTTGGATGTATTGCCCGATCGTCCTCCGCTCAGGCCAAACTGTCCGCCCAGTTGCTGGTACCGGGTCTCCATCTGGCGTAGTGTGTTGGCTTCACTTTTTGCCAATTCGTCATTGACACCAGCCAGCTCACCCACTTTTTTCTTCTGCTTCTCGATGGCAGTGCCCAGATCCGTATAGCTCATAGTCTGCCAGGTGACAGACTGTGCAGCCTCTCCATTTCCAGCCGACATTTCCTGAGCGGCCTCCTGCATCTTTTTGGTACACTGGTCAAACTGTCCCTGCAGGCGTTCCACCTCTCCATTCAAGGTTGCCAGGTCTCTCTTTGCCTGAGCATATTCTGCCGACTCTACCTCGTAGCTCACCGTATAACCAGAAGGCCCGGCCACTGAGCGAGTGCCCTTGGCCTGTCCGCTCTCCTCGAGATGTGTAATACGCTCTTGGAGTGCGTCTCGCTCTATTTCCTTGGCTGCTTTCTGGCTTGCAAGCAGTTTCGCCTGAGCCTCATAACCCAGCTGCTTGCAATAGGCCTGTGATTTACTGATCAGAATGTCGTACCATTCTTGTGCGTTCTGATGATAGCCGAACGAATCTCCATATTTCCTGTTCAACTCGTTTACGGCCTCTGTAGTATCGGCATTGGCAGTAATCAGGTCACGCAGCTTGCTGATCTCTGACTCTATCTCTACTTTGGCCTTGGCCGACGTGCTTACGTATTCATCTTGTGC
>JAZQPJ010000037.1:0-33824 GCA_045628525.1 Bacteroidales bacterium
GAACTACAGAAATGCAATTGCCACACACGTGGATGAGGAGGACAAGCTGCGTACCCAAATCGAGTACGCAGGTCAACGACGTAAGGCTACCTTCATCAACGAGTCGGGCCTCTACTCGCTCATCCTCGCTTCGAAGCTGCCTGCCGCCCGCCAGTTCAAGCGCTGGGTGACCTCGGAGGTGCTGCCTCAGATACGCCAGACGGGCGGCTACCTGTCATGAGTGTCAGGTGTCATGAGTGTCATTTACGATTCGACCACTCCTGACGCCACGGGCGACGCGTACCAATCGCAAATTTCCTCATCCGTCTGCCTATTCGGGCAGGCGGCTTTTTTATTTTTTTGTGTCTCTTTGATTGTGGATTGAAAAATTATATGTATCTTTGCACCGAGTTTATTCAAAAAGGTAGATTAACAAACATGCAAGTCATCCTTTCCATAGCCGGTAGCGACTCGTCGGCCGGAGCCGGCATACAGCAGGATCTCAAGACCATCACGGCCTTGGGCAATTACGGCGCTACCGTCATTACTGCCATCACGGCGCAGAATACGTTGGGCGTGCAGCATGTCATGCCTGTGCCTGCCGAGGTGGTGGCGAGGCAGATCGAGTCGGTGATTTCGGACCTCGATGTCCGTGCTGTCAAGATTGGCATGATTCCCAACCTTGAGGTGGCCAAGGTTATTGTATCCTCATTCCCCCCCCTCTTCCCCGTCGTGCTCGACCCCGTCATGATCAGCACCAGCGGCACGCGACTGATGGCGGAGGATTGTGTGGAATACATCGTGCGCGAACTCATGCCACGCTGCACGCTGGTCACTCCGAACCTGCCTGAGATGCAGATGCTCGACACGCTGCTGCATGGCCAGCTGCCCACCAACTTCCTGGTCAAGGGCGGACACGCTGAGGGTGACGACATGACCGACCGCCTCATGATGACGGACGGCACTGTGCACACCTTCACCCATCCGCGCATCGCATCAAAGAACCTGCACGGCACGGGCTGCACCCTCTCCTCCGCCATCGCCTCCTGCCTCGCTGACGGCCTCTCTCTGCCCGAAGCTGTGGCCAAAGCCAAAGAATTCCTCACCTCCGCCATCGCTGCCGGCCGCGATCTCCGCATCGGGCATGGCAACGGACCGTTAAAAGTACAATGAAGCCCTTCCTCCCCATCCTCACCATCACCGGCTCCGACACCACGGGCGGTGCGGGCATCCAGGCCGACATCCAGACGATAGCGGCCATGGGTGGCAATGCCGCATCGGTCATCACGGCCATCACGTCGCAGAACTCGCAGGGCATCGCCGATATCCATGACCTGCCCGTCACGGTGGTCAAGGCGCAGCTCGATGCCATCTACAGCGACATCCTGCCGCGTGCCGTCAAGGTGGGCATGGTGCGCGATGCCGCGGCCATCCGCCTGCTGAGGCAGGAGATTGTGGGCTGCAGGCACATCGTCAGCGACCCGGGCTTGCTCACCTCGCGCGGCATGCGGCTGATGGGGGAGGAGGCGCTGCGGGCGTACGTGCAGCATCTGTTGCCTATCGTCAATGTGCTGGTGCTCAAATGCAGTGAAGCAGAGCTGCTGCTTAGGGATGAGGGATTAGGGATGAGGGATGAAGGATTAGGGATGAGGGAATCCTTTTTGGTCGAAACCCAGCAGCAGATGCACGTGGCGGCGCGGAGGCTTATTGCGCAGGGACCCTATGCCGTGCTGCTGCGTGGCGGACGTGGTGCTGACGGCATGGTGACCGGCATGTTGCTTCTGGCCAACGATCTGGAGCATCCGCAGTTCTTCTCGTCGCCCAATACCGAGGGCTGGCAGTTGCATGGCGTGGGCGGCACCCTCTCATCGGCCATCGCCACCCGTCTGGCTATGGGCGACGACATCCCCACGGCACTCTCGAATGCCCACCGCTTCATCCGCAGCCGCGTGGTCTATTCGGTGGCATCCACCAGCCACAGCATCCGTCAGGTGGAGATCTACAACCGCCTGATGGAGCTCGTGGCGCAGCATCATCGCACCTCGCGTGACGTGGCTTTCTATGCCTCGCGCCTCAACGTTACCTCGCGCTATCTGGCCGAAGTCACCAGCCGCATCGTGGGCAAGTCGCCCAAGCAGCTCATCGCCGAATATGTGATGGCCGAGGTGGAGCGATGCCTCACACAGACGTCGCTCTCGGTGCAGGAGGTCGCCCAGCAGTTCGGCTTCACCTCGCAGGCAGCGTTCGCCAAGTTCTTCCATGCGCAGAAGGGCTGTTCGCCCACCGATTTCCGCTCCTGACCTTGCCTTTTCGTCATCATTGTTTTACCAAAAGGGAACAGACATTTGCCTGCTCCCTATTTTTGTGTGATCTTTGCACTCAAAAAAAACAAAAAAACAAAGAAACTATGCTCACCGAACGTCAACAACTCAACCGTCAGCTCGCCCAGATGCTCAAGGGCGGCGTCATCATGGATGTAACAACCCCCGAACAGGCCCGCATCGCCGAGGCCGCAGGTGCCTGTGCTGTCATGGCCCTGGAACGAATCCCTGCCGATATCCGCGCCGCAGGTGGCGTGAGCCGCATGAGCGATCCGAAGATGATCCGCGGCATCCAGGAGGCTGTCACCATCCCCGTCATGGCCAAGTGCCGCATCGGCCATTTTGTCGAGGCACAGATCCTCGAGGCCATCGAGATCGACTACATCGACGAGAGCGAGGTGCTCTCACCTGCCGATGACGTGTATCACATCGACAAGACCGAGTTCCGCGTCCCCTTCGTCTGTGGAGCCAAGGACCTGGGCGAGGCGCTGCGTCGCATCAACGAGGGTGCCACGATGATTCGCACCAAGGGCGAACCAGGCACCGGTGATGTGGTGCAGGCCGTACGTCACATGCGCATGATGCAGAGCGAGATCCGTCGCCTCACCTCGATGTCGAAGGACGAGCTTTATGAGGCAGCCAAGCAGTTGCGCGTGCCTTTCGACCTCGTGCAGTACGTACACGACAACGGCAAACTCCCCGTGGTCAACTTCGCCGCCGGTGGCGTGGCTACCCCTGCCGATGCTGCCCTCATGATGCAGCTGGGTGCCGAGGGTGTCTTCGTCGGTTCAGGCATCTTCAAGAGCGGCAACCCCGAGAAGCGTGCCCAGGCCATCGTCAAGGCCGTCACCAACTACCGCGATGCCAAGATGATTGCCTCACTCAGCGAGGATCTGGGCGAAGCCATGGTCGGCATCAACGAGAGTGAGATCCAGCTGCTGATGGCTGAGCGTGGAAAGTAAAGTCCTTTAACTTCTTTAACTTCCCCTAACTTCTTTAGTAATGTGAAAATAATAAATTGGTACAATATATTAAACACGAATTACCATAAATTATCACGAATTACTTCATAAATTTTTGATAGTGAAAATAATTAATGAGAAAATTCGTGATAATTCATGAACATTCGTGTTTAATATATTGTACCAATTTATTTTTTACATGTTACTTAACTTCAATAATAAACAATGCGTATAGCTATATTAGCCCTCCAAGGCGCTTTCATCGAGCACGCCCACATCCTGCACCGCCTCGGTGTCGAGACCTTCGAAGTGCGTCAGCTCTCCGACTGGCAGCAGCCGAAGGATGCCCTCGTCATCCCCGGCGGCGAGAGCACCACCATGCTGCGCCTGCTGCGCGACCTCGGGCTGTTCGAGCCCATCCGCGATGCCATCCGGCACGGGCTCCCTGTGTTCGGCACCTGTGCCGGCCTCATCATGCTCGATGCCACCCACCTCGGCACCATGGACATCACCGTGCTGCGCAACGCCTACGGCCGCCAGCTCGGCAGCTTCCACACCACCGACCGCTTTGCCGATGCCACCATCCCGATGACCTTCATCCGCGCTCCCTACATCACGGCGGTGGGCGATGGGGTAGAGGTGCTCTCGGTGGTCGATGGCCACATCGTCGCCGCCCGTCAGGCTCATCAGCTGGCCACCGCTTTCCATCCTGAGCTCGATGACTCGCTGTTCGTGCACGAATATTTCCTTAACGAAATGGTAAGGAAGCAGTAATCTATAGATCTTAGCAGACACATACGAAAAAAACAACCAGATTGGCAAATCACCAATCTGGTTGTTTCTGTATGTGTATTAGCAAGTGTGCTTACTTCTGCATCATCACCTTGCGTACCGAGCCGTCAGACATCTTGACGATGTTGAGGCCTGGCTGCAAGTGAGCGTTGCGAGTGCCGTCGATGCTGTAGATGCCATAGAGCACAGCCTTGGCATCGCTCTCTACCATCGTTACAGATGATGGGTCGAATGGCAGCTGCGAGATAGGCAGGATGCGGTACCAGTCCTTCCACTGGTCGGCGATCTTGTAGTCATCCAACAGTTCGTCCAGCACGTAGAGTGTGCCCATTACAGGCTCACCTTCCATCCCGGTAGAACGATAGAATACATCTGCGCCCAGAGCAGGAACCTCCTTGGCATAGCATACGATATCCAGCGTCTTACGAGCGAAGCATGAATCGCCGATGTAGGTGATGCCGGCTGGCAGCACGAGGGTCTGTACAATATTGCTGTTTTCACCGTTCACATATCCATCTTCAGCGAACGCACGTGCTCCGAGCATGGTCACAGACTCAGGAACTATATATTCCGAGGCAGGGCGGTTGTAAGGATAAGCCACCAGTTCGGTCATGTCCTTCGAGTAGAGCACACCATCCACTGAGGTGAAATATGGGTTTTCTGGATCGACGTTCAACGCACCGACCTCAGAGCTGAAGCAAGCACCAGGGGCAATGTAACTTACCGTCTTTGGAATGTCGATGCTGTAATCCTGATAGTTCAGGAATGCACCAGCCTCGATGGTCTCGACACCGACGTTCATCACTACCTCAAAGGTTAGTTGGTACATGAAGTTGAATGCATTGATGGTCTTGACCGATGCAGGCAGCTGCACCTTGTAGGCATTGCCATAGAGCGCACCATTATGAGTATCGGTGATTTGGCCGTCGGTGTGGAACACGACCTTGCGTGCCTCTGCCCATACTTCATGAGGGATAGACAATACCATGGCTGGCTCGCCGCCGTCCTTCAAGTCGATGGTGCAGATCCAATCTGTGATGTCCATTTCTATGTCGTTGACAGAAGCACCAGTGAGGTGGCTGACGATGCTTGGATCACTCTCATTGTAAACGTACATGCCGTTGATTTCACGCCCAATCCAGCGTCCTGCGGTCATCTCGAACAGCGAAGTTGGGAACGTGTTCTTCCTGTCGGCAATCAGCACCAGGTCGTTGGCCTCATATACAGGCTTCTGTCCGATAGGATAGATTTCGGCATACGTGTGCTCGAACTCCTTCTTGTACTGCTCGAATGACTCGGCAGGCACGTACATCACGATGCTGCCAAGCATGAAGTTGGAGGTCATCCATGGGTCGGTATGTGCCGGAGGCACGGCGCCCAGACAGGTAAGCTCTGACAGCTGCATGCACCGGTCGAGTGTCATTTCGCCCATTGACTTCAGGTTCTCAGGCAAGGTGAGCTTGGTGAGCTTCGAACAGAACTGGATGCTGTAGTCGGCCATCTCGGTCACGGTGGCAGGTACCACCAGCTCGCCGCTGTAGAGGCTTGGTACGGCTATCAGGCGTGTCTGATCCTTGTTGTAGAGGATGCCGTCGGCCGACGTGTAGTTCTGGTTGCCCTCAGCCACATTGATGCTACGCAGGCTGCCAGAGGTTGCCCAGCGATAGACCTTAAATGCGCCCTCACCGATGCTCTTGACACTGGCAGGCAGGTTGATCTCCTGTAGCTTGTAGTCACCCTGGAAGCACAGGTCGCCGATGCTCTCCACACCCTCCTCAATGGTGATCGTCTTGAGGGCATCGCAATCGGCAAAGCACTCAGCTCCTATCTTGGTGATACGTGCAGGAATGGTGAACTCCTTGAGCGCAGTACCCTCGAAGCAACCCTCAGGGAGCTCGGTGATCAAAGCTGGCAGCTCGAAACTGGTGATGCCGGATCCATTGAATGCATTCTTCTCGATCTTCACGATGCCGTCATGACCGATGATCTGCTTCAAGGCACTACAGCCGCTGAAGCAGCCTTCGCCCAGCACCTCTACATGGCTTGGGATCACGAATACCGAATCTGTCCAAGGACGTGGATAGTAGATCAGGGTCTTCAGATCCTCCGAATAGATGATCTCGATCTCTGGTGGGTCGTTTGGATTGACAGGGAACGTATAGTGCGAAGCATCCAGCTGTCGGGTCAGTATCTCCTGCTCGCTCCAGCCGCTTACCTCGTTGTAGCATGGGTCATCAGGATCGGTGCTGACGCGGTGGAACTCCTGCGAGGTCTTCTTGTTGTAAGGCTCCTCGGTGAGCAGCAGCCAGCGGCTCAGGTCGCCCCAGCGGTGGCCCTCGAAAGCCAGCTCGCAGGCACGCTCACGGCGAATCTCATCCATGAACTTGCGGTTGTCCGTCAAGTACTTCTCAGCCACATGTCCGGCACCCACACGGTCGCGCAGCACGTTGATAGCCTCGGCAGCGGTGAGTGAGCAGTTATTGCTCGTGGTGGCCGAACCGTAGGCAGCACAAGCCTCGGCATACATCAGATATACTTCGGCCAGACGCATATACGAGAGGTAGCATTGCAGGGCACCTTGCCAGTCGTAAGCATGGTCATACTTGTTGGCGGTATGAGGCACCAGCTTCTGGGTGAAGTAGCCAGTGCGGCTGCCAAGTTCCTCATCACGCATGTTGCCGCCCGTATAGAGCTGTGCGAACTGGTAATCTTTGTCGTTATCATTTACCAGGGAATTGATATACTGGAAGCCGTCGAACACGATGTCGTGGTAGAAGCGTGGGTCACGATTCTGGAACGGATGCGTTGGGTCGAAGCCCGAATCGGGATCGTCCAGTGGCAAGCCATTCTCCATGCCGTATGCATAGTTCACATAGTTGGCCGTTGGCATGTGAATCACCTTGTCATGCTCCACGATACTGTTCATCTTAGGTCCCCATGTCTTCGCGAAGGTCCAGTTCGAACCATTTATGTCAGGGTTATATCCGTGCATGATGGCCTCTTGGGCACCTGGATTCTTCCAGCCCTGCTGCGTGGTGTAGAAGATGTCGGTATAGAAGTTCGTGACACCCTTTCCGCGCACGTGATCATATATATCTTTATGGTTGATATGCTGGTTAGGCTGGTCAGGATTCTCTTCGCTACTACTGTTCGAAGGATTCTTCACGATGGTGAGCGACTTGACATCAAGCACACCATCAAACGTTGCAGGCTTCAGGATGAAGTCGTAATTGGCCGATGGGGAACACGTGATACCGTTGAATCTCACCATGACATCCTCCCAGTCGCCACCAGTCAGGTTGACATCGCCATTGAGTAACTGCTGACCTGACCATCCGTTCTGCGCGGTCAGTGTAATCGTGCCGGCTTTGCTCGACTTGATGTGGAGGATGGCAGCATAGTCGCCAGGGGTCAAAGTGATGGCATAGGAGATGAAGAACTGAGACCATTCACCCGTTGGTTCGAAGTGGATGGCACCGTCGATCACAGGAGGCTCGCAGCCCATTGGGTAGAATGGGAAGTTACCATCTGCATAGGTGACCGTCGTGATGATTTGATCTTCTTCTTCTTCTGGCTCAGGGCTACCATCACCAGGCACGAAGATCTCATAGCCCTCTTGTATTGTGGCATTCACAACGTCGCCGCGCATCTCTTTCTTGAAGAATGACGATACATCATCCGTCTGCAAGTCGCCATTGTTGACCATCTCCCTGCCATTAATCTTCAGGCTGATGTAGCTGAACATGTAATGGTTGGCTGCCTCGAAGTCATTTAAGTTGAATGCGATGGATTGACCACCGTCACCTCCGGCAGGAATCGTTCCGGACGAAGAGAAGGTTTGCCACTCAGTAGTGAAGTTGACATTGCCCACAGCTGACCAGTGCATATAAGATCCGGGCTCCTTGCCGTGAATCTGCGTGCCAGACGCAGCAGCCTTGTCGGCGCGCACCTCGGCAGTGAACTCGAAGGTGTCACCTGCATGGAATGGCTCGTTAGCCACAACCCAGAACTGGCTATCCCAGGCTGCTTCCACCATATCATCAGTCTCAACCACGATGCAGCGGCGGCGGTCAGGTGAATATGACTCCCAGGTGATGTCTGAGAAGAAGTAGTCATATTCCGTGCCAGGATCGCCCATGTCAACATTCTTGTTCAGGCTGAATGCAATGGATTGCTGCATGCTGTTGCCTTCATTAGGAATGCGGCCTTCCCAGGTTTTCTCTTGCCACTCGGTGGTGAATGATGGGTTAGGGTTGAGCATCGCCCAGTGCATGTATTTGCCAGGAGTGCCATGAACCTGTGTGTCAGCATCAATAGGCTTGGATGCCTTATACCACATGTGGAAGCGGTATTGCTCACCGGCTTTCCACTTCTTATTGGGAGTATATACAAAGAATTGGGTATCCCAAGGGTTGACGGCATTGACCTTGCCTTTCACCATGATGGCATTCTTGCCATTAGGCCCTTCTCCGACCAGAACCGTGGCTGGCTCGTCATCCTTCTCGGCATCGTGAACAATGAAGCACTCGGTTGACTTGTTTGGGTCCAACTCCGAGTTGCTCAATTCGTTCTGCCATGCGGATGGAGTAATATTGTCATCTCCGCCACCGGGGTTGCCGCCGCCTGTGCCGTCGTCGCCACCGCCTGGCATGCTGTCACCGAATCGGAACTCTGCCAGCGCGTAAGGTGTCTCGCCCTGCATTACACTCGTCAATGCCGAACCCAACAGGGCAGCAGCACGCTCGGCCAACTCCTTGTCATATTCGTAGGTCTTGCCATTGGCCAAGGCTCCTGTCTGGGCACCCAAATGGTGCAGAGGCGAAGCTGCCCACAGCAGCACCTTGCCGGCGTATGCTTGTGCAGCCAGCTTGGTTACCTTTTCCCATTCATTGCCTGGAGCATAATGCCGCCATTCGGCAGGCAACAGCTCAGCAGCGCGCTCAAAGTCGGCGGCACACTTCATGGCACTCTCGCGGAAGAGTGGAATCTGCACCTTCACGATCTTTTCGGTCTCAAGCACATAGTCGATATATGGCATCGCACCATAATACTCCATCAACTGCTCATGCCACCAGGCACGGTAGTAATAGAGCTGACCCAGGATCCTGTCGCGCTCCTCGTCCGAGCCATCGGTCATCTCGCCAATGTTCTCCAAGGCGATATTCACCAGGTTGATGCACGACCAGGCATGCTCCAGCGAGTGGCTGAACTTATCGGTCGAACGCCAGGCATGACGGCTATCGGTGTGCAGGAAGTTCTGAGCATCCTGATACCACCAGCTGTTGTCGCCCCGATCCATGTGCGTGGACAAGAAGGAATTTCCATTGCCGACATTCATGATCTCATCATCGCCCCAGTTGAAGGAGGTACACCAGAAGTTCGACTCTTTGTTAGGAATGGTTCGAGTCATGGTGTTGACTACCTCATAGTAGTCTTCAAGACTCTGTGGGCGGTTGCCGTCCCGCTCAGAGAATCCGTACTCAAAAGGCTGGATGCGGATTGTGGTCTGAGCCAAGGCAACGCTTCCCGCCAGACAAAGCGATGCCACAAGGCAAGGCTTTAGCATGTGAAAGGAATGGTTACTTTTCATGTTATTGTTTTTTATAGTAATGTATTTTAGTTCGAGTTCTCGCCGTTGTTTGTGCAAGCATTTTTGAAATCGAATGTGTTTTGCTGACTACAAAGATAGTATATTTCTAGCGATTAAGCAAATTTTTGCCTCGAAAAAATGCTTTTCGGTTCACAAATTGGTGCAAAATGTCCATTGTTCTGCCTCAATTGGGTGCCAAAAGTTGAGGATGAAGGATTGCAATCTCGCTAAAATCCTCATTGCGAAATCATTTTGGTACATTCAGGGGACGGGACGCATGCTGCGTCGGGCAGATGAGGAATGCCACTGTGCGCGCGCAGAAATGCGACAAAAAGCGTTGGGAAGGTAATGTAGATGTGCAGGGGTGCCACCGTGAACGCGTTGGCCTCCCTGCAGATGTGCAGAAGCTCTCCGAAAACTTTTGGGAAGGAATTGTAAACGCGCAGAGATGCCAACGCGTACACGTTGGCATCTCTGCAGATGTGCAAAAGCATTTCCCGGACTTTCGGGAAGGATTTGCAGATGTCGGATGGTTTTTGGCGATCGTGTGGCAGTCTTCTGCCTTACTCGCGCTCGAGGTAGGTGTATCCGTACAGGCCGTTGCGGTAGTTGGTCAGGAACTCCTTGCCCTCGTCGAGCGAAATGCGGCCTGTCTTTACCGACTTGGTCACCCAGGTCTCGAGGGTGCGAACCATCTTTTTGGTGTCGTACTCCACCCAGCGGAGAACGTCCTGTACGGTTTCGCCGTCGATGGTCTGGTCGATCTCATATCCCTCCTTATTGACCACGATATGCACGGCGTTGGTGTCGCCGAACAGGTTGTGCAGGTCGCCGAGGATCTCCTGGTAGGCTCCCACGAGGAATACACCGAGGTAATACTTTTCGCCCTTCTTGAGCGAATGTATCGGCATGGCGTTGACGATCTGGTTCTCGGCGATGTAGCTGGGTACCTTGCCGTCCGAGTCGCAGGTCATGTCCTGCAGCGTGGCCTTGCGGTCGGGACGCTCGTCGAGGCGCTGGATGGGCATGATGGGGAAGATCTGGTCGATTGACCACATGTCAGGCAACGACTGGAAGAGCGAGAAATTGCAGTAGTACTTGTCGGCCAGCAGTTTCGAGATCTTGTGCAACTCTTCGGGGGCACGCTTCATGCCCTGCACGAGGGTGTTGATTTCGCGCGTCACGCTCCAGTACAGTTTCTCGATCTGGGCGCGTGTCTTGAGGTCGATCATGCCGTGGCTGAACAGCTGCAGCACCTCGTCGCGGATCTGCTGGGCATCGTGCCATGACTCCAGGGCCGAGCGCTGGGTGAGGTTGTCCCAGATTTCGTACAGCTCCTTCACCAGCTCGTGGTCCTCCTCGCTCACCACCCATTCCTCGGGCATCTCGGGCAACGAGGCGGTCTCGAGCACCTCCATGATCAGCACGGAGTGATGGGCGCTGAGCGAGCGTCCGCTCTCGGTGATGATGTTGGGGTGGGGCAGGTCGTTCTTGTCGGCGGCCTCCATGATCTGGTACATGATGTCGTTGACGTACTCCTGGATGGAATAGTTCACGCTCGATTCGTTCGAGGCCGAACGGGTGCCGTCATAATCCACGCCCAGGCCGCCGCCGGCATCGACAAACTCCACGTTGAAGCCCAGCTTGCGCAGCTGCACATAGAACTGCGAAGCCTCGCGGATGGCGGTCTTGACGTGACGGATGTTGGTGACCTGCGAGCCGATGTGGAAGTGGATGAGCTTCAGGCAGTCCTTGAGGTCATGCTCCTCAAGGTATTCGAGGGCTTCGAGCAGCTCGGATGAGGTGAGACCGAACTTCGAGGCATCGCCGCCACTCTGTTCCCACTTGCCGCTGCCACTCGATGCCAGCTTGATGCGGATGCCGATGTTGGGGCGCACGTTGAGGCGCTTGGCGATGCGGTAGATGATCTCCAGTTCGTTGAGCTTCTCGGCCACGATGTAGATGCGCTTGCCCATCTTCTGGGCGAGGAGGGCCAGCTCGATGAACGAGTCGTCCTTGTAACCGTTGCAGATGATGATGGTGTCATAGTCGGTGCAGGCGGCAATCACGGCGTGCAGCTCGGGCTTCGAGCCAGCCTCCAGGCCGAGGTTGAACTTGCGGCCGTGGCTCACCATCTCGGTGACTACGGGCTGCATCTGGTTTACCTTGATGGGATAGACGGTGAAGCATTCGCCGCGGAAGCCGTACTCCTCGCTGGCCTTCTTGAAGCATTGCGACATGCGCTCGATGCGATTGTCCAGAATGTCGGGGAAACGGAGCAGGACGGGCGCCTGAATGTCGCGCAACGCCAGCTCGTCCATCACTTCGCGCAGATCTACCTGCACACTGTCCTTCTTGGGAGTAACTACCACATGGCCCTTCTCGTTGATGCCGAAATACGACACGCCCCAGCCGTTGATGTTATAGAGCTCGGCCGAGTCCTCTACATGCCACTTTTTCATCTCTGTTTTGGTTCTTTTACAATTAACGTTTGACATAAACCCCGCGACCCTTAGCGGGGAAAGATTTTAATTCATAATTACGAATTCATAATTCATAATTAGTGCGCAAAGGTACGATGTTTTGAGCAAATGACCAAATATAATATATAAAATGTATATTTTCCTTCCCCTTTTTCTTGTTTTTTAAATTTTTTGTATGTACATTTGCACGTCAAACTGACGTTTGCAAATAATAAAACTAAAATCATAAATAATAAACCTATGAAAAATGTAACTCGCAAATGGTACATGGTGCTTGTCCTGCTGCTGACCCTGTTGGTGTCGAGCTGCGGCGTGACCTCGACCGTGCCAGTAACCGGCCGCCAGCACAATCTGCTGGTGGATGATGCCCAGGTGCTCAGCCTCAGCACCCAACAGTATTCAGAATATATGAAGAGCGCCAAGCCTTCGACCAATGCCAGCAACACCGCCCTGGTGAAGCGCGTGGGCCAGAAGCTGGCTACCGCCGTGGAGACCTATCTGAAGAACAACGGCTTTGCCAGCGAGGTGCAGAACTTCGCGTGGGAATTCAACCTGGTGAACGACCAGCAGGTCAACGCCTTCTGCATGCCCGGCGGCAAGATCGTGGTCTATGAGGGACTGCTGCCTGTCACTCAGGACGAGGCCTCGCTCGCCGTGGTGTTAGGTCATGAGATCGCCCATGCCGTGGCCAAGCACTCAGCCGAACAGATGAGCACACAGCTGCGCCAGCAGTACGGCACCCAGATTGCCGCCCAGCTGCTCGGCCAATACACCAACGCCAACGTGGCAGGGCTCGCGCAGCTTGCCGCACAGATGGGCTTCTCGTTTGCCAACCTCAAGTACAGCCGCGACAACGAGTCGGAAGCCGACTTCATGGGCCTGATCTTCATGGCCATGGCCGGCTATGACCCACAGGCCGCCATCCCATTCTGGGAGCGCATGGCAGCAGGCAAGGCACAGACCAGCGACCTCTTCAGCGACCACCCCAGCGACGCCAAGCGCATCGCCGCCCTCCAGAAGGCCATGCCTACGGCTCTGCAGTACTATAGCCCTGCTCCTGCCGCTACGACATCGACCAAATCGGGCTCGACAACCAAGAAGACAACGACCAAGAAATAAGGCGGCAACACACATTGCACAATAATCAGAAGCGATATGGACGGACAATATCTGGTATTCATGGTGGTGCATGGCTTCTGCGTGGCCATCCTCGGAATGATCGGCTTGTACCTGGTGCTCTCGGTACGTAGCGCGTTTCAGGAGGACGTGGACCCCAACCCGCTGGTGCGCAAGACCGCGGGCTGGAATGCGCTGATCTGGGCATTGACATTCGCAATCACCCTGCTGTATCCCTTGTTCAAAGATGCCTCGTATGAGGTGGTGGTGGTGAACGTGGACATTATGCTCAGCATGTTGTCTGTGCCCGGTGTGGCCGCTTTGCTGCTCGGCCTGCTGCAGATGGAGACTGCCATACGCCGGTATCTCTGGCTGCATCTGCTGCTGCCGCTGGGCCTCGTGGTGTGGTGTGTGTTCGATCCGCAGCCCTGGCAGCTCTATGCTTCGGCCATCTATTGGGTGTGCTATGCCATCTGCCTGGTGATCTGGTTCTATCGGCAGGAGATCAGATACCATCGTCGCCTGAAGGACCTCTATTCGGACATGGACCACCATGAGATCCGCTGGGTGTATCAGTTGATGATCTTGTTCCTGATCTATCTGGTGCTCTTCATCATAGCGCATCTGGGCCGGAGTAATGCGATGTACTATGTGTCATACGCCTATTGTATTGCGTTGTGGGTGCTGCTGACGTATTATGTGGATCATCATGCGTGTGTGGTGCGCTTCTGGCAAGGGGCGCCCGAGGCACCTGCGAGCGAGACGGAGACCGAAGCCGAATCAGCACTGGCATCGGACACCGCTGCCGTGCCACATTCCGGAGGAGACAATGCGTCGCCTCAGGAGCGCGACTACAGTTGGATAGGCGAACGCCTGCACGAGAGGTGCGAACTGACCGGCCTGTATCTGCAGCACGACCTGAGCATCGACGTGCTGGCGTCGCATGTGGCTACCAACCGCACATATATGGGCTATTTCTTGGCATCGAAGGGCATGACCTACTATCGCTACATCAACGGCCTGCGTGTGGAGCATGCCAAGCATCTGATGGAGACCAATGCCGAGATGGGACTTTCGTCCATCGCCTTCCAGAGCGGCTTCAAGAGCGACAGCACGTTCCGCCGTGCCTTCGCCGAGATCGAGAAGTGTATGCCGTCGGAGTATATGAAGAAAATTAAGACGCTGGAGGACCAAGACGGCAAGTCAGCCCAATGAAAAAAAAGAAAACCCCTACATTTCACATGCTGGGGTTTTTCACTGTTTTCTTACTTATTATAAAATAACACACAAATAAATGCAAAAAGGAACACGCTGAATGGTTGTCCTTTGGTGCTGCAAAGGTACGCATTATTTCTGTGATAAACAATAGCCGGTAAATCGGACAGGTAAGAAACGGTATCCGCATCTTTGTTCATTCTCAGTGATTTGTGCGGTTGCGTCGGTAAGTTTTGAGCGGCTTGAAGAGGCGATGCCGGATGCGCGTGAAAGTGCGGAAAAGAATAATTTTCAAGTTTTCGAGCATTTTTTGAGGAAAAAATTTGGAAGTTTCGAAAAAAGGTCGTACCTTTGCAGCGCAAAATATCACGGTCGCTTAGCGAAACACGGTTGGAGACCAACCGAGCTAAGCACCCATTTCACGGTCGCTTAGCTCAGTTGGTTCAGAGCGGCTGCCTTACAAGCAGCGGGTCGGGGGTTCGAATCCCTCAGCGACCACTATCAGATTATTACGGACGGAAGCTTTCATTCTGTGGAAGTTTCCGTTTATGGTATAAGATAGAATGGAAATTAAAGACCTGGTGCTGCAGAAGCCCAGATTCAACACGCTGATCAAGAAACTTCGGGGGATGTCTTCCTCGGAGCCTTCTGTCATTCAGTTGAAGGGCCTGACGGGTTCGGCGGCAGCCACCTTCCTGGCTCCGCTGAAGAATGCGGCCGAGGGTGTCTTCCTCTTTGTGCTCAACGACGAGGAGCAGGCAGGATACTTCTATCACGACCTGTGCCAGATTGGCGGCGAGGAGGGTGTGCACTTTTTCCCCAGCGGCTACAAGCGAAGCATCAAGTACGGCCAGGTGGATTCGGCCAACGCCATATTGCGCACTGAGGTGCTGGCGGAGGTGCAGGTTGTAAGGTCATCAGGTTGTGAGGTTATGAGGAACTCCGACCCCCAGAGCTCCCAACCTCAAAACCTCCCAACCTCAAAACCTCAAAACCTCAAAACCTCCCTCATCGTCACCTACCCCGAGGCTCTGGCTGAGAAGGTGGCGCAGAGCGAGGAGGTGCAGGAGGCGATACTGACGTTGCACGATGGCGAGAAGGTGGATGCCAAGTTCGTGACCGAGGTGTTGCGCGAGCAGGGCTTCCAGCGCGTGGACTATGTGTATGAGCCGGGACAATATGCCGTGCGAGGCTCCATTCTGGACGTCTTCTCGTATTCGAGCGAATATCCCTTCCGCATCGACTTCTTCGGCAATGAGATCGACTCGCTGCGTGTGTTCGAAGTGGATACGCAGCTCTCGAAGGAGAAGGTGCAGGAGCTGACCATCGCGCCAAACTTCAGCCAGAAAGAGGCACAGGGCATCTTGTTGCTGGAGTTCCTCGACGTGGAGCAGACCAAGTTGGTGGTGCAGGACTCGGAGTGGGTGCTGGAGCGCGTGAAGCAGATTTGCACCCAGGAACTGAGTGAGCAGCTCATCGTGAGCGAGGAGGGCGACATGACCGCCCTGCAGAAGCTGATCGATGCCGAGCGCTTTGCCGAGAAGTATGTTGACTTCAACCGCATCGAGATCAGCAACAGGACGCTCAATGCGTCAAGTTTGAAGAGTTTGAAAAGTTCGAAGGGTTTGAAAGTATCCTCTCAAACTCCTCAAACTCCTCAAACCTCTCAAACCCTCAAGACCTCGACCATCGAATTCCACACCACCCCCCAGCCGGAGTGGCACAAGAACTTCGAGCTGATCTCGCAGGACTTCATGAAGTACCAGATGCAGGGCTACAAGCTGCATATCCTGAGCGACTCGCCCAAGCAGCTGGACCGCATCGAGGCCATCTTTGAGGACCGAGGCGAGAGCTTCAAGCTGTTGCGCGTGAACAAGGCCATCCATCAGGGCTTCATCGACGACGACACGCACAACTGCTACTTCACCGACCACCAGATCTTTGACCGCTACCACAAGTACAACCTCAAGTCGGAGAGGGCACGCAGCGGCAAGATCGCACTGAGCATCAAGGAGCTGCAGGAGTTCAACATCGGCGACTACATCGTGCATGTGGATCATGGCATCGGACAGTTCGGCGGCCTGGTGGAACTGCCCATCAAGGACCCTGAGACAGGACGCGAATACAAGCAGGAAGTGGTGAAGCTGCAATATAAGGAGGGCTCGATCCTCTTCGTGTCGATCCATCAGCTGGACAAACTCTCGAAGTATCGTGGCCGCGGTGCCGAGCCGCCCACATTGAGCAAGCTGGGTAGCAACGCGTGGGAGAAGCTGCGCGACCGCACCAAGGAGAAGATGAAGGACATGGCGCGCGACCTCATCGCCCTCTATGCCCTGCGCCGCCAGGAGGAGGGCTACCGCTTCTCGCCCGACTCGCAGATGCAGCACGAGCTGGAGGCCTCGTTCATGTTCGAGGACACACCCGACCAGCTCAAGGCCACGCAGGACGTGAAGAAGGACATGGAGTCAAGTCGTCCGATGGACCGCCTGGTGTGTGGCGACGTGGGCTTCGGCAAGACCGAGGTGGCCATCCGTGCCGCCCTCAAGGCCTGCAACGACTGCAAGCAGGTGGCTGTGCTGGTGCCCACTACGGTGCTGGCCTATCAGCATTATCGCACCTTCAGCGAGCGCCTGAAAGACTTCCCGGTGCGTGTGGATTACCTGACGCGTGCCCGCACCGCCAAGCAGACTACTCAGCTGCTGAAAGACTTGAAGGAAGGCTCTATAAATATTATAATAGGTACGCACAAGCTGATTGGCAAGAATGTGAAGTTTGCCGACCTGGGCCTGCTGATCATCGACGAGGAACAGAAGTTCGGTGTGAAGACCAAGGAGGCGCTCAAAGCCCTGCGCATCAACGTGGACACCATCACGATGACCGCCACGCCTATACCGCGCACCCTGCAGTTCTCGCTGATGGGTGCGCGCGACCTCTCGATCATCGCCACACCGCCAGCCAACCGCTATCCGATCCAGACGGAGGTGCACCGCGACGAGGACGACATACTGCGCGAGGCCATCAACTTCGAGACGTCGCGCAACGGACAGGTGTTCATCATCTGCAACAAGACCTCGCAGCTGCCCGAGTTGCAGGCACGAGTGGAGCGACTGGTGCCCGATGTGCGCGTGGCCTTCGGACACGGACAGATGGAGACCGACCGGGTGGAGCAGCTGATCCTGGATTTCGCCAATTACGAGTACGATGTACTGATATGCACGACCATCATCGAGGCCGGATTGGACATTCCGAATGCCAACACCATGATCGTGATGAATGCGCAGAACTTCGGCCTCTCGGAGCTGCACCAGCTGCGTGGCCGTGTGGGACGCACCAACCGCAAGGCCTTCTGCTACCTGATCACGCCGCCCTACAGCTACCTCACACAGGACGCACGCCGCCGTCTGCAGGCCATCGAGAACTTCTCGGGTCTCGGCTCGGGCATCCACCTGGCCATGCAGGACCTCGACATCCGTGGCGCCGGCAACCTGCTGGGTGGCGAGCAGTCGGGTTTCATCTCTGACCTTGGCTACGAGGCCTACCAGAAGATCCTGAAGCAGGCCGTCAAGGAGTTGAAGACGCAGGAGTTCCGCACGCTGTTCAGCGACGAGACGCGCGAGGAGGACCTGGTGACCGACGATTGTGCCATGGAGACCGATCTGGACATCTGCTTCGGCGAGCAATACGTGCCGGAATCGAGCGAGCGCGTGGCCCTCTATCAGGAATTGGACAACCTGTCGAAGCCGGATGAGATCGAGGCTTACCGCAAGCGCATCATCGACCGCTTTGGCCCAATCCCGCCGCAGGGCGAGGAGTTGATACGCGTGGTGACGTTGCGTCAGCTGGGCCGAGAGATCGGCTTCGAGAAGATCATACTCAAGCAAGGCAGGATGCGCTGCATGTTCGTCACCGGTCAGGACGCCACCTATTTCGAATCGAAGCACTTCGACGGCATCCTTGACTACTTCTCGCAGCATCCCAAAATCTGTCGTCTGGAGGAGAAGAACGGCAAGCGCAGCTTTATCTTTTTCAAGTGTGCGACGGTGAAGCAGGCAGTAGAGTATTTGAAACAGATCAAATAAATAAATATATAATACTAAATAATAAATAATATGGAAAGAACATGGCGCTGGTTCGGCAAGAAGGATAAGATCACCCTTGCCCAGCTGAAACAAATCGGAGTAGAGGGCATCGTAACTGCCCTGCATGACGTACCTCTTGGCCAGGTATGGACCCAGGAGAAGATTCACGAACTGAAGGAGTATATCGAGAGCTACGGCATGAAGTGGAGTGTCGTGGAGTCGCTCCCTGTAGTCGAGACGCTGAAGTATGGCGGCCCTGACCGTGACCACCAGATCGAAGTATATAAGGAGAGCCTCCGCAACCTCGGCAAGGAGGGCATCAAGTGCATCTGCTACAACTTCATGCCTGTGCTCGACTGGGCACGCACCGACCTGTTGCACCAGAATCCAAACGGCTCGACCAACCTCTATATGGATTGGGGCATGTTTGCCTACTTCGACATCCACATCCTGAAGCGCGAGGCTGCCCGCGAGGAGTGGGCACAGTTCTCGCAGGATCACAAGTGGGGTCGCGACCTCGTGGCTGAGGCTGACGAGATCAAGAAGAACGCCACCCCAGAATTCGACCACGCCATGGTGGAGAACATCATCATCAAGACCCAGGGCTTCGTGAGCGGCAACTTCAGCGGGGGCGATGCTGCCCCTGTGCAGAAGTTCCGCGACCTCTTGAAGCTCTATGCCGGCATCGACAAGCAGAAGCTGCAGGAGAACATGAAGTACTGGCTTGAGGCTATCATGCCTGTGTGTGAGGAGTACGACATCAACATGTGCGTACACCCTGACGATCCACCTTATCCAGTCTTCGGTCTGCCACGCATCGTAGGCAACGTGGAAGATATCCAGTGGTTCCTCGACGCTGTGCCTAACCGCCACAACGGCCTGACCTTCTGCGCCGGTTCGCTCTCGGCTGGCGAGCACAACGACGTGCTCGAGATGGCCAAGAAGTTTGCTGACCGCACCCACTTCGTGCACCTGCGCTCTTGCCACATCTTCCCTAACGGCAACTTCACCGAGGCTTCGCATCTGGGTGGCCGTGCCGACATCATCGAGCTGTGCCGCATCTTCGAGCAGGCCGAGCGTGAGGGCAAGTGCAACTCTGGCCGCCGTCTGCCAATGCGTGTGGATCACGGCATGACCTTCACCGACGAGCCTGGCGGCATCATGGACGAGAGCAACCACGGCCACAACTCTGGCTATACCCTCCTGGGCCGCATGTTCGCCATGGGCCAGCTGCAGGGCATCCTCGCCACGGTGGATCGAGAGCTCGGCATCGAGTACAAGCAACCGGGATTCTTCGATTGATTATTCACTAGGAATACTAGAATTCCTAGAATTACAAGATAATAAATGACTCTCATCGAATCAGATATCCGCCCAGCGGAATACCCTAATTACCCGTCGCCCTGCTACATCCTGGAGGAGCGCCTGTTGCGTCGCAACCTGAGCCTCATCCAGAGTGTGGCAGAGCGTGCGGGTGTGGAGATTATTCTGGCCTTCAAGGCCTTTGCCTTGTGGAAGACGTTCCCCATCTTCCGCGAGTACATCAGCCACACCACAGCATCGTCACTGAGCGAGGCGCGACTGGCCTTCGAGGAGTTCGGCAGCAAGGCGCACACCTATTCGCCTGCCTATGATGCGCAGAACTTCCACACCATCATGCAGTGTTCCAGCCACATCACGTTCAATTCGCTCACGCAGTTCGAGCGCTTCTATCCTGAGGTGGAGCAGCACAACCAGCAGGGCGGTGATCGCATCTCGTGTGGCCTGCGCGTCAACCCGGAGTACAGCGAGGTGGAGACGTTGCTCTATAATCCCTGTGCCCCTGGCAGCCGTTTCGGTGTGCTCGACAGCCAGTTGCCCGAACAGCTCCCTGCCGGTATCGAGGGCTTCCATTGCCACTGCCATTGCGAGGACGACTCGTTCACTTTGGAGCGCACCTTGGAGCATCTGGAGGAGAAGTTCAGCCGCTGGTTCCCACAACTCAAGTGGCTCAACCTGGGCGGCGGACATCTGATGACACGCAAGGACTACGACACCGACCATCTGGTCACCGTGCTCAAAGGCTTGAAGAAGCGCTACCCCTGGCTCAAGATCATCCTTGAACCCGGTTCGGCATTCGGCTGGCAGACGGGTCCGCTGCTGGCACAGGTGGTCGATATCGTTGAGAATCATGGCATGAAGACCGCCATCCTCAACGTGTCGTTCGCCTGCCACATGCCCGACTGTCTGGAGATGCCTTACTGGCCCACCGTGCGTGGCGCCGAGCATGTGGAGATGGACACCACGGGCAACACCACTGAGAAACATCGTTACCGTCTGGGTGGCAACTCGTGCCTCAGTGGCGACTATATGGGCGACTGGATCTTCGACCATGCCCTCACCATCGGCGAGTACATCCTGCTCGAAGACATGCTGCACTACACAACCGTCAAGACGCACACCTTCAATGGCATCTCGCATCCCGCCATTGCTTTGAGACATCAGGATGGACAGATCGAGGTGCTGCGCACGTATAGCTACGAGGACTACAAATCGAGAATGGATTAAAATACGACAATATGAATATTGCAAAGACATTGGCTTGCACAGCCATCGCTACAATGGCGCTTTCTGCCCAGGCCGGAGAGATCACCGTCGAGGGCGTGCGCAGCGGAGAGTGGAGCGGCAGGAGCGTGGCTGCCTACCGCAGCACCGCCGACGGCAAGCACTACACCGCCTTGACCGATGATGGCCGCGCCATCGTCAAGTATCAGTATAGCAACGGCCAGGCCGTGGATACCCTGCTCGACCTCAACAAGGTGAAGCCCGAAGAGGGCCTGGACGTGAGCACGTTGCGCCTCAGTGGCTACGAGCTCAGCCAGGACGAGGAGCGTCTGCTCGTATGGGCCAACCGCGACTACATCTACCGCCGCTCGTACAAGGCCGACTACTTCTACTTCGTGATCGAGGCTGGCGGCGTGCGTCGCGACACCTTCAAGCGTCTCACCCAGGGCAAGGTGCAGGGCACCACTATGGCTCCCGATGGCCGTCAGCTGGCTTTCATGCGCGATGGCAACCTCTTCTACACCCGCGTCATGAGCGCAGGCATTGATCTGGCCGAACGTCAAGTGACCTTCGACGGCAAGGCTGGCGAGGTGATCAACGGTGTGCCCGATTGGGTCTATGAGGAGGAGTTCGCTATGGATCGTGCCATCACCTGGAGCCCTGATTCAAAGACCATCTGCTTCCTGCGTTGGGACGAAAGCCCCGTGAAGCAATACTATCTGCCCACCTACATGGGCGACTTCCCTAAGCGCGCTGAGTATGAGTTATATCCTGGCCAATACACCTACAAGTACCCTGTGGCTGGCGAGGTGAACTCGACTGTCACCGCCTGGGCTTATGATGTCTATTCGAGGAAGAGCACCGAGCTGCGCGTGCCTGTCGATGCCGATGGCTACATCCCACGCATCCAGTTCACTACCGAGCCTGACAAGGTGGCCGTGCTCACCCTGAACCGACTGCAGAACAAACTGTCGCTCTACGCTGTCAACCCACAGAGCGGTGTGGCCAAGCTCCTGCTCGAAGACACCAACCCCGAATATATTGCTGAGGCCGACCTCGACGCCGTGCAGTTCGATGCCAATGGCTTCACCTGGGCAAGCGAGCGCAGCGGCTATCGCCACCTCTATTATTATAATATGTTGGGTCAGCAGCAGCGTCAGCTCACCAAGGGCAACTTCGACGTGACCGACATCTATGGCTACGACCCTGCCACGAAGAGCGCCTACGTGCAGGTGGCCTGGCTCGGCCAGGGTGCCGACATGCCAGCTGCCCTCACCCGCGGCATCTACAAGATCGATGCCAAGGGCCAGATGCTGCCCCTTTTCAACGGCGGCAAGGATGGCAAGGGCTGCCGCGGCACCCATCGCGCAGCCTTCAGCAAGGGCTTCATCTACATGCAGCACTACTACAGCGATGCCGAGTCGCCTACCCGCGTCACCCTCGAGACCGTCTCGAACCTCAAGGTGCTGAAGGTGATGGAAGACAACAAGGCCCTGCAGCAGCGCGTGGCTTCGATGCCTAAGCGCGAGTTCTTCCAGATGACCACCGAGCGTGGCGACGTGCTCAATGGCTACGTGATCCGTCCTACCGCAGAACAAATCAACAAAATAACAAAACAACAGAACAACGTGCAACTGCCCTGTGTGCTCGAGCAGTACAGCGGCCCAGGCTCGCAGGAGGTGCTCGACCGCTGGGAGTTCGGCTTCCCGCAGTATCTGGTTCAGGAGGGCTTCGTGGCCCTCACCGTCGATGGTCGCGGCACCGGTGGCCGTGGCACCCAGTGGGAGCATCAGACCTACTGCCAGCTCGGCGTGCGCGAGGCTGAGGACCAGCTCTCTGCCGGCCGTTATGCTGCCAAGCTGCCATACGTCGATCCCGAGCGCATCGGCATCTGGGGCTGGAGCTATGGCGGCTACAACACCCTGATGACCATGTGTGCCGGCAATGACGTGTTCAGCGCAGCCGTGGCAGTGGCTCCGGTGACGGACTGGAAGTTCTACGACACCGTCTATGCCGAGCGTTACATGCGCACCCCGCAGCAGAACGAGTCCGGCTACCAAGCCGCCAGCGTGCTCAACCGTGCCGAGGCATTGAAGGGCAATGTCCTCATCGTGCATGGCACTGCCGACGACAACGTGCATCCGCAGAACACCTACGAGCTCACCGAGCGCTGGGTGCAGGCTGGTTTGGACTTTGACATGATGATCTACACCAACCGCGACCACTTCATCCGTGGTGGCAATGCTAATCCGCACATCTATAACAAGGTGGCCACCTACTTCAAAAAGAATCTGTAACCCGAATCAGTGAACTTGAAATACATTATTATTTTTTAGAAACAACATGAAAAGAATTCTTCTTCCATTCATCGGTATGGCTGTAGGTATGACTGCCATGGCCGAGACTTATGAGTCGTGGAGTTTGCTCGATGGCCCGGATGGCCTTACCTGGAGTGCCACTACCAAGGCTGACATGATCAACCTCGGCAATGAGTACTACGACGACTTGCGTTATAACATCGTAGAGGTCACCATCTCTGATGCCTCGCATCAGGTGAAAGGTACCTTTACTGCTGACGTTTCAGGGCTCAATGCCAACGACTTCACCGTGTTTGGCCCATTGACCCAGCACCTCTTCAATGCTGACGATCAGCTGGAGGTCGGCGTCGAGATTCACATCCCTGGCAATTCGTCGAACGACTATACTCCTCAGACCTTGTTCCGCGCCTATAGCCTCGATGGCACCCAGCTCCTGGAGGTCGAGGGCAGTGGCGTGATTGTGAGCGATGGCAGCAATGTCAGCTTCGTGCTCAGCCATGTAGTGGACAATGGCATGTGGGGTGACACCCATCTTGATGTCTATCAAGCAGCTGCTGAAGGCATTGAGCTGAAGCACTCGTTCGTGTTCGACAATATTCTGGCCGAGTATATGAGCGGCATGGTGTTCTCCACCGCCAATCTCAGCGACGGCATCCACTACATCATCAGCCACTACGAGAAGCCACTGCCACTGCTCAATGAGTATGGCGAGGTGGACTATAACCCAGAGACCTGGATGCCTTACTGGACACCAGACAACTCGTTCGTCGTGCAGAACTACAACCAGGACTTCGAACTGGTCGATGAGGTCAAGGTGCCAACCACCTGTCCTGAGGGTATCATGCTTCGTCTGATGGGCGTAGGCATCTTCAGCACACAGGATGTGAGCGAAGGCGCATTCACCGGCGATGGCAGATATAACTATGTGATTACCTGCGAGGATACCAACCAGTACTGGAGCTCGGAGTATGCTTTCGAGGTTTATGCCGAGGGCGGTGAGCATGTAGGCCTGCTGTGCAATGGCGTAGGTGGCTTCTGGAACAGCCTTTCGAGCATCGAGGGCGAGCCTGACCAGTGGGTGTTCCTCACCAGCGATGCTGAGACCTGGGATCAGAACCTCACCATCGTCGAGGTGCCATCATTCCGCAAGGTGGCTGTGTTGCCATCGGCTATCGACGGCAAGCTCATCTCGGCTAACATCGATCGTATGGCCGATGCTGCCGAGGGCTACAAGTATGTCATTGGCCTCAATGAGCCAGACACCGACGTCGATAACAACGTCATCGCTCAATATGGTATCTATCATAAGGATTTCACCATCGACCACTATGTGGGTCTGAACATGGGTCCTGATGCCGAGACCTTCACTCCGCTGGTCAACAACCAGAGCCTGGATCCACACCTCTTCTATGCTGACGATCTGTTGGAGTTTGTATTCCTCTCGAAGGTCAAGGGCGCCGATGGCATGTACTACAACACCCTCTTCATCGGTAACGAGGCTGGCGAGGTGCTCAACGTCTTCACTGGCGATGGCACCACCAAGGGCGACATCCGCAACGTGGCCATCCTCAACTATGGCAGCGCACAGCCAGAGCTTTTCATCAGCTATGTCGATGACAATACTGGTGCCTCGACCAACGAGTTCCTTGCTCTGCCTCTGGGCGGCACCACTGGCATCCAGCAGGTAGGTGTGCGTAATGGAGGCAACAAGGTATTCAACCTCCAGGGCCAGCGCACTCAGGCTTCAGTTCCAGGCCTTTACATTCGCAATGGTCAGAAGATCAGCATCATGAAGTAATGATAATTCATCATAGAAAATTCAAAATTCATAATTAATTAATGCAATGAAAAAGATTTTTGCACTTGCAGGCGCCATGGCACTCGCACTGACTTCCAGCGCTCAGGATGTGGTTGAACTCACCCTCGATGCCAGCAACTTCCACCAGACCGATTTGGGCGGAGGTGAATGGTACATGAGCTACAACTCGTCAGCTTACGACTTCATGTTCGACCTCTACCCAGAGGGCGGCGTCATCGAGAGTGGCAAGGTTTACACCTTCGACCAGATGGATGCCGAGTACTCGTTCGGCATCGACTACTCCTCTTATTCTATGATTGCCTATGCTTCGGCCACCTACACCGAGAACGTCATTGCCGAGGGCATCAAGCAGATTGCCATCAGCATTGAGAGCTCAGAAGGTGTTACCTTCCAGCTCACCGGCACTTACGACCTCTCGGAGGTTCCCGCCCTTGTTGAGGTGCCCGAAGGCGTTGAGCTCCAGGATTGCCTCATCTCGTGTGTTGATATGGATTATGGCGAGGAGGCCTTCGAGGGCCAGCTCGGCTTCGATGGCAGCGACGTCTATTTGAGCAGCTGCGGCTATGTAGCCTTCGTCTTTAAGTCGTTCATCAAGGGCACCTGCGAGGGCAACACCCTGACCTTCCCTGCCGGCCAGCTCATCGGTCTGGGCACCACGGGCAACTACCGCCTCTTCGGCCTCGACGAGAACCTCAACAACATCGACCTCGTGTTCAACTACGATGCCGAGCGTCAGGCCTACGTGGCTGCCTCTGACATGTACACAGGCGCCGGTGACAACATCGCCTACTACTACGAGTGGGTTACCGACCTCGTTGTCACCCCATCTGAGCCAGTGGCCATCGAGACTGTCCGCACCAACGATGCCAGCCTCGCTGCCAAGCGCTATGAGAACGGCCAGTTCGTCATCAGCCGCAATGGCCGCAACTATGACGTTGTTGGCAAGCGCGTGAAGTAATCTCCGCCCCGATTTCTCAAAAAAATATTCCCTCGCTACAGAATCAGTTTTCTGTGGCGAGGGTTTCTATTACCGGCGCATCGGCAGCGCACCAATCCAGCTCACGCATTTCGTCGAGTGTAAGCCAGCGATGGTCGGCATGTTCACGTCGCACAAAGTCGGTGCTTTCGGCCGAGCAGAGCCAGCACTCTAGCGTGATGCCGAAGTCGGGGTAGCGGTGTTCCACGGTGATGAGGTGCCGCACGGGCTTCACGTCATATTCCATCTCCTCCATCAGCTCGCGCTGCAGGGCTTGTGTCTGCGTCTCGTCCTCCTCAATCTTGCCGCCAGGAAACTCCCAGTGGTACGAAGTGTAGGCATAGCGCGTCTCGCCCTTCTGCATGCACAGATAGCGCCCCTCGTGCTCAACCACGGCTGCCACCACATGATAGTGCCGCCAGGTAGCCTTGCGCCAGCGGTCATGCACCTGTTGCATCAGCTGCAGGTCGGCATCGTCGGGCAGGCGGTCGTGCAGGGTCAGCGTGTAGAGCACATCCAGGTTCTGTGCTATCAGGTCGATGCGTGCCGAGGTGTGTCCATCGCGCTCGTCGCCGGTGCGGAACGTCTCCAGCCACACGCGGCGTATCTCCTCGTACCTGATGGCGCGCTCCCTGCGGTGCCACCAGTGTCCCGTGTTCTCCAGCACAATGCCTTGTTCGTACACGCGCATGCACTTCAGCGTGCCCAGCCGTGCGCCCAGTTTCTCGTCGTTGTCTTGTTGCATCTCTCTTGCCTCCTTTTTTTTGTTTTTTTCACTACGCAAATGTACGCATTTCCTCCCATTTGTGCCGCTTTTTGTTGTCCGAAATTCATGCAACCGCGATTTTTGTGTGGCAAACAGCCGTTTCGATGCTCGTATTTGCCAATTCCGCATGTCAGAAAATCCTTTTTTGTGCCTCTTCTGTCCGATTTTACCCCCTCGCGCTTGGTGGTTTCCGAAAAACTCGTTTTCTTTGCACCGTGATATCAAAATAATATCAAAAAAATATTAACCCATAACACTATTACAACTATGGAAAAGAGTAAAGAGTTTGAATTTCGCGGAGGATCGATGAACGGTTTCCTCATGCTGTTTCTGGTGCTGGCCATGATCGCCGGCATGATATTCTGTTTTATCCGCAGCGTCGGCCCGAATGACGAGTTTGTGGGCAGCTGGTTCAGCCTCGGCATCGTGCTGCTCATCGGCTGGGTCATCGGCCTGTGCGGCTTCTCGATGCAGGAGCCCAACGAGGCCAAGGTGCTCACCTTCTTCGGCAAATACGTCGGCACCTTCCGCCAGACAGGCTTCTATTGGATCAACCCTTTCATGAGCGTCAAGAAGGTGGGCCTTCGTGCCCGCAACTTCAACGCCGAGCCCATCAAGGTCAACGACAAGGCAGGTAATCCCGTGATGATCGGCCTCGTCGTGGTGTGGCGCCTTAAGGACACCTACAAGGCCATCTTCGACATCGATACCGACGTGGCCAATTCCAACACCGTGGGCGGTGCTGCCGGCTTGCGCATGAACAAGTTCGAGAAGTTCGTGGCCGTGCAGAGCGACTCCGCCCTGCGTCAGGTAGCCGGCATGTACGCCTATGACAACGATGGCAACGACACCGACGAGGTCACCCTGCGCAGCGGCAACGAGGAGGTCAACGAGGTGCTGCTGGCCAAGCTCAACGAGCGCCTGGAGCAGTCGGGCCTGGAGGTCACCGAGGCACGCATCAACTACCTGGCCTACGCCCCTGAGATCGCCGCCGTGATGCTTCGCCGCCAGCAGGCAGCCGCCATTATCACCGCCCGCGAGAAGATCGTGGAGGGTGCCGTCTCGATGGTGCGCATGGCTCTCGACAAGCTCTCAGAAGAGGACATCGTGGAGCTCGACGAAGAGAAGAAGGCAGCCATGGTGAGCAACCTCCTCGTGGTGCTCTGTGCCGACGAGCCCGCCCAGCCGGTCATCAATTCTGGCACGCTGAATCACTAACCTTCGGTTTGGCACACCGTAATTTGTAATTATTAATCTGTAATTACCTCCCCCCCATGGTTTACTACTCCCGCATCAGCCTCCGCCTGATCTCCTTCATCATCATCATCTTTGTCGGCGTCTCCATCGCCCCGATACATGAGCTACTCAGCACCCGGGATGAACCAGCCTGGATTCCCATCATCATCATCTGGCTCACCTTCCTGGCGATTCTGGTCCTGTTCTTCACGATGAAATACGTGATCATCGATGACCAGCTCATCGTAAAGCAGTTCGGCATATTCTCGCAGCGCTACGATCTGCGCGAACTTGTCTGTATCGTACCCACCCGCGACATTGCCAGCGCCCCCGCCTGTTCCCTGCGTCGCATCTGCCTCTCGTTCAAGACCGGCACCGTCATGATCTCGCCCCGCAATCAGGAAGACTTCCTCGACCAGATCCGCCGCATCAATCCCGACGTGCGCATCGAGTGCTGATCTGAAATCAGTAATTTGTAATCAGTAATCTGAAATTTGTCCCTATGCCCAAGAAAGACGTACCCACCCGCAGCTTCATCCTCCGCGTCGATAGTGCCACTATGGATGCTATCGAGGCATGGGCCGAGGACGAATTCCGATCGGTCAACGGGCAGATTCAATGGATCCTGGCCGAAGCCCTCAAGAAAAGCGGCCGCCTCAAGATGCCCAAAGCTCCAAGGGTCGCAGATCCGGACATGACTTCCAGAGGTGAAGAGTAAGCTTCAGACAGTTCACTCAATGAAGACTAAAAAATGCTTTGCTAAGATTGCAAAAGAATGCTCTCTGAAACTTCTTTATTCAAGAATCTCTTGTTATTTCTATGTTATAATTGTTATATCTAAAATAAGCATTATCTTTGCTGTGCGAAATTAGATATAACAATTGTATTATTGTCGAAATAATGGAATCAAAAGAGAAGATTATAGACATGCAAAAAGGTGACACCAAATTGCAAGATATGGTTACTATGAACGCAGAGCAACTCTACGACCTCATAGTGCAAGGCAATACCAAGAGCGATGAAGTGATGCTTTTTGTGCTTAATGTCCGGCTTAGAAATGACTTGAAGCGGATGTATGAAGTATGTCAACGAAAGCTTCTATGTGACTTTGACGATTATCTTGACGACTTCTTTCTATATCTCCGCAATGGTGATGGCGAAGGTTTTCTGCTGCCATACGAGGCTTTGATCACTATTCGATCGAAAGCTTCATTGATGGCGTGGATCCGTTCAACTTTTCGTAATTTCATTTCCAATACCAGTGCAAGCGAAGAGCGCAACCTGCTTGCTGCAACTGAGGCAGAACCAACATGTTTTGCTTCATCTCGTATTAGTGAGCAGGATATTTTGTTCTTCGCCAACCTCATAGCCAGTACTCTTTGCGCACTGCAACCTATTCCCCGATTCATCTTGTTGCGTTGGCTTATGACGCAGCTCGATGCTACCCGCTCTATGTCCGATGTCGAGATCGCCAAAGCCCTGGGCGTAACTTCCGTCTCCTATCGCGTCACACTTCATCGTGCAAAGGCATTTATGCGTCAGCAATTTCGTCTGTTGAGGCAGGGCGAGGACACTTTATTCTTTTCAAAAATACCAGATATTTCTATGCCCAACAATTCCCCCTCTTTGGCTCAAAGCATAAACGATCATTTTGACAACCTTTACCCCTCGCTGATGCAGTACTATCTCCAACAATTACCCTTGTTGGAACAACACAAAGCCATAGAGGATCTACGCACCCTTTCTGCCCAACATTCCGGCCATGAGATGCATGACAGTAGCCGTCTGCAATACTCCATTCCCCTCTGTTCCTTCACCCGTCGTCTGTGTCGTGGAATAGGTGTAGCATACTCATCATAAAAAATGGTCGTATCAAATAAAACCTGTATTTTGCGCAAAATTTATCAACGATGCAAAACAATGACAGCATCTTTTTCATCATTCTGTAGGGAACGTTGTTGCTCGTCCGTGCTGCATTTTCTGGCTTTGTAAAAATACAAAACATGTTTCTCTACAGTTTTTCATGTTCTGCAGATGCAAACAGTTCCGATCAAGTACAACGGTAGTGTATTATCGGTTTCGTCTTGCATTCTCTGCTTCTGTTAATGCAGATACATTTGTTAAACTTTGAGCATCACAATATGCTCCACATGCTCTCGTTTACGACTTGGTAGCCATCGCTTGAAAAATGGCTGTAATTCTCCTTCGAAACAATCGCTTGGAAGGAGTGCCGCTATGCGGTTTTGGATGATGATGGTCATAATGTGTGAAATTATCATTCTTTTGTTAGTTAGCAGGCGGGATAGGATTCGAACCTATGTGTCATGATTTGGACTCGTGTGCTTTACCACTAAGCTACCCGCCCTCCCTGTTCGCTCTTTTCCTTCATGAACAGGGACAGAGTTGTGACGAATGCCGCTGCTGCAATTATGCTAACGCTGTGTTCCTGATGTGATCACCATTTCACCAATCCGCCATAGTTTTATTGGGTTTGAGGCGGATGCAAGACTCGAACTTGCATTCTTCAGGGTATCATGAATCACGTATTCCAGCAGTCTTCGACCAGTAAGGCTAAAGCTGATGCTTTTGACTCGACGCTGATGCTGTGTGCCACATAGAATGGATTGCTACAATTGAGCAAGGCCTATGTAGGAATTGCATGAAGCTAATGCGTAATAGTGAAGCTTTAGTCAATTATTTTGTTGGGTTGTCAACCTCGTTCTTTATTTGCCATAATGAATGTAATTGAGAAGATTGTCAACTTGTAGATCAGAAGAAACCACTTCTACGTCATTTACCACCTTGAGTGCTTCGATAACGGTTTTGAGCAAAGTGGCTCGACGGCGGAGAAGTTCCGAGCGTCGGCGCTGGTTCCATTCTCCAGAGAACGATTGAGCTGTGTAATCGCCCACCTCAACCGTTTTGCGTTTGACGGTTGTTTTTGCCACGTAATTTGCAGGAAGACTTTCTGGGTTTAGGTTCGGGTCCTTGAGGATAACCTCCTCGTTCTCAGAAGTCTTTGCCACACCTTTCTGCATTGGCGTTTCCCAAATGTCCCGCCCATCGTAATCTGAATCCGTGGTGCGTGTCCAATCTTCTGCATCAGAGCGTACCGGAATGGCACTATAGATGTGCTCAAACTCCTCGCGGGTCAGAAACGACTTGAGGCGCATGAGTTCAATGGCGGTCAGTTCACCAAAGTTGTGACCTTCCACGATGAGCGGCACTTTCGCTGCCCCAATGCTATTGGTTCGTTCAATGGCAAACAGGTCGGCAAGGTGTGTTGCCAGTTCCTTTTGCATGGACTCAATTCTCTCGTCCACAGTAAATACCACACGTTTGTAACCACGTTTGGAAGGGTCGTCGGCATATCCTTCGCGTGTTGTATAAGTCTTCTTTACACCAAGGAAGTCGCCAGTGTTCTTTTTGAAACAAGAGGCAAGATCCTTCAGATTTCTTGTGCATTGTGATGCACTTTGCTCGACAACTGCGAGCATCGCGTTCATCTTTTTCATAATGTCGAAGCTAATAATTTGTTTGAAATTGTTATCTGTTTTGGGGGAGATTTGGCATCGGTTCTTTCATGCATCCTCACTCTTATAGTATAGAAACGGAGTAATTGTTACAGAATCCGAGGATTTTTTCCAATTTTCAACCCACATACCCATCCTGCATTTCCATATCTACCTCACCCTTATCCATCAGTTCTGCCTCTTTGCCCAAAAATCGCAGAGTCTTGAGCTTAAAGCATTCGTTGATGGGGGCGTCATCGATGCGCAGACAGATCCCCTCACGAGGCACTTTGTTTCTGCAAAGTGGTTCGTCTTGCTCCATGCCGAAGTGCTCAATGTCTCGCTTCATCGCTTCAAGAAGGTCTTCGTGCCAATGATTGAAAGTATCAAGCGTTGGGTACAATGCGGCCAAAGTGCCTTGATAGAGGACTGGCAGCAGCATGATACGACGTGCTCCTTCATTTCCATCTGCCTGCATCTGCTTGATCAGATTTGATGCAAATGTCTGTACCTCGGGAATATTGAGTTCTCGCTTTCTACCCCCTTCATCGATACTTACACGATAGAGCATCAGTCGGTTCTCTCCTGGCTGGCAGCCATAGTCATATCCTTTCTGAATCATCTGGCTGAGGCCACCGACATATCCCACAATCTCGCCATAAAGCGAGTGGCCTTGGGGGATGTATTTGGCAATCAGGGCATAGTACTCTCCCCAGACATCAGTTTCGTAATACCCTGGTCTATAGTATTTGTTCTTGACAATCGTACGTGACGAATACACGACATCGTGTGCCGTCTTTGTGAACTGCAAGAACTTGGGCAGATGCGTGAAGCATCGGGCATACACACCTCCCCAACGTGGCTGAAGTGTGCGGACATTGCCTATTACGAAACTTGTGCCATGCATCTTGCAACTGATGCTCACCACGTCCGAAGGTTTCAATCTTCGGATCTCTCGGTTCAGCTGCTGCGTCTCATAATGGAAGAGAAATTCGCCGGGGATAAGTCGGTCGAACTTCGGCTCTGCCTTTCGCTTGCCAGTACCCGTGTGGTGAGTATTCTCCTTGCGCATTGGAACATACGCTTTGACGAAGAGTTCTCCTGCAACGGAATCGAAGTCATCTCCGACATGTTCCTCAAGGATAAAATTGCTCATTCTCGGACACCACTTCACGAAATTCTCCTTCGTGAAAAGGATGCCCATTGACAATACACCACGAAGCTTCACCATACGGATGCGTCCATATTTATTGATGTATCCTTTCTGTTCGGGGTTGACATTCATCGTCTTATCCTCATAGAAACTATTGATGCTGAGGAAGTCTGCATTGATCTGGCTCTCATTCGATACGTAGAACATTACATCACCTTCCTTCATCTGATCCTTTCTCACTACGATGGTACGACCCTCCACCAAGACTTGTCCGAGAAAGTCGGAACCCTCGATAGGCAATACCTCACCCAATTGCACAATCGTGCAGCAGTACTCCTGCTTGAAATCCTTTGATTTCGATAATAACTCATTCATTTTTGTTTCTGTTTTTAGGTTGATTCAACTTTATAGTATGGGAGAAACAAAAATGTTACAATGGGAAAGGATAATAATTGAAAATTTTTATAGTTTTCCATAAATATCTACAGACTTTCCCACCTCAAACCTTTTTGTTAGATGCACATTGTTGATACATAGTTAGTACATATATATGATGAACCCCTTTGGGATGAGCAGTTGCGAATATCGGGTAACTACTCAGCACCCCCATTCAAACATTCTTCGAAGCGAGAATGATGCAGAATAGTGTCATGTTGAGATTACACCATTTCTGTCAAATTGAGGCGAATGGAATATGACCAGACATATTCGTGCCCTACCTCCATGAGGTCTGAAAAAGTGCTGAAAAATCTTTTTTATATTTTCTTTGGAACTCAGCAAAAGTCTTTCTATCTTTGCACCATGCAAGAAGAGGTCAAAGACATAGATGCAGTTCTCAAGAGTCTCACAAAAGAACTTGGCAACCTGAAGAAGACCGTGTCCGAACAGGGCACGGAGATTGACCGTCTCAATCGCCTTGGCACCTGCCACAAGAAGGATATGCACGAAGCAAAGCAGACCATC
>JAZQPJ010000038.1:0-31127 GCA_045628525.1 Bacteroidales bacterium
GATGAGGAAGCTTCGTCCACGGGGGTGGAGGTGACCACTGCATCAAACATGGTGTTGACTGTGTTGCCGAGCAGGTTGTATGCTGAGGGGGTGACCGGCTGCAGGAGTCGGAAGACGTAGTGCAGCGGGTGGGGGCCATACTCCTTGAAGCAGGCGGCAAGGGTGGAAATGTCGATGAGTTGTGGCATAATCAATAGCAAAATATTGTGCAAAGATAGGAGCATCGAGGATCATTTGCAAGTTTTTTTGTGTTTTTTGCATAAAATGGGAGAATATTTTTTCGCAATTCGAGATTTTGATGTATCTTTGCGCGTGAAATAAATAATGAAACGTGGCTGACGAAAACAACAACATAGAAGAACAGCAGACTGAAGCTCCGGTCAAGGGTAGGCAGCAGCCGAAAAAGCGCTCGATGGGTCGATGGATCATCGGGTC
Organism: Bacteroidales bacterium; assembly: GCA_045628525.1. GTDB lineage: Bacteria > Bacteroidota > Bacteroidia > Bacteroidales > UBA3663 > Liminaster. Next base: position 436 of record JAZQPJ010000038.1, read on the forward strand.
GCTGCTGTGTGTGTTGCTGCTGCTGCTGGGATTGCCCTTAGCGCTCTACATTCCGGCGGTGCAGGACTTTGTGTGCCGCAGGGTGGTGGAGTGGCTCAATACGAGCTCGGAGGCGCTAGAGTATCGCGTGGGTTATGTGCGACTGGACTTCCCGCTCAAGTTTCGCGTGGGCGATGTGGCGGTGCTCGATCGGCAGCATGGCGACACGCTGGTGAGCGTGGGTAGCATGCGTACAGGGTTGGACGACATCCCGATCAATCAACCATATTTTGTGCTCAATAACTTGGAACTGGACGATGTGACTGTGGGTATGGATTCGCTCACGCAGTCGATGGGCGTGTCCGGCTCGTTGCAGGCGTTGCAGGTGAAGGGCATGGAGCTCGACATCGACCATTCGCAGCTCCGCATCGCCTCTGTGTCGGCCATTCAGCCCGATCTGCGGCTCTATCTGGGGCCATCGGCCGAAAAGGAGGCTGACGAAGAGCCGGCCGGCTGGGCGGTCAAAGTGGGGATCGCCAGTATTCGTGACGGGTTCCTGGCCCTGCGCATAAGCGACGAGAGTCTCACCGCTGCCAGGATGAGCGAGGCTCAGACACCCTATCTGGACTATACGCACCTGGACCTCAACGGTATCGGAATCGAAGTGGAAAATGTACAGTACGAGGATAATCTGATCCGAGCCGACCTGCGTCATGTGGAGGCGCACGAGGAGCACTCGGCATTGGCCATCAAGCAGTTGGTTGCCCGTTTTGAGATGCAAGGCCCGCAGATAGCGGCCGAAGACATCGACCTGCAGCTGGACGGAATGGGCGAGGTGCAGGGCGACCTGCTGCTGCATCTGGGGCTGTTCGACACCATCCGCACCGGTTTTGCCGATGTGCACCTGCGAGCCGCCCTCGACTCATCCAACCTGATCAGCATCGTGGCACCCTACGTCGAGTCCTTGCCCCAGCATTGGGTCAACGCCACCACTGAGCTGAGCCTCGATGCTCGTTTGACGCCCGACAGCCTCGACCTGCGTAACCTGGAGGCAGCAGTCGCCGGTCATTCGCACCTCAAGGCCGAGGCCTTTGCCACTGCGCCCTTCGACGATGATAACCGCGTGATGAATGCTACGCTCAAGGCCGACTTGAAACACAGCGACTTCCTGCTCACGGCCTTTGTTGCACCCAAGCGCGAACGCATCTACCAGCTGCCCGAATCGCTGGCCATCGACCTGGAGGCCACGCAGCGCGACAAGCGTTTTACGGTGCGCGCCGGTTTGCAGCAGCAGCTTCGTCAGATGCTCAATGCCGACGCCACCTATGATCTGGGCACCGACAGCTATCACCTCAGTGCCGCCACCCAGGGACTGAAGGTGAGCGATTTCGTGCCCGGAGAGCCCTATGACGAGCTTTCGCTGCGCGTAGTGGCCGATGGCCGCCACTTCCAGTTCCCGGGCAAGTGGACGCGACTGGAGGCCAATGTGCAGCTGGATTCGCTCGGCTATCATCTGGCCGACGGCAAGCGTGAGACCCTAGAGGGTTTCGATGCTGAAGTGTCGCTCCTGGGGGGCAACTATGTGGCTCAGGTGCATTCGCAACACCCTACGGCTCAGTTCGAAACGCATCTGGAGGGATTGTTCCAAAAGGACACCCTCACCGCTGCCGGCTATCTGAACGTGCCGCAGATCGACCTGGCCCATTTGCCGGGAGGAATGTCAATGCCTGACCTGGGCAAGCTCAGCTTCCGTAGCCTCCTGACCCTCGCCTACAACTGGGGCGACGTGGCCGAGGCTGGCATTCACATCGACTCGCTGCGTTATAAGGACGACAAGATCCAGCAGGACTTCGATAATATACTGATGACGCTGGAGTCGCGTCCGGGTATGCTCTACGCCGACATTACCGGTGGCGATGCTTACCTGTGCCTCAATACGGAGCGAGGCATCAGCGAATTCCCGCAGATTGTGACCACCTTCGGCAATGAGGTGAACCGCCAGCTCGATTCCTTGCGCTTCAACTTCAATGCCCTGCAGGATGCCTTGCCGCAGGGACAGCTCGACTTCCACATGGCACAGGACAACCCGTTCTACGCAGCCATCAATCACTTCGGCTACCAGTTCAACAGCATCGACATGGCTGCCTACAACCTATTCGACCTCAATCTGGATGCCTGCATCGTGGGATTGCGCAGCGATGACCGTACGGTGGACTATGACTCGATCATTGCCGAAGTGCGCCCCTGCCAGTATCGGCAAAAGGGCGACTCGCTAGCCAACCAGCGCGGCTATCGCCTCAATGTCCACGCCCTGCACGTTGACCCCAAGGCGCGCGATACCTACGACATTCATGCCCACGGCCTGCTGATGCCCGACAGCGTGATGATGGACGTGAAGTATATGGACGGCAACTATGTGATTCTGTACGATGCAGCCGCCTCGCTGGCCATCGGCAATGACACGGTGACCCTTCGCCTCGAGAAGGACCCCGTGCTCTACGCCCAGCCCTTCTCCGTAAATGCCGACAACTACATCAGCCTGATGGAATACCGCAATGCCAATGAGCATCAGCGCACTAACACGTCGGCTAAGGTGCTGATGAAAGGCCCGCGCGACATGGCTCTGGACATCTACACCCGCAAGGCCAAGAACCGCGACATCGGCAACCAGATGTTGGTGCGCTTGCAGAACTTCGACCTGGATTATGCATCGAAGACAGTGAAATGGGATGGCGACGTGGGCGGCCGCCTGAACCTCACCGCCATGGCCGACCTCTATCCGGACAGCCTGGGTGGACAGCTGCGAGCTGGTATCAAGGCTTTCCATCTGGGTGAATACAAGGCCGATACACTGGCTTTCGACGGCCACATGCAGATGGCACCCGACCAGCGTGATGTGGAGGGAACGCTCACCATCGAAGAGGTGGTGAAGCTGCAACTGGCTGCCGCATTGGCCGATACCGTCAACCTGAGTGTGGGCGTCACCGAACTGCCATTGCCGTTGGTCAACCTGTTCATGCCTTCCAACATTTACCTGGATGGCACCACCACCGGACAGCTTACCATGCGCGGCAAGACGTTCGAACAAACACGCATGGATGCATTTGTCACGATGAACGACGCAAAGGTGGGCATTACCGATATGGACGGCCTGCTGACCCTGCCGGCCGACACCATCCGCATCCGCAACAACCGCCTGAGCATCCAGGATTACCGCATTCTGGGCGTTAACCAGCAGCCTATCACCTTGCGAGGCACGGTGGACATGCGCCAGGGCTTTGACAATCCGACCATTGACTTGCGCATAAGTGGCGACAACGTGTGGGTGGCTGACAGCCATCGTCTGCGCCTCCCCGAGCAATATATATACGGACGTCTGCCCATTTCGACCGACATCCGCGTGAAGGGATCGCTGGACGTGATGGATGTGACGGGCAAGCTACAGGTGTTGTCGGGCACCGACCTGAAGTTCTTCCTGCAGGACGACCCGCTGCAATCCACCAGCCGCGTGGATCAGCTGGTGGAGTTCGTCAGCTTCCGCCAGATGGACCGCGAGCTGGCACATTCGGCCATTCGTCCGCTTGTGTCTGATGCAAGTGAGGGCTTCGCCATGGAGCTCAAGATCGATATTGACCGTGATGTAAAAGTCGATGCCTACCTGCCAGGCGAAGACAACAACCATGTTGTCATCGTGGGTGGGGGGCCGTTGGTGATGCAGTGTGCCGCCGATGGTTCGCTCACCATGAGCGGAGCCTACGATGTGAAGGGAGGCGCGGTGGATTACAAACTTCCGGTGCTGCCGATGACCAAGCGCTTCGACATCCTGAGCACCAGCCTGGTCAACTGGAATGGCGTCGATCCCGGCAACCCCACCATCGACATCCAGGCCAGCGAGAATGTGCGAGCCACGGTGAACGACAACGACGGTTCGCGCCTGGTGCAGTTTGTGGTCACCATCAGCATCACGGGCACGCTCGACGCCTTGGACATGCACTTCACTTGTTCCGCCCCAGATGATGGCACGGTGAACACCGAGATCGAGGCCATGACCGATGAAGAGCGCAGTAAGACCGCCCTGATGTTGCTGGTGGCACAGACCTACATGGGCTCCGGCAACAACAGCACCATGGGCATGGGTACCGCCAATGCCGCGCTCAACTCTGTGCTCAATCGCCAGATGGATCAGATGCTGGGTTCGGCCTTGAAGAACACCGACTTTGATCTGGGCATTGACACCTACAATACCGAGGTCGGTGCGGCACGTACCGACTATTCGATCAAGGTGTCGCAGCGCCTGTTTAATGACCGTTTCCATGCCACTGTTGGCGGTCGTGTCTCGAGCGGCGGTGACCCAGCAATGGGCAGCGGTGCCAGTCTGAGTGACATGTCGCTGGAGTGGCTCATCAAGAAGGACGGTACCCACTATCTGAAGATCTATCGCCGCCGCAACTACCAGTCGGTGCTGGAGGGCGAAGTGCTCGAATCGGGCCTCGTCTATACGCAGGAGCGCACGGCCTACAAGTTCAAGCATCTGCTTATCCCCACCAGCCACTCGCGTCAGGAGCGCATTCTCAAAGCCATTCGCGAGATGCAGCGTGCTGCCGAGGAGGCTGAGCGTCGCCTGATCGAGACGGAAGATGAGGAGTAATTCTTATAATTCATAATTGAGAATTGACAAAATTGACAAATTGGGAAAATGGGAACGAACCGTAACATATTGACCAGAATCGGCGGGCTGCTGCTGTTGCTCATGGCGTGTGTGATGGGCGGCTGCTCCGTGACGTCGCATCTGCCCGAAGGCCAGCTGCTCTACACCGGTGTGTCGTGTATCGAGCGCTATCCTTCCGACACGGTCGATGCCTTGGTTGATGAGGCCATGGCGCTGACGCTGGAGGTGCCACCCACCAATGCCTTCCTGGGTTCGGCCTACAAGATGTCGCTGTTCCCCATTGGACTGTGGGCGTACAATGCCTTATATACCGAGCAGGAGCATGGCTTGCGATATTGGCTGTGGAGCACGCTCAAGTCCGAACCCAAGCTGGTGAGCCAGGTCAATCCGCGTCTGCGTGCCCAGGCGGCCGAGGCATTGCTCAAGGACGAGGGCTATTTCGACGCCATTGTCACTTTCGACACAATATTTAATAAAAAGGATAGTCTGCAGGCCAAACTAGCTTACGATGTGACATTCCACCACCAGTCGCGGTTGGGCTCCATCCGCATGATGCCATCTTCATCGGTGTGTGTGGACAGCATCCTGAGCCGAACCCGGAAGCAGAGCCTCTTGCATCCGGGTGACCGATTCTCGGCCTCTCGCCTCGAAGAGGAGCAGAACCGCATCTCGGCCACGATGCGCGACTCCGGCTATTTCTTCTTCTCGCCCGACTATGTGAAGTATCTGGGCGACAGCACTCTGGCCCGCAACACCGTATCATTGCGCGTGTTGCCTGACATCAATGGCGATGTCAAGGCCCTGCGACCCTGTGTCATCGACTCGGTGTTCTATCACCTTGACTACGGCTATGGTATGTCGCTGCAGAACTATGAGCGGCACGGCTTCATGACCATCGGCTACAACGGCCAGCAGACGGTCAGGACCAAGTATCTGGAGCGTGCCCTCGGTTTCCGTCGCGGTGCGCTTTACAACCCCGGCCTGACCGAGCGCGCCAAGGCCAACCTGAGCCGCCTGAACGCGTTCCAATACACCACCACCGAGTTCCAGGTGCTCAATCCCGAGATGTCGGTCGAGGCTGCTGATCCCGCCCTCGACACCCTGCGCCTCATGCTCAAGATCCATGCCGTGAACAGCATGCCCTGGAGTGGCGGTACCGAAGTCGGTGTCGTCTATAAGGACAACCGACAGGTGGGTCCGGGCATCACGTTCAATGCCCAGCGACGCAACCTCTTCGGTGGCGGCGAGACGCTTTCTGGCGAGTTGACAGGTAGTTACGAGTGGAGCACTGGCATGCGCCGCAGCGACAACAAGCTGGTCAACAGCTTCGAATTCGGCACCAAGGTCGTCTATTCCACCCCCCGATTGCCCCTGCAGCACCTGTGGCATGTTGATGCCAATAGCCCTGTGTCGTCGCACTATAGCCTTTCGGTTGACTGGTCGCGGCGCGGCGGCCTTTTCGAGATGGTCAAGTCGTCTGCGTCGTTCGACTATTCCTATAGTCGCGGCGAGTGCCACACGTTCACGTTCACGCCACTCCGCCTCACCTATGTGCGCACCCTCAGCCACACGTCACGCTTCGACTCCATTGTCAGCGCCTATCCGGCCTTGCAGCGCTCGCTTGAGAATCAGTTCATCCCTCAGATGCAGTTCAGCTGGATCTACGATAACTCTGCTCTCCGGCAGGGGCGTTCCTCGCATCAGTATCTGCGCCTCTCATTATCCGAAGCCGGTGGCCTGCTCGACGTGCTGACCGGCCTTTTGGGCACACACCGGAAGCAGGGCGAGCGTCAGGTGTTGGATCAGCAGTTCTCGCAGTTCGTCAAGGTCACCTCCGAATTCATCAACACCTGCCAGCTGTCGCCCCGCAGCTCACTCGTCACCCGCATTCTGGCAGGAGCCGGCTACGCGTATGGCAACTCGAATACGATGCCCTATAGCGAGCAGTTCTACATTGGCGGCACCAACTCGCTGCGCGGATTTGCCGTCCGCTCCATAGGCCCCGGCACGCAGTGGATGCCCCGGAGCCGCACCAACATGGGCAACAGCCTCAACTGCATGGGTGACTATAAGTTCGAGGCAAACCTGGAATACCGCTTCCCCATCTGGAGCAGCCTCAATGGTGCGCTCTTCACTGATGCCGGCAACATCTGGAAGTTCGACAGCGAAGTCACCTTCGACGACGAGACCCTCCAGGGCAATCTGTTCGAGGAGCTGGCCGTGGATTGCGGTGCCGGGCTGCGCCTCGACCTGGGCATGCTGGTGGTGCGCTTTGACGTTGGTGTGCCTTTGCATGATCCCAACAGTTACGGCTCATATTTCAACTGCTGCGACGGATTTTTCAAGAACCTCGCATACAACCTCGCCGTCGGCTATCCGTTCTAAGGAGTTTGAGGAATTCGAGGGGTTTGTGGGGTGAGCACTTTCGAACCCTTCAACTCTCAAGCCCTTCAAACTTTTTGAGACATAGATTTTGCAAAAGCAACAAAAACGCGCAATGTTTCGCATTTTATTGCACAACTTATTTGCATTGCCACACCTTTTTTATTAACTTTGCACCGATTTAGAGTTTAACTTTAACTAGTACTAACTTTCAATTTCAACTTAATAAAAACAATTCTTATGGTTTATTCAAAGGAAGTTCAAGAAATGTGCTGCGTCACCAAGGGCGCAAATCATGAGAATGCACCAATCCCTGAAGAGGGCAAGTGGATTCACGCTAAGGAAATCAAGGACATTTCTGGTTTCACCCACGGTATTGGCTGGTGTGCCCCACAGCAGGGTACTTGCAAGCTCAGCCTCAATGTTAAGGACGGCGTTATCGAGGAGGCTCTCGTTGAGACCGTTGGCTGCTCTGGTATGACCCACTCAGCTGCTATGGCTTCTGAGATCCTCCCAGGCAAGACCATCCTCGAGGCTCTCAACACCGACCTCGTTTGCGATGCTATCAACACCGCTATGCGCGAGCTCTTCCTCCAGATCGTTTACGGTCGTACCCAGTCTGCCTTCTCTGAGGGCGGCCTCGTTGTAGGTGCTGGCCTTGAGGATCTCGGCAAGGGTCTCGTTTCACAGGTTGGTACTATGTACGGAACCAAGCTCAAGGGCTCACGCTACCTCCAGATGACCGAGGGCTACTGCACCCGCATGGCACTCGACGCCAACAACGAGGTTATCGGTTACGAGTTCGTTCACATGGGCAAGCTCATGCAGTGGGTTAAGGAGGGTATGGATGCCAACGAGGCCGTTAAGAAGGCTACCGGCACCTATGGCCGCTTCAAGGACGCTGTCAAGTACATCGATCCACGTAAGGAATAATATCGCGAGCGATAAGTTATCAGTTACAAGTTATTAGTTAGGTATTATGCTCGACAAGTTCATACAGATTTATACCATCGTTGTCACTATCCTGATAGTGGCTGCCTTGATTGGTGCCGGATATTGCTTCTTCGGAATGAATTATCCTGTAGCCGCTGTGGGATGCTTGTTTCTGGCAGTCATCTTCGCCTTGATGCTGTTCGTTACCCGTACTTTTGTACGTCGCAATCAGCCTAAGGCCAAGAAAAAAGGTGCTCGCTGGTAATAACTTATAGCTAATAACTACTAACTTATTTTTTAATTTCGAAAAATCAAAAAATACTATGGCATTATTTGAAAGTTATGATCGCCGTATCGCTCAGGTCAACGCTGCTCTGAACGCTGCTGGCATCAAGGATATTGACGAGGCTAAGGCTATCTGTGACGCCGCTGGCATCGATCCGTATGCAATGTGTGAGTCAACCCAGCCTATCTGCTTCGAGAATGCAAAGTGGGCTTACGTAGTAGGTGCTGCTATTGCACTCAAAAAGAACTGTGTAGTTGCCGCTGACGCTGCTGAGGCTATCGGTCTCGGTCTCCAGGCATTCTGCATCCCTGGCTCTGTAGCTGACGACCGTAAGGTAGGTATCGGCCACGGTGAGCTCGCTGCTCGTCTGCTCCGCGAGGAGACCCAGTGCTTCGCATTCCTCGCTGGTCACGAGTCTTACGCTGCTGCTGAGGGCGCTATCAAGATTGCTGAGATGGCAAATAAGGTTCGTACCAACAAGCTCCGCGTTATCCTCAACGGTCTCGGCAAGGACGCTGCTAAGATCATCTCTCGTATCAACGGCTTCACCTATGTTCAGACCCAGTTCGATTACTACACTGGCGAGGTTAACGTTGTAGCTGAGACTCCATACTCTGACGGTCTCCGTGCTAACGTACGTTGCTACGGTGCTGACGACGTTCGCGAGGGCGTTGCCATCATGTGGAAGGAGGGTGTTGACGTATCTATCACCGGTAACTCTACCAACCCAACCCGCTTCCAGCACCCAGTAGCTGGTACCTACTTCAAGGAGCGTACCCGCGCTGGCAAGCCATACTTCTCAGTAGCTTCAGGTGGCGGTACAGGTCGTACCCTCCACCCAGATAACATGGCTGCAGGTCCTGCTTCTTACGGCATGACCGACACCATGGGCCGTATGCACTCATCTGCTCAGTTCGCTGGTTCTTCTTCAGTTCCTGCTCACGTAGAGATGATGGGCTTCCTCGGCATTGGAAATAATCCAATGGTAGGCTGCACCGTAGCCGTTGCCGTAGCTGTCGCTCAGGCACTTGCTAAGTAATTATTCTTAATTGCTTATAAATCAATCTCCTGTAGTTCTGTAACTATGGGAGATTTTTTTTATTCTCAATAGTCAACTACCTATGTTGAATTGTTAGGTTTCACATATTTTGAGACAATTTACAATACTGGAAATAGACTTGAATAATCTATTGATGAAGTAGAGTAAGTGTTTCGGATTTTAGTTAAATATATGATAATTCTGTGGTCGTTTTGCAGCCAAGTTTCAGCCAAATTGACAATTTTTTAGGAATTGGGCTGCAAGTCATGCTATAAATCATTAGATAACAGTAGATTGTACACACTTTTACTTTTAAAAGACAATGGAAAAACATTGTACAATGGTGTACTTCTCACTGCGAGAAAGTAAGAAAGACAAGCAAGGTAAATCCCCTATTGAGGTATCCATTAAGGTAAACACAGAACGAGTTTACTTTAATACAGGGAAGAAAGTCCTTGGTTCTGAATGGAATAAGGAGAAACAGATGGTAAAAGGTAAGTCAGAAGAGTCACTCATTATGAATGATTACCTTACTCAATTGCGCAATAAGATCTATCAGAAAGAGAATGAGCTGATGGAGAAAGGATTCATCTGGTTTTCACAGAATCCTATCCACAAGGAGAGTCTGTTTCTATTGAAGCAGGCTCTCTATTACAATCAAAGAGATTATTACGAGAACAGTTTCCACACAATCACTTCCTGTTTATGGGATATGTTCTCAAGTAACTAACATTTTAATACATTTACAATTATGACACAACAAGCTAAGAACTTCATGAACATCTGTAAGAATAGTAATCCTTCCACAATCGAAGGTCTCTTACATTTCCAATCACCAAGCATCAAGAGAGAACTGAAACAGCATTTCGATGTTGATTCTGATGCAGCATTGGCAACAGCATTATCGATGTCTCGTTAATCATTTGTACCAGTTCCTCGTTTGTACCAGTTTAAGTCTATGACTGTACCAAATGGGGAACTGATTTTGTTTCACTCTAAACCAAAGATTTAATATGGATCAATCAGCAGTCATATACGCTAGAGTCTCATCAGTCAGTGATCGTCAGGACACTACTAGACAGGTGCAGGACTTACAGAACTATGCAGCAGCACATGATATGCAGGTAGGTCGTCAGCGTGTTCGAGGAGCATATCTCTGGTGCTAAGAAACTTGAGGAGAGACAAGTTTTGCAGGAGTGCATTACCTATTGCATCGAGCATTCTGTGAGATTTCTACTTCTGTCAGAACTTTCAAGACTTGGTAGAAGCACATTGCAGGTACTTCGATCTCTGGAGAAATTGCATGAAGCACGCGTCTGCGTCTTTATCCAAAACCTTGGTCTATTCAGTCTGCAACCAGATGGTAAAGTCAATCCTATTGCATCTATACTTATCACAGTGCTGGCAGAAATGTCAAACATTGAGCGTAGCAATATCCAGTACCGTCTGAATAGCGGAAGAGCGCGATACGTCGCTAATGGGGGTAAACTGGGGCGTAAATTAGGCTATCAGAAACCATTAGAGTTAATGAAGGATGAATACAAGAATGCGATTTTACTGTTGAAGAAAGGATATAGTGTTAGAGCTGTGGCGAAGTTAGAGGGCTTTAGTCCTACAACTATCCAGAAGGTCAAAAGCACATTCCTCACCGGGTGAAAGCCGCTACACATATAATGGGGATGGGCAGGTGCGACTATTCCCTTATTATCATATATGGTCTTACTAATTTCGCCCAGAACTGATTTATTAGACCCGGTAGTTAAAAAGTAAGATCGAAGAAATTGCGCAGATACCACACCAATTTTAGCTATGCGCAATCAATAACACTGCACGTAAGATATGAAAATGCAAGTAAATGATAAGTTTTATTCCGAATTTAGGCGAAGTTATTGAATTTATCACTATATTTGCAGCCACTTATTGACTTCTATGGTCTGTAAGTCCTTATTAACACGAAGGTGTTATTGAATCATTCTTCTGATTGCAAATTCTCGCAAAGTTTGTTCTGATGAGAAGGTGATGGCAATAGCACCACATTGACGGTAATATTGTGCCCTTTTATAGGGTCTCGATATAACCTAAGGTGTGGTACTATTGTTTTATCCCACATCAGAGGCAATGCGAGAAGCCTGCAATCTGGGATGAGACAGTAGGCTTCCACACCTTTTTATATGTACCTATAAACAAGCCGAACGTTGGGAGCGCGGGAGGAAGAAAACAATTATGAAAACATCTAAAGTTCTTTCATTGCTTTGTGCTGGTGTTCTTGCTATTGCAACAATGAGCAGTTGCTGTTCTTCAACTCAAGTAGTTGGAATTTCATCAAACAGCCCAGTTGGAGAGAAAGTCGGTACTGCTACACAGGTAACCATTTTGGGCACTTTTGGTATTGGTGGACCAAGACAATCTATTGCAAATGCCGCTGCAGATGCTCGCATTAAAACTATTTCTCATGTAGAAGAATTCAACAAGTCTTATTGCTTTGGAATTGTTACTAGGCATACAATTCGTGTTTATGGTGAATAAGGAGACATATTTATAAGACAACTGTTTTTAGGGTTCAGAGCAATCTGAGCCCTTTTTCTTATGTTTATAGATTACAAATACACGAATAACATGACATAAATGGTGGAAATGTTGCGATATATTTGTTCATGTCAAGAATAATGCGTATATTTTGCACCTATAAAGTACTATATTATGTTCATAAACGAATATCATCGTCAATCAGTACAGCGATGCTTAAGAAGAATTGCCCAATCGAAGCTTTCGCCGATAAACTGCGAAGAAGAAGTGCAGAAGATCATAGCGATGCACAAGGAGGTAGCTCTAAACTATCCCCAAGGCAGTTAATCGACGTTAACAATCGTGCGGCAGAAGCATTGGCCAAGGAAATGGGGTTGTGGCTTGACTTTATGGAAGTCTGCAATCTCGGTACTCCAGCACCAAGTGGCATGGAGAATGAGGTTTACCTTAATAGCAAGGGAAACCTTGTCTATAAAGTCAATAACCTGATGCTTAGCCATAGCGTCGGTGAGTTGCTTAACAGGTTGATGCTTCATAATGCTTACTTCCCACAAACCCGTTATGACCTTTATGGTTTTACTGGGTTCGGAAGAGGTAGCATTTACCCGATTATCGTACAGGATTATATCGAAGACGTAACCTACGCGACACCAGAGGATATTGATGCTTATATGTCAAACCTCGAGTTCCATCAAGTAGGGGAGGCTCGATATTCTGATGGTACGATTGAAATATTCGACCTGCGACCTCGTAATGTCCTCAAAGATCAGAATGGGGATATTTATTTGGTGGATGCAGACTTCATAGTACTATAATATATGGCTTCGGGCATAAAGTTGAACGATATTTGTCCATCGTGCAGCCAAATGTCCAAATTGAGATCTTTAACTTATTATTAACAAGTACAAATCTGCAGTTATTTGCGTGATTTATAAGGCATAGCTTTGTGCAAAGGTAGATTTTACTTGGCAAGCTATATGGTATGACCGACACCATGGGCCGTATGCACTCATCTGCTCAGTTCGCTGGTTCTTCTTCAGTTCCTGCTCTCGTAGAGATGATGGGCTTCCTCGGCATCGGTAATAATCCAATGGTAGGCTGCACCGTAGCCGTTGCCGTAGCTGTCGCTCAGACACTTGCTAAGTAATTATTCTTAATTGCTTATAAATCAATCTTCTGTAGCCTTGTAGCTATGGGAGATTTTTTTATTTGATGTGACAGCTAACGTTGATATTGATGGAGTTAACATGTTCAGCATTGAACTATGGGAGTATTGTTTATTGGAGTAGGCGATGCGGGATGCATGGTGGTAGATAAGTTGTGGGCGCAGCAGTCTGAGGGCATGAAGTTTATGAAAGTATGTGACAGGGAGGCATGGCTTGAGGGGCATGACATGGGCGATGATTGTCCCACGGTCAGTTTGCTCGACCCAGAGCTGCCTGGTGTCGCACCTGGTACCGATGCTGCATTCTTTGCGCAACGAGCGATGCTCCATGCTGATGAGATCCGTGAGAAGATCCTTACTGCGCTGGCAGAGAAAGGGGAGAATAAGGAAATGAGAAATTGACAAAAATCAGGTCCATTTTTCCATGAATAGACATGATTGCCGCGGTTCTCGTAATGAGATCCGTGGCATTTGGTCATTTGTAGGCTAATCAGGGGTGACCTTTTTTTATTCGCTATTATGAGGAATCGTCAGTACGCCGTCGGTGAGGAAGAGGTCGCCTTGCGACACCATGTCGGAGATCAGGTCGGCGAATAGGTCTTCGGGTGCTTGGCCCCGGTAGTGGGCTTGGAGCGAGGTGACAGCCATGGGGCCGGTGGCACGCAGATGACTGAGGATGAGGGTCCGGAGTGAGGCGCGTTGCTCATGGATGCAGCCTTGCAGGTCATGGCTGAGGCACGTGTCACATCGCCCGCAACGCTGGTCGGAGTCTTCGCCAAAGTATCGGAGCAGCTGCACGAGGCGGCACTCGTCGTCGGTGTCGATGTAGGAGATCATGGCGCGGATGCGGCGTTCCTGGCGTTCCTGGCGTTCCTCGTAGATGGTGTGCGGGATGCGCAGTTCCTCGTCCTCCAGGCGGGGGGTGAGATAGACGATGGCGGGCTTCTGGCGGGCGGGGATGTAGTGGAGCACGTGGAATCGCGAGAGGAGGAGCAAGCGGTCGTAGAGCGTCTGGCGGTCGAGGCCTGTGCGGAGCACGATGTCGTCCTCGCTGATGCGCACAAAGTCGGCGAATAGGCCGGTGTAGAGGCGCAGCAGGGCATGAAGGATGCGCTGACTCTCGGGGTCGAACTGGTTGAGGTGGTAGAGCGACTCGCGGCTGCAGGTGATCATGAGGCGCGAGTGGCGGTCGGGGTCCTCGATGTAGCTGATGTAGCCGGCCTGGTCGAGCAAGCGCAGGGCGTAGTGCACGGGCGTCATGGCAAGGTGGTAGGCTGAGCAGAAGCGCATGATGTCGAACTCGAAGAGGTTCATGTATCCGGCGGCAATGGCGATTTGGTAGAAGGAGGCGAGGCGGCCATAGACATGGCGAATGTGCTCACGCTCAGGGTATTCGTCCTGTAGGTGGAGCAGGAGGCGCGTCTTGTCGTTGTCGTCGTACAGGAGCCAGGCCTGGGCGGGCTGGCCGTCGCGACCGGCACGTCCGGCCTCCTGGTAGTACTCCTCGATGGAGGGGGGCAGGTCGAGGTGAATCACGGTGCGCACGTTGGGCTTGTCAATGCCCATACCGAAGGCGTTGGTGGCCACGATGACGGGCGGATTAGCGGTCATCCAGGCGTCCTGCTTCTGCTGCTTGACTTCAGGACGCAGGCCGGCGTGGTAGTAGTCGGCGGGAATGCCCTGGCGCGTGAGGGCTTCGGCTATCTCGGCGGTCTTCTTGCGGGAGCGAACGTATACAATCGCTGGGGCGATTGTAAATGAGGAATTTAGGAGTGAGGAATTAGGAATAATTTTTGTGTCGGGGGGTAATTCCTCATTCTTTATTCCTAAATCCTTATTCGAAATGGCCTGCCTCCGCAGGAGTCGGATCATTTCGCCTATCTTGTCCTCGGTGCGGACTACGCTATAGGTGAGGTTGGGGCGCACGAATGAGGCCTGGAACACTTGGGCGCCTGGGCGGAAGTGGAGCTTGTCCTGAATGTCATTCACGACCTCGGGGGTGGCGGTGGCGGTGAGGGCGAGACAGGGTGGAATTAGGAATGAGGAATGAGGATTTAGGAATGAAGGGATGGGCGACTGCCAAGGGTTGTGGTTGCGCTCGCGGATGTCGCGGAGGAGCTGTCGGAGGTTGGCGATCTTGAGGTAGGGGGGACGGAAGTCGTAGCCCCACTGCGAGATGCAATGGGCTTCGTCGATCACGAGCAGACGCACGTCCATGTACTGCAGCTTGGCCTGAAAGAGCTGGGTCTCAAGGCGTTCGGGCGAGATGTAGAGGAAGCGGTAGTCGTCGCTGATGACGCGCTCGTAGGTGGAGAGCACCTCCTTGTGGGTCATCCCCATGAACACGGCGGCGGCCTTGATGCCGCGGGTCACGAGGTGGTCGCACTGGTCCTTCATGAGCGCGATGAGGGGCGTGACCACGAGCGTGAGACCTCCGAGCACGAGGGCGGGCACTTGGAAGGTGATGCTCTTGCCGCCGCCGGTGGGGAGAAGACCGAGGGTGTCGTGACCGCATAAAACAGACATGATGATCTCCGACTGGAGTGGTCGGAAATCATCATATCCCCAATATTGCTTGAGTATCTGCCTGATGTCTGGTGTCTTCTCTTCGTTCATGGCGTTCATGGTGTTTGGCTGTCGCGACTTACGCGACTGTCACTTACGCGACTTACGTTAAGGATTTTATTAGCCCCTTATAACCTCAGCCTCTTAGTGCACGGAGGTCAGGTTCTCGCCGATGACGTCAGCGTCGTCCTTGGTGTTGCGGATGAGGAGGGAGAGGACGGCGGCGATGCTGTTGGTCTCGCTCTCGCGGATGTCCTTGACGAGGAGCTGTATGTTGTTCTGCGAGAAGGTGTTCTCCTCGACGGTGAAGACCACGTCGAAGGGTTTTCCGCTCTTGACGATGTCGAAGCGGTCAGCCTGGTTGAAGGCAATGCCGTTATGGGTGAAGCCAGTGACGGGATCGACCATCTCCATGCGGATGTGTTCGAGCTCGCGGCCTACAAGGCGCGAAGAACCCTGATCCTTGATGCGACGGGCCACGAAGATGGGCTTCTGGTTGCCGGGGCCGAAGGGTGCGAGCGACTTGAGGGACTTGAAGAGGCGAGGGGTGACCTCGTTGAACTTCACCTCCATGTCGATGTCGAGGTGCTGGCGCTGCTGAGCATCGGTGATGTGCTCCTCGACCCACTGCTCGATGCGGCGTGAGAGCTCGGGGATGTGCTCCTCCTTAAGCGTGAGGCCGGCGGCGAAGGTGTGTCCGCCGAAGTTCTCGACTAGGTCGCGGCACGAGTTGATGGCCGAATAGACGTCGAAACCCTGGATGGAACGTGCTGATCCTGAGGCGAAACCGCATGCCGATGTGAGCACTATGGCGGGGCGGTAGTAATGCTCGGTGAGGCGGCTGGCCACAATGCCAATCACGCCCTTGTGCCACGAGGGGTTATAGACGAGGAGCGACTTCTTGCCCTCCAGGTCCATCTGATCGACCATGCGGATGGCCTCCTCGGTGACGCGCTTGTCGAGCTCTTTGCGGGTCTCGTTGTACTCGGAGATCTTGTCGGCCGACTTGCGCGCGGTGGCAATGTCGCGGGCTACGAGCAGATCGACAGCCTCCTTACCGCACATCATTCGGCCCGAGGCGTTGATGCGGGGACCGATCTTGAACACGATGTCGGAGTTGGTGAGCTCCTTCTTCTCGGTGAGTCCGCACTGCTCGATGATGGCCTTGATGCCGAGGTTGGCGTTCTCGTTGAGGCGGCGTAGGCCGTTGAACGAGAGCACGCGGTTCTCGCCCGTGATGGGGACGATGTCGGTGGCGATGGACATGGCGCAGAGGTCGAGCAGCGGATACAGCAATCCGAGCTCATTCATGCCGTTGTCGCGTGCAAAGGCTTGCATGAACTTGAGGCCCACGCCGCAGGCCGAGAGGTGCGGGTAGGGGTATTCGTCGTCAGGACGCTTGGGGTCGAGTACAGCCACGGCTTCGGGCAGCTCATCATCGGGCTTGTGGTGGTCGCAGATAATGAAGTCTATGCCTTTGCTCTTGGCGTAGCGCACCATGTTGATTGCTTTGATGCCGCAATCGAGGGCAATAACGAGACGGACGCCTGTGTCGTAGGCGTAATCCACACCCTTCTCAGATATACCATATCCGTCGTCGTAACGATCGGGAATATAGAAGTCGAGCGAGGAATACAAGCTGCGCAAGAAACGGTAAACGAGCGCTACGGAAGAGGTTCCGTCCACGTCGTAGTCACCGTAGATGAGGATGCGTTCCTTGCGTCCGATAGCCTCGTTCAGACGGGCTACGGCCTTGTCCATGTCCTTCATCAGGAATGGGTCGTGCAACCCTGTGGAGAGTTGCGGACGGAAGAAGCGGCGGGCTTCTTCCTCGGTCGTCACGCCACGCTGTACGAGCAGTTGAGCGACGATCGGATTGAGGTTGAGTTCAGCTATTAGTTCATCCTTGATCTCTTTCTGTTCGTTGGTTAAGGTGCGACAATTCCATTGATAGTTGGTTGTCATTATATGTATTTTTTATATTATGCGAAAGAGATCCATCGCGCACGGGCAACATCCACGCATCGTGGAAGCGCTCAATCTGGCGCAACTTCGAGATGTAGGCCTCGGCTTCGCTCTTGATGGCGAAGAAGTTGACGTAGAGGCGGAAACGGCCATCGCGCTCCAGCACGCCCACGTTGTCGTAGCCGGCGGTGTGCAGGTTGCCCAGGGCGCGCTGAGCGTCGGCCTCGGAGGGGCAGCTGGCAATGATGATGTAGTAGAGGCGGCCGGTGGGCGACTGGGCCATGGCCAGCTCGCTGTCCATGTTGCGCATGGGCAGGCTCTCGTTCCACTTGGTGGGGTCGAGGTCGGCGGCTGCGGTTGGGGCAGGGGCAGGACTGCTGCTTAGGACGGCTGAGGTAGGGCCCGACGGTGAAGTGTCGGGAATGGGGACGGCGGCGTCAAAAGCCAGCAGGTCGGTATCTTCAGCGAAGGCCAGGAGGGCTTCGGGGTCGAAGGCTTCGATTTCGGCGTCGAGTAGGGCGTCGTCTAGCTGCTCCCAGCTTTGGCTGGTGAGGTCGGTGGCGAGGCGGAACATGCAGACGTTGAATACGGAGGCCAGCTGATCCTTCGACTCGCGCTCGTTGAGGCCGATGAAGTTAGCAAAGAAGCAGATGATGAAGAGCAGGATGGCCACAGCGCGGCGCAACCAGTACTTGGGGATGGCAATGACGTCACGATCCTCGGCCATGGCGGTGCTGGCGGCAGCAGGCAGCTCGACGACGGGAGCAGCAGCTAGGGCCTTTTTGCGCTCTATGGCTGCCCAGGTGTCGATGTGGAGGTCTTCGAGGCCGAAGTTCTCTATGTCGGTGTGTAGGGCGGCCTCTTTCAGGAACTGGTCGTTGAGCAGAGGCATCTGGCGCTCGATGTAGCGGCAAGCCTCGTCGTAGGTCATTCCCTCGGCCTCCATGAGAAGGTTGGCCAGCAAGCCGTCGTCGTGATAGTGGAGTGAGCTGAAACGCACCACGCGGCGGGGCGCGGCGATGAGCGAGAAGTCGTTCGACTGACTGTCGGTCATGAGGCAGCGAGCAGGCTCCTCGGCCAGCATATACGCACCTCGGCCCGGCACATAGCAGTAGTGTCGGGTCATGAGCAGGTACTCGATATATGTGGCAAATGGTCGCATCTTTTTTTGTCAGTTAGGTTTACTCCATTTTAAAATTCGCGGCAAAGATAATACATTTTTTAATACGATGGTCAAAAAAAATGCAAAAAAACTCATTTTTTCTCAAACTTTTGTATCAAAACGTCGGCTTCTGCCCTCGAAAGCCCCAGTTCGAGCGCCTGATTGAGGTCACGTCGGGCAAATTCCTTGTCTTGCTTGGCGTAGCGGATTTGGGCGCGCAGGATGTAGCTGTAGGGGTCGCGCGGAGCCATCTGGATGCTGCGGTTCACGTCGTCGAGGGCGGCTGCCATGCGTCCGCTGAGATAATAGACTTCGGCCCGTTCGCGCAGCAGCCGGGCGTTGCGCGGATTGCGTTCGATGAGGGCGTCGTAGATCTCGGATGCCTCGCGGAACATGCGCTGCGCCTTATAGACGTAGGCCATTCCGAGGCGCGACTTGGCGCTGGTGGGGTTGAAGGTATCGATCAGCTCAAGGTCGAGTCGGGCGCCCAGGGTGTCCTGGTTTATCAGGCGGCACAGGGCGCGTTCGTAGAGGGCGTCCTCGTTCTCGGGCTCGTAGCGGATGACGCTGGTGTAGTCGTCAATGGCCTTGTCGTAGGCCTCCATCTCGGCGTAGAGCGAGGCGCGGTTGGTGAGCAGGGTGAGGTTGTCGGGCAGGAATCCGAGACCGATGGTGTAGGACTGCTCCGCCTCGGTGAGCTTGCCCTGACGGCGCTGGATGGAGCCCATGTTGGCCAGCAGCAGGCCGTTGCCGGGGTTGGCTGGCTGCAGGCGCAGGGCCAGGCGCAGGGCCTCCTCGGCCTGGGGCAGGGAGTCCTGGTCGAGGTAGTCAAAACTGCGGGTGATGCAGTCGTTGTATTGGCGTTCGAGCTCATCGGGCGCGGTCTGCGCAGCCATTTGCGAGGCAATAGAGGCCCAGATGAGAGTCAAAAGGGACAAAAAAAGGATTTTCTTCATCTGATTTTCGATTTTTCGGCGCAAAGATAGTAAGAATTTCGCAAAAAATCTGTATCTTTGCCCCGTTTTTATAGATTATTAAAAGATGAAACGACTTTTTGCAGCAATTATTTGCACAATCGCCCTGCTCGTGACCTGGGTATCGTGCAATAGCAACGTGACGACGGCTCCCGAAGCTGTCGTGTTCGACTCGCTCTTCATCGACTCAATATGCCCGCTGTTCAGGAATTACGAACAGCCAGCCTGCCATATTACCATCCGGCTGGACAAGCCATCGTCCGAACATCCCGCTTCGTTGGTGGCTTCGATGGAGCGGGCGTTGACTACTGTGCCTCGTGACGGCTCGTTGGTCGAGGCCTCCGAAGGCACGCTCGCGGGGCTGGCCAAGGCTTATGTGCGCGAATTCATCTTCCAGTATCTGCTTGACGGTAAGGAGGCAATTGACAGCAGTGAGGGCAATGAACGAGAAGCGTCGAGCTGGATGAACTATGAGGAAAATGTGGAGGGTCGAGTACTGTATAATGCCAATGGATTGGTTGGTTATCAGTTCAATATCTACAGTTATGCAGGCGGCGCTCATGGCAACAACTCAGTCAGGAACTGCGTGTACGACTGCCGGAAGGGGCGGCTGATCACGCTTGCTGACCTGTTCGCACCCGAGTCTCTCATGCAGGCAGGCGAAATGCTGCGCAACCGCTTGGTGAAGGATTATGACTGTGCCACGATGGAGGAGCTGATTGAGAAGTGTGACTTCTTTTCGTTGACCGAAATCGAGCCAACCGAAAACTTTATGATTGACGACAACGGCCTCTGCTGGTCGTACGATCCGTACGAAATTGCGCCTTATGTGATGGGTACTATCGAGGTGAAGCTGCCATGGGTGGCGTTGAAGCCGCTGCTGCGTGTGGATTCGCCTGTGACAGAACTGGCCGAACAATATGGATTTTAAGCAATGACAATGGACTTTACGAAATACTTCCCCGAACTGACCGAAGAACAACTGCGGCAATACGCTGCCCTGCAGGCGCTCTACGAGGATTGGAACGCCAAGATCAACGTGATTAGCCGCAAGGACATCGACAGCCTGTATGAGCACCACGTGCAACACTCGCTGGCCGTGTCGCGCTACGTGGAGACCCGTCTGTTGGGCGGCTGGCCGGCCGGTACGCGCATCGTGGACGTGGGTTGCGGCGGCGGTTTCCCAGGCATTCCTCTGGCCATCCGCTACCCCGAGTGCCACTTCCTACTGGTGGACCGCATCGGTAAGAAGGTTCGTGTGGCTCAGGAGGTTGCATCGGCCATCGGACTGCATAACGTGGAGTTCATGCACGCGGGAATCGAGGAGGTAAAGGAGGAGTTCGACTACGCCGTGTCGCGTGCCGTGATGGTGCTGCCCGACCTGGTGAAGCTCGTGCGCCGCTGTACGTGCTGCGGCCTCATCACCCTCAAAGGCGGCGACTTGGAGGAGGAGCTCCGTCCGCGCCAGTGCCAGGGCACAGAGGTGGCACCCATCAGCGAATACTTCTCCGAGGAGTTCTTCCAGACCAAAAACGTGCTCTTCACTCCGATGGGGGTGAAGGCCAAGAGCTGACCCCTCGAAGTAGCTTCGAACACTCGACCCATCGAAAAACGACAAAACATGATAAGAGTTGATTACTTCCAATGCAACGCCTTTCAGGAGAACTGCTACGTGGTGTGGGACAAAGCCTCGCGTGAGGCTGTGATCATCGACCCAGGATTTGCCACAGAGTGGGAATGGAAGCGCGTGGACAATTATCTGACATCGAACCAGCTGACACTCAAGGCTGTGCTCTTAACCCACAACCACGTGGACCATTGTTTGGGCAGCGCTTTCCCAGCCCGCGCCTACGATGTGGAAATCTGCGGCAGCAAGGAGGATCAGGACCACATGCCGATGGCAGGAACGCAGGCTCGCGCCTTCGGCCTTGACGTCGATCCGAGCTGGCTGCCCATCAGCCACGATCTGCGCGAGGGCGATGTGCTGAGCCTGGGTGCTTACCGCATCGAGATCATCGACTGTCCCGGCCACAGCCACCACGGTTTGTGCTACTATCAGCCTGAGGCGGGTGTGCTCTTCAGCGGCGACGTTCTTTTCTATTGCAGCGTGGGTCGATCGGATTTCGGTCCGGCTATGGGAGGCAACGGCCCGCTGCTGGTGCAGGGCATTGTGCAGAAGCTGCTGACCTTGTCCGCCGAAGTGAAGGTCTATCCCGGCCACGGCCCGCAGACAACCATCGGCACTGAAGCCACGTACAATCCTTACTTGTAGCTTCAATCGTTGCAAATCCTCCGATTAACCGCGGTGAAGTAAACGGCCCCCACGGCCATAACCGGCTGCGCGGTAATCAGAAATTGCAATCAGTAATCAATAATCAGCAATCATTAATCAGTAAATAGCATTTCCGTGTATTTGCCCAATGACCCCGACATGCTGTTCAGCATGATCAATATGAAACTGCGCGACCAGTACGAGTCGCTCTACGACCTCTGCGACTCGGAGGACATCGACCCCGCACCGCTGCTGGTGAAGCTCAACGCGGCTGGCTACGAGTATGACGAGGAGAACAACTGCTTCCAGTACGCTGAGGTGTTGGCTGGCGCTGGTCCCGATGCTTCGGATTCGCATAAAGTAGCCAATGTTTCGGATTCGCCCGAAAATGCAGATTTCCACAACGAAAACCCACTGTAAACTACATTGACAAATGATTGAGTCACAATTGGATGCTGCACGTCAAGCCAGCTATGCGCTGCTCGACGTGACCGAAGAAAAGATCAACGAGGTGCTCCGCGCCCTGGCCAACGCGCTGGTGGCCGACACCGAGGCAATTGTCAGCGCAAATTCTCAGGACTTGAGCCGCATGGACACAGCCGATCCGCGTTACGACCGCTTAATGCTCGATGTCAGCCGTATTGCCGGCATTGCCAGCGACACGCGCAACGTGGCTTCGTTGCCTTCGCCCCTGAACATCACCCTGAGCGAATCGACTCGCCCCAACGGGATGGTGATCCGCAAGGTCACGGTGCCCTTCGGCGTGATTGGCGTAATCTATGAGGCGCGTCCCAACGTGACCATCGACGTGTTCAGCCTCTGCTTCAAGGCCGGCAGCGCCGTGATCTTGAAGGGCGGTAAGGAGGCGGCCGACACCAACGAGTGCGAGGTTGCAATCATTCACCGCGTGCTGCGCGAAGCTGGTCTGCCCGAGGCGCTCTGCACCCTGCTCCCCAACGACCGCGAGGCCACGGCCGAGATGCTGGCTGCAGTAGGCAAGGTCGATCTGGTGATTCCGCGCGGCAGCCGCCGACTCATCGACTTTGTGCGCGACACGGCCCGCGTCCCTGTCATCGAAACGGGTGCCGGCATCTGCCACACCTACGTGGACGCCCAGGCCGACACCGCGAAGGCGGCCGCCATCGTGAACAATGGCAAGACGCGCCGCGTGAGCGTGTGCAATGCGCTCGACTGCGTGGTGCTCCATTCGGCCAAGCTGCCCGAACTGCCGCAGATCTGCGCTCCGCTGGCGTCGAACCCTGAGGTGGCCAGGCAGGTGACCATCTACGCCGATGAGCGGGCATTCGCAGCGCTCGACGGCCACTATCCGGCCCACTTGCTGCAACCGGCTCGTCCTGAGCATTTCGGTATGGAGTTTCAGACCTACAAGATGGCCATCCGCACCGTGGATTCGCTCGACGAGGCCATTGCCTACGTCACCGCCAACACCAGCCATCATTCGGAGAGCATTGTGAGCGAGGACGCAGCCGCCTGCCAACGCTTTGTGCGCGTGATTGATGCAGCCTGCGTCTATCAGAACCTGCCCACGTCGTGGACCGACGGTGCCCAATTCGGCTTCGGCGCTGAGATCGGCATTTCCACCCAGAAGCTCCACGCCCGCGGCCCGATGGCTCTGCCCGAAATCACCACCTATAAGTATATAATATGTGGCGACGGCCAGATCCGAGGGTAGGAGCGTAGCCCCTTTGTCCGGCACAAGAGCGCCCAGCCCTTCTCTCGCCCTTTGCTGGCTCTGTCCCTTTGTCCACCCTCCCCGTCCATACCGTCGGCATTGAATGCCGACAAAAGCAACGGCAAAAATCCCCCAAAAACTTAAAACCCACAACATGAAAGTCTATGTACTCCTGGCTCCCGGTTTCGAAATCGCCGAAGCCACCTTGCCAATCGATATCCTGAAGCGTGCACGCATCGAGGTCGTGACCGTAAGTATTAACGACGAGGCCATCGTGCCAGCCAGCAATGGCGTGAAGGTGGTGGCTGACCAGCTGATTGCTGCTACCGACTTCAGCGACGGCCAGATGCTCTTCCTGCCTGGAGGAATGCCTGGCTCGATCAATCTGCGCGACTCGGAGGCTGTGGCCAAGGTAATCCGAGAGTTCGCTGCCGACGGCCGCTGGCTCGCTGCCGTTTGCGCTGCTCCGATGGTCTATGGCCTGATGGGACTGCTCGAAGGCCACCGCGCCACCTGCTATCCTGGCTTCGAGAAGGACCTGCTCGGCGCCACTCCAGTCAAGGAGACGGCTGTACGCGACGGTCAGTTCATCACCGGATGCGGTGCTGGCGCAGGTTTTGCACTTGGCCGTGAGATGGTTGCAGCCTTGGTAGGTGAGGAGACGGCTGATGCTGTTCTTCGCCAGATGATGTTCCAGGTTTACGCTTGACCCCGCAAAAACCTGCTGTACAACATATTTTTTGCATGCTGAAAATAGCAAAATACCCAGTAATAAGCCGTAAATAACACATGGCAGATCGTTTTTGGCAAAATTGTTTGCATATTGCCAAAATACGTCGTACCTTTGCAGCGCAAAACATAAGGAAAACCCCTGGCAAGGTCTTTTCGACAATCTTTGACCGGCCGAAAGGAATCCCGAAGGATTGCAGATTTTTAATTAATTGCTGCGTTATTTTAATTAGTGTTTATTCAAGTGTTTATTTAAGGTATTTATTATGGAAACTATTTTTAAGAACAAGCATTTTCAGCTCGCAGCCATTGCCGCTTATACTCTTGCAATGTGCTACATAGCAATGGAAGTGGTTCGTCAATGACCCTTCCCTCTTTTTAAGAAACAAATTTCACTTTTATATCGGGGTCGTGCAGAAGGTTATTCTGTGCGACTCTTTTTCTTAACATGGGTATTACATTCGTCGATTTTATCGACTATACAGGTACATTTGCCTTCGCCATTTCTGGTCTTCGCCTGGCTTCAGCCAAGCAGTTTGACCTTTTCGGTGCCTTCATCGTAGGCATGGCTACTGCCGTAGGTGGTGGCACGTTGCGCGATGTGATGCTGGGTATCAGCCCTTTCTGGATGACTCAGTGGATCTATCTGGTCATTGTGCTGGTTGCGGTGCTGGCTTTTCTGTTCCTGCACAGGTTCATCGAGCGCATCTCCAACACCATCTTCCTCTTCGACACCATCGGCTTGGGTCTCTTCACTATCGTCGGATTCCAGAAGACGCTCGACGCCGGCTTCCCGTTCTGGGCTTGCAACATCATGGGAATGTGCACCGGTGCGGCTGGCGGTGTGATTCGCGACATCCTGATCAATGAGGTCCCCCTCATCTTCCGCCGCGACATTTATGCACTGGCTTGCATGGTGGGCGGATTGTTCTACACGTGTTCCATCATGCTTGGTGCTCCACTCATCGTCTCTCAGATCGGATGTGCAGCTTCGGTCATTATCATTCGCCTGTTTGCCGTCCGTTATCACTGGCAGTTGCCCTTACTCCACGAATACCGTTTCGGTCGTAACATGAATGGCATCAAGAATCCAAGCAACAAGCGCAGGCACTGATCCGTGCCTGCGCTTATGTTCAAAGCAGGCTTCGTGGTCGGGCATCAGCTCTAGATACGTCATTTGCCGCAGTCGGTCAAGGCTGTGTTTGGTGGTATTTTTTTTGACATTTTTTATCTCTGCATTTCTGATTTTTGCTATTTGTAAATCATATCGACTTATCTCTTTGAATTTGTTTTTGTTATAGCATTTTTACTCCTTGGAACATGATACGATAGGCTTCCGCTTTTTTCGCCAATGAAAGCGGATAGGCGCGCGATGTGCTTGGCATACGATAGAGTCTGAGCCTGCAGGGAGCACATCCCTCGAGCGGAATCGCATGAGTGAACTCGATAAAAGAACCGACTTCGGGCTGCTCAATGCGGAAGTATTCGCACAGCGTGTCCGTGGCCTTCTGCCCGGTGGTGACGATGGCACGGCATTGAGGCATCTGCTGCAGCAACTGGTTGATGTCGGTTGGAGTCACCACCTCTAGGAACTTGTCCGATGCATTGTCCTGCAGTCTGCGCACGGCACAGGCAGTGTCGTAGATGCCGATGCCTTTTTCGTTCAGGAAGGCGATGATCTCCTCCTTTCGGAAGGTCTTTCGCTCCGTATCGACGAAATGTTGCGCGTCGTCGAAGAAGATGAGTCCTACGATTCGCCACATGTCGTTCAGATAGTTTGGATAGTAGAACTCCATGCACCAGCGTTTCTGCTGAGGTGGAAAGGAGCCGAGCATCAGCAGCCGCCCATTGGTGGGCAGGAAGGGCGTGAGCGGATGCTCTTCTACAGGTATTCTGTTCTCTTGTTGCATTTCTGCTATAATGATTCTTGATTTTGTGGTATTTTTGTACGATAGCGATTGTGAATCCGCAAAAGCTTGTCCTGGGTTCGTGGCAAGGAATTGTGGATACGCAAAAGCTCGTCCCGAGTTCGTGACAGGGAATTGCGAATCTGCAAAAGCTCGCCACAGGTTTGCGACAAGGAATTGTGAATCCGCAAAACCTCGCCCCGAGTTCGTGACAGAGAATTGTGAATCCGCAAAAGCTCTCCACAGGTTCGCGACAGGCTTTTGTGCATCCTCAATCCGGATTATCTCTTTTTGCCGTATTCTATTTCCGAATCATCGGCTGCCATACGGACGGGAACGTCATCTTCTTCGCCCAGAAAGTAGCGCTTGACCGCTGGTTGTGCATTCTCTCGTTTTGAGCTGTCGCCCGACGAGGCACGACGTTTCACGGGCTGCTTCTCCAGGAAGCGGGCCAATGCCTCCTGGTCGATGGGGCGTTCGCGGAAGAATGGCTCGATCATGTCCAGTCGGTTGAGGGCCTTGAGCACCTGTACCAGGCTCAGCACGGAGGTGTTGTGACCAGTCTCCATCTGGCTGATGCTGAACATCGAGAGACCACTGAGTCCTGCCAGGTCCTTTTGTTTCATGTCCTGCTCCAGGCGGATCTCTTTCAGTTTGGCACCGATGCGCGTCAGGATTTCTTGTTCGCTGAGCGTGTTGTCAATGTTTGTTTCCATTTTATTATTCGTTAACGTTTTGTCTTTTTTTATGCTATGTTGAGCTGCTGCTTGTAGTAGGCCACGGCATTCATATCATGCTCATAATATGCCAGTTTCAATGCCTGCGACAGGTGCTTCTGGTTCTTTGGGTGGCGCTGCATGGCTGCATTGAGCAATGTGTGGACTACTGTGACATCATACTGACGGCCGTAATCGGTCGATAACAGGTTGCGCGATGGCAGGTTCTTGATCATGCGCGCCAGGCAGCGGTCGGCCAGCGATGGCAGGAAATGGTCCTCGTATTTCTGCCCCTTCCAATCCTCAGGACGAAAGCTGTCGATACTCCACATCTTGAAGAATGAAGTGAAGTTGAAGCCCTCGCGTCCTGCCACATTCTTTGCCACGAGCGTGAGAATCAAGGAGTGTAGCAACGAGGGACGTTCGATGTCGAGCTGTAGGTATTGCATCAGCAGCTGTCGTATTTGAGGCATCGGCATCGTGGCACTCTGTTCCTTCAGGAGTCGGTAGATGTCCCAACCCAGTTGCAGTTCTTCTTGACGATGCTTTTCGAGGGCGGCATTCGTTTGAGGTGCAGTTTCTTCCGAGACTTCTGCTTGTCCGTTCCCTGCTGTCTTCACCGTTTGAGGTACTGGCTGGCTGCACAACACCTGCATTTCATAGCAGCCGAGCATCAGGCGTCGCAGATAGTTGCTTTCGCCCATCGAGGCAACGACAAAGTGTTGTCCCACAGTGCGCATCCAGAGGTTGCGGATAGCGAGCGTCTGTCCTGTCGGTACGGATACCGAGACGTTCTGCTCGTCGGCTACCAGCAACAGCCTGTTCTCATCCAGGGCCTTGGTCAGGAGGGTCACCGATTCTTCGTCTTTCAGCTTCCAGCCCAGATTGAGTTCTTCCAGACAGTCGGGGATGGTGGTGGCCAATGACAGGATCACGCGGAAGCCACGGCTGAGCAAGATGCGTAGTGCGTAGCGTTCCAGACCTGTCGAGTTGCCGCATACGATGCAGGCTTGTTCCTTGTCGAGCGTGTCAATCCATTGTCTCACTTGGCGAAACGCCTCGTCGGGCACGTGGAAGGGGCACATCAGCACCGTCTTCTCAAGCCCGATTAACTCTGCATTGCCCATCGTTCTCTTTCCTTCAATCAGGTTTTGGGCAACTGTTGTCACCTCCATCTCTTGCATTTGCATTTCCATATTGTTGTGCTTTAATTTTTGTTATTTCAAATTTTCTACTGCAAAGATGGTAGATAAATTAGATATGTCAAATATTATTGCGGAAAATCTGCATTTTTAAGCACTTTTTTGCTCTTGAATTATTTGTTTTGACAACTCCGTAGAGCAATTCTGCGTGTCTATTATAGATATAACAATAATAAAATGGCCAGCATCATGTGATATAATGCTGGCCCTGTCTTTAAGTGACTATTTTAGCTGGTAGAGTCCGCCCGGGATGTTGCGGATTCTCTCTGCCATCTCAAGGTCGAGGAGCGTTTCGAGCAAAATGGAGCGTTCCAGATTGGTGGCATCAGCCAGTTGGGTGATGTGCAGGTCTCCCCGTTCACACAGGGCGTCGATGACAAGGCGTTCGTTGGGCGAGAGGTTCTCCTCTTCGAAAGGGATGCTCTGCTGGAAGGACTTCCTGCCCTCGTCTGCCGCATTCCAGCCCATCGCCTCGACAAAATCCTCGGCACAGGTGATCAGTCCAGCCCTGTTCAGTCGGATCAGGCGGTTACAACCCTTACTTCGTTCATCGCCAACGCGTCCGGGGAAGGCAAAGATGTCGCGCACATAGTCAAGCGCTATGGATGCTGTCACCAGACTGCCTCCCTTATCCTTGCTCTCTGCCACAATCACAGCATCGGCCAATCCTGCAATGATGCGGTTGCGAGCCAGGAAGTTGCCCCTCTCGGGAGTGGTGCCGCTGAGGTATTCTGTCACGATGCTGCCCCCGTCATGGACCATCTGTCGGGCTATGGTTCGATGCTGTGTGGGGTAGATCCTGTCCAATCCGTGGGCTACGACACCGACCGTGGGGACTGTATTTTCGAGTGCTGCCTTGTGCGATTCGACATCGATGCCTAGTGCAAGTCCGCTGACAATGATGACATCGGGCACCATCGTCTTCAGCTCCGTTATGAAGCGATGCACCAGGTCTCGGCCATATTGCGTGCAGCTACGTGTTCCCACGATGCTCACGATCTTTGCGCTGTTCAGATCGGTTTCTCCCAATTGGAAGAGCAGGGTAGGGGCATCTGGGCATTCTATCAGGCGTGTCGGGTAATCGGCCTGTCCATAGGCGTGCGTTTTGATGTGGTGTGCCTCGATGAATTGCATTTCCTTTTCGATGCGCATCATCAATGCAGGATCATTACGCCCTTCCAACAGGGATTGTCGCACGTTGGGTATGTTTGCCAGCAACGAGTCATCGGCTTCGAAAACAGCCTTGGCACTGCCAAAGGCATCAATCAGGTGACGGGCTCGTATCGAACCAATCCCCTTGATGGACATAAGGGCCAAGAAATATTTGAGTTCTTCGTTCATATTCTCGGGAGGCTGTTTCCTTTGTGTATGCTATATATTATATATAATGTGTATTCTTTTTATTGCAAATATTCGGCAAAGCCTTCTGCTATCTCGTCGCCACGGGTCAATACGCCATTGACAACACATACACACTCTACCTGTGCCTTGATGCAGAGTTTCTCATCGCTCTTGCGGTAGATCTCCTGATCAAATACGTAGCGTACACCTTGACGATGCAGATTCAGGCACGAGATGAACTCCTCGCCGCCGTGCAGTGAAGCCTTGTAGGCAATGGTCACCTTCGACACCATTACGTCGATGCCTTCGTTGTGCCAGCCTTCGAAGCTCATGCCCACGTGCTGTATGAACTCATGTCGCGTCACTTCCAGATAGTGCTGGTAATTGGCGTTGTTTACCACTCCCTGCACGTCACATTCGTAATCGCGCGTCTTCATTTCGATCTTGTATGCAAAATCTTTCATATTTTTTTGTTGTTCGAAGGTACGAATTTATTTTTGTTCAGCTATTCGTCGTCCTTCATCTGTTTTTAGTTCAAATTATGGTGCAAATGTAACGTTTATTTGATAAAAACGCAAGTTTTGCCCCCATTTTTTGCAGTTTTTTGCACTTTTTTCGAAAAAAGTTGCTGAAAAATTTGGCGGGTACGAATTTTTGCCCTATCTTTGCACTCGCTTCCGCTTCAAAATGGGGCGTCAAGCAAACGATCTTTGAAAGAGTGAAATCATACAACCTGTATAGGTAAGAATAGTAGTACAAACCTAGTCAATTCAAACAAATTTGTCACAGTTCCCGAAGCATCTGCTTCGGAGCTAAAGATAAGAAAAATACAACGAAGAGTTTGATCCTGGCTCAGGATGAACGCTAGCGACAGGCCTAACACATGCAAGTCGAGGGAGATCCCCTTCGGGGGTGAGACCGGCGCACGGGTGAGTAACGCGTATGTAACCTGCCCGTAAGTGGGGGATAGCCCAGCGAAAGCTGGATTAATACCGCATAACACTTTAGAATGACATCATTTTGAAGTTAAAGATTTATTGCTTACGGATGGACATGCGTTGGATTAGCTAGTTGGCGGGGTAACGGCCCACCAAGGCGACGATCCATAGGGGTTCTGAGAGGAAGGTCCCCCACATTGGTACTGAGACACGGACCAAACTCCTACGGGAGGCAGCAGTGAGGAATAT
>JAZQPJ010000039.1:0-56278 GCA_045628525.1 Bacteroidales bacterium
GGACAAGCAGCAGGAACGGTGGCTGGGACAGCCGGACAAGCAGCAGGAACGGTGGCTGGGACAGCCGGACAAGCGGCAGGAACGGTGGCTGGGACAGCCGGACAAGCGGCAGGAACGGTGGCTGGGACAGCCGGACAAGCAGCAGGAACGGTGGCTGGGATGGTGCCCAATAGGCAGGCTACGGTTCCTTCGGCTTCTCCCGAAGAAATGCGCCCAGTGCTATTCGAAGCAGGCTACTGCGACAAGATCCTGATGCATGAGGGGCAACTGGAGAATTGGAAGAACTACCTGGACGACAACCCACGACGACTGATGATGAAGCGACAGAACCCTGAGCTGTTTACTGTTCTTTCGGACATGGAGGTGGCTGGTGAGCGATGCCAGGTGGTTGGCAACAGGTTCCTGCTCGACATCCCGGACAAGATGGCGGTCATCGTGCATCGCAGATATACCGATATGGAAAATGACCGACTCAGGAAGGAATGGCTGGATTGCGGTGAACGTGGCGGTGTGCTGGTGAGTGCTGCCATCGCGCCCAAGGAGAAGGAGGTGATAAAGGAGGCGATGAGTCGTGGATACAACATCATCCTGCTGAGGGAGAATGGCTTCCCGAAGCTCTACAAACCCACAGGCAGAGCTTTTGACGCCTGTGCTAAGGGGATTTTGCTACAGATCAGCCCTTGGGAGTTCCACATGGAAAGTATAAAGATCTCCAGGGATCAATGCCTTTATCTAAATGATGTGGCAGAGAAAATAGTAGAGGGTGCTTTGATTATGGAATGAAAACAACTATAAAATATTATAACCAATGAATAACTTTACATTCTATAGCCCGACAGAATTTGTGTTGGGACGTGAGACGGAGGGGCAGACGGGTGAGCTCTGCCTGAAGTATGGTGCACGACGTGTCATGATCGTGTATGGTGGTGGCAGTGTGGTGCGTTCGGGGTTGCTGGATCGTGTCAGGGAGTCACTCTGTGCTGCGGGTATCGAGATGTGTGAACTGGCTGGTGTGCAGCCTAATCCTGTTGATACGAAGGTGCGTGAGGGATTGGAGCTGGCCAAGGGTTTTGAGCCCGATTTCCTGTTGCCTGTGGGTGGCGGATCAGTGATTGATACTGCCAAGGCCATTGCCGTGGGTTACTACTATGAGGGCGATTTCTGGGACTTCTACATCGGCAAGGCCAAGCCCACGAAGGCACTGCCTCTGGGTGTGGTGCTTACGATTCCGGCAGCAGGTAGCGAGGGATCGGGCAACAGCGTGATCACGAACACCGAGACCCGGGTGAAGAATGGATTGCGACAGCCGATGCTGCTGCGTCCGAAGTTTGCTGTGATGAACCCTGTGCTGACCATGACCCTGCCTGCCTGGCAAACGGCCAGTGGTATCAGCGATATGATGGCACACATTCTGGAGCGTTACCTGAGCAATACGCCCGATGTCATGATCGGTGACCGACTGGCTGAGGGTATGTTGCTGGCTATCATGGAGACGGCAGAGCGACTGATGCAGAATCCGAATGACTACGAAGCCCGTGCCAACATCATGTGGTGCGGCACCATTGCCCATAACGATACCTGTTCGCTGGGGCGTCAGGAGGACTGGAACAGCCACGCCATGGAGCATGAGATCTCGGCTGAATATGACGTGACGCATGGTGCGGGTCTTGCCGTGATCTTCCCTGCCTTCCTGCAATATGCTGCCGACCATAATCCGCACATGGTGGCACAGCTGGCTCATCGTGTGCTGGGTGTGGCCGATTCGGGCAATGAGCGCGAGGATGCACTGGCAGGAGCCCTGAAGCTCAAGACATGGCTGCACGACGTGCTGAAGATGCCTGTGACGTTTGCACAACTGGGCATCGAGCACCCCGATCTGGAGCTGCTGAACACGCGTCTGCACCGACTCAAGGGCGAAATCCTGCCTGGCGGCTATATGCCACTGGATGCTGCTGCCACGATGGAGATATACAAGTTGGCACTCTGATTTGCTATCTTTGCCCCGTTGATTGTGTGAAAAATAGTCAAAAGGAGGGGAGGAGCAGAGAAAAAAGAGGGCAAAATTTGGTGTTTAAAAAATAAATTATTATTTTTGCGCCCGCAAATTGTCAAAAAATTAACTCAATATACTCAAAAATGAAATTCGCAGAATATCAGCAGTTCAATCTTTCGGACGTCAACAAGGAGGTCCTGAAGCATTGGGACGAAAACTCCGTCTTTGAGAAGTCGATGACCACACGTGAGGGTCATCCATCGTTCGTGTTCTATGAGGGCCCACCGTCGGCCAATGGTATGCCAGGCATTCACCACGTGATGGCACGTTCGATCAAGGATATATTCTGCCGTTTCAAGACCATGAAGGGCTACCAGGTGAAGCGTAAGGCTGGCTGGGACACCCACGGTCTGCCTGTGGAGCTCGGCGTGGAGAAGATGCTCGGCATCACCAAGGAGGACATCGGCAAGAAGATCTCAGTGGATGACTACAACGCTGCCTGCCGCAAGGAGGTGATGAAGTACACCAAGGAGTGGACCGACCTGACCCACAAGATGGGCTACTGGGTGGACCTGAACGATCCATACATCACCTACGACAACCGCTACATCGAGACCCTGTGGTGGCTCCTGCAGCAGCTCTACAAGAAGGGCCTGCTCTACAAGGGCTACACCATCCAGCCATATTCGCCAGCCGCAGGTACAGGCCTGTCGAGCCACGAGCTGAACCAGCCGGGTTGCTATCGTGACGTGAAGGATATGACGGCAACGGCGATCTTTGAGGTCAAAGATTGCTGTGGATTACAAATTACAAATGACAAATTACAGGCTCTGACCGAGTGGGGCAAGCTGGCTGTATTGGCTTGGACGACCACCCCTTGGACCTTGCCTTCGAACACCGCACTCTGCGTGGGTCCAAACATCGACTATGTGGCTGCCCAGACCTTCAACCCATACAATGGCGAGAAGCTGACCGTGATTGTGGCTGAGGCCCGACTGAAGGCTTATCTGGCAGGCGAGGAGCTCCAGACATTGGCCGAGATGGAGGCGCTGGACATCGACAAGGTGGATGGCAAGAAGCTGCCTTACCGCATCGTGGCTCGCTTCAAGGGCACCGACCTGGTGGGCATGAAGTACCAGCAGCTGATGCCTTGGGTGAAGCCTTGCGAGCAGGTAAGCGACCTGGCTGCACCATATATAAATAAGTACGCGCAAGAGCACCCTGAGAAGGTGTTCGAGTACGGCAAGGACAAGTTCGTGGAACTGAGCGAGTGTGCCTTCCGTGTGATCCCTGGTGACTATGTGACTACCGAGGACGGTACGGGCATCGTACACATCGCACCAACCTTCGGTGCTGACGATGCCAAGGTGGCCAAGGCTGCCGAGGTGCCAGGCCTGTATATGATCAACAAGTTGGGCGAGACCCGTCCGATGGTTGACATGACTGGTAAGTACTATGTCTGCGAGGAGTTGGCTGAGCCATTCGTCGAGAAGTGCGTCGATAAGGCTGCCTACGGTGTGCATGAGGGTGACTTCGTGAAGAATGCCTACGCCCCTAAGTACAACGAGGGTGGCAAGTACAATGCCGAGGCTGCTGCCAAGGACGATGACCTGAACATCATCATGTCACTGGAGATGAAGAAGGCAGGCCAGTGCTTCCGCATGGAGAAGCATGTGCACAACTACCCACACTGCTGGCGTACTGACAAGCCTGTGCTCTACTATCCACTCGACTCATGGTTCATCCGTTCGACCGCCTGTCGTGACCGCATGATTGAGCTCAACAAGACCATCAACTGGAAGCCAGAGTCAACCGGCACAGGCCGCTTCGGCAAGTGGCTGGAGAACCTCAATGACTGGAACCTGTCACGTTCACGCTACTGGGGCACTCCATTGCCAATCTGGCGCAATCGTGACACCCGTGAGGAACTGTGCATCGGTTCGGTAGAGGAGCTCTACAATGAGATCGAGAAGGCAGTGGCAGCCGGCGTGATGGCCAAGAACCCATACAAGGAGAAGGGCTTCGTGCCTGGCCTCATGACTCAGGAGAACTACGACAAGATCGACCTGCACCGTCCATACGTGGATGACATCAAGCTGGTTTCGGCCAGTGGTGCTGTGCTGACCCGTGAGCTCGACCTCATCGACGTTTGGTTCGACTCAGGTGCCATGCCTTATGCTCAGATCCACTATCCTTTCGAGAACAAGGAGGCATTCGACAACCGCACCATCTATCCAGCCAACTTCATTGCCGAGGGCGTGGATCAGACCCGTGGCTGGTTCTTCACCCTGCACGCATTGGGCACCATGATCTTCGACTCAGTGGCTTACAAGGCCGTCGTTTCGAACGGTCTGGTTTTGGCCAAGGATGGCCAGAAGATGTCAAAGCGTCTGGGCAATGCCATCGACCCATTCGGTGCCATCGAGAAGTACGGCTCTGACCCATTGCGCTGGTACATGATCACCAACGCTTCGCCTTGGGATAACCTCAAGTTCGACCCGGAAGGTGTGACCGAGGTGAGCCGCAAATTCTTCGGCACATTATTTAATACGTATAAGCTCTTTGCCCTCTATGCCAACATCGACGGCTTCACAGGTGCTGAGGCAGAGGTGGCTGTGGAGAAGCGTCCTGAGATCGACCGCTGGATTCTCTCTTCACTCTCGACCCTCATCCAGGAGGTGGAGAAGAACTACGAGAACTTCGAGCCAACCCAGGCTGGCCGTCTGATCGAGACCTTCGTGTGCGACAACCTCTCGAACTGGTATGTGCGTCTGAACCGCAAGCGTTTCTGGGCTGGCGACCTCAATGAGGATAAGCTGGCTGCATACCAGACCCTCTACACCTGCCTGGAGACCGTGGCCAAGCTGATGGCTCCAATCGCTCCATTCTATGCCGACAAGCTGTTCTGCGACCTGAATGCAGTATCTGGCCGTGACAAGAATGTCTCGGTACACCTGGCTGACTTCCCAGTGGCTGGTGTTACCGATGCTGCTTTGGAACGCAAGATGCAGCTGGCTCAGACCGTGACCTCGCTGATCCTCTCGATCCGCAAGACCTCGAAGCTCAACGTACGTCAGCCACTCCAGACCATCATGTTCCCAGCCGTTGACGCTGAACAGGAGCAGGACATCCTGGCTGTGAAGGACCTCATCCTGAGCGAGACCAACATCAAGGAGCTGAAGATTGCCGGTGGCGACGACCATGTATTGGTCAAGAAGGTGAAGCCAAACTTCCGCGAGCTCGGCAAGCGTTACGGCAAGCTGATGAAGGCCGTAGCTGCAGCCCTGGCTGAATTGCCACAGGATCAGATTGCTTCGCTCGAGAAGGAGGGCAAGGTGGCCTTCGTGCTCGATGGCACTGATGTGGAGATCCTCACCTCGGATGTGGAGATCATCTCAGAGGATATGCCAGGCTGGAATGTAGCCAGCGAAGGCCGTGTGACTGTAGCACTCGACATCACCGTGACCGAGGAACTTCGTCAGGAGGGCATTGCACGTGAGCTCATCAAGCGCATCCAGAACCATCGCAAGACCGCAGGTTTCGAGGTGACTGACCGCATCAAGGTGGTCATTGAGCCAAACGAGCAGACCGATGCCGTCATTGCACAGTACAAGGACTACATCGCAGGTCAGGTACTGGCCACCAGCATCGAGGTAGGTGCTGTGGGTGAAGGTGCTGCCGAGCTCGATATGGACGAGTACGTGCTCAAGGCTTCGATCACGAAATAAGGAATTACGAACACCACAGATGGCTTACCCCCATCTGTGGTTCTTAACACGTATATTATCTAAAAAACTAAATACTCACAACACTATGGAAAATAACGAACAGAAACTCCGTTATTCTGACGAGGAATTGGCAGAGTTCAAGGAACTGGTGGACCAGAAGCTGGCCGCTGCCCTGGAGGAGTACAACGAGATTCGCTCTCGTATGCGCAATGGTGACAATGGTGACCGTGACACTGCCCCTGTGTTCAAGAACATGGAGGATGGCGCCGAGACCCTCAACCGTGAGGAACTTGGCCTCAAGGCTTCGCGTCTGGAGAAGTTCATCAAGGGCCTGCGTGGTGCCTTGGTGCGCATCGAGAACAAGACCTACGGCATCTGCCGCGTCACCCATACGCTCATTCCCAAGGAGCGTCTGCGTGCTGTGCCTCATGCCACGTTGAGTGTGGAGGCCAAGCAGAAGAGACGCTGAGCCGGTTTTGGACAAAAAGTTAAAGAGTTAAAGAGTTAAAGAGTGACTGCCAAGCAACAAGGGACGATGGCTGTGGGCCTTTTTGTGCTGCTCATCGTCATCGACCAGATCATCAAGATCTACATCAAGACCCATTTCTACCTGCATGAGTCGGTAGAGGTGACGTCGTGGTTCTACCTGTCGTTCATTGAGAACAACGGCATGGCCTACGGCATGGAGCTCGTGAACAAAGTGCTGCTCACCAGTTTCCGCATCCTCTGCTCTGGCCTCTTTGGCTGGGTACTCTACAAGGCCATCCGCCATCGTGCTGTGAGCGTAGGTTTTGTGGTGGTAGTCACCATGGTACTGGCTGGAGCGGTGGGCAACATCATCGACTGTGTGTTCTATGGCCGTTGGTTCACCGACAGCTATGGTCATGTGGCTCAATGGGCCAATGAGGCTGAGGGATTGATGCCCGCCGGTGAATGGCTGAAGGGCAGGGTGGTGGATATGTTCTACTTCCCGCTCATCCGCTTTGACTGGCCAGACACATTCCCTGTGGCAGGTCAGGCCATGGAGTGGCTGGGCTTCAGCTTCAAGTGGCCTTCGTGGGCACCCTGCAGCGACGAGCCATTCATGTTCTTCAAGCCTGTGTTCAACTTTGCTGACGCCTGTGTGTCAGTGGGTGTCGTCTCTTTGATCCTCTTCTTCCGCAAGGATTTCTCAAGGCTGGAGACTTTGTTTGACAAGAAGAAAGACAAGAAATAATCCTATCGTCCTATTCATCTGTGCATCGATTCGTATCCTACATAATTGCTTCATTGCTTTGCCTGATGGTCAGTGTTTCGTGCATTGATCGTCCGGAGTCGGTGTTGTCTGACGATGAGATGGTCGATCTGCTTGTCGATGTTCATCGTTCTGAAGGGTTGCTCGAACTGCAGAAGGGACACATCAATGACGAGACCTATCAGCAGTCCATCATGGCCTCGGTGCTGGTGAAGCATGGTGTCACTCGTGAGCAATATGACAGTTCGCTGATGTGGTATGCCAAGCATCTGAAACTCTTTGTGCGTGTGTATTCGCATGTTGAGGAGCGACTCAACGAGGAGTATGACGTCTGGAACCTGCTTGTGGCCGAGTCGAAGGATTTCGATGTGAGTGAGGCTGGTGATAGCGTTGAACTGTGGACCTTGCGCGACTATCTGGTGCTCGACCAGGAGCGACGCACCTCATACCGCCTGTGGGAACTGCAGACCGACAGTAACTATGTGGCTGGCGATACCCTGCGCTGGTCGTTTGACGTAAGCAAGCTGGTCAAAGGCCAGAAACTCTTGGCATCCATGTCGTTGCGTCCACGTGAAAAGGATTTTGACAATGCCACGAACAAGTATCGTGACTACATGATGAAGCGCCCAGTCGGTGCCGAAGCCATTGTGATTGAAGCAGATGGAGAACAGCACTTCCAGATAGTGCCTGATTCGGCCAAGGCATTTGGTTCTGTCATCCTGAACCTGACGCTTGTCTCACCTGACTCTGTGCAGTCGCCCACCTTCTTGCGCAACATCTCCCTCAAGCGCTATCATCGCAAATAAGTACCATTTGACTATTGGTTTGGTTCATGCGAGTATTTTTCCATAGATATTTACGACTACTCATACTGATTTGTGCATTGCTGCAAGGTTTCGGCTTTGTGGTCAATGCACAAACACATTCATTGCCACACGAATTCCACGACTGGCTGAAGAGTCCGGCCTTGAAGCATGCCACCGTCACACTGGAGGTGACACGCGACGGCAAGACCATCTACAGCTATGACCCAGACCGACTGATGGCACCCGCTTCGGTCATGAAACTGGTGACCACAGCCACTGCTCTCAAGATGCTGGGCGGTGACTATGTGCTGCCCGACAGTGCTGCCATCATCGATACCGTTCAGGTGGCACTGCCAGGTTTGGAATGCTACAATCCCGACTGGCTCATTGAGGACATCGACACCGACTATATGCCACCACTCTCGGATTCTCTGCCCGATGCAGGTCGTACGCTACGTGAGGTCATCTATGACACCAATCATGAGAGCCTGAACCTCCAGGCTGAGACGCTGGCACGTATGCTGCATCCTTCATGCAGCCTCGACAGTGCCTTGACCACCATCAGGAGCTACTGGGAGGAACGAGGTCTCGACACCGAGTGCCTCTGGATGTTCGACGGCTGCGGCCTGGCACCCAGCGACCGTGTGACAGCCCATTTCATAGTGCAGCTCTTGCAGCAGATGAAGGGCAATTCTGACTTTGTGCAGAGTCTGCCTGTGGTAGGGCAGGAGGGTACCTTGAAAAGATTTTTGCGCGATACCCGACTGGCAGGACGAGGCCGTCTCAAGTCGGGCACCCTCAAGACGGCTGTGACCTACGCAGGCTACATCACCGGCACCAACAGCAAGCACTACGAGATCTGCATCATGGTCAATAACTACGCTGGCAAGCCTTCGGAGGTGCGCCGAGGCATGGAAAAAGTACTGCTTTCGCTCATTCCATAATGCAAAAGTTCGGCAAACACAGAATATTATTCCGAAATCGTGTCTTGTTTTGCACTATATAACGAAAAAAGGACTAACTTTGCAGTCGCTTAGCGTGAAATACCGTTTTATTTTTTAATTCTTATGGCAAAGCTCTTCGTAGTACCCACCCCCGTAGGCAATCTGGAGGATATGACCTTCCGAGCCATCCGTGTGCTCAAGGAGGCAGACCTCATCCTGGCCGAAGACACCCGTACGTCGTCGGTCCTGATGCAGCACTACGACATCCATGTGCCCATGCAGAGCCATCATAAGTTCAATGAGCATGAGACCTCTGCCGCCATGGCTGAAAGGATTGCTGCTGGTCTCACCGTGGCACTTGTGAGCGATGCCGGAACACCAGGCATCAGCGACCCAGGCTTCATGCTGGTGCGCGAATGTGCCCGATTGGGTGTCGAGGTGGAGTGCCTGCCTGGAGCAACAGCCTTTGTGCCAGCCTTGGTGCAGAGTGCCTTGCCCAATGACAAGTTCTGCTTCGAGGGCTTCCTGCCGCAGAAGAAAGGTCGTGAGACACGCATGCAGATCCTGGCTGCCGACCCTCGCACCAGTATTATCTACGAGAGTCCCTACCGTCTGGTCAAGACCCTCGAACAGCTGGCCAAGGTGTGTGGCGAAGAGCGTCAGGCTGCCGTCTGCCGTGAGATTTCCAAGCGTTTTTCTGACACCCAGCGAGGCACCTTGCGACAGCTCATCGACCACTTCACAGCCAATGAGCCCAAGGGCGAAATTGTGCTGCTTCTGGGCGGAATGCCTGAGGCCCCCAAGGAAAAGAAAGTACACAAGAACAAGTATAAAAACAACATAACAAACGAAGAAGATGAAGAAGATTAAATTCATCATCATGGCGCTTGTATGCACCATGATGGCAAGCTGTAACCAAGTTAGTCAGGAGCAGTATCAGCAGGCGACCAACACCAACGACAGCCTGATGCTTGTGGCGTTGCAGCAAGGCAATGAGATCTACGACCTCAATACCACCCTCAAGGCTGTCACCGAGCAGCTCGATCAGATCAATGGCCAGATCAACGTCAGCAATGGCGAGGACCAGAGTCTGCTGGCTCAGCGCGACCGATTGATGCAGAAGTTGCAGCTCGTGCAGCAGACCATCAACGAAAAGCAGGCCGCCCTTGAGGAACTGCAGAAGAACTACAGCGCCCAGCTTGGCAAGAATAAGGAACTCAAGAAGACCATCGATCGCCTGCAGAACGAGGTGAAGGAGTATGAGGCTTCGGTCACCAGCTACAAGAATCAGGTGGCACAGATGGGCCAGCGCATCAGCGAACTCAACAGCAATCTGGAGCTGACCCAGACTGCATTGGCCGAGACCCAGCAGAAGAGCGATGCTCAGGAGACGGTCATCAGCGTGCAGGACAAGATGCTCAACACCGGTTTCTATGTCATTGCCGACAAGAAGCAGCTCAAGGAACTCGGCCTCATCGAGGGCGGTGCATTCAGCAAGAAGCGTCTCACCACCCAGGGCTTCTCCAGCGAAGGATTTACCGAGGTGGATATCCGCGAGCTTTCGTCGCTCTCCCTGGGCAGTAAGAGTGCTAAGATCCTCTCTTCGCACCCTGCCAATTCGTATGAGCTGCAGACCCAGGCCGATAAGACCCTGAAGCTCGTGATCACCGATCAGTCGGCCTTCTGGAGCAACAGCAGGTTCCTCGTGGTGATGAATTAAAGTGCTTTGCCCTTAGAACCCGTGAACCGAGGCTTCGCCTTTTGACCTCTTGAACCAGGGCTTCGCCTTTTGAACCCAAATTAAGCAAAACAGAATGCCATTAAGACTTCCTAAGAACCTCCCAGCTATCGAGGCATTGAAGAAGGAGAACATCTTCGTGATGGACTACGAGAAGGGCGATACCCAGCGTATCCGTCCCCTCAAGCTCTGCATCCTCAACCTCATGCCTATCAAGGAACAGACCGAGAACGACCTGATCCGCCTGCTTTCGAACACCCCATTGCAGATCGAAATCACCTTCATGATGATCTCGACCCACATCAGCAAGAACACCTCCAGCGAGCACATGGAGCGTTTCTATACGCCATTCAATGAGCTCAAGGGACATAAGTTCGATGGCATGATCATCACCGGTGCTCCACTTGAACAGCTCGACTACGAGGAGGTGACCTACTGGAAGGAGTTGCAGGAGATCTTCGACTGGGCCAGCACCCATGTCACTTCCACGATGTACATCTGCTGGGCATCGCAGGCTGGCCTCTACCATTTCTATGGCGTGCCCAAGTATCCGCTCACGCACAAGATGTTCGGCATCTTCAAGCATGGCAAGGCCGATCCTGCTTGTCCCATCTTCCGAGGTTTCGATGATGAGTTCTATGTGCCACACAGCCGTCATTCCGAGGTGCGTCGTGAGGATATCGTCAAGCATCCCGAGCTCGAGATCCTGGCTGAGAGCCGTGAGAGTGGTGTCTATATGGTCATGGCCCGCAATGGCCGCGAGATCTTCGTTACTGGTCACTCTGAGTATGCTCCTGATACGCTTGACAAGGAGTACAAGCGTGATCTGGCCAAGGGCTTGCCCATCGACATGCCTGTCAACTATTATCGCGATGGCAATCCCAACAACGGCCCTCTCGTCCGCTGGCGCAGTACAGCCAACCTGCTGTTCACCAACTGGCTCAACTACTACGTTTATCAGGCCACGCCATTCGATCTGGACGACATCCATTAAGCAATCGATACGTCGTCACCTCGAAACTTCGATATTTCGATGCCTCCATAACTCGAACCCTCGCTACACCACAAGAAACACCCTCGAAGCATTGCTCCCGAGGGTGTTTTTTTGTGTCAATCTGAGCCGATTATATGCCTCCGAAAATCTAATCTTCGTTAAACTTTAACATTTTTAACTGAAATCTATTTCCTGTTTATATTTTTTGTACGTAGCACTCTTGCATATTTCGTAGAAATACGCTATCTTTGCACCCGATTTGAAGCATCCTTTTGTGTGCTTCGACCCGATAGTGTAAATAATAACAAAATAAACATATACAGAAAAATGGTTGACATTCGAGAATTGAACGAGCTCATCGAATCTAAGAGCTCATTCGTAGGTGTCCTGACCCAGGGTATGGATCAGGTCATTGTTGGTCAAAAGCATCTTGTCGAATCGCTGCTCATCGGCTTGCTCGCCGATGGCCACATCCTGCTGGAAGGTGTTCCTGGCTTGGCCAAGACCCTTGCCATCAAGACCCTCTCGCAGCTTATCGACGCCAAGTATAGCCGCATCCAGTTCACTCCAGACTTGCTTCCTGCCGACGTGATCGGTACCATGGTCTATTCGCAGAAGAGTGAGCAGTTTACCGTCAAGAAGGGTCCTGTCTTTGCCAACTTCGTTTTGGCTGATGAGATCAACCGTGCTCCTGCCAAGGTGCAGTCAGCCTTGCTCGAAGCCATGCAGGAGCGTCAGGTCACCATCGGTAGCGAGACTTTCAAGCTCGACAAGCCTTTCCTCGTAATGGCCACCCAGAACCCTATCGAGCAGGAGGGTACCTACCCACTCCCTGAGGCCCAGTGCGACCGTTTCATGCTCAAGGTCAAGATCGACTATCCTAAGAAGGAAGAGGAGATGCGTATCGTGGCAAACCACCTCATGGGCTTCAAGTCTGACATCAAGCCAGTGATGAGTGTCGATGAGATTCTCGATGCCCGTCAGGTCGTTAAGCAGGTTTACATCGACGAGAAGATCCAGAAGTACATCATCGACATCGTCTTTGCCACCCGTTACCCTGAGATGTACGGTATGGAGAACATGAAGGATATGATTGCCTACGGTGCTTCGCCTCGTGCCTCTATCAACCTTGCCCTTGCAGCCCGTGCATACGCCTTCCTGAAGCGTCGTGGCTATGTCATCCCTGAGGATATCCGTGCCATCTGTGCCGATGTGATGCGTCACCGCATCGGTCTCTCATACGAGGCTGAGGCCAACAACCTCACCGCCGAGGAGGTAATCGCTGAGATTCTCAACAAGGTAGAAGTGCCTTAATTTCGAAATGAAAGAATTAAAGAATGAAATAATGATAAAATGCCAAGTATGATTCATTTTTTGTCTTGCAGGAATTCTTTCATTTTTTAATTTTATCATTTTATCATTTCGAACATCGTTCGATTTATGGAAACAACAGAACTCATCAAGAAAGTCCGACAGATCGAGATCAAGTCGCGTGGCCTGAGCGCCAATGTCTTTGCAGGTTCCTACAAGACGGCGTTCAGGGGACACGGCATGTCATTTGCCGAAGTGCGTGAGTACCAGTATGGTGACGACGTGCGCGACATCGACTGGAACGTCACGGCCCGTCAGAACAAGCCCCACATCAAGATCTTCGAGGAGGAGCGCGAACTCACCATCATGCTCATGATCGATGTGAGTGGCAGCCGC
This sequence comes from Bacteroidales bacterium, assembly GCA_045628525.1. Classification (GTDB taxonomy): domain Bacteria; phylum Bacteroidota; class Bacteroidia; order Bacteroidales; family UBA3663; genus Liminaster. The sequence continues at coordinate 13,145 of JAZQPJ010000039.1, forward strand.
GAGTTCGGCACCACCACGCAGACCAAGCAGGAGCAGATCACCCAGATCGCTGCCACCCTCGCCATGTCGGGCATTCAGAACAACGATAAGATCGGCGTCATCTTCTTCAGTGACCGCATCGAGCGTTACATCCCGCCGCAGAAGGGCAAGAAGCATGTGCTGGCCATCATCAGCGAGATGCTGCAGTTCCAGCCCGTGCAGCGTGGCACGGACATCGACAGTGCCATCAAGTACGTCTCCAATGCCCAGAAGAAGCGTTGCACCACCTTCATCATCAGTGATTTCTTCGACAGTAAACCCTATCTGCAGTCGCTGCAGATTGCCAATTCCAAGCACGATATCGTAGCCATTCAGGTCTATGATCCTCGTGAGACGGAACTGCCTGACGTAGGTCTCATGAAGGTGCGCGATGCCGAGACAGGGCAGGAGCGATGGATCGATACCAGCAGCCGCAAGGTCCGTCAGGCTTATGCCAACTGGTGGCAGAATACCCAGCAGCAGATGCAGGATTCCTTCCTGCGTTCGCGTGTCGATAGTGTGTCAATCCGCACCGACGAGGATTTTGTGCCCGCCCTTTTGTCATTGTTCAAACGCCGCAGTTAATGCAATCTTCCCCGCAGTAGGGGAGAGAACGATTATGAGAAATCCCATAAAGCAGTTATTCATACTTCTGTCTCTGTGCCTCACTCTCTTCGGATGGAGTGCACGTGCTTATGCCCAGCAGCCCACGGTGAGCGTGCAGATGGACAGTACATACGTGACCTTCGGATGTCCGATGACATTCCATCTGCAGGCCATCGTTCCTGAGGGACAGTCGATACAGTTCCCGCAGAACGTCATGCAGCAGGGCGGCATCGTGGCCTATGATGATTCGGCTCGCTATCTTCTGGAGCTCGATGACTTCGAGGCGCCTCACGTCGATACCCTCCAGCAGAGCAATGGCATGCTCACCCTGGCACAGGACCTCACCGTCTATGCCTTCGATTCCGCCACGCTCTACATTCCGCCATTCGAGTTCGTCTCTTCCACAGGCGATACGCTTCGTACCAACAGTCTTGCGCTCAAGGTATTTGTGCCTTTCGAAGAGGTAGAGGTCGATCCACAGAAGTTCTGTGACCTGAAGGATGTCGAGGATCCAGAGTTCGTCATCTGGGACTACATCTGGTGGATCCTCTGGCCGCTTATTATCCTCGCAGTATTGGCTGCTGCCTGGTTCGGATGGCAGTATTGGCAGAAGCACAAGAAGGATGCCCCTGTCGTTGTGCCCAAGGCCAAGCCACTGCCAGCTCATATCCTGGCCATGCAGGCCCTCGACGAACTGGCCACCAAGAAGCTCTGGCAGAGCGGTCAGGACAAGCAGTTCCATACCGAACTCACCGACATCCTGCGTCTCTACATCGAGCGTCGGTTCGAAGTCCAGGCCCTTGAGAAGACCACGGATGAGATTCTTGATGAGCTCTACGAGTTGGCTGAGTCACAGAAGGCTTCGCTCAGCAACCTCAGCCAGATTCTGCGTCTGGCCGATCTGGTGAAGTTCGCCAAGTACAAGCCGCTGCCCGATGAGAACCAGCTCTCGTTCATGAACTCCCGCATGTTCATCGAACAGACCAAGAAGATTGAGATTGAAGAAAACAAAGAAATAGTTGAAGACAATGCAGTTCGCTAATCCCGAATATTTGTTCCTTTTGCTCTTGCTCATCCCGGTCATCGCCTGGTATGTGTGGAAGCAGTCGGTGGCACAGGCCTCCCTGCAGGTCTCGACCACCAGTCCCTTCGCACACCTGCCTCGCAGCTGGAAGGAGTATCTGCGTCACGTCAACTTCGCCCTCCTGTGTGGCGCCTTTGCCCTGGCTGTCGTGGTACTGGCCCGTCCGCAGAGCAGTGACAGCTGGAGTCAGTCCAATACCGAGGGCATCGACATCGTGATCAGCCTCGACGTCTCCAACTCCATGCAGATGGAAGACTTCCGTCCCAACCGACTGGAGGCATCCAAGGATGTAGCCTCTAAGTTCGTGGCGGGTCGTCCCAATGACAACATCGGCCTGGTGCTCTTTGGCAAGGAGTCGTTCACGATGTGCCCCATGACCAGTGATCATGCTGTGGTGAGCAATATGATCAATTCCGTCAATTTCGATCTCATCGATGGTGGTTCCACAGCCATCGGTGACGGCCTCGTCACTGCTGTCAACCGCATTCGCTCGGGTTCGGCCAAGTCCAAGGTCATCATCCTGCTTACCGATGGTTCGAACAATTCAGGCGATGTCTCGCCCAAGGATGCTGCACAGGTGGCCAAGCTCATCGGCGTGCGTCTCTATACCATCGGTGTCGGCTCGAAGGGTGAGTTCGATGTGACTGTGGGTTATGATCCCTTTGGTCGTCCTGTCAAGCAGAAAGCCACGGCCGACATTGACGAAGATACCCTTCGTGCCATGGCTCAGCTCACGGGTGGCCGCTATTTCCGTGCCACCGACAAGTCTTCATTGGCCGAGATCTTCGACGAGATCGACCAGATGGAGAAGACCAAGATGTCCGTACGTGAGTTCTCGCACAAGGAGGAGGAGTATCTCCCCTTCATCCTCGGAGCCATCCTGCTGCTCCTGCTTCACATCGTGCTTCGCAACACCCTGCTCAAGAGCGTCCCCTGATTTTTCCCCTAAAAACCATAGTTTCTATAGTCTCTATAGCATCTATTGCTTCTATAGCCCCCTATCCCCCTATCTCTATGGAAAACTTCCGTTTTGCCAATCCCCATCTCCTCTGGCTGTTGCTTGCAGTCCTCTTGCTGGTTGCCCTCTTTTTGGTAGCCCGTATGCTGCGTGGCAAGGCCCTGAAGCGTTTTGGCAACATAGCTCTGTTACGTTCGCTCACGTTTGGCGTGAGTGCTGGCAAGCTTCACTTCAAGTTCATCCTCCAGATGCTCGCCCTTGTCTGCCTCATCATCGCTGCTGCACGTCCGCAGTTCGGTAGCAAGTTGCAGACTGTCAAGAAGGAAGGCATCGAGGTGATGGTCTGCCTCGACATCAGTAATTCCATGTTGGCCGAGGACATTGCACCCAATCGTCTGGAGAAGGCCAAGCGCATGCTCTCGCGTCTGCTCGACCAGATGGACAACGATCAGGTCGGCCTCATCGTCTTTGCTGGTGAGGCTTATACGCAGCTCCCTATCACCAACGACTTCGTATCGGCCAAGATGTTCCTGGCCAATATCGAACCTGGCATGGTCAGCCGACAGGGCACAGCCATCGGTGCTGCCCTCAATCTGGCTGTCCGCAGCTTCACACCCAACGAGGCCAGCGAGAAGGCCATCGTGCTCATCACCGATGGTGAGAACCATGAGGATGATGCCCAGGGTGCCGCTCGTGCAGCACTCCAGCGAGGCATCCACACCCACGTCGTCGGCATCGGTTCCACCCAGGGAGCCTTGTTGCCCGATGAGTCTGGCCGTCCGGGTTCCTATCGCAAGGATGCTTCGGGCAATCCTGTCACCACACGTCTTGATGAGCAGATGGCACGCGACATAGCTGCAGCGGGCGAGGGTACCTACACTCATGCCGACAATGGCAATGGTGCCGTGCAGGTCATCAGCGATGCCCTCCAGTCGCTCCAGAAGACCGAGCTTGAGACCCACGTCTATGCCGAGTATCAGGACAAGTTCCCTGTCTTTGTCTGGATGGCACTCATCCTCCTCTTGCTCGATCTCTTTGTGCTCGATCGCGCCAATGCCCTGCTCTCCAGGATCAAGCTTTTCGACAAATAATAATTTTTAGTTTCAATTATTATTTATTATTTAAAAATGTATAGATTCCTTTTCCTCATATTGCTCTTCTCTGCCAGCACCTCACTCTTTGCCCAGCGCAAGGTCCGACAGGCTACGCGCGATGGTAACTCGCTCTATCATAAGGAGGATTATCTGAATGCCGAGATCCAGTACCGCACGGCTCTTGATGCCAATGCCAGCGATTCGCTTGCCATCTACAACCTTGGCAACGCCCTGTTCCGTCAGCAGCAGGACGAGAAGGCACAGGAGGCGCTTCGTCACTATGTCAATGCTGCCCAGCAGGCGCAGAAGGGTGGCAACCATCAGCTGGCTGCCAAGGCATACTATAATGCAGGAGATGTCTGCATGGCTGCCCAGCAGTATCAGGAGGCCATCAACTACTTCAAGCGTGCCTTGCGCAATAATCCTGGCGATGATGAGGCCCGCTACAACCTCCTTCTGGCTCAGAAGCTGCTCGAACAGCAGCAGGATGATGACCAGGATCAGCAGCAGGATCAGCAGGACCAGCAGCAACAGCAACAACAGCAGCAGGATCAGCAACAGGATCAGGACCAGCAGCAGGACCAGGAAGAGGAACAGAATCAGGACGAGCAGAATCCTCAGGATCAGCAGCAGGAACAACAGCCTCAGGCCCAGGAGCAGCAGCCTCAGCAGATGTCCCAGGAGCAGGCCGAAGCCATCCTCAATGCCAACAACCGCGACGAGCAGGAGACCCAGGAGAAAGTCCAGGAGCGTCAGATGAAGCAGATGCAACGTCACAAGACCGACAAGGACTGGTAATCTCTCTCCCATCTCCTCAGCCCCGTTCCTCCCGCATCCCCGGGAGGCCCAAGCCCGCCCATTATTCAAAAAGCAAAAAAATACACTATATGCGAAAGTCACTTTTCTCGCTAATCATTTCCCTGTTGACCATCGTCACAGCCTGGGCCGATGCCACCATACGCTTGCAGGCCCCCAATGCCGTGGCCGTGGGTCAGCAGTTCCGTGTGGAGTATGTGGTCAATGCACGTGCCAGCGAGTGCCGTGCCACCATCGAGAGTGAAGGCTTCGAGGTGCTCTATGGCCCAAGCACCAGCTCGTCGTCGAGCACCAGCATCGTCAACGGTCAGGTCAGCAGCGAGGTGCGCACCACCTTCAGCTACGTGCTCCTGGCCACCAAGGAGGGCACCTACACCCTGCCCGCAGCCACCTGCAAGTGCGAAGGCAAGGCCCTGACCTCAGGCACAGCCACCATCAAGGTACTGCCTGCCGACGAGGAGGTGCAGCAGGGCGGCGGCCAGTCCAGTCGTCGCAGCCAGCAGTCGCAACAGCAGTCAGCTGGCAAGTTCAACAAGGACGACTGCCACCTCGTGCTCGACCTCAGCAAGACCTCTCTCTACGAGGGCGAGGCTCTTGTTGCCACCCTCAAGCTCTACTGGCGCAACTCGCAGATGGGCAACCCTACTGAGGTCAAGCTCCCTGACTTCGAGGGCTTCACCGTGCAGGAGATGGACAACAACAACGCTCAGGCCACCCTTGAGCACTATCAGGGTGCCAACTACCAGATGTACCCCCTTGCCAAGTGGTTGCTCTTCCCTTCGCGCAGTGGTGAACTCACCATTCCTGCCGCCTCGCTCAAGGCCAACGTGCAGATTGTCACCACCCGTCGCTCTGGCGGCTTCTTCGACTGGCCGATGGAATATACCCAGAACGTCGAGGTTCCTCTCCAGTCATCACAGCGCAAGCTCAGCGTCAAGCCGCTCCCTTCGGGCAAGCCTGCTTCCTACATGAATGCCGTGGGTGACTTCAAGGTCAGCTCCGAACTCACTGCCAGTCAGGTCAAGACCAACGATGCCGTCATCTACCGCATCACCATCGAAGGCATCGGCAACCTCAAGTATGTCCGTGAGCCTGAGCCCGATTTCCCATCCGACTTCGAGGTGTTCGATCCGAAGGTCGATCTCAACACCTCTGCCACCTCGGCAGGTGTCAAGGGCAAGAAGGTGATCGAATACACCGTCATCCCTCGCCACTCGGGCAGTTTCCAGATTCCGGCCCTGGAGTTCGGCTATTTCGATGTCAAGTCGGGCCAGTATCGCACCCTGCAGACCTCCTCGCACAGCCTTGTGGTCGAGAAGGGGGCTGGCGATGACAATGCCTCGGCTGGTTCTGTCGATTTCAGCGGTTCCAACCAGGAGCGTCTGCGTGTACTTGGCAACGACATCCGCTATCTCCACAACGTCGATGCCGACAGCCTCGACAAGGATCAGGAGCCATTCTACGGTTCCGTCCTCTACTGGCTCTTCTTCCTCGTTCCATTCCTCGCCTTCATCGTCATTGCCATCATCTACCGTCGTCAGTTGCGTCTCAATGCCGATGTCGTAGGCAAGCGCACACGCAAGGCTGGCAAGGTGGCCGAGCGTCGTCTCAAGGCCGCATCCGCAGCCCTGAAGGCCAAGGATGAGACCAACTTCTACGAATCCATCCACAAGGCTCTGCTCGGCTATGTGGGCGACAAGCTCCGCATCCCGCTCAGCGACCTCAGCATCGACAACATCCAGCAGACCCTCCTCGACCACAAGGTGGGCGACACCACCATCCAGGACGTCAAGTATGTGCTCGAGACCTGCCAGTTCGCCCGCTACGCCCCATCACACGATGCCAGCGCCATGGACGAACTCTATCGCAAGACCTCGCAGGTGATCGACAATCTGGAATCGGAAATCAAGAAGTAATAAAAACACTCCCCTTCAATGAAACGAATAACCTCCATATTCCTCATCTTCCTTCTGGCCCTTTGCGCCATTCCCCAACGCACCTGGGCCCAGCAGGACCTCCTCGATCTGGCTGCGGCCCAGTACGACAGCACCCACTACCAGACCTCTATCGATGCCTATCAGCAGGTGCTCGACACCTATGGAGCCAATCCCGATCTCTACTACAACCTCGGCGGTGCCTACTTCAAGCTCAAGGACTATCCCCATGCCATCCTCAACTACGAGCGTTGCCTGCTCCTCGACCCCTCGCATGCCGATGCTGCCACCAACGTCGAGCTGGCACGTCTCCAGTGTGTCGATAAGATCGAAGCCATCGAGCCCATGATCTTCACCACCTGGAGCAATGCCCTCCGCGATCAGCTCTCGTGCGACGAGTGGGGTACCTACGCCATCGTGCTCTTCCTCCTCTTCATCGTCTGCTGTTTTGCCTACTTCTTCGGTCGCATCGTCTGGCTCCGCAAGGCAGGCTTCTACTCTGGCATCCTTGCCATCCTCCTCACACTCCTCTGCATCCATTATGCTGGAGCTCAGCGCGATCGCATCTCTCAGCGCGACTATGCCATCGTCATGACCCCATCCGTCATCGTGCGTAGTTCTCCTGCTGAAAGTGGTACCCAGCTCTTCACCATCCATGAGGGCCTCAAGGTACGCGTCCGCAGCACCCTCTCCGGCTGGTCCGAGATCGAACTCTCCGACGGCAACGTCGGCTGGATGCCAAGCGATGGCCTCGAAGTGATCTAAAGATGCCAGCGCGTACGCGTTCGCATCTTCGCACATCTCCAGAGATGCCAGCGCGTACGCGTTCGCATCTCTGCACATCTCCAGGGATACCAACGTGTACGCGTTGGCATCCCTGCGTCTTTACAAAAGCTCCAGCTCAACTTATTTCGTCCTTTCGCAGATTTGCAGGGATGCGAACGCGTACGCGTTGGCATCTCTGCAATTTTACAATGGCACTGGTACGACTATTTTGGTGCTTTTGCAGATTTACAGAGGTTCTGGTACGACTTATTTCGTCCTTTTGCAGATTTACAATGGCTCCAATATGATTAGTTTGGATGTTTTGTAACTTTACAGAGGCACATCTTCACTTTTTACTGTTATCCTGCATTTCCCCGATCGAGTTGTTTTCATCTTCGACGCACCAGCCTCAGGTTAAAATTCTTTCTCTCTCAATCATTTCATACTTCCTAAACTTTACATTCCTTTCCCCCTTCAAGCTTTCAGACCTTCTTGATTCTTCAGACCTCTCAGATTTCCTTTATTTCTGCAAACTACACTTTCCAAACCCTTTGTTAAAAGCTTTTAAAAGAGATTGTAATGCAATTTTGGGTGCTTATCTTTGTATAAGTGGGGATAATTGTGTAACTTTGCATCCGCACATACTTTTCTTTATGATTCTAGGTATCTGATTTCTAATTAGTCAATTTTTTTCACACAAATAATACACGTAGAGTCTATGAAGAAATCATTCTCAAGGAACATCCTTTCCGCTGCAGCACTAAGTGCTGTGGCCCTTGCGTTGTTGCCCAGTTGCCAGGACGAGGAGTTTGGGTATAGTAAAGAAGATATTCGCAAGAGTGTATATGATCGTGAGTTCGAGAAGGTGTTTGGACAGATTGATCCGAACCAGACTTGGAACACTGCATCACAAGTAAGCCTTAATGTGACTGTTAACTTCCCTGGAGAATATACGGTCAAAGTTTATACCGCCAATCCCCGTTACCCAGATAACTGTGCTTACCTTGCAGGCCAGTATGACCATATTACAGCCGGTGATCATACCTTCCTGTGTGATCTGCCCGCTACGGTAGATTGTGCATACGTAGGTTTGATCGATGCTGATGGAAATCGTATGATTCTGCCAGCAGAGCTAACAGAACACAAAGGAAGGGTAGAATTTGGTAATAACACAATGACCAAAGCTGTCATGCCTTGCTCTGAACCATTCTCTGTTGAGAAAGCAGATAAGCTAGTATGGACATTGACCGACTTAAAAGCACCTTTGAATACACTGCCAGAGATGGTAAACAATACTGGCAAAGTGACTCAGAATTTTGAGTATGTCTCAATGGGTAGTTTTACCCTATATCCTGTCTATTGTATTACTTCAAATAATGGTGGTGCAGGGGGAGATGATTTTGGCGAGAAGCTTGGGATTTATACGTATGATGATTGGGGCCATGTAATAAAGAATGAAGATGGTTCCATTAAGGTTACTCATATTTGGCATATGAATAGAGGTCATGTCAATACTGTAGATGGCGTAACAAGTTGGGATCAAATAAATGGTACATGGTTCGAGGCACATAATTCAAATACTAATAATTGGGATCAGAAACTATGGTTCGCTGATACATTTGAATATTCTAATGCTTCTAATACTGTTTGGGATTCTAATGCTAATGAGTTCGTTTCTGGGTATGATAAGATTAGAACTGAAGGTATCAAAGTGTCTTTGAAGTCAGGCACCCGTTTCGGGTTCGCACTTAAAACTGATCATGGCTATGTTTATTCAAATAGTCTTTATAATCTTGATGAAGGTGGAGTAGGAACGGACAACCTTACTCCTGACCACATTCGTGATACTTATGCTGCAACATTCCATGACAATGGAAATTTGTATCTTGCCTTTGAAGACTGGGGATATGGTGCATGGGGTCATGACTGTGACTTTAATGATGTCGTATTACGCCTGTTACCAACCAATGGGTACAATCCCATCATAATAGATAAGGATATGGATGCAAATCCTATGTTGTATATTGTAGCATGCGAAGATTTAGGAGGAACATTTGATTGGGACTTCAATGATGTCGTGTTTGGTATAGAGCATGTATCAGGCCAAACTAAAGCTCGTGTCAAATTATTGGCTGCGGGTGGTACATTGCCTGTTAGTCTTAAGTTTTGCGATAATGAAAATGAATACGACATCACTTTTGGTTCTGAAAATCTGACAGACCTGCATGCAGCCTTCGATGCAGAAACTGGGCAACCAGTGAATGTAGAGGCAAGTTATGGCGTTACACGAGATCCTATCTATAGTAACGAGTTCTCTGTCAATGAGAATTCATTTAATATACTTGAAGATGCTCAAAATTTCCGAATCTGTGTGACTTATAAGGATGGAACAAGTCAGAATGAGATACATGTTCCTGTAAAAGATGGGGTGACTCGCGTTCCTCAGGCTTTCCTTATTTCTGATCCGACCTGGAAGTGGCCTATCGAGTTACAGGACATTCGCAATAAGTATAAAGATTTTGAAGCCTGGGTGTCGAACATGCATACTAACTGGACTGAAACCAGTTGGGGATTGGTTCGTGAGAATGGTGCTATACCATCGTATGCAAACAATATTCTTACACAGTTTTATGGTGTACTTGGTTTTGGCGAAAACAACATTACCTTCCCAATCAAGCATGACCAAATGGGATATAATGCTACGTATAAGTTGGTAGTCATGGTTTCGGAATCTGCTGTTGCATCATTCAAGGATGGCAATGGCAATAAGATTTCAGCATTGGCAGATGGAAACCTGACAGCTGACCGTTACATTACATTTACACTTAATCCTGATGTAGTAAAAGTAATCAAGGATCAACAAAAGGATGGACTGATGACGATTACGTTCGATCATGTAGTGACTGCAGAATCAAATCCGCTCATGGCACTGTTTTGGTATGAAGCAAGTGCTAAACCTTCGCCAAATCTTGCTGTTTCATCGGATCATGAGATCGTGATGTCTGTAGGAGAAACGAGTCCTATACGTTATGCTACTGACAATCGGGAAACCGATGTGCGCTTTACTTCGAACAATCAATCTGTAGCTATGGTTGATGAAAATACTGGCATTATCAGCGGTGTAAGCATAGGTGATGCTACAATTACCGTTTCACAATCTGGTAGTGAACATTTCAATGCTGCTACATCAATCAATATTAATGTGAAGGTGATGGAGAAGAGCGTTATCTCTTTGACGACAGAGAGATTGGAGCTTTCGACATTCGATAGTAGCCATAATTCGGCGGCTATTCAGTATGCTACAAACAATGCAGCTTCGGCTGTTACTTTCCTCTCTTCTGACGAAAATGTAGCTACAGTAGATGCTTATGGTAATGTGACCGCAAAGAAGACGGGAATAACTACTATTAGTGTAAATCAGAATGCAAGTTCGTACTACCTAGCAGCTGATCCTAAAGAAGTTACAGTTTGGGTTAACTATGATGCAAACTATGGTTATCGAATATCATATGAGAATGCACGGAAATATGATAATGAACCTGAAGGATACCAATGGGTAAGCGTCACTTCGGGCGGTGGCGGCATTAAGGAACTTCTCGGGTGGAATGTTTCAAATGGTGTCAAATTGACTTTTGACTATGCAGGAATAACCGACATAAATAATTTGTATATAGAGTCTTGGTATACCCCCAGTGATGGTTCCTCATATAGCGTTCAGGTTAAGGGCGATAAGTTCATGAATTGTGATTGGGATGATCAAAATAGAAAATTGTCGGTGGTAATCTCGAAGGAGAACTTTGAGAAGTATTTCCAGGACAGCAGCAACGAATGGCATAGCCACGTCTATGTAGGTGGATGGGCACCGAAACCTGTCGGTATATATGTATCTCATCCATAATTTGGGCAAATCGTCGAGGATCCAAGAGTCCGGAGGGACAGGTGTGTTGGACACCTCCTCTGACCCAACACAAACCTAATCATAGTGCCAGCAATCACAGGTAGCCACTCCTGGATTGCTGGCACTTTCTTTTGAAAAAGTGAAAAAACGGCCGAAACATTTGGGAGTATCAAAATTATGTTGTATCTTTGCGGACATAAACATTGAAATGATATGAAACCCTCGGAGATTCGTCCTACTCACCGCAAGCCTAATAAGTGGCATGATGAACACAAGCGCTCGATTTATCACATTACGCTGGTATGCAATGACCGTGAGCCTGTGTTGGGGCGCATTGTGGGCAATAGTGCTGATGAGGCGAGGTGCGAACTGAGCCCGTTGGGGATCGCTGTGAGCCGGTGCATCAACGCCATACCGATGCATGGCGCGGAGCATGGGCGACAGCTGAAGGTGCTGGCATGTCAGGTGATGCCAGAGCATTGCCACTTCGTGCTCTTTGTGCAGGAGGACATGGAGTGCAAACTGGGGGATGTGATCAGAGGGTTGAAGCAGGGGTGCAACAAGGCGCTGCGTGCTGAGGTGGAGAGGCAGAGGTGTGGGGGAAGCATCGGGCGTGGTACGCCCGATGTGTGCAACGGGGAAGGTGGTGCCCTGCAGAATGGGTCTGGTCAGGAAGGTGGTGCCCTGCAGAATGGGGCTGGTCAGGAAGGCGGTGCCCTGCTGAATGGGGCTGGTCAGGAAGGCGGTGTCCTGCAGAATGGGGCTGGGCTGTGTAGCGCTGTGGGGGCGTCGGGCCTCGCCGTTGTGGGGGATGGAGCAAATCTTGCTTCATCGGCTGGCGGTGTGGGGCTATTCCATATAGAGAAGGCTTTGCCTATCAAGAGCCCGAAGATGGTGGAGGGGCATCGGCTGTTTGACGATGACTTTGACAGGACGCCACTGATTCGGAAGGGGCAGTTGCTGACGATGATCAAATACGTGCATAACAATCCGAGGCATCGATGGCTGAAACATAACCGGCCGCAATTGTTGTGTCCTATCCGTGGCGTCGTGGTGGCTGGCAGAAGCTATGATGCCATCGGCAATGTGAACCTCTTGGGTTTGGATCGCTTTCAGGTGCATGCACGTCGCATCTATACTGAGCAGCAGCATCGTGAGCATCAGAATGAATGCGTGTTGAAGGCGCGCAATGGTTATGCGTTGGTGTCGCCATTCGTCAATGAGCGTGAGGTTGCGGTACGCGACTTCTGCCTGAAGGAGGGTCATTCGGTGATTGTGCTCCACAACAATGGCTTTACGGACTTTACGCAATGCCCGGGGGCTTTGTATGACTATTGCGTCCGGGGTCAGGTGCTGGTTCTGGTGCCGAGTGCATGGCCGCATGACGATCGGAAGTCGAGGTGTACACGCCAGGAATGCCAGCTGCTCAATGGCTGTGCCGCTGAGATAGTGGCAGAATAGGGAAGAACGCAAAGGATTCTCCTTATGACTTTTGGGCTGTGTGAATTTGGCACTTTCAACAAAAAGTGTGAGGAAAATTTGGAGATGTGGAGAAATAATCGTATCTTTGCAGCGTGAAATACATAGTATTTTATGATGTCAATATTTAGTACGATCAAGCAACTGTTTATGGGACAGCAGAAGCAGAAGGGGCAGTGGAGACTGCAGAACGAGGAATATATGCAAAAGTTGGCGCAGGATCCTGAGGTGAAGACCTTGGGCGCTGGTGTGTATTATAAGGTCATTGAGACGGGTACGGGCGATAAGAATCCGCAGCAGTTTTCGGTGGTAACGTGCCATTATCGAGGCTCGCTGATCAATGGCAAGGTGTTCGACAGTTCATTCGAGCGCAACTGCCCTGAGGCTTTCCGTTGCCGCGATCTGATTCCTGGCTTTACGTTGGCCCTGCTGCACATGAAGGTGGGTGACCATTGGACGGTATATATCCCACAGGAGCAGGGCTATGGCACACGCAACAGCGGGCCGATTCCAGGGTTCTCGACGCTGATCTTCGAGATTCAGCTGATCTCGATAGCGTAACAGTGGCTTATAGGCATCCGGCATGATGCCAAATGCGTGTTTGCGATTGTTGCAACCTGATTGCAGAAGGTTTAACAATTTGGCCGTTTGCAACCTGCTTGCATTCCTTTTGCCTTAACTTTGCACCGTCAAAGCTGAGACAAGAGTATTAATCGAAAAAAACAGAACAATGAAGAAATCATTCAAGATTGAGGTGGATTGCGCCAACTGTGCCAACCTCGTAGAGACAGAAGTTAAGAAGGTAAATGGTGTGAAGGAGGCAAGCATCTCGTTCATGACCCAGAAGATGAAGGTCGAGTTCGAGGAGGGTGCCGACGTGGATGTCGTGCTGGCTGAGATGCTGAAGGTGGCCAAGAAGGTGGAACCGGATTTCGAAATCCTATGATTTGCGATTGACCATTTACGATTGAAGATGTATAGTCTGAATAAGAAACAGAAGACGATGCTGACGCGCATCATCGTGGCTGCCGTGCTTGCCGTGGGGCTGGCGCTGGTGCCCGATGTGGAGGCGCTGCCGCTGGGTAGTGTGGGCAAGGGCTTGCTCTATTATCTGGTGGTCTATGTCATCATCGGTTACGATATACTCCGCAAGTCGTGGCGCGGCATCCTCAATGGACGTGTGTTCGACGAGAACTTCCTGATGGTGGTGGCCACCTTGGGAGCCTTCGGCCTGGCAATCTATGAACAGAGTGGCGACTACAACGAGGCCATCGCCGTGATGCTGTTCTATCAGGTGGGCGAGTTCTTCCAGAGCTATGCCGTGGGCAAGAGCCGCAAGGACATCTCGGCCTTGATGGACATCCGTCCCGACTATGCCAACCTTGAGGACGAGGAGGGCAACATCGAGCGCGTGGATCCCGACGATGTGGAGGTGGGACAGATCATCGTGGTGCAACCAGGTGAGAAGGTGCCCATCGATGGTGTGGTGGTGAGTGGCGATTCGTCGCTCAACACTTCGGCCCTGACTGGTGAATCGCTGCCTGTGGAGGTGCATGAAGGTCAGGAGATCGTGAGCGGAAGCATCAATATGACGGGCGTGCTGCGTGTACGTACCACGAAGGAATTTGGAGAATCGACCGTGTCGAAGATCCTCGAACTCGTGGAGGACAGCGCTTCGCACAAGTCGCAAAGCGAGGACTTCATCGCCCGCTTTGCCCGTGTCTATACCCCTGCGGTTTGTTTCGGCGCCTTAGCATTGGTGCTGTTGCCACCGTTGGTACGCGTGCTTTTCATGGGCGTGGCCCCGATGTGGGAGGCGTGGATCTATCGTGCGCTCACGTTCCTGGTAATCAGTTGTCCGTGTGCGTTGGTGGTGAGCATTCCGCTCACGTTCTTCGCCGGCATCGGTGGTGCCAGCCGTGAGGGCGTGTTGGTCAAGGGTGCCAACATCCTTGAGACGCTCTCGAAGGTCAAGACCGTGGTGCTCGACAAAACGGGCACGCTGACCCTAGGTGTGTTCGAAGTGGTGGCTATCCATGACGAACATGATGACGAGTGCTTCATGCAGTCAAACCCTACAAACCTTTCGAACTCTTCAAACCCTTCAAACCCCTCAACCACCTCGAACCCTCTCACCCGTGAGCAGATCCTGGAGATTGCCGCCCTGGCCGAATGCGCCTCTTCGCACCCTATCAGCAAGAGCCTGCAACGTGCCTACGGCAAGGCCATCGACCACAGTCGCGTGAGTGACATCAAGGAGATCAGCGGCCACGGAATAACCGCCGTCATCGATGGCCGACAGGTGGCTGTAGGCAACGACAAGTTGCTCAAGAGCCTCGGCATCGAATGCTGCCATTGCCATGCGGCAGGCACGCTAGTGCATGTGGCGTGTGACGGACAGTATGCCGGCCACATCGTGCTGGGCGACATCGTGAAGCCACACTCGGTGGAGGCCATCAAGGCCCTGCACCAGACGGGCGTGCGTCAGACGGTGATGCTCACCGGCGACAGCCACACCGTGGCCGAACAGGTGGCCAAGGAACTGTGCTTGGACAAGGTCTATAGCGAGCTGCTGCCTGTCGACAAGGTGGAACGCGTGGAAGAGCTGTTGGCCAAGCAGGGCAAGGGCGAGAAGCTCGCCTTTGTGGGCGATGGCCTGAACGATGCCCCCGTGTTGTCGCGAGCTGACCTCGGCATCGCCATGGGCGGTGTGGGCAGCGATGCCGCCATCGAGGCAGCCGACGTAGTACTGATGGACGACGACCCGTTGAAGATCGCCAAAGCCATCCGCATCTCGCGCAAGACGCTCGGCATCGTATGGCAGAATATCATCATGGCCCTCGGCGTGAAGGGTTTGTGCCTCATTCTCGGAGCCTTTGGTATCGCCAACATGTGGCTGGCCATCTTTGCCGACGTGGGCATCATGATCATAGCCGTGCTCAATGCCATTCGTGCCATGTATGTGCGCAAGTGTTGAGGCAGAAAGATGCAAGTAATCATTAACTAAAGAATAGAATATGTTGAAGCAGTTCAAACTGTTGATGTTGTCCCTGGTGGTATGTGCCTCGTGCAGCGAGGGTCCTCAGGTGATCAAGAGTCGCACCGAGATGCCGTTTGCCGACGGTACCTTGGTGCTTACACCTATGGCTCCGAATGCCCTGCGCGTACAGTTCCAGAAAGAGCATAAGTACGACTTGCCCGACACGTGGCTCTATCCAGATGCTCAAGAGGTGCCTGCTACCGACATTCGCGTGACCGTGGATAAGAAAGGGGAGGTGGTGCGATTCTACGATGCCGAAGGCAAGTTGCTCACCGAGGTGACCGCCCACGCCTTGACCCCCACCACCGTGCAGGGTGAAGAGGCATACGCCGCAGGCATCACGCTGGCTTCGGACGACGATGAGTACCTTACCGGCCTTGGCCAGTTCCAGGATGGATTGGGCAACCTGCGCGGCGTGACCCGACGACTGACGCAGGTCAATACGCAGATCTCGATGCCGGTGCTGCTCTCCAACCACGGCTATGGCCTGTTGTGGAACAACTACGGCATGACCGACTTCAATCCCGCCACCGACAGCATCCGCATGGTGCGTCAGGAGGATCTGGGCGATGCGCAGCTGGTCAACGTCACCACGACTGAGGGCGGCGCACAGGAATTGCGTCGTCGCAACTGCTATGTGGCCGAAATCGAAGTAGAGGAAGCAGGACGATACTGCCTGCTGCTCGATGTGGGTCGCAAGATGAGCAGCCGCTTCAACCTCTCGATCGACGGTGACAGCATCGTGGACATCCGCAACACCTGGCTTCCACCTACTTTGCCTATGATGGTGGATCTCTTTGCGGGTCATCACACTTTGATGTCAGAACTGACGCAGCATGACAATCCGATCATCTACTATCGCAAGGTCGATGCCACCACCACGCTGAGTTCGCCGGTGGCCGATCATGTGGATTATACCGTCTTTGCCGGATCGGCCGACGAGGTCATCGCCTCTTACCGCAACCTCACGGGCAATTCGCCTATGATGCCTATGTGGGCGTTGGGCTACACCCATTGCCGCGAGCGTTACCACTCATCGGCCGAGATTCTTGAGAATGCCCGCACCTTCCGCGAGAAGCAGTTGCCCATCGACGTGATTGTGCAGGATTGGCAATACTGGGGACCTCACGGATGGAATGCCATGCAGTTCGACGAGGCCAACTATCCTGACCCATCAGCCCTGACTGCCGAGTTGCACGACTCGCTGCACATGAAGCTGATGCTCTCCGTCTGGTCAAAGATCGACGACAACTCCGTGCTTGGCAAGCAGATGAAGGAGGATGGCTACTACATTCCCAACACCACGTGGATCGACTTCTTCAATACCGAGGCTGCCGATGCCTATTGGAAGAACTTCCGCGAGAAGCTGCTCGTGCATAAGATCGATGCCTGGTGGCAGGATGCTACCGAGCCAGAGAACGATGACCTGGTGGGTCGTCGCGTAGATAATGGCCGCTGGGCAGGCGAGCAGGTGCGCAACGTCTATCCGTTGCTCGTGAGCCAGACCGTGTATGAGGGCCTGCGTCAGGACGACCCAGAGCGCCGTTCGCTCATCCTGACCCGCAGCGGTTTCCCCGGCATCCAGCGTTATGGCTCAATGCTGTGGTCGGGCGATGTGGGCAACGACTGGCAAACCCTTCGCTACCAGATTACGGGAGGCCTGGGCTTGATGGCCGCCGGACATCCTTGGTGGACGTTCGATGCAGGCGGTTTCTTCCGTCCGTGGGGTCAATATACCGATGAGGCCTACATCGAGCGCATGTTGCGTTGGATCCAGACGGCCACCTTCCTGCCTGCTATGCGTGTGCATGGCTACATGAGCGAGACCGAGCCTTGGCGCTTTGGCGAGGAGGCCGAGCGCATCGTGCGCGGACAGCTCGAACTGCGCTATCGCCTCTTACCTTATATATATAGTATGGCGTGGGAGGTTTCGGCACAGGGCAGCACCCTGATGCGTCCGTTGCTCTTCGACTTTGCCAAGGATGCTGAGGCATTGACCCACGATACCGAATATATGTTCGGCCATGCGCTGCTGGTCAATCCTGTGCTTGAGCCAGGCGTTGTGCAATATGACAGCTATCTGCCCAAGCATGCTGCCGGCTGGTATGACTTCCACACCAACCTGTATTATGCCGGTGGCCAGACGGTGCAGACGGCGGTGACGCTCGAACAGATTCCTGTCTTTGCCAAGGCAGGCAGCATCGTGCCTATGGGTCCTGTGAAGCAGTATGCACAGCAGGAGAGCGACGAGCCATGGGAGCTCCGTATCTATGCCGGTGCCGATGCCGACTATCTGCTTTATGAGGATGAGGGCGACAACTACCGCTGTGAACAGGGACAGTATGCCGTGACCCGTTTCCATTGGGATGACAAGGCAGGCAAGCTGAGCGCCGAACTTGCAGAGGGCATGCCCGAGATGGCACGTCAGCGCAGCTATCGTCTCACCATTGTCCGCAAGGAGGGCGTAACCACTGAGGAGGTGACCCTATAAGCATTAATGACAGCGTAAGAAGAATATGAACGAAATGCCCATCTACTTTGCCCCATTGCAGGGTTATACCGAGGCACCTTACCGCCGCATCCATCAGGAGGTGTGCGGAGGCATCGATTGCTACTATACGCCCTTTATCCGCCTGGAACACGGCCAGATTCGCAAGAAAGACCTGCGCGAGGCCTTGCCCGAGCAGAACGAGGGGGTGAAGGTCATTCCGCAGGTGATCGCTTCGGATGCCGAAGAGTTCCTGCCGCTGGTGGAGAAACTCGCTGCCATCGGCCATACAGAGGTGGATGTCAACATGGGTTGTCCTTTTCCGTTGCAGACGCGTTTGGGACGAGGTTCTGGCATCCTGCCGCATGTGGATAGGGTAGAGGGTGTCCTGCGAGAAGTGACCCGTCTGCATGACGAGCAGGGTATTCGCTTCACCGTCAAGATGCGATTGGGGCAGGAGTCGGCCGATGAATGCATGGCCTTGCTGCCTGCCCTCAATGTCGCACCGCTGGAGCATATCACATTGCATCCACGTGTCGGCAAGACGCAGTACAAGGGCGAGCTCGATATGGAGTCGTTCGCACGATTTTATGAGGCATCGGAACATCCGCTGGTGTTCAATGGCATGCTGCTCTCGGTCGAGGACATCGCCCGAGTGGTGGAGCAATATCCCCGATTGGCAGGTGTGATGATCGGGCGAGGCTTGTTGTCAAGACCCACCTTGGCGTGGGAGTGGCAGGAGGGACGTACGCTCGACGAAGCTGCCGTGCGCCAGAAGGTGCTCGAGATGCATCGCCGTCTGCTCACACACTACGAATCGGCCATCGAGGGTGGCGAAGGGCAGTTGGTACAGAAGATGCACGCCTTCTGGGAGTATATGGAACCGCTGTTCGGCCATAAAGTCGTGAAGAAGATACTGAAGAGTGGCAGCCTGCGCAACTATCGCGAAGCCGTGAGCGCTGCCCGATAAGAAGACAAAGAAAAGCACGATGATGCAGGATTATATGGCGTCGCTCAATGCACGCCAACGTGAAGCTGTGGAAGCTACCGAGGGAAGGATCCGTGTGGTGGCAGGAGCGGGGTCGGGCAAGACCAAGGCGCTTACCTGCCGCTATGCCTATCTGGTCAATGTGCTGGGTGTAGATCCTGCCAACATCCTGTGCCTCACCTTCACCAACAAGGCGGCACAAGAGATGCGTCAGCGCATCCATCAGCTGGTGCAGAGCGGCGACTACAACGACTTCGTCTGTACCATCCACGGCTTCTGCGTCAAGTTCCTGCGTCAGGAGATCCATCGTCTGGGTTATCCTAAGTCGTTCACCATTCTGGACGATGACGACCAGAAGCAGTTGGCCAAGCAGACGATGGAGGAGTTGGGATTGAACCGTACTGTGGAAACTGTCGGTCAGTTCCTCGATGGCGTGGGCAATCGTAAGGTGGCAGAGTTCCTGCAGCAGCCGAACTATATTGAGCGAATGATGGGAATCAGCTTGGATACACCGGGCACACCGTCCTTGTCTGCTGCCTCCGGAGCTGCATATCCTCAAACCACAGAGCCTACCGACAACATGGCCTGGGAGCGCTACCTTCAGCTGCAGCGCAAGACCTTGGCTCTGGATTTTCAGGATCTCATCTTCTTCACCATCCACATCCTCAAAAATTACCCTGATGCCTGTCAGGCGTGGCAAAACGAGATGGAATACATCATGCTCGACGAGGCACAGGACTGCAATAAGAGCGACTGGACCATCGTGGAGACATTGCAGGGCATCCATCACAATCTCTTCATTGTGGGCGATCCTGACCAGGCCATCTACGAGTGGCGTGGCGCGCGTCCCAAGATGTTCATCGAGTTCAAGGCCGACCGTACTATTGTGCTCGACCAGAACTACCGCAGCACATCGCCTATCCTCAATGTGGCCAATTCTGTAATCAGCCGCAACCGCAACCGCTTGCCAAAGAACCTCTTCACCACACGCGATGGTGGCATGCAGGTGACGCACTTCCATGGCCGTAGCGATCAGGAAGAGGCCAAGTGGATTGCCAAGAAGATTCTGGATCTTTGTGCAAAACAAAATAACATAGCGACAGAGGATCAAAACAACGCAATGCTGTCCGACTTCGCCATCTTGTACCGTGCCGGCTACCTCTCGCGCGGCATTGAGCAGGAGCTGGTCAATGCCGGCATCGACTATGTCATCTGGGGTGGTGTGCGCTTCTTCGATCGCGCCGAGATCAAGGATGCGCTGAGTTATCTGCGCCTCATTGACAAGGGTGACGACCTCTCGTTCCAACGCATCTGCAACGTGCCGAGCCGCAAGGTGGGCAAGGTGTATATGTCGCACCTCAAGGCCATTGCCGACCAGGAGGGGCTGACGCTCTACGACGCCCTGAAGCGCCACATCGGCCGCAAGGAACTCTACAAGGAGTCGATGGTTCACTTCATTGACCTCATCGAGCGTTGTCGCCAACTGGTGGAGGAGCGCATGAACTTGCCCATCTTCCTCGACGAACATGGCACCGTGATCAGCACGCAGCGGCGTGACCATCTGATCAGCGATGTGCTCGATCTGGCTTTGGAAGAGAGCGGCTACAAGCAGCTGTTGCGTGAGGACGATGATACTGACCGCCTTGAGAACCTCACCGAGTTGCTCCAGAGTGTGCACACCTACGAAGAGGCGCATGCGCAGGATGACGACCTCACCATTGACAGCTATCTGCAGGAGATTGCCCTCTATACCAACATGGACAAAGAAGAGGCCAAAGGTGCCAGCAAGGTGCGTCTTATGACCATCCACCAATCCAAGGGTCTGGAGTTCCCTTACGTCTTCGTCTCAGGTCTGAGCGAAGGTATCTTCCCCAGCATGAAGACATTGCGTGAGCGAAAGGGCGATGGTGAGGAGGAAGAACGTCGCCTGATGTATGTGGCTGTGACACGTGCCGAGCGCGAGTTGTTCCTCACCGAGAGTGAAGGCTTCTCGGCAGCGGCTCGATTGTCCAAGTATCCCAGTCGCTTCCTGCGCGAGATCCGTCGTTCGCTCTTCGTCACCGAAGGCGACATGGACGAGCAGCTGTGGCAGGAATCTAGCCGTCTGGTGCAGCAGATGGGGCTCGACTTTTCATCGGTAGGCCCAGACATCGGCAATGGCACAGCCAATTCGTCCGCTACAACTGGCGACGAGTTGGCTCCTGGTACCAAGGTACTCCATGCCGTGTTGGGTGAAGGCACCATTGTGGCTTACAACGAGGGGCGCGGCTCCTACAGCGTGCAGTTTGGCAATGGCACGCGCAATATTCGCGGTTCCTTCCTGACGGTGGTTGACTCGTAGCTTTGTCAATCAATGACCTTTGGTACTGCAAACGAACTATTATCATTTAAACTTCTCACTTTTAACTCTATCCTCGTGAATACCCTCCTCCGTTCCTCCCTGCTGGCCGGCATCTGCATTGGCGTGGCCGGTTTCGGTTATCTGGCCGAGAAGAGCATCATCGGTGCTGTTCTCTTTGCCTTCGGTCTCCTCACCGTGGTTCATTACGGACTCAAACTCTACACCGGTACCGCTGGTTTTATCAAGCGAGGCGAGGTGGGCACGTTGCTCCTCATCTTGGGCGGCAATCTGGTGGGCTGCCTCATGGTGGGCCTTATGGTACGATGCAGCCCGATGCCGCTACAGGAGACGGCACAGAAGATATTGGAGGGCAGACTGGCGATGGGAGCGTGGCGAGGAGCCGTGTTGGCCATCGGTTGCGGTTTCATCATGACCACGGCGGTCACCTTCGCGCGTCAGGGCAAGAACCTGCCGTTGCTCTTCGGTGTGCCGCTCTTCATCATGTGCGGTTTCCCGCACTGTGTGGCCGACGCATTCTATTATATGTGTGTGCCCGTAGATTATCTGGCAGCCAACTGGGGCAGCATCCTCATCTTCTATGTCAGCATCGTGCTTGGCAACTTCGTGGGATGCAACCTCTATCGAATCATTGTGAATCCAAAAGAATAACATTACCAAAAACAAAAAAACTAATACATCTATTATGAAGCAGTTTAAAGTAGGAATTATCGGTGCCGGCTGGATTGCCGACAAGATGGCAGAGGCCCTTGCTCCGCTGAGTGACTATTGCGTATGGTGCGTAGGTTCGCGCCAGTTGGAGAAAGCTCAGGAGTTCTGCCGTGAGCGTAACATCCCTGTGGCATACGGCAGCTACGAGGAGGTGGTAAGCGACCCGGAGGTAGATCTGGTCTATGTGGCCACACCCCATTCGCACCACTATCAGCATGCCCGTCTGGCATTGGAGCACAACAAGCCTGTACTCGTCGAGAAGGCTTTCACCGCCAACGCCCGTGAGGCTCAGGAGTTGCTCACTATGGCCAAGGAGCGAGGCGTATTCCTCACTGAGGCCATCTGGACCCGTTATATGCCGCTCTCGCTCAAGGTCAAGGAGCTGATGGCATCGGGCATCATTGGCGAGCCACGTGTGCTCACCGCTACCCTCTGCTACATGATGGAGCATAAGGAGCGCATCGTGCGTGCCGACCTCTGTGGCGGTGCCCTGCTCGACCTGGGCGTCTATGTGCTCAACTTCGCCCGCATGTACTTCGGCACAGACATCACCCGTACAGTCACCAACTGCCACCTCGGCCCTGAGGGCATGGACATGCAGGAGTCGATCTCTCTGTCGTTTGCCGATGGCCGCATGGCCAACCTGCAGGCAGGATGCCTCACGCTCAACGATCGCCAGGGCATCATCTCGGGCACCGAGGGCTATATCCGTGTCGATAACGTCAACTGCCCCGAGCGCATCGATGTGGTGCGCAACTATGAACTCGTCGAAACCATCAACCGCCCAGCTGAAATGGTCAATGGCTATGAGTATCAGGTAATGGAGTGCCGTCGCTGCATTGAGCAGGGCTTGCTCGAATCGCCAATGATGCCACATGCCGAGACCCTCAGCATCATGCAGCAGATGGATGCGCTGCGCAAAGAGTGGGGTGTAGTTTATCCGATGGACTGATTAAAGTCCGTCGGATAGCTGCAGAGCTGCTTTTGTTGCGCCTTATTACATCATTAATAATATATGACTCATTTCTTATTCCTGCCGCTGCTCTCTGCCGCTGCTTTTACAGCGACGGCACCTGCAGTAGCAAACTCTGCCGACGCCCCGGCTACGATGGGCGATTCGCTTCACTCTGTCGTCGAACTCCATGAGGTCAATGTCGTTGCCTCGTTCAAGGACAATGGTCCTCTGCGCCAGCAGCCGGCATCGGTTACACTCATCGGCTCTGGGCAGATGAACGATCATCACATCGTTTCGCTCAAAGGAGCCAGTGCCCTCGTGCCCAATGTCTTCATGCCCGACTATGGCAGCCGTCTGACCAGTGCCATCTACATTCGTGGCATCGGTAGCCGTCTCAATACGCCTGCTGTGGGACTCTATGTCGATAATATCCCATACGTCGATAAGTCGGCATTTGACTTCAATTTCTACGACATTGAGCGCGTCGATGTGCTGCGTGGTCCGCAGGGCACCCTCTATGGACGCAACACGATGGGCGGCCTGATGCGCGTCTATACACGCAGCCCCTTCGAACATCAGGGCACCGACCTTCGCCTGGGCTTTGCCACGGGCGACAGTCACCGCAACGTCTCGCTCTCGCATTCGCATCGTCTGGGTCAGCATGTGGCTTTCACGGCAGGAGGTTACTACGAAGGGGGCGATGGCTTCTTCTCCAACGACCAGACGGGGCAGAAAGCCGATGCCATGCAGGCAGGCGGCGGTCGTTTCCGTCTGCTCTTCGATGACAGCCGCCATTGGCTGCTCGACTTCAACGTCAACTATGACTATACCGACGAGGATGCCTATCCGTACATCTACACTGGAAGCCTCACCGGTGGCGTTGAGCCCTATCCGGAGCTTGTGGGTCATATCAGCAACAATCGCGAAAGCTCGTATCGCCGCAGCCTGCTCAACACCGGTCTCAACGTTCAGTATGTGGCCGACACCTGGCGCATGAATGCCGTCACGGGCTATCAGTATCTGCGCGATCGCATGTTCATGGATCAGGACTTCCTGGCTCCCGACATCTACACGCTCGAGCAGAAACAGCGTATCGGCACCTTCACTCAGGAGGTCACCTTCAAGAATACAGACGATTCGCGCTGGCATTGGCTCACCGGCATCAACTTCATGTATCAGACGCTGCATACCGAGGGCCCTGTCAACTTCTATGATGATGGCTTGCGCTGGCTTGAGGGTAACATCAACGGCTACATGCCCGACGTTTCGCAGATTCCTTCGCTCAACAGGATGGGCTTCACGTCGATGAGCGTCAACTTCCGCGACGATGCCCTCAATATGGGTGGCATCTTCGAGACCCCCGCACTCAATGCAGCCGTGTTCCATCAATCGACTTTCGACCTCACTTCGCGCCTCTCGTTCACCTTGGGCGTGCGCCTCGACTATGAGAACCTCAAGATGGATTATCAGGCTGCCTCGCTGGTCAACTATGGCTTCAAGTTGGCAAATCCACGTGCGGCCATGATGCAGGTCGATCTGCAGGATCTCACTTCGACGCTGTTCTATGGCGGCGTGATTGAGCGCGACTACCTGAAAGTGCTTCCCAAGGCTGCGCTCAACTATAACTTTGGCTCGGTAGGCAACCTCTATCTCTCGGTAGCTAAGGGACAGCGTTCGGGTGGCTACAATGTGCAGATGTTCAGCGACCTGTTGCAGGGCAAGATGCAGAACGCCATGATGCTCGGCATCCAGGAGGGCGTGGCTGCCTACCTCGAAAAGTTCACCGCTATGGGCATGCCCCCTTCGGTCATTGGCAGCATCTCGCAGACCATGGCCGACAACATGCCGGTGGGGGAGGATCCCACCGTGGAGCAGGTCTTCTATCGTCCCGAATATTCGTGGAACTATGAGGTAGGCACGCATCTCAATCTGGCCGACTATCGCCTCCTGCTCGATGCCGCCGCTTTCCTCATCGAGACACGCGATCAGCAGATTGCCCGCTTTGCTCCTTCGGGCTTTGGTCGTATGATGGTCAACGCTGGCCGTAGCCGCAGCTATGGTGCCGAGCTCTCCGCTCGCTTTCGTCCAGACAGCCATTGGACTTTCACGGGTAACTATGGCTTTACCCACGCCACCTTCACCGACTACGATGCGGGCGGCAATCAGGATTATACGGGCAACTATGTGCCTTACGTGCCTGAGCAGACCTTCGGCCTCGATGCGGCTTACAGCCATCATTTCGAGCGTTCATTTGTGCATACACTCTCTGTGGGTACGAATCTCAACGGCACAGGCCGTCTCTACTGGACGGAAAGCAACTCTGCCAGCCAGCCATTCTACGCCACTCTTGGCGCACGCATGGTCCTTACCACCGATCATCTTACTTGCACGTTATGGGGCAAGAACCTCACCGACCGCCACTACCAGTCATTCTTTTTCGAGAGTGCCTCGCGTGGCTTCGAGCAGCATGGCAAGCCATTGCAGGTGGGCGTGGATCTGACAGTGCACTTCTGATCATACTTCTCAAACCCTTCGAACATTTCAAACTCCTCAAATTTCTCACCCTTATGAAAAAACTCCTATCCATCCTTCTGCTCCTGACCGCCATTGTCCTTCAGGCACAGAACCCCGCACGTGAGTACAAGCGTATCAATGACCTCTCGTACGCCACCAGCGCTGATGCATATGCCCAGGAGCGTTGCAAGCTCGACGTCTATTATCCCACCGATGCCAAGGACGCTCCCGTAGTCGTTTGGTTCCACGGCGGAGGCATCGAGGGCGGCAACAAACACATCGATCCGGAGCTGCAGAACTGCGGCCTCGTGGTCATCGCTGCCAATTACCGTCTGCTGCCAAAGGCTACCATCGACCAGTGCATCGATGACACCGCTGCTGCCATTGCCTGGGCTTTCAAGCATTGTGCCGAGTATGGCGGCGATCCCAAGAAGATCTTCGTGGCAGGCCACTCTGCCGGCGGTTATCTGCTCGACATGGTGGGTCTGGACAAGAAGTGGCTCGCCAAGTACGACGTCGATGCCGACCAGATTGCAGCCCTCGTTCCCTTCAGCGGCCAGTGCATCACTCACTACAATGTGCGCAAGGGTCAGGGCATCGGCCCGTTGCAGCCTACCATCGACGAGTATGCTCCACTCGCCTTCATCCGTCCCGACTGCCCACCGGTTGTTATCATTTCGGGCGATCGTGAACTCGAACTCTATGGCCGCTACGAGGAACAGGCCTACTTCTATCGCATGCTCAAACTCGTCGGCCACCCCGATGTCACCCTTTATGAGATGCAAGGTTTCGATCATGGTGCTATGTACAAACCGGCTTATCATGTGCTGAAAGAGCACATTAAACGTCTGACGAAGTAATAATAAAAAAGCGCTGAGTGTTTTGATCCTCAGCGCTTTTTTATGTAAGTAATGCGTTACAATACCTGGAATGGTACTGAACGGAGTTTGCTGGTCTCTGATGATGGACCATAGAGCAGCTCGTAGCGGCCAGCGCGGGTCGAGAGCTCGTCGATGGCAGCGTCGTAGTACTGGAACGACTCGCCGGTGAGGGTTACCACTACGTTTTGGGTCTCGCCTGGCTGCAGGTTCACCTTGCCGAAGCCCTTGAGCTCCTTGAGAGGTGCGTCGTCGTTGTCGAGCGACTTGATGTAAACCTGTACGATCTCCGAGCCAGCCACCTTGCCGGTGTTGGTCACGGGGATGGTGAGGGTCACCTTGCCGTCCTTCTTCATCTTCTTGGCCGAAACCTTGGCCTTGCCATAGTCGAAGGAGGTGTAGCTCAGACCGTAGCCGAATGGGTAGAGTGGCTTGCCGGTGAAGTAGCGGTAGGTGCGGTTCTCCATCGAATAGTCGAGGAAGTCAGGCAGCTGGTCGTTCGAAGCGTAGAAGGTCACAGGCAGCTTGCCCGATGGGTTGTAGTCGCCGAAGAGCACGTCGGCCAAAGCCTCCGAGCCGCCCTGGCCAGGATACCAGGCCTGCAAGAGGGCATCGTACTGATCCTCCAGATCGCCGAATGCGATGGCCGAACCAGAGCAGTTGACCATGACGACTGGCTTGCCGGTGGCACGCATGGCGCGGAGCAGACGCTGCTGAACGACTGGCAGGTTGATGTCCTGCTTGTCGCCGCCCTCGCCCTCCATGCTGGCCGAGATGCCGCCGATAACGATGATGACGTCAGCATTCTTCACGTCGGCTACGACCTCCTTGAAGTCGTTTAGCGAACGCTGGCAGATGTCGCCGTTGAGCATGGCGAATGGGCCATTGCCGCGGCTGTACTCGATGCAGAGGTCGTAGGTTTTGCCCTGCTCCACGTCGAAGGTCTTGTACTCAGGACGACGGCCGAAGCCGAAGCGACGGCGGCCAGCCTCCTTGTTCTCCTCGATGACCTGACCGTTGACGGTGAGCTTGTAACCGTTGTCGGCTGAGAGGGTGTAGCTCATCGGACCGGTGAAGTCGGCGGTGAACTGACCGCTGACGCGAACCGAAACGTTGTCACTGTTGACGCCCTCGCTGAAGCCCCAGGCACCAAAGGTGCTGAAGTTGATGCGGGTCATGTATTCGGTCTTGACAGGCTCGCCCTGCATCTCACGGTTCTCCCAGAACTCAACCTTCACGCCCTTGCCATCGTTGATGAGTGGCAGGAAGTAGCGGGTGTTGTACTCGTCCTGCAGCTCGCAGGCCTTGTGGTAGATCACGTTGGTGCCAGGCACGGCGTTGCGAATGCCCTCGAGCAACGAGTGCTGATGGGCGAGGGAAGGACTGCCACCGTAGTTGCCGTTGAGCAGCTCCACGTCGTCGGCGTTAGGACCCACCACGGCAATGGTCTTCAGGTTCTTGGCCAATGGCAGCATAGGCTTGCCAGCTACGTTGGCGTTCTTGAGCAATACCATTGACTCGCGTGCAGCTTCGACGGCCAGACGGTGGTTCGACTCTGAGCTGATCACATCGTTGCTGAGGTTCGACCATGGCAGACGCTCGGCAGGATCGAACATGCCCAGCTCGAAGCGGCCGGTGAGGGTCTTGCGCAAATGCATGTCGAGGTCAGCCTCGTTGATGAGGCCTTGCTTGAGGCCCTCGGTGAGCACCATGAATACCTTGCCGCACTCGAGGTCGGTACCGTTGAGCACAGCATCGACCGAAGCTGAGAGCGGATCGGGATGAGTCTCGTGCTGGCCCTTGTTGTAGAAGTTGTTGATGGCGTCGCAGTCGGTGAGCACGATGGCATCGTAGCCCCACTTCTCGCGCAGGATCTTAATGAGCAGGCGGTCGCTCATGCAGCAAGGCTTGCCCTCGTAGCGGTTGTAGGCACACATCACCTCACGCACGTTGCCCTTCTGCACGAGTGCCTTGAAGGCTGGCAGGTAGGTCTCCCAGAGGTCACGCATCGAGACGCGTGCATCGTAGGTGTGACGCAGAGGCTCAGGACCGCTGTGTACGGCATAGTGCTTTGCGCACGCGTGTGTCTTATAATAGTTAGGATCGTCGCCCTGCATGCCCTTGACGGTCTCTACGCCCAGGATGGCCGAGAGGTATGGATCCTCGCCGCAGGTCTCCTGGCCACGACCCCAGCGTGGATCGCGGAAGATGTTGACGTTAGGACACCAGAATGTAAGTTCAGGATTACCAGGATAGTAGGTCGCACCCATAGCCACGCCATAGACGTTGTGATCCGAACGGTTCCAGTTGGCACGAGCCTCGTCGCTCACGGTGCTGAATACATCATGCATCTGTTGTGGGTTGAAGGCAGAAGCCATACCGATAGGCTGAGGATAGACGGTGTAGCCGCTCTGGCGCACGCCGTGGCAGGCCTCGCTCCACCAGTTGTAGCTTGGGATGCCGAGTCGATCCACCGACACGGACTTGTTCATCATCAGGCCCACCTTCTCCTCAGGAGTGAGCAGCGAGATGAGGTTCTCCACGCGCTCGGCGATAGGCAGATCAGGATTCCAGAAGGCGTGGCTGCGGTCGAGCGATGCCTCGTTCCACTCGTTGAGGTACCAGCGCACGGTCCAGTCGAGCGACTGGCCAGGCTGTAGCTCGGTGTATTCGCCCTGGCTCTCCAGCTCTACGTAGGCATCGCCCTGGTGCACGTACACCTGGATTTCTGCCTCGTCAGGAGCAGGCTGCGATGGGGTGAGGTCCTGGAAGTGCTTGGTCAGCGCCAAGCCGTTGTTCACGTAGGTGAGCCAGCCACGGCCGTCGGCATTGATCTTGCGGTTCTGACCCTCCACGTGGTCAATCTCGTACTGTGCCAGGCCGGCAGCGTTCTTCTTGAAGTTCATCAGGCCGGCAGGGGTGATCTTGTCCACGTCTGCATCGAACATGATCGAACCCTTGGCCAGCACGCGGGTAATCTCCCATGGAGCCACCTTGCGTGGGGCGTTCGACTCGTTCTTCAAGGTGTAGGTCACCACGAAGCACTGGTTAAGGTTATCCACCTCGAAGCGCTTGGTGATGCGCAGCGGCAGCTTCTCTGAGAGGGGGCTGGTCATGATGATGGTGTTGCCCTGCTGCTGCACCTCGTAGGGAGCCATGTCGTGCTCGAATACGGGTGGCCAGTTCCACTCCTTCTGCGGACTGGTCCAGAAGGTGCTGCCATACTGGTTGGGGAAGTTGATTTGCGACAATACCTCGGTAGTGTCATACTTGAGCGATACGACGCGTGCGCCATTGGCTGCATCGATCTCCATTGTAGCTTTGCCCACCTGCAGCTGATAGCGCTGCTCAGGATTCTTCTGGAATCGGAATGATCGCGGGCCCTGTGCCTGGGTGGCTGTGCAAGCCATCGCCAGGAAGAGAAGGGTAGGGATAGTGTATTTCATTGCTATTTGGGTAATGAGTAGTTTATTTTATTTCTTCTTGCGAGGAAAGTACAGAAATCCGGCGGCAATAATGCAGAGCAAGATCCACCACAGGTTCGAACTGCTACTCTTGCCTTCAGCAAACGAGAAGTCGCACAGCGTGCAGAGCGACTGACCCTCGGCCTCCGAGCGGAATACGAAGAAGAGCGCATGCTTGCCTTCGAGCTCAGCAAGGGTATCGACTGACACAGATGCAGTCTGCTCCTCCTGTGCCTGGCTGGCAACGAACTGGAGAGTGCCCACGAGTTTGCCACCCTCGGCCTCGGTCGGACGATCGGCCCAAACCTCCATTACGCCCTCTACACCCAGTGGGATGTAGTTGAGCACCATGGCGAGGTTCTTCATGCCGTGGGTGTGGCTGAAGTTGAAGTACTTGTAGCCCACGATCGAGCCATTGACGTTATTGACCATGTAACAGCGGTTGATGCTTGGGTCGTAGAGTGCCTCATGATCCTTGCCTTTGAGGTTCTCAGCCTCGGCCAGGCCACCTTCCAGACGGATGATCTCGGTGTGCGAACCAGGATAGATCACGTTAGGATATTCCTGATGTGCTGGCTCTGGACCGACGAAGTAGCAGGCGATGCCGGCAGCATGACGCTCCAGTGGATTGAGGCCCTCGGTCTCGAAGCCCTCGCTGTTGAACTCGCCCTCGCTGATGCGGACGTAGCCGTCAGCGCCTTCCTTGACCTCGACCTCGATAGGAGCCACCATGGCCTGACGCGAATACTCGCAGGTGCCGGCCTGACGGTGATAGAACACCCACCACTTACCGTTGATCTCGCAGATCGAGCCGTGGGTGTTGCCGGTTGGGGTGGCGGTAATCGTGTAGCTGCCATCGGCCAGCTGCTCCTTGCCACGACCATCGATGATGGTGCCGCCGTAGGTCCAGGGACCCAGTGGCGAGTTGCTCCAGGCGTATGCCAGGGTGTAGTTGGTCTCGGGCAAGCCTAGTTCGCCCTCAGGAGCCCAGCGGCTGTAGATGAAGACGTACTTGTCCTGGATCTTGCGGATTGACGATGCTTCGAAGAAGTGGAAGATGCTTGAGTCGTCGTAGCGGCCGGCTACCATGTCCTCGATGACAGGGGTGCCAGGCTTTACGGTGCACATGGTCGTTGGATCGAGCTCTGCAGCATACGAGCGCTCGAAGCCCCAGTAGCCATACACGCGGCCATCGTCATCCACGAATACACCTGGGTCGAAGCGCAGGATGCCGTAGGTCTCGTTTGGGTTCTTCTCGTCCCAGTTGCAAACCTCGAAAGGTCCGTCCGGACGGCTTGACTTGGCAATCAGGCCCTGGCGACCGCCGTTCTGCACGTTGGGGTAGAGGTAGTAGGTCTTGTTGCCATCGGCGTCGGTCACCAAGGCCACGTCTGGCGCATAGAGTACGTCGCCGATGCCGCCCTCGTTGAGCTGCTCGCCGTTCGGGTTGAACTTCGACTCGAAGATGACGCCATCATAACGCCAGTTGAGCAGATTGTCAACAGGTGCCGACCACACTACCTGATCCAGGCCGCAGTAGGCGGTGATCAGATTGTCGTGCGAACCATAGACATACACGCGATACTGGCCGGGCTGGTCAGGATCCTCAAAGACGTAAGGCTCGCCATCGGGGATGAACTCCCAGAGTGGCAGGTACGGATTCACGGCTTCGACAAGGCCGAAGGTTGCGAGCGAAAGCGCCGCTGTGATCAATGTTTTCTTCATGTGATATAATTATAATAGGTAATGATTGTGCGAAGTTAGCGAGTCAAAATGACCTTGCCATCGGTGATGCGAAGACCCTCGTTGCTTTCGGCACGACGGCCCAGCATGTCGTAGCTGCGCGTGTCGGCAGGGATGTCGCTCACGATTGTCTCAATGCCGTCGGGCTCGCCCACGATCCAGTGGGCAGTCACGTTCTCGGCAGGATGCACAGGGGTTGTTTGGCAGCCGGCGTCGCTGTAGAGGTTGATGGCCTCGGCAGGGATCACCAGCTCGTAGTAGCCGGCCTCGGTGATGGCCTCTTCGCCGAATTCGAGCGAGAACTTGTTGTTGTAGCCGAGCACGCTGTTTCGCTCGAAGCTCATCGCCATGCGGCCGCTCTGGGTCTCCTGGATGTAGAGCAACGAGCCGTCAGGGATGCGGACATAGACATTTTCGCCGCTTACCTCGAAAGTGATGTTGTAGTAAGTAAGGCGGTTGCCGTCGGCATCCTCGCCATACCAGGGCGAACCGAGGCGCGTTACCTTCGAACCGCTGGCAGGGTTGAAGGTCCAGATGGCTGTGCCGATTTCCTTCTCCTCGATCACATAGACGATAATCTCCGTATGCTTGTTCCGACGGCCTGCTTCGTCGATGAAGACGCCCTCTGGGATGACCACCTTCACGCTGTTGTACACGGCACCGCCCTCGGCCAGCGTCTGTGGCGTGATGGTGCGGTCGAAGCTGATGCTGATGTCATGCCCCTCGGTGATGGAGGCCTCAAGGAAGTTGGCATACACGTGACTGGCATTGGTTGAAACGCCCGTCACCATGATGCCATTGGGATCGACGGCCTCGTTGAAGTCGATGCCGTACGATTCGGTCAGAAGTGCAATGCTGCTGAACTGTGGCACAGCGGTATTGGCTATCTCCGCATTGAGTGCGAAGAGCTCCATGGGGATGCACCAGTAGGCAGCGTCCATCTCTTCGTTGACATACTCGCCGGCGGTGACGGCACCAGCCTCGAGGTGGAGGCGATAGGTGGTGTTGCCCTGCAGCTGCACGCCGGTTGCGATGTTGAAGATGAGCGACTTGGGCGATTCGCCGTCGCGTCCCACGGTGCTGAGTTCTGCCACATGCCCGCGTTCGTTGACGAGCGACACTTTGCTCTTGTCCACCGCCGTGAGGTTGTGGTTGAAGGTCACGCTGCCAGCGTTGCGGATATTCTCGCCAGCGGCAGGAATCTGGGTCATCACCTGCAGCGCGTCCACATCTTCGCCCGATGCTATGCTGAATGCGATGTTGGTGGCAGGCAGCGTGGTGCTAGGATCGGCTGCAGCCTTGATATGGCCGGCATAGAGTTCGAGTTCATATTTTTGTCCGGCCATGAAGTCCGAGCTTGAGTAGGAGCCCTTGGTAAGGGTGATCACGTTGCCCTCAGCCTTCATGTTGAGTTGGATGTAGCCGCCCGAAGTGAGGTTCGTGATGCGTCCGGCGGCATCGAAGGCGCTGTGCGTCACGGTCACGTCCTGATCGAAGGTCAGGGTCAATTCGCTGACGGGCAACGAGATCTCTTCGCCCTGAGCCGGATAGCTGCTCACGATGTTGAGTCCGGCGGCCTCGCCCAGGTCCTTGCTGCCGTTTACGGTCCAATAGTAGCTCACGGCATCGCACACCATGTTGGCATTGCCATACACGTTGAACGCACCCTCGGGGATCGAGAGCTTGTAGTCGCCAGCCTTGACGATAGGGCCGTCCTTTATGGTGAGGATGAGGCGATGGTTGGTGTAGTCGTCCTGATAGGTCACGCTGTACGAACCGTTGTCACTGGTGATCCAGTTGCTGCCCGATCCGTTGCTGGGGTTGAGGCCCTCGCTGGTGCCGGCGCATTGGCTGTAGTCGATGACGATCTTGTCCAACTGATCGACTGTGCCCTCTTCGGGCGTGATTTTGCCGCCATCGTCGAACCAGAAGTAATTCTGTGCTGAGAGTGTGGTGGCGCCCAACATGAGGGCGGCCAAAAGCATATTTTTCATTATCTTATTATTCTTATTTGTCCATCTTGAATCTGCAATCCCTTGTGCTCGATCGCCTTGATCCTTTGTCCAAAGAGGTTGTAGGCTGCATGAGGCTTGTCCTCCTTGTCTGGCCGGATAGGGGCGATGCCCTCGGTGCCCGGCTCGATGGCGGGTGCTGATGTGGCGTTGAGCACCTGGCAGTTGTTGCGGTCGTCGGGATTGTAGTTGGTCAGGAAGGCGACGACTTCCACCTTCGCTGCATTCCAGTCGTCGGGCAGGGTGAGGGTGTAGGTGCGCTCAAAGTCCTCGTCCATCGCCACCGCCTCGCCCCATGTAGTGGTGAAGCAATGGCGTGCCAGATGGCGGTGGTAATACGATCCATAGCTGCCCGACTGCAACTGGGTGAACACGCTGTCCTCGGCCAGGAAGACATTCAGTCGCATGTCGCTCACCGTGGGCAGCTGTCGCATCAGGTAGCCGCTCACCTTGGCCGTAAGCAGTCGGGTCGGGACATCGTAGCTCACCTCGGCCTTCACCTTGGCGTATGCTGGGATGTCGGCTGCCATGGCGTAGGCAGGTTGCAGGCAACTGGCCTTCGAGCCGTCGAACATCGGTACGCCATCCTGAAAGACGTTGGGCAGCAGGTCGCTGCCGCACGTCCTGTCCATCATCGCTGCCGGCGCGTATGTGCCACGGTTGGGGCTGTAGAACCACTCGTAGTCAACGCTCTCGGGCAGAGAGAAATCGTCGGTATAGAATCCGGCATGGTGTCCCAGCATGATGATGCTGTCGCCGCCGTTGCCGAAGAGTCGCTCTATGTTCTTGTGTGCCTGCGGACATTGGTTGCATAGCTCGGTGCTGAAGATCTCCATCAGCACGCGGCGCTTGGTCTGTGCCGACACGGTTTGGGCCAAAAGCACCAGAACCGTTGCGAAGACGAAGTACCTCATCGTGCCACCTTGTAGCTCTTCATGCCGTCAGCGTACTTCACGCTCACCACATACATGCCGTTGCCCTCAGGCAGCGCGATGGGCTGACCCTGGCCTGCCTTGGCGATGATGGCTCCCTTGGCATCCGTTACCAGCGCCTCTTCGTATTTGCCCTTGACCACTACCGAACGGCCGCACATCATCACGCCCTGGTCGGCCAAGGCGGCGCTCACGTTGCGGATCGAGGTAGGAGCGAGGGGCTCGTCATACACGCATACCTGTGGGGTGTTGGCGATGCCAAAGCCGAG
The DNA here is from genome assembly GCA_045628525.1 of Bacteroidales bacterium. GTDB lineage: Bacteria > Bacteroidota > Bacteroidia > Bacteroidales > UBA3663 > Liminaster. The sequence continues at coordinate 48,150 of JAZQPJ010000039.1, forward strand.
GTTGGCCATGCCGCCGCCTACGAATACCTTGCCGTCGTCCGAGCAGTCGATCAGCGAGTAGAGGTGCGAGTCAGCATTGGTGTAGCTGCGGCCATTGCCACCGCAGCGGTACCAGTCGCGCTCCCAGTAATCCTCTGGGAACATGTTGTTGTTGTAGGCAGGGTCGAGGAACACGGCAAAGTCGCAGTCGGCTGGCACGACGAAGTAGCGGGTTGCACCCATATAGTCGCCATCCGACTCGGCGTAGTAGCCGTAGATGTTGCCCTCGTTGTCGATGCTGTTGCAGATGCCGCCGGCGGTGTTGCCGTACACGTCCTCAGGGGTGTCCTCGGTGCGCTCGTCACCGCAGTCGAAGAGCTCGATGAGCTTGCCGTCGCGGATGAAGGCAGGGTTCTGGCCGCCGATGCCGGCGGTGTTCATGCCGCAGATGATGCGGCCGTCGTCGCTGATGTCCCACACCATGAACTCCTTGATGCCTAGGTCGTCGTAGATCTTCTTGACCTTGCCGTCCTCCCACACCACAGGCACTAGGTGCGAAACCTCCCAGCCCGTGTCGCTGTATTCGCCGGTGTTCATATAGAACGAACCTGCCATATATTTGCCGTCGGGCGAGGCGCAACGCAGGGCCATGTTCACGTAGTCGTCGATAGCCATGTCGTAGTTCAAAGCCTCCATGCCGCGGGTCAGCATCTGCCAGTTGGCGCCGATGGGCTTGTAGGCAGGATACATCATGCCCTGGCTGTCGCGGATGCCGCCGATCAGGGTGCCGTCGTTGGTCACGTCATAGAGTGCCACCTCCGAGGTATAGGTGCCGAACATCTCGATCTTCTCAGGCTCGTCGGCACTCCACAGGAAGGAACGGAACATCAGCTCCTCGTCGGTGCCCACAGCATACTTGCCGTTGGCCGACACGTGGTTGAAGTAGCCGAACAGATTGGTCGTATAGTGTCCACCGTCCATGTCCGTGATGTCGAACTGGCACTTGGTGAAGTCGTAGGTAGTGTAACCCTGCTGTGCCATGGCGGCAAATCCCATGGCAGCAGCCATCATTGTGATTATTTGCTTTTTCATCGTTTTTGTTGTCTTTTTTCTTTTTTTCTCGAAGTTTCGATTTCTCGAAGCCTCAAAACCTCAAAACCTTATAACCTTATAACCTCACCTAACATTGGCCACTCCGATCAAGTCCGCAAACACGCCCGCAGCCGTAACCGCAGCACCGGCACCGTAGCCCTTGATCTCCATTGGCTGCTCCTTGTAGCGAGCTGTGGTGAGCAGGATGATGTTGTTCGAACCCTCCAGATGATAGAATGGGTGCGTTGGGCCCACCTTGCGAAGCTCCACGCGTGCTTTGCCCTCGTCGAGCGTAGCCACAAAGCGGAATACCTCGTTGTTCTTGGCGGCCTCCTTGCGCATGGCCTCGAAGTGTGCATCCAGCTCTGGGATGCGCTCCCAGAACTCCTCCACAGGACCCTGGAAGTACTCGTCGGGGATGAACAGGTGCTTCTCCACATCCTCCTGGCTGACGCGGTAGCCGCTCTCGCGTGCCAGGATGGTGATCTTGCGTATCACGTCGCTGGCGTTGAGGTCCTGACGTGGATCAGGCTCTGCGAATCCGGCCTCGCGTGCCATCTTGATGGCCTTCGACATCGGAATCTCCTCGCTCAGCACGTTGAAGATATAGTTCAAGGTGCCACTCACCACGGCCTCGATCTTCAGCACCTCGTCGCCCGAGTTGATCAGGTTGTTGATGGTGTTGATGATAGGCAGTCCGGCACCTACGTTGGTCTCGAACAGGTACTTCACGCCGCGGATTCGTGCCGTGCGCTTCAGTGCCTGATACTTGTCGAAGTCGCCCGAAGCGGCATACTTGTTTGCGCAGACCACCGAGACGTTGTGAGCCAGCAGGTCTTGATAGAGTGCGGCAATATCTGGCGAAGCGGTGCAATCCACAAACACGGCATTGAAGATGTTCATGCCCAGGATGGCCTCGCGCAGGATCTCTGGCGACGAGCGGTGGGTCGAAGCCTTGAGTTCAGCCTCCCAGTTGTCCAGGTCTATGCCCTCGCGGTTGAAGATGCACTGGTGCGAGTTCGAGAGGCCCACGATGCGCAGCTGCAGGTTCTTGTGCTGCTGCAGGTAGGCCTGCTGGTTGCGGATCTGATAGAGCAGGTTGCGGCCCACCACACCCACGCCGGTGAGGAACACGTTGAGGATCGAAACCTCCGAGAGGAAGAACGAGTCGTGAATCACGTTCAGCGCCTTGCGCAGATGTGCCTTCTTGATCACGAACGAGATGTTGGTCTCCGAAGCACCCTGGGCACAGGCGATGATGTTGATGCCGTTCAAGCCCATGATGCGGAACAGCTTGCCGGCGATGCCGGTGGTCGATTTCATCTTTTCGCCCACTACGGCCACGGTGGCCAGGTCATGCTCGGCGGTGATGTTGCTCAACTCGCCTGCCTGAATCTCGAACTTGAACTCCTCCTTCAGCACGCGGATCGCCTCATCTGCCTCGTCATTCTTCACGCCGATGGTGGTGGTGCTCTCCGACGATGCCTGGCTGACGATGAATACCGAGATTCCATGGTCGGCCAAAGCCGAGAAGATGCGCTTGTTCACACCGATCACGCCCACCATGCCGAGGCCGGAGATGGTCACCAGGCAGGTATCGTTGATCGACGAAATGCCCTTGATGATCTTCATGTCCTCGTGGCTCGGGTTGCTATGGATCAAAGTGCCCTTGGCCGAAGGATTGAAGGTATTCTTGATGATGATCGGGATGTTCTTGTGGAAGACAGGGAAGATGGTAGGAGGGTAGATCACCTTCGCACCGAAGTTGCAGAGCTCCATGGCCTCGATGAACGACAGCTCGTTGATGACGTAGGCCGAATTGATGACGCGTGGGTCGGCAGTCATGAAGCCATCCACATCGGTCCAGATCTCCAGCATGTCGGCATCCAGAGCAGCGGCAACGATGGCAGCGGTATAGTCCGAACCGCCGCGGCCCAGGTTGGTCACCTCGCCCGTCTGGCCGTCACGGCTGATGAAGCCACCCATCACGACTACGGGGTTTAGAGTGGAGAGTTTAGAGTTTAGCGTTGTTTCTTTTGCATTCGAAACGATAGGCAACAGTCGCTCGCGTACCAGCGGATTGGTCAACTGGAAGTCGCACACGTTCTTCTCGAACACCTTGCTCGTCTTGATGATGTCGCGGCTATCCACCCACTGGGCGCCGCTGATCACCTTGGCGATGATGCGGCTCGAGATGCGCTCGCCGTAGCTCACCACGGTGCAGAGCGTGCGTGCCGAGAGCTCGCGGATCAGGTAGATGCCCTGATAGATGTCGCGCAGCTCATCGAGCGTCGCGGTGAGGAACAGCTTCAGTTCGGTGAGGTCCTCGCCGTCGAGCAGGCCCTCCACCACGTCGAAGTGACGCTGCAGGATGAAGTGAAACTCCTCCTTATATGATTCATCACCCGCAGCCGCCTTGTTGGCCGTGGCGATCAGTCGATCGGTGATGCCGCCCAGCGCACTCACCACCACGATGGTGGGTTCCTGGCGTGCCTCCACGATCTCCTTTACGTTCTTGATACTTGCGATGGAGCCCACCGAAGTGCCTCCGAATTTGAGTACATGCATATAGATCTAATTACAGATTACAAATTACAGATTACAGCCTTGTCGGCAACGAGAGATTTTGCATTTTACATTTAAAATGCGTCGCGAATATACTCATTATTTATTTAAAAGAAGAATATTCCGCCCAAAAACCGAGCAAACTGTCTGCAATACCCCTCCTTTTTGACCAAATATCCATCTAAGTATGGCAATTACGACTCGTTATCTGTCCGCATGAGGGCTTACTGTAATGGCGGCGAACTGCATAAAATATTATTCCCACCCCTGCAGCAATACGCTGTAGCAATGGTGGACGACAAAAACTTTCAATCAAAAATCGGAGCGTTTGGTCAGCAAAATGTATGCATTTCTTCGAAATTCCTGTTCTTGTGTGGCAAATTTGCCTGATAATCTTTTTTTATCGAAATATTATTCGTAACTTTGCAGCATCCAAAAAACACAAATCGTATGAACAATTTATTCAAGACACTTTCTACCATCTTTGTCCTCTCTTCGGCATGCCTTGCGATGCAGGCACAGTGTTTCGAGGAGAGCGTTCGTCCCTGGACCGATGGAGCGCTCCGACTCGAAGAGTTCAAAGGCAAAGTAAGCAACGACAGCGACTTCGTTTACCTCAACTGGCGATGGCGTGAGGAGGCGCAGAAACGCAAGATCGGAAATGTGCAGTATTCCTGGCAGGCCATCGTACCCTATCTCGATATGACCGAATCGTGGATCCGTCCCAGCTACGGCAACGCGCAGACGCTCAAGCTCAGCCAGACGGCCTTCGACCTCCTCGAGGTCTATGCCCGTCAGGCCACCATCGAGCGCTATCATAGCAAGAAAGCCGACTTCATGTCGGTGGCCCGCTACTATTCCAACCAATACTCGCATCGCTTCCAGGAGATGCAGACCGTCACAAAGAAGGGCCAGGACGTGCAGGAGATGGACCTGTATGCAGCAGGCGTTGCGCTCGAACTGCAGCAGCCCGCCTTCGACCCCACCTCAGTTCCGCTCGGTTCGCTCACCGATCGTGTCGATTTCTCCGTCGGCGTGGGTGCTGTCATGCCCGTGTCCAGCTATTTCGCTGCCGCACCTTATGGCGTCAACATGGCGCTGGATTGTGGCCTGATGCGCCATCTGATCGGTCTTGACATGGGCATCTACTTCGGCAGCGAGTGCAAGAAGTATTACGAGACGAAGAACCGTTGGGTCGATGAGGGTGAGAGCCTGCTGACGGCGCAGATGTTCCTGACCTATGGCTATTGCCTTAATCCCAAATCCTTGCGTCTGTTTTATCCGATCGTAGGCATCGGCGTGAGCGCTTTCGATCCGACCACGACCTATCCGGATGAGAAGGACAAGAATGTGACCTACTCGAAGTCCGGCTTCTCCATGGCGGCAGGTTTCCACTACGACCTCATGACCTTTGGACGTCGCGTCTTCTTGTCGCCCGACTATGGCTCGACATCGACCTTCTACACCCTTCGTTTGCGTCCCCTCGTCAGCCTCACCAACTATGGCAGCGGCCCGGGTTGGGTGCCCAGTTTCCAGTTGAGCCTGCAGTTCAACTGGGGTACGGCCTCGTGGCCATGGGCTCGAGCAGATAGAGCTCTTCAACTACATTCTCCCCGCGATTAAGAAAAATCCATTGTAAAGTAACAGAGACTCCAAAAAAACTTTAGCGAAGCCTCTGCAACTTTGCAGAGATGCCAACGCGTACGCGTTCGCATCTCTGCAGATCTCCGAAAGCTTGTCCCGACTCATTTTCGTCCCATTGTAAACGTGCAGGGATGCCAACGCGTACGCGTTGGCATCCCTGCAAATCTCCGAAAGCATTTCTAACGCTTTTTTCGTCCTTCTGCAAATCTCCGGAGGCGTTCCAAAAGTTTTTTCCGCCTTTTCGGGCCTTCCCGCTGCCTTTTCTGGTGTCAGGGGCGGCTTCGGGCGCAGTTTCAGCGCTGTTCCTGTTGGTGGCGCCTGTCAGCGTAGTTGCGCGGGTGGCCGAATCTGTATTGGTACAGCGTTGTCTTCAGTCGCTTTCGCATCACGCGGTTCAGTGCCGTGTCGTCGGCAAATCCGCAGAGCTGTGCCACTTCTGTGAACGGACGCTCCGTATTGCGCAGCAGCTTGCACGCATCGATGAAGCGCCACTCATGAATCAGCTGCCCGAGCGTCAAACCCGTGAGCAGCTCCACCGAAGCGCTCAGCTTGCGCTCTGGCACGCAGAGCATCGCAGCCATATCCTTCGCCTCGAGCACGGTGGTCCTGAGCAAGGCATTCACAACTGCATCCAGCACATATTGTCCGGTTGCCTTACCTCCGAGCGCATGCAGTTGCTCGACGGTGTAGATGGGGGTGAGAGGGGTTGTCATAGTTCGTTTGATTATCGTGTGCAAAGATACACAATATTTCGATACAATCATCATTTTCCGCCACTTTTTTTCATTTCCTGATTACGAAAGGCAAAAAACTGATCAATAAATGACCGACATAACGAAATAATCATTATATTTGCGGCGGATTTCTATAAAAATGGATAGCAATATGAAGGATAAACATATTGATGAAGAAAGAGATGACAGCATGATGGCTCATGACGATTCCACGATAAGCTATGGAAGCGCAGATGCCATACGCCTCCAGGGCATCAATGTGCTCTGGTCAACTCAGGACACTTCGATACTGTCGGAGCTGGTAGATTGCCTGCGCCAGAAGATGCAGGAACTCACGAATCCGATAACAAGGAAGACCCAAACTCGAAAACTGACCACTAAAGCAGAAGAACGGAAGATTATGAAAGAGTATGCGGCTGCTTTTTCCCCTGAGGCACATCAGAAAGCAAAAGAAGAGTTTTTCTCTCTCTATGAGGCTGGGCAACTAAATACAAACTGCATTACAGCAGAAGAACTAGAACAAAGATATCCTTTATGAAAATTGTATATCTTCATTCTGCTGAGATTGGTTTTCTGAAGATATGGGAATGGGGCAATTTCAAGTTCAGCGCCAAAGAAGCGAATCGTTTCGTACGTAAGCTGATGAAAAGAAATTGACCGACTGAAAGGGCATCCGACGTTAGGAATTTTTGCTGAAGACTATGAACCAGGAGATTTTCCTTTGCGTTATCTTGTCATTCATGAGTTCTTCAAAGATGAGTATTTCTATGATGAAGAAAACGATGCTATTGTCGTTACTCATATTGTTGATACTAGACAGGATCCGGATTCTGTATAGAATTTTTTAAAATATGAATCCTCAAATCAGCAGATTAATATGACAGGTAAAGATATCATGTGAATCACCCGATTTTTCTTGCCTTGAATAACCCAAGGCAATAGATTCACCACAATGCTGCATAACGCCCCCTTACCCCACAAAGCGACTTGAGGTAATACGCCAAGAAAACACTAAATCATGGCATTATCCAAAATCCAACTTGGCATAGGCTTGATTGCAGGTGTAAATATTCAGGACATTTTGCCTTGCGGCTTTGATCCATTTAGCCGCTACGGAGACAAACTTGAATACGAAAGTCTTGATTCTGCTGGTAGGTTTCAGTCCGAAGCCAGAGACCTTGAGCTTAGAGAGGATGTATTTGTAGAAGTTGTAGATGAGCGCAGTCAACAAGAGGAAAGCTGCATTCTGTGACATGAAAGACTTTGGGAGGTGGCTCCATCCAAACCCATTGTTCATTTCATCAAAGATTCTCTCTTTGCTGCCTCTCTTGTTGTAGAACTCCACAATATCCTTTACTGAGGAAGAATGGTCATTGGTCAGTATGCATCTATAGGTGTATTCACCTTCCCAAAGGTCAAGATCACCATCGATACGTTTCTGGCGTTGGATGACAAGACGATATGCCTTGCCCTTCCATTTCTCTACCAGAATGGAGTTCAGTTCGAATTCCAGGTCATTGATCACTTCCTTCTTCCAGCCTCGCAGCGCAAAGATGTCATCATAGAGAGAGGAGCATCGGTTGGCGCGGATATAGAAATGCTTTCAATGCTTTTCCACCATCTTGACGATCTCCTCTGAGCAGGAACCACAATCCATCCTCGCTTGATTGATTTTCAGCCCTTTTGCTTCCAAGCGGAGAAACATTCTTTCCAATGTATCCTGCTGGTGGAACCGCACGTTGGTATTGCCATCACGATTCTCGATTCCTACTATCATGTTATTGATTACGGCAATGCCGGGGCCATACCCTTTGAAATGTTTATAGGTGGTTTTCGCATCATACTTTTCGGTTTCGATGAACTGATGGTCGAAATCAAAGTCGTACTCGCCATCCTTTGTCAATTGTCCTGTCGTCAGCAATGCTTCCAAGAGCAGAGAATTTAGCTTCTCTGCCTTGTTGAACTCATAAGTTCTGCCATTGTCAGAAGTGTAGGCGATATTGTCTTCGGTCAGCTCTTCTATTGCGCGAAGTATCGTATCGGAACTGCAAGTACGGAGTTTTGGATGCTGGGACACACAAGGCATAAGGTGCTTGCTGAGGTCTTCGATGCAAG
>JAZQPJ010000040.1:0-17037 GCA_045628525.1 Bacteroidales bacterium
ACATCGAAGAAGGACAATTCACAGCTCCTGATCACCCCCATCGAAGTCGAAACCCAATGCTACCGCGAGGACGGCTCGACCTACACGCAGCACGAGCTGTTCGACTGCTTCGGCTTCGACCGCCAGCAGCTCGCCGCCGCCTCGGAGCAGCGCATCACCTACACCTTCAGCATCAGCCGCGACACGCGCGAACACGAAGGCCGACGCTACCCCTCGAACCGCTGCTTCGCCATCAATGCCGCGGGCGACGCGTACCAGCAGTAAGTGTCGTTTCGGAATATTTGAAAAAAAAACTGTTCCAGACTTGCTCTTTTAAAATAAAAGATGTATCTTTGCGCCCGAAAAATAGCATTTTTTGTGTAATTTTGTACGCATGATCGAGAAGGTAATTATACTGGAGCAGGCCGATCCTGTCATTTTCTATGGTACGAACAACTCGAATATCCTGTTGCTCAAGACGCTCTACCCCAAGCTGCGCTTTGCAGCCAGGGGCAGGGCTATCAAGGTGTATGGCGACGAGGAGGAGATCGAGGTGTTCGAAGCCTTTGTGGGTCGCCTGATCAACTACTGCAACGAGTACAACAAGCTCAACGAGGATGTGATCCTGGGCTTCTACAACGGTGAGAGCCCGGTGGAGAAGCGTCAGGATTCGCTCATCATCTACGGCGTGAATGGCCGTCCCATCACGGCACGCACCGAGAACCAGAAGGCGCTGGTCGATGCCTTCAACCGTAACGACCTGGTGTTCGCCCTTGGCCCTGCCGGTTCGGGCAAGACCTACGTGGCCATCGCCCTGGCTGTGCGCGCGTTGAAGAACAAGGAGATACGCAAGATCATCCTGTCGCGTCCGGCGGTGGAGGCTGGCGAGAAGCTGGGCTTCCTGCCTGGCGAGATGAAGGACAAGCTCGACCCCTATCTGCAGCCGCTCTACGATGCGCTGGAGGACATGATCCCTGCCGCCAAACTGAAGGAGCTGATGGAGACCAACGTCATCCAGATCGCACCATTGGCCTACATGCGTGGCCGCACCCTGAGCGACGCCATCATCATCCTCGACGAGGCACAGAACACCACCGCGCCCCAGATCAAGATGTTCCTGACCCGTCTGGGCATCGGTGCCCGCATGATCGTGACGGGCGACATGAGCCAGGTGGATCTGCCCCACAACGTCACCTCCGGCCTCGTGCAGGCCCAGCGCATCCTCAAAGGCATCCCCGGCATCGCCACCATCGAATTCGACAAGCGCGACATCGTGCGCCACCGACTGGTGCAGCGCATCGTGGATGCGTACGATAGGTTCGAGGCGGAGAAGACGAGGGTGGAGATAAAACCTGCATAATGCTGCAATTTTGACCGACAAATCGCCCAAAAAAGAACAAAAGCAGAAAAAAATGAGGCAATAGATTCTTTTTTAGGATAAATGTTTTGTCGGTTATTATTTATAATGTATATTTGCAGCGCAACGTTGTGTGTTTTCTTCCTATTCGAGTATGCAGAAAAAATTCTTATATCCCGTAGATATTGATCATTTTGAGACGATCAGAAAGCAGGGTAAGGTATATGTTGACAAGACCGGATTGATCTTCGATCTTGTCAACCGATACAATTATGTTTTCCTTGCCCGTCCTCGCAGGTTTGGCAAGTCGTTGCTGTGTAATACACTCCATGCTTATTTCGAGGGCAAGAAAGAATTGTTCGAAGGCTTGAAGATTGCCGAGCTTGAAAAGCAGTGGGATGCCTATCCTGTACTGCACTTTATCATGAGCGGATTAAAGAACTGCACAATACCCGAAGCCAAGAGCACGCTTGAGAGCTTTATCCACACCTACGAGCGGAAATATGGCCGAGATGAGGCAGAGCAAACACCAGGTGCCCGTTTCCGGGGCCTGATTCATCGTGCCTACGAGCAGACAGGCAAGCCTGTGGTCATTATCCTCGACGAATACGATTCGCCCATCACCCGACTGCTGCAGGAGCACAAGAAACTCGATGAGATGCGCAGTCTGCTGCGTAACTTCTATCAGGTGCTGAAAGATGAAGGTTCCTATATCCGTTTTGTCTTTATCACCGGCATTACCAAGTTTTCGCAGCTCAGTATCTTCTCCGAACTGAACAACCTGAACAATATCTCGATGGATGATGAGTTTTCGGGACTTTGTGGCATCACACAGGAGGAACTCGATACTGTACTTCGTCCATGCGTGGAGGACTTTGCCGAGCAGATAGAGGTGTCCACCGACGAGGCCTACCGTATGCTGAAGAAATATTATGATGGTTACCATTTCAGCAAGAATAGTCAGGATGTCTATGCTCCGTTCAGCTTGCTCAAGTGTCTGGATAAGCAGGAATGGAATGAATATTGGTTCGAGGCAGGAACATCTTCGTCATTGCTGAAGTATCTGGAAGGGTTCCCGATCAGGGATGTTGCCGGATATGATGGCATAAAACTAACTTTGAATCAGTTCAACATTCCATGCGAGGATGCTGCTACGCCTATACCTCTTCTTTATCAGAGCGGCTATCTGAGCATAGAAAGTTATAACAGGCATACAGGAGCCTACACATTAAGGTTCCCCAACAAGGAGGTTCGTAGCGGTATGGTGGAATGTATTATGCCTATTCTCTTGAAGCGAACATCTTTGGACAATGACAGTTTGATGATAGGCATGACCGAAGCCCTCTACGATGGCAACCTCTCACAGGCTCTTTCGCTCCTCCGTGCCTATATTGCAGGCATTCCATACGACATCATTACCCGAGAAGAGTGGGATGACAAGGCCAAGCGTGAGGCATTCTACAAGCTTCTGTTCTATCTCGTATTCTCGCTTCTCAATGCTAAGGTCGATACCGAAGTAAAGAGCATCCTGGGACGTGCAGATGTGGTCATCCAGACCGAGGCAGATGTCTTCGTGCTCGAACTGAAGGTGGATGGCAGCGTGGAGGAGGCCTTAGCACAGATCGATGCCCAGGACTATGCCGTGCAATGGTCAGCCGATGGCCGTCGCGTTACCAAGTGCGGCATCAACATCACCAGCGACAAGCGCAACATCTCCCAATGGCGCTGCATCGACGAACGCGGAGATGTTGTTGAGGATAAGGTGCTTTAGAACGCACATTCAAACCTGATGCATCAAATGAAACTCCGTACCGAAATAGAACGAATCCCCTTGTCCCGACAGATTGATCGGGGCGAGGGGATTATGCTTGTCGGTTCCTGCTTTACCGAGCATATCGGGCAGTGGCTGCAGGAGGCGTGGCTGCCGGTGATGTGCAATCCTTGGGGGGTGCTGTTCAATCCGGCGAGCATCGCGGGCTCACTTTGGAGAGTGAGGAATGAGGAGTGTGGCTCTGTTAGGAGTGAGGAGTTCGGAAATGCCCAAGGGGCAGACTCGGAATGGCCGGAGCTGCATGAGCTCAACGGGCGGTATTATAGCTTTGATCATCATGGCAAGTGGAGTGGGGCAGACCCGGTGGCGCTGAGGCAGCAGCTCGTTGAGCTGGAGCAGGAGGCGGCTGGGTTCCTGGCTTCGGCCAAGCATGTCGTGGTTACGTTTGGTACCAGTTGGGTGTACGAGCGCGAGGATCGCATCGTAGCCAACTGCCACAAGTTCCCGGCGAGCGATTTTGTGCGACGTAAACTTTCGGTGGAGGAGATCGTCTCAATGTGGAGCGAGGTGATAGAGGGGGTGCAATGCCATTTCACTTTCACCGTGAGCCCTATCCGTCACGTCAAGGACACGTTGCATGGCAATCAGCTCTCGAAGGCTACGCTGCTGCTGGCCATTGATGAATTGCAGAGGCGTTATCCTGACCGGGTGCAGTATCTGCCTGTCTATGAGCTCCTGATGGACGATCTGCGCGACTATCGCTTCTATGCCGACGACCTGGTGCATCTTTCGTCGATGGCCGTTGAGGCGGTCAAGGAACTCTTCACGGAGTGCGCCATGACGCCTGCCTTGCGCCAATACATGAAGGAGGCCGCGCCCATCGTCAGGGGCCTGCAGCATCGCCCTACGGATCCGGATTCGGAGCAATATAAGGCGTTCCTGGCAGATCTGATGAAAAAGAAAGAGAGGCTGGTTCAGTTAATAGTTAGTAATGATAAAAAATAAATTGGTCTTTTTGAAGTCACGAATTATCATGAATTATCACGAATTTTTCCATGAATACTCAACTCCCTCAACTCCCCCTCAACTCCCTCAACTTACCCTATGAAACATCGTATTCTACTCTTACTTCTTCTTCTGGTGCTGCCCATCGGGCTGATGGCGCAGCAGTTGCCGTCTATGCATAAGAAGAAGGTGCAGAAGATCGGCTTCATGGTTTCGGCATCGGACTTCGACTACAGTGTGGCTACGGACACTATTGCGCGGGGAGCGCGGACGCAATATGAACAGGCGCAGCGCATCTACGAGTGGCTGTGCAGGAATGTGGTGTACGATGCCAGTCAGCAGATACGTACGGCTGATGCGTGCTGGACGCAGCGCAAGGCGGCTTGCCAGGGGTATTGCGAGTTGTTCTATCGCCTGGCAGAGCCGCTGAAGCTCGACGTGGATCTGGTCTATGGCCATGTGAAGCAGCGTGAGGGCGGCATGGCTTCGGATCTGCACGTGTGGCTGGCGGTGAAGACCGAACGGGGCACGGTGCTGATGGATCCTACCTGGGGCGCGGGACGCATCGTCAACGGTCGCTTCGTCAGAAATCGTGCACCGTTGGATTGGTTCGATACTGATCCGAAATGGTTCATCTTCACGCATTTCCCCGAAAAAAAGAAATTCCAGTTTTTGGACAAGGCCATTGAACAGAGTGTGTTCGAACGATTGCCATACGCCTCTGTCGTTCAGGAGCAGATTGGGTGGACGGCAGCCGAGGCATTGAGTGCGGCGATGGCTGAGGATATGCTGTTCCCCGTGCTTCATGTGGGACGACACAACAAGTTGCGTTTCCTTGATGTGCCACGTCGGCGTCGGCTCATCGTGGGGAAGGGTTATGCCTTCCGCCTCACGGGCATTGAGCAGGGACATGTGCTCTGCGTAACCGATGCTTCGGACAAGGACATCGAGGCCGTGATCAAGGAGGAGAATGGCACCTACACGATCACCGTGACACCGCGGCAGAAGGGGGCGTTGCGCATCGGCACACGCAGGCAGACCGACTTCTTCACCGCGCCGCATTCCGCACCGCTGCTGGAGTATGTGGTGGAATGAATAGTGAAGATTTGTGCCTTAAAAAGCACACGCATAGATGCCAAAAGCACGGCATTTTGAGCAAAGATAAATGCGATAGGCGGTATTTTCGGATGGAAAAATACGGCCTATCGTTTTTTTTCGTACCTTTGGGGCATAATATTTAATATTTTGCATTTAATATTTAGAAATATGTCAGCTCTTACTCGCACCGACTTCAACTTCAAGGGTCAGAAGTCTGTTTACCACGGCAAGGTCCGTGACGTGTATAACATCAACGACGATCTGATGGTCATGGTTGCCACCGACCGCATCTCTGCGTTCGACGTGATCCTGCCTAAGGGCATCCCATTCAAGGGCCAGTGCCTTAACCAGATTGCTGCCAGCTTCCTCGATGCCACCAGCGACATCGTGCCTAACTGGAAGCTCGCTACTCCTGATCCAATGGTGACCGTAGGCCTCAAGGCTGAGGGCTTCCGCGTGGAGGTGATCATCCGCGGCTACCTCACCGGTTCGGCTTGGCGCGAGTACAAGAACGGCTGCCGCGAGCTCTGCGGTGTGAAGCTGCCTGAGGGCATGCGCGAGAACGAGAAGTTCCCAGAGCCAATCATCACCCCAACCACCAAGGCTGACGAGGGTCACGACGAGAACATCTCGGCTGAGGAGATCATTGCCCAGGGCCTCGTGTCGAAGGAGGACTGGGAGACCATGGTGAAGTACACCCGTGCCCTGTTCCAGCGTGGCACCGAGATCGCTGCCCAGAAGGGCTTGATCCTGGTTGATACCAAGTACGAGTTCGGCAAGCGCGACGGCAAGGTGATCCTCATCGACGAGATCCACACCCCAGACTCATCACGTTACTTCTACGCCGAGGGCTATCAGGAGAAGTTCGAGAAGGGCGAGGCACAGAAGCAGCTCTCGAAGGAGTTCGTTCGCCAGTGGCTCATCGAGCACAACTTCATGAACCAGCCGGGTCAGGTGATGCCAGAGATCACCGACGAGTACGCACAGAGCGTCAGCGACCGCTACATCGAGCTTTACGAGCACATCGTAGGCGAGAAGTTTGTGCCTGCTGCTGACAATGCCGACATCGCTGCACGCATCGAGAAGAACGTGAGCGACTACCTGGCTACGCTGTAAGAACGGCTTTTCGCGTGAAAGAATATGTAAGTAGAGTCAGAGACAAAGGGCGACTGCCCATTGGCCTCTGGCTCTATTTGCTTTGCTCTGACCGAAAGGCTGCTAATTCTTAAAAAACTAAAAAACGGTAAAATGTATTTGTGAAATAGGGGAAAAATGCGTATCTTTGCAGCCCGAAAATGAGGTCTTGAGGTTTTAAGGTCTTAAGGTTTTGAGGTCTTGAGGTCTTGAGGTCTTAAGGTTTTAAGGTCTTAAGGTTTTAAGGTCTTGAGGTTTTAAGGTAAAAAATATTTCATATAATGGAAAAGCAAATTATAAAGAATCAGGAGTTTGGTGGAGAGCGTCCGCTCTATGCTCAGCATGACCTCCGACTGGAGCAGGTCACCATCCACGTGGGCGAATCATCAATCAAGGAGACTTCGAATATCGAGGCCGAGGACTGTCGCTTCGAGGGTAAATATGTATTCTGGGAGACACGCGGCTTCCGCGTCAACAACTGTTACTTTGCCGAGAGTGCCCGTTCGAGCCTCTGGTACAGCTACGATCTGAAGATGACCAACTGCCTGGTGGATGCGCCCAAGATGTTCCGCCGCATGCGTGGCATCGAGGTGGAGAACTGCCAGTTCCCCAACGCCGAGCAGACCCTTTGGGATTGCGACGATATCCGTCTGCAGTCGGTCTCGTTCCAGAAAGCTGACTATCTGTTCATGCATTGCCACAACATCCGCATCGACAATATGAAGCTCGATGGCAACTATTCGTTCCAGTACGCCAAGAACGTGGAGATTCACAATTCGGTGCTGAACTCGAAGGATGCCTTCTGGGAGGCTGAGGATGTCACCATCTACGACTCGGAAGTGAATGGCGAGTACCTGGCCTGGTATGGCAAGAACATCCGTCTGGTGCGCTGTCACCTCACCGGCGAACAGCTGCTCTGCTATGTGGATGGCCTGGTGCTCGAAGACTGCACCTTCGGCGAAGATGCCAACCTGCTCTTCGAATACAGCAACGTCAACGCCACCATCAAGGGCAACGTCACCAGCATCAAGAACCCAACCTCTGGCCGCATCGTGGTCGAGGGCAAGGTGGGCGAGATCATCATCGACGAGAACCAGAAGAAACCGGGGGATGCTGTCATTGAAGTTAAAGAGTGAAAGAATATGTTTGATTTCGACAATACCCCCGACCGCCGCGGTACCAACTGCGTGAAGTGGGATGAGGCAGCCGAAGGTGTGCTGCCCCTCTGGGTGGCCGATATGGACTTTGCCACTGCTCCCTGCGTGCAGCAGGCGGTGATGCGTCGTGCCATGCACCCTTGCTATGGCTACACCATCGTGCCTGATGCCTATTATGAGGCCATCCAGCATTGGTTCGCTACACGCCATGGCTGGCAGATCGGTCGTGAGGAGATCCTATACACCATCGGCGTAGTGCCCGCCATTGCTGCCATCCTCAAGGCTGTGTGCCAGGTGGGCGACAATGTGGCAATGCTCACGCCGATCTACAATTGCTTCTACAGCAATGTGCGCAATGCAGGATGCCAGTGCGTCAGCGTGCCGCTGTTGTGTCACCACGAAACCGAGGTTTCCTTCTCTATCGACTGGCAAGCCCTTGAGACCGCCCTCGCTCACGAGAAGACCACCGTCCTCCTCCTCTGCAACCCTCACAACCCCGTGGGCCGCATCTGGACGAAGGAGGAGTTGCAGCGCATCGCCCAGCTCTGCCAGCAGCATCATGTCACGGTGATCAGCGACGAGATCCACAACGAACTCACCGCCCCTGGCACCCTCTACACCCCTTGGGGCACGATAGGCGAGGAGTACCAATCGATGGCAGCCATCTGCACCTCGCCCAGCAAGTCATTCAATATCGCCGGCTTGCAGAATGCCAACATCATTGTGCGCGATGCCGAGTTGCGTCGCCGCATCGACCGTGCCATCAACATCAACGAGACGTGCGACGTCAACCCCTTCGGCGTAGAGGCCGTCATCGCTGCCTACAACGAGGGCGGAGCCTGGCTCGATGCCCTGCGTGAATACATCTGGGCGAACTACGATTACGCACGCACGTATATAAATAAGGAATTACCACAACTCCCCATTGCCGACCTCCAGGCCACCTATCTGATGTGGGTGGATTGCCGCAGCATCGAGGCGGCTTTGGCCAAAAGCTCAGACCTCTCACAGCGCCTGCAGGACGAAGCCAAAGTCTGGTTCACCGCCGGTCACGTCTATGGCGAGGAGGGCCGTGGGTGGCTTCGCATTAACTTGGCCACCTCGCGAGCTACATTGGCTGAGGCTCTCTCTCGTTTCGTACAATGGGTAAAAGTCAACTGCTGACATGGGTAAGGACGAACTCTTAGCCCTCATACGCAATGGTCAGGACCTGACGTCGCGTCAACGCTTCGCGCTGGTGATGAGTCTCTCATTGCCTGCCATGCTGTCGCAGCTCTCCACCATCGTCGAGGAGTATGTCGATGCCTCCATGGTCGGTTCGCTCGGTGCTGAGGCTTCGGCCGCCATCGGCTTGGTAAGCACCAGCATCTGGCTGTTGGGCGGCGTGTCGCATTCGGCCTCCACGGGCTTCTATGTGCAGGTGGCGCATCGCATGGGTGCCAACGATCTGCGCGGTGCACGCGACGTGTTCCGTCAAGGCATCGTCTCGTGCATGCTCTTCTGTCTGGCTTTGGTCGCCATCGGCGTGGGCATCTCGCCCTGGCTGCCCGGCTGGCTCGGTGGCGAGGAGGCCATTCAGCACAATGCCACGCTCTATTTCGCTGTGTTCTGCCTGTCGATGCCGCTGCATCAGATCTGTTCGCTGGCGGGTGGCGTGCTGCGTTGTTCGGGCGATGTCAAGACGCCGGCCTTGCTGCAGGTGATGTGCTGTGTGCTCAATGTGGGGTTCAACTACCTGATGATCTTCCACGCTGGGCTGGGCGTGCTCGGTGCCGCCATTGCCACCTGCATGGCCGAACTGATCACCGCTGCCGCCATGATGTGGTATGCATGCGTCAAGTGTCCGGCCATGAATCTGTTGCAGGATGCTCCTGAGGGCGGATCGATCTTCTCGAAGGGCTATCCCAGCTTCCGCCCCACAC
Source organism: Bacteroidales bacterium (assembly GCA_045628525.1). Classification (GTDB taxonomy): domain Bacteria; phylum Bacteroidota; class Bacteroidia; order Bacteroidales; family UBA3663; genus Liminaster. Next base: position 9,424 of record JAZQPJ010000040.1, read on the forward strand.
GCATCACGTTGCTCAAGTCGCTCAATATCGCAGGCCCGATGGGCATCGAGCACGCCATCATGTGCGGTGCGCAGATCATGAGCACCATCATCGTGGCACCACTCGGCACCATCGCCATTGCGGCCAATTCCTTCGGCATCATCATCGAGGGCCTCTGCTATATGCCGGGCTATGGCATTGCCGATGCCGCCACCACGCTCGTCGGTCAGAGCCTCGGTGCGCAACGCAAGCCGTTGGCACGTCAGTTTGCCTTCATCACCGTGGGCACGGGTATGCTGGTGATGTCGCTCATGGCTGTGGTGATGTACATGGGTGCCTCGTGGGTGATGCAGTTCATGACCCCCGACCTCATGGTGCAGGAACTCACCGCGCAGGTGCTCCGCATCGAGGCATGGGCCGAACCAGGCTTCGCTGCCGCCATCGTCTGCTACGGTGTCTTTGTCGGTGCGGGCGACACCAAGATCCCTTGCACCATGAACCTCGCCTCCATCTGGGCTGTGCGCATCACGCTGGCCGCATGGATGGCTGGTACGATGGGCTTGAAGGGTGTCTGGATTGCCATGGCCATCGAGCTCTGCTTCCGTGGTGCCATCTTCCTGTGGCGACTGTTCGGTAACTCGTGGATGACACGGTACGAGAAGATCAAGTGATCATCGCTGTGCGAAACAAAAGTATAGAAACAAAAAAAAGGGGGAATCTCGCGATTCGCCCTTTCTTTATGTTTACCAGCCCAGGGAGAGCTTTGTAAACTACTTAACAATCTTGTAGTGTTTCTCACTTGCATTAAGCAGTATTAGTTTTTTCGGTTCTTTTCAGGTTGTGTTATTTAAGGTATTGTGTTATGGTTATGTTCTTTTAAGGTGCTGCAAAGGTAGCGCCTTTTTTCGGCTTTACCAAATTTTTTTATATGTTTAAAAACACAGAAATCGGTTGCGCAACGAAAAATTGCGCATTTTCTGTGCTTTTTTTGCCCGATGTCCCCAAAAATCGTTCCAAAATAAGCCCATTTTTTGCCAGATTTGTCATGAAAAACGCCAATTTCGTCGAACCCTGAGCAATTTCGTCGAAGAATTGCCACGGTTTCGTCGAAAGTGATTTCCCCATTTCCCATATTCTTCGTTACTTTGCACCGTCAAAACAACAAAACTGGTAATAACAAACCTAAAAATAACGATTGATATGAAAAAGACCCTCTTCTTCAGCCTCGCGCTGACCGCCTGCACCCTCAGCACCACCCTGGTCACCCCAGTCCGTGCTAACAATACTACCACCGTCCCTTCGTCCACCACCGTTCCTTCGGTTTCTCCCGAAGGCCCAGCCTCTGCCGCCGCTCCCGCCATCGACGTCACCGGTTGCGTCCTCGACTCCCTCACCCACGAAGGCGAGCCCATGGCCACCCTCCGCGTCTGGAAGCAGGGCGACATCATGGACAATAGCAAGGCCGTAGCCATGGGCACCACCGACACCGATGGCCGCTTCAATCTCCAGATCAAGCGCAAGGGCGACTACCTGCTCATGATCACCAGCATCGGCCGTACCCCCATCGTGAAGCCTTTCACCGTCGGTGCTGACAAGCGCATCGACCTCGGCACCCTCTTCATCGCCGAATCGGCCCAGAGCCTCGACGACGTGGTGGTAGCCATTCAGAAGCCATTGATCAAGATGGACGGCGAAACCATTGCCTACAGCGTATCCGACGATCCTGATGCCAAGACCAACACCCTCATCGAGATGCTCCGCAAGGTGCCTATGGTCACCGTGGATGGCGAGGACAACATCCAGGTCAACGGCAGCTCCAACTTCCAGATCTACATGAATGGCAGCCCCAGCCCTATGCTCAGCGGCAATCCCAAGGAGGTGCTCAAGGTGATCCCTGCCCAGATGATCAAGCGCATCGAGGTGCTGGCCAATCCGGGTGCCAAGTACGATGCCGAGGGCGTAGGCGGCATCCTCAACTTCATCACCGACGTGCAGCAGGGCATGGAGGGCTACACCGGCACCGTGGGCCTTCGTACCGGCGACCGCATGAATGGCGGTAGTGCCTATGTCATGATGCAGAAGGACAAGCTCACCCTCTCGGTCAATGCCAGCGCCATGCACATGAACACCCCTACGATGGAGATGTCCCAGTCGCGCGACAACCTGCAGGACGGCTCCTCGATGCTGACCACCTCGACCACTGATGGCGGCTCGAACATGATCTTCGGCACCGTCGATGCCTCTTACGCCATCGACCAGCACAACACCCTCTCGGCTTCGGTCAGCGTGATGAGCATGAACTCTGACAACGACGTAGAGTCGCTCACCAAAGCCCCTGGCAGCGAATACACGCAGGTCAATGACAACAAGATGAAGAGCACCTCGGTCAATGCCAGCCTCGACTATCAGCACACCTACAGCGACAATCCCCGTCACTCGCTCATCGCTGCCTACCGCTTCAGCACCCAGCCTCGTGAGACCGATGCCAACACCACCTATTCGCTGGCCGACATGCCCGACTATGCCCACCTGGATAAGAACAACCTGATGGAGCACACCCTGCAGCTCGACTACACCCAGCCCCTGGGCATGAAGAGCACCTTCGAGGCCGGCGGCAAGTACGTCTGGCGCGAGAGCACCAGCCTCTCTGACCTGCTCGACTACGAGAACCGCAATGCCATCGGCGCCCTCTACGGCACCTATTCACACAGCTTCGGCCAGCTCACCGTCAAGGGCGGCCTGCGCTACGAGTTCACCTCGCAGGATGTAAAGTACAACAAGGGCAATGGCGACGACTTCAGCCTCACCTACAACAACCTGGTGCCTAATCTCACCCTCTCGCTGGCTCCATCCATGACGCAGAACCTCAGCCTGAGCTACAACATGCGCATCAGCCGTCCGGGCATCTCGGTGCTCAATCCTTACAAGAACACCCAGAACCTCTACTTCGTGTCGTATGGCAACCCGAACCTCGACGTCGAGACTTCGCACAACACCCAGCTCACCTACAGCTACTTCACCCCTAAGGTCATGGTCAATGCCTCGCTGCGTTACGCCTACCAGGACAATGGCATCGAGCAGTACAGCTTCCTGCAGGACGACGTGCTCTACAGCACCTACGCCAACATCGGCCAGCGTCAGAACACCACCCTCAGCCTCTTCAGCACGCTGAGCCTCACGCCATCGACCCGCCTCACGCTCAACAGCAACACCTCGTACGTCGATCTCCGTGCCTCGCAGATGGGCTACAGCAACAGCGGCTGGCAGCAGATGCTTATGGCCAACCTGCAGCAGACCCTGCCTTGGGACATCAAGCTCTCGGCCATGTATATGTTCAATAGCCCAAGCATCAGCCTGCAGGGCACTTCGGCCAGCATGAACATGCACATGCTCGGCCTCTCGAAGACCTTGCTCAACGACCGCCTCTCCCTGAGCCTCAACACCGTCAACCCATTCCACAGCACCATGACGATGAAGACCACCACCGAGGGCGACGGCTACACCAGCACCATGACCAGCAAGGTCTCGATGAGCTCCATCATCGCCTCGGCCACCTATCGCTTTGGCGACCTCAAGATGAAGCAGCAGCAGATCCGCCGCACCCAGATGGAGAGCGACCTGATCGAGGCCACCGACAGCAACACCGAGATGAACAATGTGTTCATGCAGTAATCCGAGAACTCACATTACCTTATAAAAAAAGATTGCCTCTGTGCGTGAGCATCGAGGCTTTTTTCCCTTTGGTCGATGACATTTGCCCCTAATTCGCCCTTCGAATGGCAAATCTTTCCCTGATAATTTGGAAATTAGCACAAAGATAATTATTTTTGCACCGATGAAACCGATAACCAAACAGAACCTCGCCCTCTTCGGCCTCCAGTTGGCCGTGTGGCTTGTCATGATGCTGGCGCCAGCCTGCATCGTGTATCTGCTCAATCCCTCGGGCGACACCCACTGGATGTTCCTCTGGCAATCCATCCCGCTCGTAGCGCCCATGTTACTGATCTACATGGTCAGCTTCTACGTGCTGGTGCCTTATCTCTACTTCCGCGGCCACAAGCTCTGGTACATTCTGGCATCCATCGCGTTCATCGCCTTGGTCAATATCCGCTTCATGACGACCGATGTCTCGCAGTACGGCGAGATGGCCGTCACGGGCTTCTATTCGATGTTGGCGAGCGTCCTGGTGATCCACACCGTCGTGGTCTTTGCTGCCTTTGGTGTGCGCAACTATGTGCATTCGCATCGCCTCCAGCTCGAACTCCAGGAGGAGCGACGCAAGAGCACCGAGGCCGAGCTCACCTGGCTCAAGAACCAGCTCAATCCGCATTTCCTCTTCAACTCGCTCAACAACATCTCCTCGCTCACCCAGATCGACCCCGACCAGGCCCAGGAGGCCATCGCCCAGCTCAGCGACCTGCTGCGCTATGCACTCTACGAAAGCAACAAGCCACAGGTGCCGCTCACAGCCGAAGTGGAGTTCATGCACAACTACATAAGCATGATGCGTCTGCGTTGTTCGGAACTGACTACGGTCGAAGAGGATCTCGTGCCCGCCAACATTCAGGTGGCGCCGCTGCTCTTCATCTCGTTCATCGAGAATGCCTTCAAGCATGGCTCATCCAACACGCATCCTTCGCACATTGCCATACACCTGCAGGCTACGGACAGCCGCATAACCTTCAGTTGTATGAACACCAACTTCCCCAAATCCGACACCGACCGCAGCGGTTCGGGCGTAGGCCTCGAAAACACCCGACGTCGCCTCGACCTGCTCTATCCCGGCCGATATACCTGGCAGCAGGAGGTCGCCAGCAATGAGTTCCGCATTGTCATTACCCTCGACCTCCTCAAACCCCTTCAAACCCCTCAAACCCTTCAAACCCTTCAAACCCCTCAAACCCCTCAAACCCTTCAAACCCTTCAAACCCCTTAAAGAAAATGACCTGCCTCATCGTTGACGACGAACCCCTTGCCGTAAAGCTCCTCGAATCCATGGTGGCGCGCACCCCCGACCTCGACCTGCGCGGCTCCTTCACCGACTCCATTGCAGCCCTCGAAGCCCTGCAGCGCGAGCCGGTCGATCTCCTGTTCCTCGACATCCAGATGCCCGACCTCAACGGCATGGAACTGGCCCACGCCATCGACAACCGTCGCACCCGCGTCATCTTCACCACCGCCTTCAAGGACTATGCCTACGAGAGCTACGAGGTCAATGCCCTCGACTTCCTCCTCAAGCCCATCCGCTACGTCAAGTTTCAGGCCGCCATCGAGAAGGCACGCAGGGTCATTGCCCAGTTTGAAGAGTTTGAGAAGTTTGAAAGGTTTGAAAGTTCCCCCTCGAACCCTTCACCCCTCTCAAACTTCTCAAACCCTTCAAACCCTTCAAACCCTTCAAACCCTTCAAACCCCTCAAACTCCTCAAACCCTTCAAACTCCTCAAACTCCTCAAACCCCTCAAACTCCTCAAACCCCTCAAACTCCTCAAACTCTTCAAACTCCTCAAACCTCCAGTCCCTCTTCCTCCGCATCGACGGCGAGCTGCGCCAGCTCTCCCTTCAGCGCCTCATCTATGTGGAGGGCATGAAGGACTATCTGAAGTTCCACATCGAGGGCGAGCGCACCCCCTGGGTCACCCACCTCACCCTCTCGGCTGCCGAGGAGCTGCTGCCGGCCTCGCAGTTCATGCGCATCCACCGCTCGTACATCATTTCGCTCAGCCACATCCGCAGCATCGACCGCAACGACTGCGTCTATATCGCCGACCAGATCATCCGCGTCACCGATGCCTACAAGGAGGCCTTCTCCCGCTACGTCGAGCAGCACGTGGCCAAATAACTACAATAAATAAATCGCCGCGGCTCTCTTGGTCTTTTTGAAGTCACGAATTTTCATGAATTATCACGAATTTTTTCATGAATATTTTTTGATAATAAGGATTTTATGAATAATTCGTGGCAATTTGTGATGATTTATGACAAAAGACTTTTGCATCAAGTTATTATTTGCATGTTTCTAAGGTGGTTAATGGGGAAAATGGATGATGGTGATGTCTCGTTTTTCTGGGTGCAAAGGTACGCATTTTTTTTGACATTTCCAATTTTTTTGCCAACTTTTTTTCAAAAAAAATTACACACATCATTTTGGGTGCCAAAAAAATAAAAAAGAAATAACTGAGATCTGAGATTTGAGATAATTGATGGCCTGGGGTCGATGGTTTCAGGAAAAGAGACAGTTATTCAGGAAAAAGACACACGATGCCACAGACCCTCCGATCTCAAATCTCAGATCTCAGTTAATTGAAATCGATTTGAAAATACGATTTTAGACTTCTATTATATATATAATAATAGACTTATTTTTATCGTTCAAAAATAATAACTGAGATCTGAGATTTGAGATCGAGAGGGGATATCGAAGGGGTGTCTTTTCACAGGCGCTTTGCTCCCATTGATTGCCAAAATTGATTATAGTTAGTCAAAGAGCCCATTCCTTATAGGCGATGCTGCCGGCTACGGTACATTTTATATATTTCTTTTTCCAATCCGTCTTCATCGTATTGATTAGTTTCCACGTTATAATACGTATCTACCAATGATTTACTAAGAACTCCGAACTGCTCAATTGCTTTGTCGGCATCAAGTACTTGATACATTATTTCATTTGTTACTTCATCGACAAATGGGAAAAGTTCGAATATGTCATTTACTAATATAGAATCCATAGATAGTATTTTCTTTGCCATTGTATTCTAAATTGTGCTTTGTAAAGCCGTCTATCTTTTTATTCGTTCTTTATGAGTACACACCATCTGCGTGGCAAATATACATTATTTATAATTGAAATGCAAATTCCCACTCCAAATCCTTTCATTTCCGCTCTATCTTCCCTCTTTCCACCTTGATTTGCCACCCCAATTTTTCATTTTTATCCCTCAATTCTGTCACCTCCACCCCACCAATCCGTCCTCTAAAGTGTAAAATATGTGCCTGATGCCTACACCCCCTGCAAATGTTAAAAAGCCGTCTGGAACATATCCAGGCGGGTATTTTTGTGCCTTTTCGGGTGGCGATGCCTACCGATGCATACCGCAAGCTGTAGGCATGCTGTATGCAAATGGTGTGGCGAAAACTCGCTATCTTTGCACCGTCAAAACAACACAACGTGGTTGCGATGACGCTACGATCTTTGACATATTGAAGTATGATAGTTAACAATTAACAATTAACAATAACAGTGAACAGTTATGGTCATACGACCACGCTGACAACGGCCTATGCGGCCGGAAACTGAGTGGCTTCGGCCATTGACGCTAAAGGCCCCGGGCGGTGAAGTCGGGGCGAGATACAAACTAACCATTTAATACAATAATAATATTATGAACAAGATTCAAGTTTTCAAGAATGAGCAATTCGGTGCAATTCGCACCATGGTGATGCCTGACGGCCAGATTGGTTTCGTGGGCAATGAAGTGGCAAAGGCGCTCGGCTATGCGAACTACAGAAATGCAATTGCCACACACGTGGATGAGGAGGACAAGCTGCGTACCCAAATCGAGTACGCAGGTCAACGACGTAAGGCTACCTTCATCAACGAGTCGGGCCTCTACTCGCTCATCCTCGCTTCGAAGCTGCC
>JAZQPJ010000041.1:0-42592 GCA_045628525.1 Bacteroidales bacterium
ACATAAGATTTACTCTTTAGTGCCGCAAAGATACGAATTTTTCTTGAGATAGCAAAATGTCAAAGAGCGTAGTGACTAAGATTTAATTTAAAATAACTTTAACCCAGTCTGTAGAGTCCTGGACTTTTTAAAGTGGACTCAAATATACTTTTCTTTAATTTCTTACTTGTTTTTTCTGCGAAGGCTATGTTTTTTCATCATTTTTGCTTGACAAAACAAGTCGTCGGAAACTCACTTTGTTTTGAGTTCCCGACGACTTATTTCATTTATAACAGAGGGAGAGCGTTATGCGAGTTGCTTTGCAAGAGCCATGACTTTGTTTCGCAACTTCGGATCGAACTTGGTGCGTTTCTGCGTTCAACCGGACAGCTCGATTACCTTCTTGACAATCCCCACATAGCGGAGTATCTTGCGTTATAACCACTCGTCCTGCATCGCCTTCAGAAAATCCTGTGTGATGGGGTAGCCAGAGGCATTACCCAGCACGGCATCCATATCGCAGTATGGACACCATGCAGTTTCTTGACCATCCGTTTCCTTTCGGAATGTCACCTCGCCTGGAGCAAATGTCTTCAGGCAAGAAAAGCAACCGCATATCTCTGACCTGAGAATACTCTCTTTATTCTTGAACGATGCCTCATGAGCTGCCTTCAGGTACTGTATGGAAAATCGTTCAGTAATGACATCAGCACGGTCAAGATCGTGAGCCTTGCGGTACTCTATGTCACGCTTGATGGCTTCTGTGACAGCCTTATCCTCTTCGGCAGAGACTTTACGAGCCTCCGGAAGGATATTAGTGGCAGGGATGCGAAGACCGTCGAAGAGGAAGTACTCGTAAGCTCCCTTTTCGTCGGCTGCAAGGCTGACTGTGATCGTGAAGGTCTCTCCTGCTGAAGAAGTGATCTTTACTACGGTCAGTTCCTTACCTTTGCGCTCCTTAATGAGCAGGAGTACAGTCTGCTTCGAATTTGAAGGATAATACTTTCTACCGATCTGGAATTTCTGGATTGTCTGCATGGCCAATTGTTTTTTCGATTACGTCTACAATATAGTATCGTTTGCCTATAATTTCAAAAGAAAACACGAAATTATATCGTAAGCCATACGTAATCGTCAATTTCAGCCAAATATCAATTAGAAGAAATCAAGATCTTCCATCTCGCATTCAGACAAAATGTCTTCGTCCGAATTCTTCAGTACAACATATAACTTAAGTTCATTCTCAACCCATTCGTGGAACAATGGAGTACAAGCATATTGCTCTATCATTATGCATTCAGCGAAGTATTGTAGTCCTTCTTCTGATTCGAGGTCTATCTCTTCGTCATCGTCATAATGCTTTTTTAGAGCTGCTAAATCAAACCACTCTGGCACATCATTGTATAAGTTAGTGTATTTCCCATCTTCGAAGTTGTATTCAACACAACTCTCAAAATATGGGTGATCTATGTCCCCATCAACATCAACTGTGATGTTCAACACGCAACCTTCTAACGTGTTGGATATTTTTTTTAATTCCTTTTCTGTCATACTTTTGTTTTATTTTTAATTGTTAACTCATTTGTAAACAATCTCTTGTTTACATTCTTACATTCTAATCTTTTTCTAATCTAACCCCGAAGGCACAAGAACAAGGCGGAGAGTAAATTTGTCATCAACCGAACCAAATTTATAAGAAACTTTACCTTTCTTGTGTATCATATATTCATGGAACATAAGACCCATCATCTCTTTTGCATCTGCACTCCACAAATAGAAAGCTTCGCCAGCTTCTTTGTTTTTAGAATTTCCGCCACATGGAAAGAATATTGAGTTTCCGTTCTTTCCTGTTACCTTATATCCTGTAACTCCATCGACAGTTGTCTTTTCCCAAGTACATTTTTGGATAAGATCATTGATTTGCTCCTTGGTAGGAACTCTCAAAGAACTCTTTGTGTAAGGAAGTGTCTTGTTAAGCTGTTCGATATTTGAACCTGCCACAAAAGTACCTGTTTCGTGTACTGCATTCGCTTCAAAGTTAGAAACGCTCCAATATACGCCCGTTCCAAGGTCAATGTAATTCTGTTTAATCATTTCTACTTCCTTCTGTTTCATCTCAGCTGCTTCTTGCTCTTGTCTTTTCAACATCTCAGCTGCTTCCTGCTCTTGTCTTTTCAACTCCTCTATACGAGCTTTTTCAGCGGCTTCAACCTTCTGTGCTTCAGTCATGCCACCCTTTATAGGGCGGATTGCAAAACCATCCCAACGAATGCACGCACCTTGAGTAGATCCCTCCCCTGTAATACAAAAAGCATGTGATGATAAATAATTATCAAGGGAAGAAGTCCAGTAAAAGACCCCAGTAACATCATTAAATGCTGTAGTTTCAGATCCGTCCGACTTCTTGTTGACAACATAATCCTGAACAAAAACTTCTGGCAGGAATATCCATTTTCCATTAGGTCCAGTAATCTTGAATCCTTTAACGTCGTTTTTGCTTGTTTTTTCCCATTTACAAAGACGGTTCAATTCACGCAGGTCATTTATAGACGGCATACGCCACCCATCACCCAAAGCAGCTGTTGCAGCATCAAATTCTGTACCCGAAATATCCTTTCCAAGATCCGTCCAAGATTCAGGAACCTTGGTCTCTTTCACTGGGATATCAAAACCATCAGCATCCTTGCCTCCACCAGTCTTAGTCACCTTCTCTGGCTGATAGTATTTATAATTGTCTCTTGTAAATTTGTTTTTAGGGTTGGTCTCTCCCCAAGCATATCGGTTGCCTTCACCCTCTGGTTTTGTCGCTCCCAAGTTGAACGATCCCCACAGCACACCACTTGGCAAACCTAGATCTACTGCCTCTGGTGCTTTAACTGGATAAATCTTAAAGTTTTTTGCCTGCTGTGCGGCTTCCTTATCCTTATTATAAATATCAACTGCTGTTCCAATAACAGCCTCAGCTACAGCTCCACCGATTCGTGACTTCAGTGATGGGTTTACACGTTGTTTATACTGCTCGAAAGTTTCACCTGCTCTGTGATATCGTCGATACTCATCATAAGTCTGTCCAAAGACAGGCATAACCAGCATTGCGAACAATGCGAATAAAATAAATTTTGTTTTCATAATTATTATGTATTTTGTTATTATAATTGTTCTGCGATCATCATTCCGATTATGATAATGGCAATAATCCAAACGATGAACTTCAGCAAGTAGCCAAAGCAGTTGCTGATTCCCTCAAAGAATATGCCTAAAAACCCTTCAAGCAACCTAAGTATCCAACCTCCACAACTAAGCAGAATCAAGATAACGATCACTGCGAGGATAATCAGAAATGTTTCCATTATGCATACTTTTTATTGGATTAATAATCAATAACCTCAGCCTTTGCCGCCCATACAGGATTCTCTTGTTTCGGCATTTATCAAAGGACAACGCCTTATTCTAATGGTATCAATTCACTCACATAGGTCCCATAGATGTTTTCGACTATCTCTTCAAACGTGCCTTCTCTTTTGTATTTTTTCTCAACATCACGGTCTTCGGCTTTTGTGATTTTGCAAATATGAATACCATTAAGCGCAGTCTCTATTTCAGGTCCTGTCACCTGATCTCCTTTATTCAGTAGTTCTTTCACAAATCTGCTGACAGGAATGGTGTGCTCATCATGGAATAGGGAGTTATATGGAATCTTTGTTCCTTTTTCTACCCCTTTTTTACTTGGATCTTTTTCGTTACCAACATAGATTCCCAACTCATTGTCATCTTCTTTGATACAAACGGCTTCTCTGTATGTGAAGTCTTTAATATCTTCATCAGTAAGCCTTTTCCATAATTCAGAGGCAGCTCTGGATACATGCCAATTCTCATCTGGAATTCTGTATTGGCGTATTGCCTGCCCCATGATATATTTCAAACTTGACCGAGCACCTTTCTCTGTACAATTATTATACCCTTCTATACAGGCCTTGATGACTTTAAGGAGGTAGGGATTACATTGCTTATTTTCCATATAATTCTACTTTGTCCAATGATGAAGTTTGCTATCTATTCTGCCATAACGGATAATGGCAGAATAGACAATAACTCCATTAATAATTATTATTTGCTTGCTTACTTTTTTATTTAGCTTTTTTGAGTGCCTCGTTGGCTTTTTGCATTGCTTCTTCTAATGCCTCGTTGGCTTTCTGCTTTGCTTCATCTACTGCCTTGTTGACACCTTCTGATGGAACAACGCTTTCTCTGTACTTTGCTTTATTAATAGCTTCCTTAGCAGGATCTACCAAATATGTTTCATCATCTCTAGTCAAACTCTTACGGTGTTTCTGGCAGAATCCCATATAAATAGATTCAGCTTTCGATATATCACCTTCTTTGAGAGCTTCATTAACTGCTTCTATGCAAGCTTGAGCATTATGTGATGGGTCCTTTTCCGACAAGGTCAAAAAATAGCCACATAAAGGTAATACAGTTACCATAACGAGAATAAAAATGATAGTACCTATATTCTTCTTAATGTAAGAATTACGTGATGCTACTTTTTCTTCTTTTCTGCGTTTTTCGTTGTCTTTCTCCGCATTTTCGGTTTCGCGTTGTACCTCTGCGAGCAGTTTTTGTACTTTAGGATTGTTCTCATAGTACATCTTTGCCTTACGCACATAGCGCTCTACGACTGCTTTACTCTTCTCTATGTCCTTACCTGACTTAAAGTCAACAAGAGCCTCTTCAAGATGGTCAAAGATTTCCTGAAGTTCCTCGCTTGCTTCAGCAGTAATGGTTTCACCACAATGAGGACACTTGTCAACCAGCTGAGGAACAACTCCGCCGCAGAAAGGGCAAGTCTTTCCGCGCTTCTTTGCTGAGGCTGCATCTACTACCTGGTCTGCTTTCTGCTGTTGGGCATCAATATAAAGATCAAATTCATCTGCGTCAACACCGAGTGTTACGGCTTTCTTTAGTAGCACCTGGCGCTCCTTTGTAGAGATAATACCATCGGTAAGATATTCTTCTACCAAATCGGTCAATTCTTTTGGATAATTTGCCATATTATTTACAATAAATCAAAGTCTTGTGAATTATATAAAAGTTACATCTGAGGCATGCCTGGCATTCCCGACATCTGTGGAGCCCCGCCCATGAAGAGCGGCTGGAGTTCCTGCACCTGTCCTGCCATAGCCCACTGAGGCATTCCCTGCTTCCATACCTGAGACTGCTGGGTGAGCTGACCGTTCTGTACCATCTGCTGGAGCTGGTTCCAGTTGTATGGTCCCATAGGCTGACCGTTGACACCTACCATATACTGTACCTGTGGTGGCATTCCTGGCATCTGAGGCATACTGCCCGGCATTTGAGGCATTCCTGGCATTCCCATACCTGGCATTGCAGCAGGTTGAGCCTGTCCGAATATGCTCTGAGTCTTTGATACATCGGCATTGAGATTTGCCTGATGTGCACCAAGGAAATTACTTTCTGTCTGAAGACGAGCCGCACGCTGCATCTCCTCACGCTGGATACGCATGGTCTCACGCTGATTCTCGAGTTGCATACGCTGCAATTCCTCCTGACCACCAAGATTCATTTCCTGCTGACGTTTCATAGCGTCAAGGTTGAGACTTGAACGAGTCTGGAGAGTCTCGCGCTCGATATCGGCAGTTACACTCTTTAATTCACGATAGCCTCGACTTTGCTTATCAACCATAATCTGGCTGATAGCAAGACTACGTATATTGATTCCGAAACTTGCCTCAATCTTTGGCGTAACCATTTGCTGGACAAGAGCACTAATTTCAAGAATCTTGCGCTCCAATTGCAATACCTGAATCATGTGATCGGATGGAGCATTGGTGACTATGCCCTTAATATGACTTACAATCTGATCCTTCAGTTTCTGTGCAAAGACCTCATCATTTACATTCTGAGTCTTGTTGATCGCATTGAATTTCTGAATGTCATCAACAGCATAAACAACAGAGCCATGAACAGAGACCGGGACTGCAAAATTTTCAAAACGAGGATCAAAAACATCGAAATAAGGGATGGCAAACTTTACCTGACTACCTTTTGCGAGGTTAGACAGATCTGTTTGCTGTTTTTGGAGCACAGCTCGCTTTTCTGCTTCGCGAGCCAAGCGTTCCTTTTCTTCTACTTCCTTCTTTGAGGAAAAACCGAAAAAACTCATATTCTATCTTGTTTATTGATTATTATTGTTGTTATTACCTGGCATTGGTGGCATAGATGGAGCGGCACCCGGCATCTGAGGCATTGTTCCTGACATCTGTGGCATGTTCATACCTGCCAGCGGATTCATCTGCGCCATCTGATTGAGTTGATCGAGGAATGCGTTCTGTGGAGGCATCTGCATCTGCGGCTGCTGTGGCATAGCAGGAGCTATCAGTGCTTTCAGTTCATTGACCATGACAAGGTAGCTCTTATCCGACTCCGGAAAATCCACCACCTTCTCCACTTTGACATTCGGATTCTCCTGACTGAAGAATTCAAGCAAATGCTGACCTATGGGCAGCTGTGTCTTTGCCATCATGCCAGCCTTCAATGGGAGGTCAACATACTCGCCATCACACTGCATAAAGCAGTCGGCATCCACTCGTATAGTGACATTCGCTACGCCCGATTCCTGCTTCACAGGTTCTGGCTCTGGCTGCTTAGGAGCAGCATTCTCGAGAAATGAAAAATCTATTGCCATAATCTTAGATATTTAACTTGTGTTGTTCTGCCATGCGGTTGAATTCACACTGCTTCTTTGCATAGACAGATAGTTTCTGCAGCGTCTCGCATGTTCCTTTTATTTGTTTCATGATGACATCGTTATATACCTGCTGGAACTGCTGAAACTGGCGGTCGTTCCAGTTCTGTCCAATCTCATCGGTCTTACGCTTCAGTGTGCTGAAAATCTCTTCCACCTTACGCGCATCGGACTCCAGTCGTTTTGCATACTCCTCCACCTGGGAGATGTTTTTCATTGAGCTATCATTAGCCATAGTCTTATATGTTTTAAAGTTTATTCTTATTTTATTATATAAGGTGTGAACAATCGTGGGCCTCCATCCTCAGGATAGTAGAATGCTCGCAAGTGTTCTTCCTCATCACTAAGCACCTCAACATCGATTTCAACGCTGAATCGCATAGGTGTGAGGTACTTGTTCTCGGAGCGCAGAATAACCTTATGCTTGAACATCGCCACGGTTTCCGAAGGATAATCCTCAAAGAGGATGTTGGTAGGCTTATCCGTCTGCAAGAGTATGTGTACTCCCTGTGTAGGTCCTTCGTCAAGGATGAAGCGAAGGGCTTCAGGGAATGTCTTAACTACATCATCCTCGGCATCATCATTACCGGAAGTGGCATACGTTTTGGCCTGTTCCTCGATCTGCTCCGCAAAGGCAGAAGTATCGCCATTGTCATCGCAGAAGAAATCCATGTTGACTACGCCAGACGAGATGTCAAAGCCCTTATCTGCCTTTATGGTCGTTGCACCACTGGAAACAAGTGGTGATTTACGCTTCATCTCAGCAAAGCGCTCGCTACCGAGAATGAGCAGGATGGTGTCCTGTGCCTGCTGCTTGCTGATGGCGTTGGCAAGCTGGCGAAGCAGTTCGCCACTTTCTCTGCGTTCTACAATCTCGCAGAGCCCCTCGGCTTGCATCTTCTCCAACAACATGCGATACTTGGTATCGGGATTGTTGTAACAATCGATAACCTTAACACTGAGCATTGGATTGACCTCTGCCAATGACTGCACTGCGCTAACGGCAACGCCAGCGGTCTGACCTTCTCTGTTTGCACCGAAGAAAAGGATATTCTCAGAGAAGTCACGAGGCAAAGGAATGGCAGTTAGTTCGCTTTTCATACCTATATCGTGACCAATGAAAGCTGTCGGATATTTCGTGTCAGCATCAAAGAAGCGATTCTTCTCCTTCTCGTCAATCGTGAACATGGAAGAGCCGGAGAAATAATGTTCGCCATTGCCGGGAAGAGTAGCTGCCTTTTGTTTTGCTGCATCGATGGCAGCTTCAAGTTCCTGGTTAGGAGCAAAGAATGTCTGCACTTGACTCTGCAGTTCCTTCTTGTGGTAATAGCAAGCAAGACCTGTCATCTGCTTGCTGGTAAGGTCGCTACTATCCGGTACGAGGCGTTCGGCATCACTTGGAGCACTCATCAGGAGGAAGCACTCGGTGAGGTTCTTGAGTATCTGACCAGAGATGTCTGTCTCGTCCAACTGCTGAGTGGCAAGGAGCATGTGGATGCCTTGGCTTCGGCCCTGAGTGGCAATGATGTCAAGAATCTCGGCAATCTCTCGCTGGATGGCAATATCTGTACTGCCAGTAGGGCGACGGAACATCACCTGACACTCATCTGCAACGAAGAGTACCTGCGGCAAACGACTGCCCTTATGCTTGTTGTTATAGCCATCGATATTGCTGACACCTTCCGTGTCTCTAATGAGCTTTACGCGCTTCTTGTTTTCCTCCTTCAGCTCGCGCAATACTTCAAGCGTCATCTGTGGGTCGCTGTTGTCAACAAGCACTGCCTTGGTGTGCTTCACACCACGATATTTGTCGAACTCCGTGCCCTTGAAGTCCATTAGGTAGAGCATGAGGTCCTGTGGAGAATACTTGAGGATGGCACTGGTTATAATATTATTGAGGAGCACGGATTTACCAGAACCCGACTGACCGAGGATGAAGCCATGAATATAGTCGCCAGAATCGAAACGGACCGTTACGGGGTGCTTATCCCTGACGTCCAAGCCTACCGTGACACTGATCTCGGACATGACTGGCTCGTATACAGCCTCAGCAAGACTATCGAAATCCTGCTGTATGGTAGGCTTCATCATCTTTTTTGCCGTCTCTGCAAGAATATCTATTTGCTGCAGACAGGCATCAGTTTCAGTGAGAGTAAGCGCCGCAGAGTCAACGGTATAGCAGAACTTGTTAAGGACATCATCATGACCTGAATTGCGGAAATAATAGTTTCCATTCTGAGGGAACAACAATTCCATGGAAGAAAGCAACTGCTGAGGATTGAATGATGACGAAGACGCATTGCTATCAACAACGTCTGCATTCATATCCCAACTCATGATAACATAAATACCTGCTTTGCTTCCAGCGTCCACAATCTGAACCAGACGGGCAGCGACCTCAGACTTGAAATGTCGGGGGAAATCGGTCAGGACAATGAACTGATATTTTAGTCTTGCGTCACGGCCTAGCGATTCATTCAGTTCTACTAGGTCTCGTTTTCCTGCACAACGAATGGTTGACATGCGATCAACAATAGAGGAATATGCCTCATTCAACAACGCATTGAAAGCATCAGCATTGCCGTCAAAGAAAATCCTATCCTTTCGGTCGCCGAAGAGATATTTGTTTATACGAGAGTGTGCATTGAAAGCATCACCCGGATTACCACCATTATAAAGAATAAGGTCACAAAGGTTCGCAGGTGTGGTCAGAGCAATACGCCACACCAGCTTTTCAATGCAGATATTTACTTTTTGTCTGCTCTGTTCACTATTGTATAAGAAGCATAACCCTTTTGATTCTCTGACATCGTAAAGAGCAGGCAAAGCCACACTTCCTCCAGAAAGTGCACCTATATAAAGACCTTCCGCTGGAAAATGTGGTAACTGTTCTTCTGGGAGATTCAGGTCACGCGAATTTGCAACTGTCGGTTTGTTGTTATCGTAGTAGCTAGACATAATTCATTACAATGATGTGCTTTTGAATTAATAGTGCGCTGCAAAGATACTACTTTTCTCCCTTCCGTGCAAGTCATGCGTTTCGCCATTTTGTGCCACAGAATTCTTTATTGTGCCAAATCGTGCCAAATGTGTTGTTGAACATAAAATAGGAGTGTAAAAAGCAACTTGCCATTTTATTACTTTGTGTAAAACGAGCAGGGATGCCAGCGTGTACGCGTTGGCATCCCTGCTCGTTTGCAATAACATGAAAATGACTTGCGGCAAGCTTTTGCAGATTTGCAGAGATGCCAACGGGTACGCGTTGGCATCTCTGTAAGTTTACAATTGAACGAAAATGACTCGCGACAAGCTTTTGCAGATCTGCAGAGATGCCAACGCGTACCCGTTGGCATCTCTGCAAACGTGCGAAAGCTCGGGTTCAACCCATTTGGACCTTTTGTAAGTTTACATTGGCATAGACAAAGGGTTTTGCCACTTTCTGTAAGCTCACAATGGCATGAACAAAGAATTTTACCCCTCTCTGTGAGCTCACAATGGTATGGGACGAAGCATTTAGCCCCTTCTGTAAACAAACAATGGCACGTCAACGTTTGTCGGCGTGCCATTGTTTGTTATGGTTACAGGCTTTCGAGCTTTTGGATTGCTGCTGTATAGCCTTGGTCGGCTGCCTTGTTGAGCCACTGGAGGGCTGCAACGCTGTCGGGAGCCACTCCAGTGCCTTCCAGATAGCAAGTGCCAACCTTATATTGCGTCTCAGGGTTGCCGAGTTCTGCTGCACGCATGTAGCAGTTGAAGCCTTCCTCCATATTGCGCTCTGTGCCGTCGCCCCAGAAGTAGGCACTACCGAGGAAGTTGAGCGCAATGCGGTCGTTAGTTTCGGCCACCAGTTGCTGAAGCATTTCGAAGGCACGGCGATAATTTTCGTCAGAGAGCGTACAGTTCTCCTCCACGCTGATGCCATGCTGATAGCAATGGCCTACCAAGTAGTAACCCATAGGGTTGTTCTGATCGGCACTCTGTTTGTAGAGCTGGAAGGCGCGGTCAGCATCGGCCTCGACGCCCAGCTCGCCATACTCGTACTTGAGGCCCAGCTCCCATTGCGCATCGGCATTGCCCAACTCGGCAGCCTCGTGCAGCAGGCGCATGGCCTCGTCGAAGTTCTGTTCCACACCATTGCCCTTGGTCATGAGCAGACGGGCTTGCTGCACGAGTTCCGCAGCATCCACCGCCGGCTTGTTGCCTTGGCATGCAGCCAGGGAGAGGGCACAGAGGGCACCCATAAGATAAGAGAAAGATTTCGTCATAATGATTGCTTTTTGACAGAAGTGACCGTGTCAAAAGCCATTATTTCCTGTGGCTTTTGGCACGGCCTCTTCTATGCGTATTAATTATTTCTTGATGAGCAGATAAGCAGACATTGGGGCGAGGTCGCCTTGCACCATGCCCTTCTTCACCTTGAAGGTCTTGCCGGTGAGCTGATCCTTGTAGGTGCCGTTGGGTAGGGTGGTGGCGAGGCTGACGGTCTGTGCATCGGCCGAGATGTTGACGAGAGCTGCACCCTTCTGGCCGCGTGAGACGACGGCAACCGAGCCGTTATCAGAGAAGGCGAGCTGTTCGGGCTGGCCGTGCATACGGGTGCGGAAGCCATTGACAGCCACCACGAGCGGATGCTTGAAGTTGTCGTTGCCCTTGGCACCCACCAGGTTGTTGCCCCACCAGTTGCCCGATGGTCCGTCGCTGCCATCGGGACGGCTGTAGAAGAGGGGCGTGCCATACTGACGTGCGGTGAGGAAGACCCAGCCGAGGCGGATCTGCTCGTCGGTGAGGTGTGCCGACTCGTGGCCGTTGCAGTAGGTGTCATGGCTCTCCACCCAAGTGACGAGCTTCTCAGGAGCTGCAGGGTGGTTGTAGGTGAGGACGTCGGACTTCTTCCAGTCAGCGTTCTCGAGGTCGTTGCGCAGGGTCCAACCCAAGCCGCTGGCGGTGAGGCCCATGTACTCGGCATATTCAGTCTCCTTGACGTTGCGGTCCTGCAGCACCTCGCCATACATGAAGAGGCTGTCCATCGGCAAAGCCAGACGCAGACCCTTCACAGCCTTGCGGCCGGTGGCAACGTCCCAGAAGTCGTTCTCGGGCGACGAAGGATCCTTGGGGTCGCTGGGCAGGGCGATGTGCTTCGCTGTGTCGTAACGGAAACCACGCACGCCACAAGCCAGAAGGTCGTTGACGTAGGTCATGTAATAATGCTGGAAGTCGGGATTCTCGGTGTTGACATCAGGCAGGCCGCCCATCTCGCCGCTGGTGCACTGCAGACGGTCGTTGTAGTCCTGGATGGCGGTGAAGCCAGCCGCATGATAGAGCTTGTCGTGGCCGCCAACGGCAGCATCGAGGTCGTCGCTCACGCGGGTGTCATCGACCGAAGTGTGGTTGGGCAGCACATCGACGATGATGCGTACGCCATATTTGCGGGCCTCTGCGCAGAGGGCAGCGAGGTCCTCGCGGGTGCCGAGCTGATAGTTACCGATCTTCCAGTCGGTAGGCTGGTAGTGGTAGTACCAGTAGCCGTGGCCGAAGAGCTGAGGGCCACCGCCCTTGTCGCCACGCGTCTCGGTGACGCACTGCTGGGCAGGCGAGGTCTGAATGATGGTGTAGCCGGCGGCAGCGATGTCGGCCAGGTTCTCGCGGATGGTGTTGAACGACCAGCTCCAGGCATGGAGGATCACCTCATCGCAAGTCACGGCCTCAGGCTGTGGGCTTTTGGCCGAAGCAGAGAGAATGGTGGCTGCGGCTGCAAAGGTTGTAAGGAGGATGTGTTTCATAGGAGTTTTGTTTTTTTTCGAGGTTTCGAAGAATCGATGCTTCGAAACCTCGGAATTATTGATTGCAATTAGCGGTTGAGTATTTTCTTGCCACCACGTATATACAGCTTGCCGCTCTCCATCGTGCTCACACGTTGACCATTGAGGTCATAGATGGCATCATCGTTGGCAGGGGTGTCGATGATCACCGCCTCGATGCCGGCATACTCTGTGGTGACGTCGGTGACGGTATATTTCGAGCCCTCTTTGGTGCTGTTGATCACATAGAAGGCATCCTGGGTCATGCCAGTGACATCAACGGTCTGGGTATTACCTGCCTGATTGGCAAAGACGAAGTTGACGGCATAGTCACCAGTCTTGGGGATATCGAATGTCTGAACATACCAGGTCAGGCCACCTACCTCAGCTGTCTCCGTAGCCTTGGCTCCTGGCCAACCGCCATTGATCTGCTCATTGTCTGGACCAGCCCATACATAGATGTAGAGCGGATTCAAAGCACCCGACTCATTGCGCACATGCATGGTAGCCTGATAGGTATCTACGACCTCCTCCTCGATCCACGAATACTGGCGTGTCAGGACATTACGGACCACACCACCAGCCAGCAGACCGACCTTGAGCGTAGTAGTCTGGCCAATGGTGAGTGTCGTGCCGCTTGGCACTACCGTACCGTTGGAGGCCGTTGGCTCAGAGCCATCAAGTGTGTAGACGAGCTGGGCTCCCTCAGTGGCCGAAACAGCGGTAAGCTTGACGGTCTGGGCAGCAGTCTCTGGAGAATATTCAGCCGAAGAAAGGCTGATCCAAGGCATCTCAGCACTATTGGCCAGATAAATATAATAGCGGTTGCCGTTGAGGATGAGCGTATAGTCGGTCGCATACGACGGCTTAGCGCCACCAATCATACAGAGCAGCTGTCCACTCTTGTAGATGTAGGCAGTATTGTCGCTGTAAAGCTCTTCAATCTCCGAGGTATTGGTTATTCCACCCACTTTACGCGCATCGATCATCTGCTTGATCTGCGGCTTATAAGCCAACCAGTGAGGCAGGAATACGCAAGGTGTGCCTGGCAGGGTGAGCAATGCCGCATTAGCTGCCTGGATGACGTTGGTGTTGATAGGGTCTTTGGTGTAGTTGGTGACATTACCACGGTCCTGCATATCATGATTCTCGACAAACGTGACAGCATAGCGACGATAGTCAGCATTGCGCCACAAGCAGTCGTTCTTCAACGAAGACATTGCGTTCGAGTTATTGAGAGCATCACGGACAGCATAGCGGAACTGGAAGTCGAAGGCCCCGGACTGTATGCCATTGCCCGTGTCGGTGCCGTCGATCCACCGCTTGATGACACTGTTAGAGTCCCACACCTCGCCCACAGAGAACTGAGGCTTGGCAGCCTCGTTGTACAGGCCAAAATATTTAGCATCGAAGCCCTTGCCGACATCATAGCGGAAGCCGACATAGCCAAGGTCGTTGAGGAGGAAATCCTCGTAGGCCTTGATGATGGTCTGTACGTTGGCCGAAGCGTGGTCAATATCTCGGAAGCCGTCCCAGCCCTCGCCAGAGTCTTTGTTAGGCGACAGCTCATAGCCATTGGCCGTAGCCCAGGCCAGTGTGTTACCGCCATCGTCGTCAGAGCAGATATCGGTGCTCTGCATCTTATAGGTAACCCCCTTGTATGTCTCGGCAGGGAAGTCCACCCAGTTGTTGATAGTCTGGCGGTGGTTGATCACGACATCGGCAATCGTGCCAATACCCTTGTCACGAAAAGTCTGGATCATGGAACGCAGAGCTGCCTCATTGCCAAACGAGGAGTTCTGGTCGAAGTAGTAGAGCGGATTATAGCCCATGGACATACCTCCACAATTGCCGGACTGTGGCACCCAGATAAGCGAGAAGAACTCCGACAATTCGCCCGCCTGCTTCTCCATCACCTTCCATTTCGTATTGGTGTAGTCATCCCAGCTGAAGCCTTGAAGCATTACGCCGTCATAGTCAGCAGGCCAGCCTTGCGCCAAGGCCAGAACAGGGAGAGAAAGAGCGGAAAGAAGAGCAAAAACTTTATTCATAATGATAAAAGGTTATAAGGTCTTAAGGTTATAAGGTTTTAAGGCCTTAAGGTTGAGATTAACTTCGTTGCGTCAAAATTAACTTAATCTCAAAACCTAACAACCTCATAACCTTATAACCTTAAAACCTGAAACTTGAGCAAATGCGAAAGTTGAATTATTCTACCGTGCAGTAGATATTATTGCCTGTAGTACGGCAAGGATAGAGCTTGATATTACCACCCTCGGCAGAAAGGTTGTCGCCATTCTGCGAAAGGTTATCTACCGAGCCACCCAGGTTGATGCCCCAGTCATTGTTGGCCGTGAACTTCCAGCCATTGGCATTCACGCCGGCACCCGAGATCTCGTAGCAGAGCTCATCGGCATTCCAGGTCATCTGCTGGGCATCGTCAGCGGCATTCCAGCCGTTGAAGTCGCCTACCAGGTTCATGTTGTTGATGAGGGTAGCCTTCAGGTCGCCTGTAGCCACATTCACCTCGAAGTAGTAAACACCAGACACCGAGCAGTTGATGTTGCCACCATCCTTGTTGCCAAGGTCGAAGCCCTCAGACACGGTCGAGAATGAACTGTTGTTATACTCGGCAGCCCAGGCACGCTCCTGAGTGAACTTGAACTCACCATCCATATAGGCAAAGCCTGTGAAGAAGCCACCGCCCTGATGAGCGAGTGCAGGCGCGGTAGCAGGGCTCCAACCCTGAGCATTGCCAGGGAGATAAATGAAGTCAGGATAGCTTGGCAGTGGGTCGTTGCCGAACTTACAATAGAGGTTATCGCTATTGGTGCGGCAAGGATAGAGCTTGATGATCTCGCCAGTCATGGTGATGTTTGCACCATCCTGAGTCAGGTTGCTGCAGTCGCCACCCAGGTTGATAGCCCAGTCGTTGTTAGCCGTGAACTTCCAGCCAGCGCTGGTCACCTGAGGAGCCTCCATCACGTAGCAGAACTCGTCAGCGTTCCATGTCATCTGCTGAGCGTCGTCGGCAGCATTCCAGCCGTTGAAGTCGCCTACCAGGTTCATGTTAGTGATCTCAGTAGCCTTGATGCTCAAGCCGCCGAGGCTCACCTCGAAGAAGTAAACCGACTCGCCGCCAGAGACACCGATATTGCCGGCGCAGTCAGTTGCAGCGCCATCGAAGGTGGTGAAGTTGCCGCTGTTGATCTCGGTGCTCCAGTCGCCAGGAACCTGCTGGAACTTGAACTGGTTGCCCCATCCATTAGGATCAGCACAGTATACGAAGCCAGTGTAGACGCCATTCTCACCATCGGTGAGCTTCAGGCGCTGGATGGCGTTTGTCCAACCATCGGTAGCACCAATGTAATAGATAAACTCCTCGTACTTGACCGTCTCAAGCAGGTAGGTGCCCTCCATCATGTTGATGGTCAGCTTGTACTTGCCAGGCTGCTCGATCTTGCCGGCACCCGGATTATTAGAGGTGAGGTAGCCTTCGGTCGAAACATCGCCATCGATAGCCACACCGATAGCGTCACTCCAGATATCACCTGCATCCACACCGTTCTGGCCGATGATCTTCCAGTACTGGTCAGCAGTAGTGGTCTCGAAGGTGACAGTGAAGCATGGGAAGTCATAGACATTGCCGTCGCCGACATGGCTGAATGGCAGCATCGCGTCAGCCGACCATCCACACATATCGCCCACCAGGTAGTAGGCACTCTCGATCAATGGAGCTGAGAGCTGGGCTTGAATCTGGATAGGATAATTCATGCGATAGTTGTTTTCGCCACACTTGACATTGCCAATTACCTCAGCCTCCAAAGTACGTACCTCAGGAGCACGGCCATAAGCCGATATGATGGCGTTTTCGAGGTCAGAGACAGCGAATGTACCATTGGCATCGGTCTCGTACTCAGTACCCGAAACCTTGACAACTGTCGAAGTGAGCTGGCAGCCCGACACGGTAAGCTTAAACAGCGAGACGGTGGTGGTGCCCTCTGGCAGTTCTGCCAGGTTGATGAATCCGCCTTCGGTCACGGTAGCTTCCGGAGCATCTACACTACCCGGAGCATTCTCAATCTGCGTGGGTGCTGCCCAGTCGGTGAAGTCCTCGTCATCGCACGATGCGAAGGCCAAGAGCGAGGCAGCCAGTGCAAAATATAATGAATTCTTCATAATGTGTCTTACGTTTTACTTATTTCTTTGCGATGTAGAAGTAACCGGTGATATCGTTGAGGTAGAGCTGGTAGGTGCCCGACTCGGCAACGCCGATGTTAGGACCGCCCTGTACGCCATAGCCCCAGGCGTTGACGTCGCCGTCACCTGAGCCAAAGCCCCAGTTGGTGTCCCAAGAGCCAGCTTCCTTGAACTTGAGCTGATCGCCAGCAGCAAGGTCGAGGGTGGCTACCCAGTCGTGGTTGACAACGCCCTCAACGGTGTTGATGGCTGTCATCTCGCTGTCGCTCCAGCCGTTGAATGAACCAGAGACAGCCATGCCGCTGAATGACTTAGGCGAGCCGGCGTATGCCTCGAGGGTAGCCTCGTAGGTATAGGTATCAAGGCTGATGGTGTAGTAACCGTCGGCAGCTACCTCGATGTTGCCGGTGTCATCGCCACCATTGCGATACAGGATGTTGCCCGTGCCATTGCCGCACATGGCGTAGTTCCAGTCG
Source organism: Bacteroidales bacterium (assembly GCA_045628525.1). GTDB lineage: Bacteria > Bacteroidota > Bacteroidia > Bacteroidales > UBA3663 > Liminaster. Next base: position 17,220 of record JAZQPJ010000041.1, read on the forward strand.
AAGCTTGAAGGCAGGATCTTGAAGCCCTGGCTGGCCAGGAAGTAGCCAGTGTAGGTGAGCTGACCCTTACCGGTGTTGACGTCATACTCGCAACCGGTTACGAGGTGCATTGGCAGGTTGTTGACGTAGATGTTGTCAGCATTGTTGCTCCAGGCACCAGCACCGATGTTGCCGCCCAGGATGTACCACATCTCAGGATCAGCAGCCTTGAGCATCTGGTAAACCGGACGCACGCTGAAAGTGAGAACGTTCGAATAGATGGTGAAGTCATCAGAAATCACAGCCGTAGAGGATGGCTTGCAGGTGACGCGGGCATAGATATCCACATGATCAGGCACGTCCTGCTCAGTCCAACCGCCCTCCTGCTGGAGTGTCTTGTTGAGGAGGTTAGACGAGATAGTGGCCGAGCCATTGTCGTTCAATGGCACGATGATTGGAGATGCGAACGAAGCATCCTTCGAGAGCTCCATCACGTAGGTCGAAACGTAAGGGAAAGTGAAGCCCGTGCAGCTCCAGGTGAAGTTCATGTTGATGTCCTCTGGATAGAGCACCAGGGCACCTGAGCCGGCAAATGATGGAGTGTTGAGCGTGAGCTCCAGGCTCTGCACGTCGAGTGTTGGATTGTCCTGATCGGTCTCACAAGCGGTGAAACCAGCCACCAGGCCAAGCATCATTGCACTGTATATGTAATTTTTCATATTCTTTAATATTTAAGTTTGAAGGGTTTGAGGGGTTTGAGGAGTTTGAAAGTTTGAGGGGTTTGAAGGGTTTGATGGGTACAACTTTTCAAACCTTTCGAACTTTTCAAACCTTTCGAACTTTATCAATAACCTGGATTCTGAACGAGGTTGGCATTCGCATTGACGTCCTCAGAAGGCAGTGCGAACACATTGAGGTTGGCGCTGAAGCCGATACCGCTCTCGTTGCCACCCTTCCATTCCCAAACGTACTGGCTGCTGTTGTTGCCGCCGAAGTAGCCGTAGCGAACGAGGTCGGTGCGACGGAAGCCCTCATAGAAGAGCTCACGGGCACGCTCGTCGAGGATGTAGTCGAGGGTGCAGTCGCTCTCAGTTACACGGGTAGCGCAACGTGCACGGTCACGCAGCTCGTTGACGTACGAAGCTGCTGGCTTGCCCTGACGCTTGGCAGCCTCGGCTGCGATGAGGTAAGCCTCGCCGGTACGCATCAGGAAGAAGTCCATATCGACAAACTGTGAGTGATGAGGAGCAGCGCCGGTGGAATAGGTGTTACGATACTTGGCGCAGGCATAGCCCGAAGCGTAGTCGGTAGGGGTTGAAACGTAGAGCTCGCGATCCACGCCATGCAGCAGCGCACGGTCATCGCCGGCAGCCTCGGTCATGCCACGATAGTCAGTAGCAGGCGCATTGCCCTCAGGGAAGAACTTCTTGACAAAGGTCGAGCGGCAGCGGTTGCCTGCCCAGAACTCGGTGGTGCCGTAGGTGGCGTCGGTGTCCATGTCAGCCTTCCAGGTCGAAGCCATCAGGAAGAGTGAAGTACCCCAAGAGGTGGTGGTCACGCCATCCTGAAGCAATGGCAGGATGCACTCCACAGAGGCGCCGCTCTCGCCATTGTCGCCCATGAAGAGCATCTGATAGGCTGACCAGTAGTTGCCCTTGTTGTCGGTCACGCCGTTCTTCCACAGCTTGTGTGGGCCGTCGATCACCTTCTGGGCATACTCCTGAGCCTCTGCCCAACGAGCCGAACCGGTATAGACCTCAGCATTGAGGTACAGACGAGCCAGCAGCATGTTGGCAGCATCCTGGTCGGCAGTGCCATAGCCGGCATCCGAGCTCTTGCGAGCCACTGGTGCATGCATTGATGGCAAAATCTCCTTGATCTCGGTCTCAAGCCATGCGAAGAGCTCGGCACGGCTGATCTGCTTAGGGCTCTCGGCCGAAATCTCGAGTGCGAAAGGCACGTTGCCGAAGCAGTCCATCAGATGATAGTAGTAGAGTGCGCGCAGGAAGCGAACCTCGGCCTCACGGGTAGCGTCAACGCCCTTGCAGACGTCGAGGTAGTGGTTGCAGTAGTCGATGCCTACGAACAGGCGATAGTACAGACCTGCCAGCATCGGATGGTCAGCATCCCACTGGTTGTAGTTGAAGGCAGGAATGCCAGGGTCGCCCCATGCGCAGATCGATTCGTCGGTAGGGAGCTCGTTGGCATTGAACAGCTGGCGCAGAAAGCCTGCAGTACCACCGTCCAGACCATCGATATCGCAGTCACCATTGCCGCCGTAGTTACCTGGCAGAGCCATGTTAGCATAGCACTTGGTATAGAGAGCTGCCTCATCGACCGTCATGATAGTATTTGGGTCAATAGGGGTAACGTCCAAGTCACCCACGCATGAGCTGAGACCCATGGTCATGGCAACGGCAGCACTTGTTAGCAAATATTTATTCATAGTAGTTGCGTAATTTAGAAGTTAAGAGTAAGACCCAGCTGGAGGTTGAAAGGACGTGGGTAGAGACTGTTCTCGAAGCCATTGTTCTGCTCTGGGTCGATGCCCTCGTAGTTGGTGATGGTAAGCACGTTCGAAGCTACACCATAAATACGGCCGTTGAGACCCTTATAGTTGCCGGTCTTGAAGAGGTTGCTGAATGAGTAGCCGAGAGTGATATTGTCGAGCTTCACGAAGCTGGCATTGCTGATCCAGTAGTCCGAGAGGTGATTCTCGTAGGTATTGAAGCCACGCTTGATGCCAGAGGCAGTTGCGTTCTGCAAGTAGCTGAATGAGCTGTCATAGCGCTTCTCGATGTTCATCTTGCCCATCTCGTTGCCATTATACACATAGTTGCCGAGGTGAGAGTGGAAGCTGAGGCCGAGGTCCCAGTTCTTATAACCTAGGCGTGAGCTCAAGCCGAGCATCCAAGGAGCATCACTCTGCTTGTAGAAATAGAGGTCGCTCTCTGAGATCTGGCCGTCGCCATTGCGATCCACATAGACACCCTCGACAGGAGCACCCTTCTCGTCATATACCTGCTGGTATACATAGAAGGCAGAAGCTGCCTGACCTGAAGCCCAAGCCTTGATGTTGTTGCCCGTACCCGCACCATTGCCGAAATAGCGAATGATTGAACCCTCGCCATTGAGCTCGATGATCTCGTTGTGGTTGTAGGTCATGTTGGCGTTGATCTCCCAGTTCCAGTTTTTGGTCTGGATAGGACGCACGGTGGCCGAAACCTCGAAACCGGTGTTCTTGAGCGAACCGATGTTCGAAGTCACCTTGTTGCGGAAGTTTGAACCTGCACTGACGGTAGCCTCGTTGAGCAGGTCGGTGGTCTCACGGTAGTACCACTCTGCGCTGAGGGTGTAGCGGTCGCGCATGAAGCCGAGGTCGATACCGACGTTCGAGGTAGTGGTGGTCTCCCACTTCAGCTTTGAGTTATACGCATCAGGACGATAGAGCAAGCCCGAATCGTTGATGCCGAGAATAGGATAGCGGCCGTCGGTGTTGGTGTTGTTGACATTGTACGAAGCAAAGTATCTGTAGTTGCCGATGCCGTCCTGCTGACCGGTCTTACCGTAGCTGGCACGCACCTTGGCCTCTGACAGCCAATCCACATCAGCGAGGAAAGCCTCGTTCTTAATCTTCCATGCCAAAGCGCCTGAATAAAAGAGTGCCCAGTGATCCTTGAAACGAGAAGAGCCGTCATCACGAAGGTTCAGGGTTACAGAATAGCGATCCATCAGGCTATAGTTCATTCGGCCGAGGAACGACACGAGATATGACTCCTGGCGCCACAGGCCATTCGACTCATTGTAGAGCTCGCCTGGCTTCTCAAGGTTGGTCTCAGGATAGAGGCCGAATGAGTGGCTGTCGCCCCAGTACTTCATGTGGCTCCATTCGTAGCCGGCCATGATGTCGAAGTGGTTGTTCTCGTTGAAGTCCTTGCTATACTGTGCCCACGCGTTGAGGGTGAGGTTGAACTTCTCCTCATGGGTGGTGCCATAGCTGCCATAGTACTGGTTCGATGGACCCCATGGAGCGTAGTCGGTGTCCTGCTGTCCGTTGGCGTAGTCGCCGTTGAGGCTGAGGTGCAGCAGCAGATCCTCGAAGCCATGTACCTTATAGTCGAGGTCGAGGGTACCCTGCCAGTCGCGTGAGTTGGCGCGGTCGTCCAACTCGTCGAGCAGAGCCACAGGGTTCTTGGCGGTATTGCGGTTCACTACGCGATCCCAGGTTGGGTCGTTCAGTGCCGAAGCATCGTCTGTCCAGGTGAAGTAGTTGCCCATATTCTCAGGCTTGCTGCCCTTCCAGTCTTCGTCATGGAAGTAGATGTCATGGGTTGGGTCGAAGCGGGTTGCCTCGCCGATGGCTGAACCGTTGGCATACTGTGCATGGCTGTAGAAGAACTTGGTGCCCACGGTCAGCTTCAGGTGATTGTCCATGAAGCTTGGGTTCACGTTCAAGCCGATGTTGGTGCGCTTGTAGTCAGAGGTCTTGAGTGTACCCTGCTGGTCGGCGAAACCGATGCTGAAACGATAAGGCAGCGACTTGTAGGCGCCGGTCACGGTCACGTTGTGCTCGTGGCTGATGGCGGTGCGATAGATCTCGTCCTGCCAATCTGTGCCCGAACCCCAGCCGAGCTTAGCGTATGCATCGCTGTCAGGGCCGTAGTAGTCATAGACGAACTTGCGGTATTCGTCGGCCGAAAGCACCTCCTGGCGGTCGGTTGCCCAACCAAAGGTCACGTTGCCGCTGTACGACACCTGAGGAGCACCGCCGGCGCGGCCCTTCTTGGTGGTGATGATGATGGCACCGTTCGAACCACGGCTACCATAGATGGCGGTGGCCGATGCGTCCTTCAGCACGGTGAAGGTCTCGATATCGTTAGGGTTGACGAGTGCGAGGGCGTTAGGAGCACCCTTGATGCCCTGGTTGTCCATGGCCATACCGTCAATCACGATCAATGGGTCGTTCGAGGCATTGAGCGAAGAACCGCCACGTACGCGGATGGTGGCGCCGCCACCAGGCGAACCGCCATTGTTGGTCACGTTCACACCGGCAATCTTGCCCTGCATCATGTCCTGTGGCGAGGTTACCACGCCCTTGTTCTTCTCATCGGGCTTGATGGCGGTGACTGCACCGGTCAGGTCGCTCTTCTTGGCGGTACCGTAACCGATCACTACTACGTCCTCCAGGAGCTCAGAGTCTTCCATGAGGGTGATGTTGAGGGGTTGACCGTTGAATACGAACTCTTGGTTCTTGTAACCGATGAAGGAAACCACCACGGTACTGCCCTTGGGAGCTTTGAAAGAGAAGTTGCCGTCCAGGTCGGTAGTGGCACCGTTGGTCGTGCCCTTCACTACCACATTTGCACCCAAGACAGGCTCTCCGAAGTCGTCAACGACGGTACCCGTGACTTCGATGTCCTGGGCATAGACGCTGGCCGACATAGCAAGGCCCATTGCCACGGCGACAGGCACTCGCAAATTTAACTTCGTGTTCATGCGTTTTTGGTTTGTGTTGTTATAGTTGATTATTTGATTTCCTTTGATTTCTTTGATGGAGATTAGCTGCGCTTAGAACTCCAGCAATAGCGACTGGCGGGCTTTCAACGTCAGCTTCTCGCCCAGCTCAATGCTTTTGCCGCTGATCACATCATGTGCCTCGGCCGCTGGCAGCACCTCGGCGTACGGCTCCAGCGGCAGCGTCTGGCGCTTGCCCGTGCCATTGATGATCACGGTGAAACGCTTGCCCTCGCACTCGCGGCTATACACGTAGCAGCCCTGGCGGACGAAGAAGTGTACCAGCTCGCCGCGCTGTGCCGCCACGTTCTGCTTGCGCCAGTTCAGCAGACGGCGGGTGTAGTTGTAGTAGCTCTTCTGCACCTTGTCGCGGCCGCGAGCGGTCAGCACATTCACCGGCAATGGTTGGCGGTTCCAGCCATCGCCCTGTGCCTTGGTGCTGAACATGCCCACCTCGTCACCGTAATAGAGTTGTGGTGTGCCACGCAGTGTCAGCAGCAGGAGCAAAGCCTGCTGGTAGCGGGCGGTGTCGGCCACCTCCTTGGCGGTCTTGTTGAAGCGGTCGGTGTCGTGGTTGGCCAGGAAGGTGAGCAGGTTGTCGGTATTCTCATACACGATGTCGCCGCACAGATATTCGTAGATGCGCGCCAGGCCGGTGCTCCATTCGTCGGTCTCCTCCCCAGCCTGCTGGTTGAGCAGGGTCATGAGCGGGAAGTCCATCACCGTGGGCAGCTGCGAGTTGAAAGGCGCGGCCAGCTTCGAGTCCTTCTGCCAGTAGGCAACGGATGGGCTGCTGTTCACCCACGTCTCGCCCACCACATTGTAGCCCGGCCATTCCTTGTCGAGAGCCAAGCACCACTCGGCCATCATCTCCTTGTCGGCGTAGGGGTAGGTATCCTGACGGATGCCATCCACCTTGGCATATTCGATCCACCACAGCGAGGTCTGGATCAGATAGTCCTTCACCAAAGGGTTGCGCTGGTTGAAGTCCGGCATCGAGCGCACGAACCAGCCGTCGGTCGTATAGAGGCGGTCATACTTCGAGGCATGCATGTCGCTCACCGCTGCAGTGCGGTAGGCACTCTGGCGATACTCTGAGTCGAAGTTGAACCAATCCTTCTGCGGCAGGTCGGTGAAGAGGAAGTTCTTCGAGCCGCAGTGGTTGAACACCAGATCCATCACCATCTTGATGCCATGCCTGTGGCAATCCTCCACCAGCTGGCGGTACTCCTCGTTGGTACCCAGGCGTGGGTCGATCTGATAATAGTCGGTGATGGCATAGCCGTGGTACGAGCCGCCCGGCTGGTCGTTCACCTGCACCGGTGTGGGCCAGATGGCGGTCACGCCCAACTCCTGCAGATAGTCCAATGCCGAAGCCATGCCCCGCAGGTCGCCACCATGACGGCCGTTGCCGTTCTTAGCCGTGGGGTTGATGTCGGCCTCACGCAGTCCCTCCACATGGTTCAGCTCGGGGTTGCCGTTGATGAAACGGTCGGGCATCAGCAGGTAGAGCACATCGGCCGAAGTGAATGGCGTGGGCTGCTCGCCCGTGCGCTGCTTCAGCTCGTAGGGCTGCGTCAGCATGGGGCGCTCCTCACCGGGACGGGTCAGCGCGATGCCGAACGTCTGCGGGGCGGCATGGCGCACATCCAGATAGACGAACAGATAGTTGGGGTTGTCCACACGCACGGTACGCACCAGACTCACGTTGTGAGCCTCGGTGAGCGACACCTCGCAGTTGCCGATGCCCTCACCATGCAGCATCACCTGCACCACAGGGTTCTGCATTCCGCACCACCAATTTAAAGGATGTACGTGCGCGAGCTTTGGTACTGCAGCGTTGCCGAGCACATGTGAGAATATGGATGCCATAATGATCAAGACAAATGTCTTCAGGGTTTTCATTTCAGATTCCTGTGTTGTGTGTCGATTTAGGCCGCAAATTTACGTAAAAGAAATGAAATTAGCAAATAAAGTCCACAAAAATGTGTTCTTTTTCAACCAAATTGGGTATTCTTTCTGTAAACGAGTGCAGAAAACATGCAAAAACTGCAACCGTTTTTCCCAAAAAATAATGAGCCCGGCGCAATACCGGGCTCACTACTATAGAAATCTGATGGAACTGACATTTACTTGATTTCGATTACGTGCTCAACATCCGGGTTGACCGAGGTGGCCGACACCTTGATCATGCCGTCCTCATAGGCAGCCTCCACCTTCTGGCCATCGACCAGCACCTCGGCAGGAGCTGAGGCAGCGGGGATGGAAACGTGGTAGGTGCGGCTCTGAGGCATACCCTCGTACTCACCCTGTCGGGCACCGATGCAGAGCCTGTGTCCGTCGAAGGTGAACTGTGTGGTGGCAAAGCGTGTGGCATACTGCTGGTCGTTGCCCTGGTCCTCATACACCGAGCCGGTGGCCATGGTGCTGCCTGGGATGACTTGCAGGTAGAGGTCAGCATCGGCAACCGACTGATTGTGCGAGCCCGACCCTGCTGGCAAGATGCTGCCTGCCTTGGCATAGACAGGATACTGCGCGATCGTGAATGAGCGCTCGACGGTCTGTCCACCCTTGAGCAGCTGGCCGGTGCTCAATTCGTACCAGTCACTGCCGGCAGGGAGCCAGACGTTCAGTCGGCTCAGGCCATCCTTGTCCATCGGGCGGACAATAGGGGCGATGAGCAGCTGGTCGCCATACATGTACTGGGTCTTGTTGCCGTAAGCCTCGGAGTCCTCTGGATAGTCGTAGTACATTGGGCGGCAGAGCGAGACGCCGGTCTCGTAAGCCTGACGGGCTGCGGTGTAGGAGTAGGGCACGAGTGCCTCGCGCTGACGGCAGAGGTCGGCCACGAGCTCGCCATTCTCCTTCGAGGCAAGGGCCCAGGGCTCCTTGTTCAGCTCGACATCATTGGTGGAGTGCGTGCGCATGATAGGCAGATAGAGGCCGAACTGCATCCAGCGGATGTAGAGCTCCTGATCGAGCTTGTCGCCCTGATTAACCGACATGTGGCCGCCCAGGTCGTGGCTCCAGTAGCCATAGAGCACGTTCGATGCGGTGCTGTTGAAGTAGGGCTGATATTCGAGGCTGGCCCAGGTGGCATACGAGTCGCCCGAGAAGCCGATCTGGTAGCGGTGGTTTCCCAGGCCGCCCCAGCGGTGGTAGAGCAATGGACGCACATCGCGGTGACGCTGCATGTCGGAGAAGGTGGCGTAGTTGAGCCAGAAGGTGTTGCTGAGCGATGGGATGCGCTGGTCGGCGAGTCCCTGCTGCCAGTCGAGCCACCAGAAGTCAACGCCCTGCTTCTCGAGCGGACGCAGTATGGTCTCATACCATCCCATCATGTACTGCTTGTCAGAACTGCACCATTCGAGGGTGTCGCGCTCCTCCGGGGTCTTGGGTTCGCGGCCGAGCCAGCGGGCGAAGTCGGCATAGTGCTCCTCGACCGAGGTGACGCCATCGGCAGGGTGGAGGTTCATGGTCACCTGGATGCCCTGTTCGTCGAACTCGCGGAGCAGACCCGCAGGATCGGGGAAGAGCTCCTCGTTCCAGGTATATCCTGTCCAGCCGCCCTTCACGCCATCGCTGTAGTGCCAGTCCATGTCAATGACAAGCACGTCGAGCGGATTGTTCCACTCCTTCATGCTCTTGACCAGGAAGCGGAGGTCGTCGGCCGAATAGCGCCAGTAGCGCGACCACCAGTAGCCGAAGGCATAACGTGGAGGCAGCGGGATGCGGCCGGCAAACTGGGTGTAGTCGCCCAAAGCCTGCTTGTAGTCATGGCCGTATGCCATGAAGTACCAGTCCTGGGCACCCTGTGCCGACTGACGCTCCTTGACCCAGGGCATTTCGGGCTGCGAGAGGTTGTTGACATCGCCATCGAAGAGCAGGCCCTCGCTGTCGTCGATCAGCGTCCAGCCGTCACGAGCCAGCAGACCCTCCTCGAGGGGCAGTTCCTGGCTGCCATCGGCCTTGCGGCTCCAGGCATAGTAGCGGTTGCCATCGTAGCCGTCGAGGGTGCGATAGGTGCCGCCCAGGTTCTCCTGCTGCACGTCGCCCGGATGCCAGGTGAACTGTGTGGTGAGTGCCGAAGCGGCTGTGACGGTGAGGTTCTGGGCTGTGAAGGCACCCGTCCCCTTCTGGTAAGTGAGGGTCATGCGGTCGGTGCTGATGCTGACCTGGCTGTCTGTCTCGTTGAGCTGGTAGTCAGCCTTGGCATACTGACGGTTGACGGCGATGAACGATGGGTCATCGACGAACTGGCCGTCCGGAGCATATTCCATGCGGATCACACCGTCGTTGATCACGGTGAATCGTACCTGTGCATCCTGCCAGGCCACGTTCGACGACAGTGCATCATCCGAGCCCGAATCGGTGCAGCTGGCTGCCGACAGGCCGAGGGCCAGCAACGCCATTACCGTATTGTAATTCAATTGATTCTTCATATTGGTGGAGAATAAAGTGTTTTGTCTCTAAAGGAGTGCGATTGCTTATTTAGCCTTAATGCTCCATACGGCCAGACCGCCGCAAATCAGCAGCACGCCAGCCACGGCCAGCATGCCCACCTGTGTGCCCACCATGCCGAGCAGCGAGCCGCCCAGTACGGCTGCCACGATCTGTGGCAGACAGATGGTGCAGTTGAAGAGGCCCAGATAAGTGCCCATCTTAGGATTGCCCTGCAGCGCGTTGGTGAAGAAGATGAATGGGAAGGCCAGCATCGCAGCCCAGCCGCAGCCCACGAGCAGATAGGCTACCCAGAGCAGGTATTGGTCATGGATCCAGAGCATCGAGATGAAGCCCAGACCGCCCAGCACGAGGCTGAGGGTGTAGCACATCTTGTCCGAGCGCAACGCCTTCGAGATGAATGGGATGCAAGCCGCCCAGATCACGCTGCCGATGGCCTGGATGGCATAGCATACGCCGTTCCAGTTGCCTGCCTCCTGGTAGCCGGCCGAGTGGGTGTCGGTGGTGCCCCAACACATCTCGGCGATGGCACCGGCCGAATACGACCACATGTACATGAAGCCTGCCCAGCAGAAGAACTGCACTAGGCCGATCGAGAGGAAGGTGTAGCCGATGGATGGCTTCTTGCCGTGCGATGCGGTGGTGGTGGTGCCTGCTGCGGGCTCCTCCTCCTGGATCTCAGGCATGGCCTCGAGCTGCTTGGGCGAATATTCCTTCACGTTGATGGTGGTGTAGATCACGCACAGGATGAGGATGGCGGCACCGATGTAGAACGAGTAGATCACCGAGTTAGGGATCACGCCCTCAGGTGCCACGTTCTGCACGCCCAGGAAGGTGAAGATGTAGGGGAACAGATAGCCCACCACCGAGCCGAGGTTGCAGAGGAACGACTGGATCGAGTAGGCCTGCGTCTTCTGCTTTTCGTTCACCATGTCGCCCACCATCATCTTGAATGGCTGCATGGCCACGTTGATCGAGGTGTCGAGGAACATGAGCGAGAACAGGCCGAAGATCATTGAGCCCGTCAGTCCCCAGCACACCACCTGTGTGGTCAGGCCGAAGCTGCCGGCATTGGGCAGCAGTGCCATGACGATCACGGCGATGAGGGCGCCGATGAAGAGGTAAGGGATGCGGCGGCCGAAGCGGCACCACGTCTTGTCGGACAGCAGACCGATGATGGGCTGCACGATCATGCCCATCAGCGGGGGCAGGATCCAGAAGAACGACAGCTGGTGAGGGTCAGCGCCCAGGGTCGCGAAGATGCGCGATATGTTGGCAGACTGCAGCGCGTAGGCGATCTGCACGCCAAAGAATCCGAAACTGATGTTGATCAGCTGGGAGAGTTTCAGGTCGGGAAGGAGTTTTGCCATTTTGTTTTCTTTTTTTCGATGGATCGATGGATCGAAGAATCGATGGATTGAAGGATCGATATTTCGGGTTAACGATTAGAAGCCGCTACCAGTTCGCGCACCCTCGCAGTGAACTCCCCAGCCTCCATCAGCTCCTCGATCGAGAGGTGCATGCGGTAGCGCCAGTAGTGGCGTGGGTTGGCAGGGATGTTGATGCGCTCGCCGTTGGCATCGGGCAGACGCAGGTCGGCATCGATGGCGAGCCAGTCCTGCAGCGGCAGGATGCACAGGAGCGATGGCGAGTCGAGGTGGGCGCGGACTATCTGCTCGCAGATCTCGGTCGATGCCTCGGCCGGTGCCTCGCCGGGGTGGTGCAGCTCGTTGTTCCAGAAGTGCTGGGTGAGCTCACGGTCGAGCTCCCACCACTGGCGCAGCGTCTCGGTGTCGTGCGTGCCAGTGGTGCAGACGCTACGCTCGGGGTAACGCTCCACGTGTCCGAACTCGTCCTCAGGGCTCTTGGGCATGCGCTGGATCTCGAGCGAGAGGATCTGCAGCTGGTTCATCACCCAGGGCACGCAGTCGGGCACCATGCCGAGGTCCTCGCCGCACACGATCATCTGCGTGGCGTTGATCAATGCCGGCAGCTTCTGCATGGCCTGCTCGTACCAGAACTGGTTGTGGCGGCGGTAGAAGTACTCGTTGTAGAGGTTGGTGAATGCCGCCTTCTCCCACCCTTGCAGTCGGCTGTAGGTGTAGTCCAGCTGAGCCGAGATGCGTGGATGCCAGGTGCCTGGGCGCTTGTGATCCTCCACGAAGAGCACGTTCGAGATCATGGCGTACAGGGCCTCCTTCATCTCCAGGTTGCGCTGCTTCCGCTTGCCGCTGAAGAAGAGCTCCACCTGGCGCTGCGTCTTGAAGTGCGGCTTCATCTGCCAGACGTCGTCATGCTTGTGGTCGAGGAAGGTGTCCTTCACATACTGCACAGGGTCCTTGCCCTCCCAGCAGTTGGGCTCCTCCTCGTGGTAGTGGCGCAATGGGCCGATGCGCTGCTCGATGAGCTCGTCGTTGATGAACGGCTCGGTCATGAACTCGCGCTGGAAGGTGAGTCCGTAGCTCTGTATCTCCTCGGCGGTCATAGGCAGCGATGGGGCGAACTGTCCCAACAGGCCGTGCACCGAGTGGGTAGGAATCTCCCAGATGCGGAAGAAGCCGAGGATATGGTCGATGCGGTAGGCCGAGAAGTACTCCTGCATCTTGCGGAAGCGCTTCAGCCACCAGCGCAGGCCGTCCTCCTGCATCTTGTCCCAGTTGTAGGTGGGGAAGCCCCAGTTCTGGCCATTAGCCGAGAATGGGTCAGGTGGTGCGCCGGCCGAACCGTTCATGTTGAAGTAGAAAGGCTCCACCCACGACTCCACCGAGGCGCGGCTGATGCCGATCGGGATGTCGCCCTTCAGTATCACGTTCTTCTGGCGGGCGTAGGCCGAGGCAGCCAGCAGCTGGGTGTGCAACACATATTGTATATAATAATAGTAGGCCACCTCCTGGTAGCGCTTCGACTTCTTGTCGGTCAGGGCGTCGATCTCCTCCCGTACATACACCTTATGCTCTGGCCAACGGCTGAAGTCGGGTGTGCCGTACTGATCGCGCAGCACCGAGAAGGCAGCGTATGGACGCAGCCACTCCTCGTTCTGCTCGAAGAAGGTCTTGAATCCGGCGGTGGCCAATGCCTTCCTGCCCTCCTGTTTGAAGAGGTCGTGCAGGTAGGCACGCTTGGCGGTGTTCACAGCCTCGTAGTCGATCTGCTTCAGCGCATTCAGCTCCACGCGCTTCTGCTCGTAGGCAGCCGCCTTGTCGGCATCCTGCAGGGCAGGCAGCTGGCGCAGGTCGATGTACTGTGGGTGGAAGGCATAGATCGAGATGGAGTTGTAGGGGTACGAATCCTGCCAGGTGTTGGTGATCGTGGTGTCGTTGATGGGGAGGATCTGCACGGCCGTCTGTCCGGTCAGTACCGCCCAGTCGATCATGCTCTTCAGGTCGCCGAAGTCGCCCACGCCGAAGCTGCCCGCGCTCCTCAGCGAGAAGATGGGCACAGCCACGCCAGCCACGCGGCGGGCATCGCGCCACTGGTCCGTGAGGTCGAGGCTCTTCCTGCTGGCCGACACATTCTCGATCACATGCGCCATCGAGTTGCGTTCCATGCGCACACACTGGCCGTCGCGCCACACACCGTAGCGGTAGAGCAGGGGCAGGCCACCCTTGGGCAGCTCCACCTCGGCCGATCCGGCCCACACTTCGCCATCGGTGGTCGAAAGCTCCACCACGCGGTCGGCGATCATCACACCCAGGGACTCGCCCCACACGGTGCGGTAGTTGATTTTAAAGTTCAGTTTCAACATATCATTCACGATTTACGATTTAGCGATTTACGATTTATAAAGTTTTGCTTGAACTAGCCGTGGCAAAGTTACAAATAAAAACTGAGAAAACATCATAAAGTCACGGATTTCTGCTGTTTGCCGCCTCATTTGGTGCCGTAAACAGGCAAAACTGCCGTTTTTCGGTCACTTCTGCAGTTCCAGAATCAATGTGCCTCGCGCCTCAATGTCGATGGTCCGGGCAATGTCGTGGGTCTGCCCTGTGATGACATCTATGCCCAGCGTACGACCCTGCATCACATCTGCGAAACGTGAAGCGTCAAGATGCTGCTCCTGGTCGGTTCCATTGAGCACCACGAGGATGATCTGGTCGTCTTTGGTACGGGCATAGACGTATGTGCCATCGTCGAAGCCCGGAATATAGTGCATCAGCGAGCCTTCGGTCACAGCCTTGCACGATTTGCGCCAATGCAGCAACTTGCGCAGGTAGTCATGTGCAGCATTCTCTTCGGCTGTGCGGCCTGCTGCCGTAAAGGCATCCCGGTTGTCGTCGGCCCATCCACCGGGGAAGTCCTTGCGGAGCTGGCCGTCGCCATCCTTCTTCTCGCCCACCATCATGAGCTCGCAGCCATAATAGATCTGCGGAATACCACGAGTGGTCATCAGGAATGCCATGCCCTGCTGAAACTTAGAGAGGCCACGGTCGCCGATGTGGTTGAAGCGCGACACGTCGTGATTGTCAAGGAAGACGAGGATATTGTTCCTGTCCTTATAGAGGAAGTCCTGAGCCAGCGCCTCATAGAGCTTGAACACACCGGTGGAGTGCTGCTCGTCATGACGGGTAGCGTCGTCGAATGCATCCTGGCATGTAAACATCATATTGAAGTCCATAACCGTCTTGAGGTGCGAATTATAGGCGCCCGAGTGCTCAGAATCCTGCTGCCACCATGCCGTGAAGGCCGGGCCGACCGGATACCATGTCTCGCCCACGATGTTGAAATCGGGATACTCCTCCATCACCGCCTTGCACCACCGGCTCATGAAGTAGGGGTTGGCGTATGGGTGTGTGTCCTGACGGATGCCATCGATGCGGGTGTGCTCAATCCACCAGATGGAGTTCTGGATGAGGTATGTGCCCAGGTGACGGTTGGCACCATTGAGGTCGGGCATGTACTCCGAGAACCAGCCCTCGTGGAAGCCTTTCTTCTCGCTGGGCGAAGCGTATGGATCGACTACCGTCCACTTGTTGTGGTTGCAGCCCACGAACTGATTGTTGTTGGTCAGCCAGTCGCCAGTGGGCAGATCCTGCATCCACCAGTGGTCATCGCCGCAATGGTTGAAGATCATGTCCATCACCACCTTCATGCCACGCTCGTGAGTCTTGTCGATAAACTCCACATACTCATCCATCGTACCGTAGCAGGGGTCGATCGAATAGAAATCGTTGATGGCATAGCCATGATAGATGGTCGGCTTGTTCTGCACCACCGGATTGAGCCACACCGAGGTGATGCCCAGGTCCTTGAGGTAATCGAGGTGATTGATCACGCCGCGGATGTCGCCACCATGGCGAGCCCACTGGTCGGTACGGTCAATCCTGGCTTCGGGCAGGTTGTTGCCCGGGTCACCGTCCGAGAATCGGTCGGGTGTGATGAGGTACATCACGTCATGGCTGTCGAAACCCTGCGCACCCACCTTCTGGCTGCGGGGCAGGAGCGAATAGTCCTTGACCAGCGTCTTTTTGCCCTCACGGAACCAGATTCGCATCTGGCCGGGCTGCGTCTCGTCAGACAAGGTAAGATAGAGGAAGAGATAATTGGGATTCTCGACGCGAACCACCTCCCGGAGCGTGACTCCAGGGTAGTCGATGCTGACCTGCGAGGCCGAAATGTTGGTGCCATGCACCAGGATCTGCAACTCGGGATTGTGCATGCCAGTCCACCAGAATGCTGGTTCAAGATGCTGGATTTCGAGCGGCGCAGCATTCAGCTGTGCTTTGAACAGGAGCAGGATTGTGACCAATAAGGTCGATAAAAAGTGTTTTCGGTTCATAATTGTATTGTGTTAGGATTTGGATTCATTTGGTTGTGCAAAGATACATTTTAATATAATAATGGGCAACACTCTTGACGAAGTATCAAAAAGGGTAACGATACACCACCTTGATATACAATGTAATAATAGATGAGATATCAAACTTCCTACAATCGGCAGGCAGACATGTTACACGGTTTCATGCCTAAGAAGAAAGCTTGATATATTGCATGTAACATTTTCCGTAAACCTCTGAATATTAGTTTCGCCGTGCAACGGGATGGTTTGAGATTTTCTTGTTGCCGACGAAATACATTAAAAAATATCATATCTTTGCACCGCCTTTGAGCGTCGTCATGACATTTCAATCTATAACAACAATAATAACAACAATGAAAAAAACACAAGCTCTTATTTGTCGTCTTGTCCTGGTACTTGCGACAATGTTTTTTGCCATTGACATCTCAGCCCAGACCATCACTGGTACGGTGCTCGACGAGATGGGCGAAGTGACGGGCGCCAGTGTTGTGGTCAAAGGAACCACAAATGGCTCGACTACCGACTTCGATGGCAAGTTTTCGGTGCAGTGCAAGCCTGGTGCTACACTCGTGATTTCGTTTGTCGGCTATGTCACACAGGAAGTTCCTGCTGCTGACGGCATGGTGGTCACTCTCGTTGAGGACAGTCAGTTGCTCGAGGACGTAGTTGTCATCGGTTACGGTACTGTCAAGAAGGAGGATGCCACTGGTTCCATCGCCACCCTCAAGGCCGATCCCAAGCTCAAGGGTGTTGCTCCTACCGCCGACAACATGCTCGTCGGTAAGATCGCAGGTGTGACCGTAACCACTGGTGGCGGTTCATCGAACGGTGGTTCGAGCATCCGTATCCGTGGCGGCTCTTCACTTTCTGCCAGCAACGATCCATTGATCATCCTTGATGGCGTGTATCTTGACAATGAAGGTATCAGCGGTGTGGGCAACATGCTCAGCACCATCGATCCTAACGACATCGAGAGCTTCACCGTCCTGAAGGATGCTTCGGCCACCGCCATCTATGGCAGCCGCGCTTCTAACGGTGTCATCCTCATTACTACCAAGAAGGGCAAGAGCGGTAAGATCAAGATCACATACGATGCCAATGTGTCACTGTCGCACAAGAAGCAGACCATGGACGTGCTCACCGGCACCGAGTTCCAGGATCTGATCCGCACCACCTTTGCCAACGAGTCAAACCGTGAGGATGTCTATTTCAAGGCAGGTCTGAATTCCGATGGCTCCGTGGCCTATAACGCCAACACCGACTGGCAGGAGGAGATCTTCCAGATGGGTGTCAGCACCGAGCACAACCTCAGCGCACTCGGCAGCATCGGCAGCTGGCTTCCATTCCGTGCCTCGCTGGGCTACACTCGCAACGAGGGTATCCTCAAGACCGATAAGAACAATCGTTACACTGCCAGCCTGGCTCTCAACCCAACCTTCTTCGACCAACACCTCAAGGTCAACCTCAACAGCAAGGTCATGAAGATCCGCAGTAACTTCGCCAATGGTGGTGCCATCGGTGCAGCTACAAGCATGGACCCTACCAAGCCTGTGTATGACGCTAACAGCAAGTTCCATGGCTATTGGACCTGGACCAGCGACGATGGCAATATCATCAACGTGGCTACCAAGAACCCAGTATCCCTGCTCGAAGCCTGGGACGATCATGCTGACGTATGGAACTACATCGGCAGTGCCCAGTTCGAATATACCTCATTCTTCGTTGACGGCCTCAAGGCTAACCTCAACCTCTCAATGGACTATGCAAGTTCTGAGGGTGAGAAGAATGCTCCTTACGATGCACCATCACAATACAACTCGCGCGGCTATCACGAGACCTGGAGCAAGACCCGTAACAACCAGCAGCTCGATGCCTACGTGACCTACGCTCACGACTTCAAGGAGGCTCAGAGCCACTTCGATGTCATGGGTGGCTATTCATGGCAGATGTATCACTCAGAGAACGACTGGTACACTGAGGGCCAGTTCGATGAGAACCTCCAGCCAATCCCAGAGTACATCAGTGAGGGTGAAAGCAAGACCGAGCATTTCATCGTCTCTTTCTTCACCCGTATGAACTATTCATTTGCTAACCGTTATCTCCTTACCTTCACCCTTCGTAGTGACGGTTCTTCCCGATTCAGCAAGGACAACCGCTGGGGCGTATTCCCTTCAGCAGCTTTCTCTTGGCGTCTCATCGAGGAGGACTTCCTCAAGGATCAGGGCGTGATGAGCGACTTCAAGCTCCGCCTTGGTTGGGGTCAGACCGGTCAGCAGGATATCAACATGGGTGACTATCCTTACATGGGATCTTACTCATACAGCATCAACAACGCTGCAAGCTATATGCGTTGGGGCGAGTGGAGCCGTCTGCTCAAGCCAAATGCCTACAACTCAAAGCTCAAGTGGGAGACCACTACTACCTGGAATGCAGGTATCGACTATGGTTTCCTCAACCAGCGCATCAATGGTGCCTTGGATGTTTACTATCGCGAGACCAACGACCTGATCAATGCTGAGGCCAAGGTTCCTGCAGGTGCCAACTTCGCTGAGTATGTGGCAGCCAACATCGGTTCACTCTCAAATACGGGTGTCGAGTTCTCTGTCAACTCTTATCCAATCCAGACCCGCGACTTCATCTGGGAGCTCAATGCCAACATTGCATGGAACAAGAACAAGATCATCTCGCTCACTGATGGTGACAATGCCACCAGCATGCGCCGTTATGGCAGCACAGGTGGTGATGGCTCGTTCCAGCTCAAGGCTCACACCGTAGGCAACCCTGCAGGTATGTTCTACGTTTATGAGCAGGTTTACAACGAGGATGGCAAGCCATTGGAGGGCGTATTCGTTGATCGCAACAATGATGGCGCGCTCACCGAGGATGACCTCTACCTCTATCACAAGGCAGATGCCGACTTTACCTATGGCCTGAGCACCAAGTTCCAGTATAAGAAGTGGGACCTTGCCGCTGCTGGTCACGGCAGCTGGGGCAACTGGATCTTCAATGGTTCGGCAGCCAACAATGCTGAGCTTTCTTCTGGTCGTCTGTTTGCCAACGCATTCCTGTCAAACCGTCCACAGAGCGCATTCGATACCAACTTCCAGGCCAAGACCCTTCTCTCTGACTACTATATCCAGAATGGTGCTTTCTTCCGCATCGATAACATTTCTGTTGGCTATTCTTTCGAAAACCTCTTTGGTGCCAAGATCTCTGGCCGAGTATCAGGTACAGTACAGAATCCAATCGTATTCACCGCTTACAAGGGACTTGACCCAGAGATCGGTGGTGGTGTTGACAATAATTACTATCCACGTCCTATCACCTACATGATTGGCCTTAATCTCAACTTCTAAATCGTAACAGAATGAAATCTATATTCAAATTCACAATAGTGGCAGGTGTGAGCCTGATGGCCTTGTCATCATGCGTTAATGACCTTGATACCTTGCCACTCACTCAGACTACCGTGCTTCCTGAGGATGCATGGTCAGATCCTGCTTCTTACGAGCTCTATACTGCCAAGATCTATTCTGCCTTTGCTTTGCCAGGCAGCGATGGCGCCGGCTCGGGTGATATTGTAGGTGCCGACCAGGGTGAGGCTACCTTTACCCGTGCATGGTGGAACCTTGAGGAGCTTGCTACCGATGAGGTGAAGATCGCCTGGGCCGATGAGGGCCTCAACGGTCTGCAGTTCTGCCAGTGGTCAGCCACCAACCGTTTCGTGATGCTCAACTACGACCGTATGTGCCTGATCAATGCATTCTGCAATGAGTTCCTCAATCAGACTACTGACGATAAACTCTCAGCTCGTGGCCTTGACAGCAACCAGATCAATGCTGTGCATGTCAATCGTGCCGAGGTTCGCGCGCTGCGTGCCTTCTCGTACTATGTTCTGATGAACTTCTATGCCAACCCACCATTCATCACTGAGGAGGACGGTATCGGAGCCTTCAATCCTAAGCAGACCAATCGCGACTTCCTCTTCTCGTGGATTGAGAATGAGTGGAAGGAGATTATCAATCAGGTGCCTGAGAAGAGTGCCAAGACCTATGGCATGGTCAACCGCTATGTCATCAACATGATGCTGGCCAACCTCTATATGAATGCCGAGGTCTTTGGTCAGGGCAATCACTATGCCCAGGCTGCTGCCTGCCTTGATGATATTATCAACAACGGCGGCTATTCGCTTGAGCCCACCTACAAGTATCTGTTCCAGGCTGACAATAACGAGTCGGCCGAGATGATTTTCCCAATCATCTTCGACGGTGTGTATGCTCAGTGCTATGGTGGTACCACTTATCTCACCGCTGCTGCTTACGGTTCGGACATGAACGCAGGCGACAACTTCGGTCTGCCACAGTCATGGTCTGGCATCCGTGCTCCAAAGGATCTGAGCCAGCTCTTCGAGGATGGCGACTCACGCGCCTTGTTTTGGACTGCTGAGCGCACTCAGGACATCCTCAGCTGGAGTACCTTCACCGAGGGTTATTCGGTTGTCAAGTACACCAACCTCAAGAAGGATGGCTCTGCTGGCTCGAACAACACCTTCCCTGATACCGACTTCCCACTCTATCGCCTGGCTGATGCCTATCTTCTCTATGTAGAGTGTGCCATGCGTGGCGCTGGCGATGCTGGCAAGGCTAAGGATCTTTACAATAAGGTACAGGAGCGCGCATTTGGCAACAGTAATCACAACATCAGCTCACTGAGCGATCTCACCCTCGATCAGCTGCTCGATGAGCGTGCCCGTGAGCTTTACTGGGAGGGACATCGTCGCACCGACCTCATTCGCTTCAACCGTTTCATCGACGGTAAGGTGTGGACCTGGAAGAACGGCACCCATGATGGTACTGCCAAGATCAACGAAAAGTACCTCCTCTACCCACTGCCATCAACCGACTTGGCTTCTAACCCTGAGCTCAAGCAGAATCCTGGCTTCTAATCCAAACAAAGAATCATTATGAAAAAAATAACAACTCTTCTGTTGCTCGGTGCCGCAGTGCTTGGCCTTGCTTCTTGCCAGGACGATGACACTCCTGTATTGACCAACATCGTAAATCCTGAGCTCAATACGCTGAAGGTGGCTGCTATTGATGGTACCTCAGAGGTGGTGACCTTCACCTGGTCAGCACCACGTTTCTTCCTCGATGGCAGTGAGGCTTCCTCAAACATCGGTTCCTACGACTATGCTGGTGTCAGCTACCAGTTGCAGGGCGACCTGGTGGGCAATGACTTTGCTTCCGCTTCGATCTTCGGTTCTTCGGTTTCGAAGGACTATGTCGATGTCAGCTACGAGGATGTGGCCAAGATCATGTGCGATAAGTATGGCATGAAGCGCGACGATGAGTCGCACAGCTCTGCCATCGAGTTCCGCCTCCTGGCCCAGTTTGGCAACCTTGACTCTATGAGCGTGGTTTCCAACAGCATCATCGTGCCTTTCGTCCTGACTCCTAATCCTCCATACGAGGGTCCTGTGCCTGCGCTTTACATCTGCGATGAGGCAGGTTATGGCGAGCTGGCTCTCTATGCATGGGGCGATGCAGAGGCCTTCGGCGGCTGGCCAGGTATGGTGGCCCAGGTCAAGGCCAACAAGGCTGGCAAGTCTTATTGGAAGTTCCAGATTCCTGATGCTAATGTCAATAGTGTGCTCAACTTCATTGTCAACAACAACAATCAGGGTCAGCAGATGGATCTCTTCGCAGGTCCGCTCAAGGCTGATACCTACGTGACCATCCATGCCGATGGCACCTACTCAATCGACGCTCAGTCGCCAAAGATCTACATCCAGAGCCAGCTCGGCTGGGGTGAGTATGCACTCTATGCCTGGGGCGACACTGAGGTATTCGGCGGTTGGCCAGGTGCACAGCCTACTCATACTGAGATGATCGGTGGTGAGGAGTGGCTTGTCTTCGAGCCAAATGTTGACAGCAAGTTCTCTGAGAACTACATCATCAACAACAACGGCAACGGTTCACAGTTCGATCTGGTACAGGGTCAGTTGCTTGAGAACGACCTCTTCCTCCGTGTCAAGGCCGATGGTTCATTCACCGCTTCGCGTGGTCCTATCGTCAACCAGCCGGGTCAGTTCACCTTCTATGTCAACAAGGACAATTCAGGTTGGCCTGAGATGGCATTCTATGTATGGGGTGATGCCGGTGAGATCTGCGGCGGTTGGCCAGGTGCGGCTCCTTCAGGTCCGCTGACCATCAATGGTCGTGATTACTACTATCACACCTTCACCGCCGATGTGGCAGTCAATGTCATTATCAACAATAACAACAACGGCAGCCAGTGTGGCGACATCAATGGTGCTGCTGATGCAATAGTATTTGTTTATGGAGACAATTCGACAAGCCTTGAGACTTGCTTCTAAATCCCTGTTCCTCGCCTGCTGCATGCTGTCGCTGACGGCATGCGGCGGGAATGAGGATCCAGCCATTCCAGGCAAGGAGGACCCTAAGGATCAGCCGGCAGCGGCTGAGGTTGACAATACAAAGGCGCTCGGTCCTCGCAACCGCGTGATTTATGAGATGAATGTCGGTTCTTTCACCACGGCAGGCACATTTGCCGCAGCTGGCGAGCAGCTTTCTGAACTGCGCACTTTGGGTATCGACATCGTTTGGCTGATGCCTATCTACCCTCGTGGTGGTGGCATCGACAGCCCATACGCTGCTACCGACTTCAAGCAGACCAATCCTAAGTATGGTACCGTTGCAGACCTGAAGACTTTTGTAACCAAGGCTCACGGCCTGGGTATGGAGGTGTGGCTCGACTGGGTTCCGAACCATACTGCCACCAATGCAAAGTGGGTAACTTCGAATCCGGAGTACTACACCAAGAAGAATGGCCAGATGGTTCACCCCAACAACTATGGCGACGTCTTCGAACTCAACTATCAGAACGAGGGTCTGGTCAATGCCATGAACGAGTGCCTGAAGTTCTGGATCGATGAGGCTGACATCGATGGTTATCGTTGTGACTACATCAGCAGCCCTACCATCCCGGTCTCTTACTGGCAGAATACTATACCTATGCTCAAGAACTACAGGGCCGGCAAGGAGATTGAGATGCTGGGCGAGTCGGACTTCACCGATCGCAACAATGCCCGCCTCAAGGAGTCTGGTTTCGAGTATGACTATGCATGGGGCTTCCAGGGCACTACGCTTCGCCGTGAGGTGGGTACGGGCACCGACGCTGCCGTGCTACTCAAGTCGTCACGTCAGTTCGTGGCCGACAGCAAGGAGCTGCTTGCCAGGAATGTCCGCCGCATGGTCTATCTGACCAATCATGATGTCAACTACAACGACGGTGGTGCCAAGCTCTCTGACATGTATGCCGGCAACCGCTATCCGTTCACCGTTCTTCAGTTCACCCTGATGGGCATGCCGCTGCTCTACAACGGCCAGGAGATTGGCGGTATGCAGATTCTCGACTACTTCAAGGATACGAAGATCAACTGGAGCAACATCGACAAGAAGATGCAGAACACCATCCGCACCCTGATTGCGCTGCGCCACACGCAGCAGGCTTTGGGCGATGATGTGGAGCCACAGTTCCTGACCACTCAGGCTGCCGGTGGCTTTGCCTACAGCAAGTCGTCGGGCTCGAATACTGTGCTGGTGGTGCTCAATCTCGACATCACGCCACAGGCCATTCAGGTGCAGGGCATCCCTGCCGGCGAATACACCCAGTGGATCGACAGCAAGGAGATTGGCAGCCAGATTACCACCCGCAAGGTCCAGCTGGGCAGCACTGCCACAGTGAATCTCGATGGCAAGGGCTATGCCGTCTTCGTAAAGTAAATAAGAGCGTGTGTTTGTGTTAAAGTTAATTATAAGATGTGTATGTGGTATTCAGGGCTTGCGACAAGCCCTGAATACTTTTTTCTGATGTGCTATGCGCAATGCATGATTGATTTCTCAAACTCGTTAGGGTTCACCGAGCGGTTTTTCAGTTTTGAGCGGTAGGTATAGATGGTCGATTTCGTGCAGCGCAGGAAGTTGGCCATCTGTGTGTTGTCCTGTATGCCGAGGCGCAGCAGGGCCAGGATGCGCAGTTCCGAGTTCAGCTGGTTCTCGCCCTTCAGGTGGAACTGTTCGCCATCGGCCATATACTGGTTGACCTGCTCCACGAAGTTGGGGAATAGTTCCAGGAACGACCGGTCGAAGTTCTGGTAGAAGTCCTTCAGCGTGTCCTCGATCACCTGCTCTGAGCGCAGCACGTCCTGCAGGTCGCTCATCTTGCGGGTCTGCGAGAGCTTGAACATGCGTTTGCGGTAGCTGTCGAGCTGCTGTATGTAGTCGGTACACTGGCTCATATAGCGCCCCACATATTCCTCCTTGATGCGGTTCGAATCGGCCAGACGTGAGTTCATCTCCTGCAGTTTCTGATTGGTCTGGAGTGCCTGTTGTGTGGCCTGGAGTGCCTGCTGTGTGGCTTCGAGAGCCTTTTCGTGTGCCGTCTCGGCATGCAGGCGCTCCGACTCCACCCGCTTCTTCTGCCTGTGCAGGCTCACCAGCACGATCACCAGGATCACCGACAGTATGGTGAGTGCTGCCACGCCGCAGTAGAGGTAGAGCTGGTGGGTCTCGCGCAGGTGGGAATAGGCTGCATCGATCTTGGGCAGTATCTGGCTGTTCTGACTGTTGCGGTGGCGTGAGTTGAAGAACTGCGAGTCGGCTATGCAGCTCTTCAGGTAGCGGTTGGCGCGCTCGTAGTCACCCTCGTCATAGATGAGGTTGGCCAGATCGCGCATGCTGGTGTTCTCCTTGATCGAGCCGTGGATGTCCGACATGGAGCTCAGGGCCAGGCATTGCTTGCGCTCCTCCCTGCGGCCAAGCAGGTTGCAGGCATACGACTTGAACGACATCAGGATGGAGTAGGGGCGGGTGCCGAAGTCAAAGGCCGCCTCGCGCTCCACGATCATGTCATAGGCATGCTGCGGATCCTGTGCCACAAGCTTCATCAGTTCCGTATTGAATGCCATGGGCGAGTCGGCATTCATATATTGCATCACCGAATCTCCGTAGAGGTGGGCCATCTTCAGGTATTGATCGGCGTATGGCGTGTCCAGGGCATACTCCTGACAGTATATGTAGTAATCCATATAGGCCGAATAGTATCGGCTCAGTTCTTCGACCGAGAGCTCGCTGCGGTCAATGCCTTCCAGCAGCTCGTGGCTCGAGATGAGCAGTCCCATCGTGTTGAGCACATGCACCAGATGCAGTTGTGACTTCGACAGCTCTTCCTGCCAGTTCATATCCTTGGCCAGCTGTATGTTCTGCCGGGCATAGTGCATGGCCGAGTCGCTCTGATAGTGGTCATAGTACTCACAGATCTCCTCCTGAATCTGGTAGATCGACTGCGGGTTGTCCAGATTTCCGCTGTATTTGAGCTTGGCTTTCAGCGCTGTGATGTGCGCTTCGTATGCCTGGTCATATTTATCTGCGTCGGCCAGGCAGTCGTCCAGCCTGTTCAGCAGCTGCTGGGTGTCGTGCGGTTTCTGGGTGGTGGGTTGATGCTGGGCGCAGAGGCATGATCCGATAGCCATGCAGCAGCACAGCAGCAGGAGTTTTGCCTGGTGGGGTAGATTGGTTTTCATAGTCGATTCCACAAAAGG
>JAZQPJ010000042.1:0-5433 GCA_045628525.1 Bacteroidales bacterium
CTCATTGCCTTTAGCATTCGTCCTACCTTGATGTTCATGCCCTGCGTCTGCTTCACCTCAGGATAGTTGCGAGCCAGCACGCTGACCACCTCGCGGGTTAGCATCGGCTTGACCACTTCGTTGGCCTCAGGGCGGCGGAAGGAGGCGGTGAGCATGGTCTCGAGGTCGCCGGTGTGCTGGTAGCGCACGTTGTGCTCCTCGATCTGGCGCACCTCGCCAGGGGTGAACCAGTAGCGGAGGCCCTGGTCGCGTACCTCATACATTACCTGCGCGTAGAGCTGTGGATAGTCGATGGGGCGGTCGTTGCAGATGATGCTGTCGCGCGGAATCTCCACGCAGAGGTAGCGGCGGCTGCCCGTGGGGTCCTGCAGCGGGCGGGGATTGTTGGTGGTGGCCACGAACGAGGCGAAGCGAGGACGGTTCCTCTGCTCACGGCCGAAGATGGGGCGGCCATTGACCTGGATCTTCGACACCAGCTGCTTCAGCTCCGGCTGCTTGCCACGCTTGATCTGGTCAAGCTCGTCGATGTTGACCAGCAGGTTGTTGGTCAGGGCCATCTCCTTGTCGAACTTGTTGCCAAGGTTCACGTGGTCAAGGTAATAGCTGCGGAACATGGGCGGCAGGATCTGGGCGCAGAAGGTGCTCTTGCCCGAGCCCTGGGCACCGATCAGGGTGACGATGCTCTCGTTGCCGTGCAGCTTGTCCATGCCCAGCCAGTGAGCCACACACGAGCGGAGCCACACACGCAGCCACTCCACCTGCTCGTCGCTCACACCGGGCAGGCGGTGGAAGAGCTCCGAGACGCGATCCCTGCCGTCCCATGCGGGCAGCTGCTCCAGGTACTCCACGATGGGGTTGAACTCGGGCGTCTCCTCGGAGTAGATGTACTCCTCAACGGCAGCCTTGTAGTGCGAGTCCTCATCAAATTCGCGCTTCAGGCGGCGCACGATGGAGTTGATGGCCTCACGCGTCACAGGGCGGAAGGTCTTCTGGCCCGGAGTGCTCGAAGCATCGCCTGCCGAACTGCCATCGGCAGCACGGCATTCGCACATCTCATACTTGTCAGCCAGCACGTTACGGCGGAATTCGTAGCCCGCGGCCATGAACTCCTCGATCATAGTAAGGTTCGAAACTGCCACCTTGGCAGCCTCCACG
This sequence comes from Bacteroidales bacterium, assembly GCA_045628525.1. Lineage (GTDB taxonomy): Bacteria > Bacteroidota > Bacteroidia > Bacteroidales > UBA3663 > Liminaster. The sequence continues at coordinate 1,156 of JAZQPJ010000042.1, forward strand.
TTGCCACCATCAGCGGCGGCGATGTTTGCAGTACCAACCTCCTGGGCAGGCACTACAGAGAGAAGATTCTCTTGCATAAAAATAGAAAGATTGTAGTTAGGGTGGGTTAAGTAAATAAGGTTTACAAACACTATCTGACACAAAAGTCGGGTGCAAAGATAAGCAAAATTTCTGACACTTCCAAATTTTGTCCCGGATTTCGTCGCAACTTTTACCACAGTTCGTGTCAATTCGGTCATGGAGGTTGCCTACTGGCTCATTGGTAAACGTATTGTCATTGAGGAACAGCAAGGCGCTGATAGTGCAACATACGGAGATGGATTGCTGAAGAAACTGTCAAAAGAATTGACCTCCGAGTTTGGCAATGGTTTTACGTATGCCAACCTTTGCAATATGCGTCAGTTCTATAAGACCTATCCAGAAGAAAAATTCTACACATTGTGTAGAGAATTGTCATGGAGCCATAACCGCCTAATAATGAGAGTTGCTGACCCTAAAGCTCGCGAGTGGTATTTGCAAGAAGCCGCACGTGAGGGATGGAGTGTGCGACAGCTGGAACGCAATATCACCGTCGTTTTTAAGACGATATAAATCAGCCGGTACCTGTCACCGAATGATTTCTGAAGAAATCACTGCGCGGCGAGCGTCTGACAGAGGACGCTGTGTGCAATGGATGGCTGACGGAAAATGGTCAAAAACTGACATCAGAAACTGACATTGATGGTCAAAAACTGACATCAAAAACTGACATTGATGAACAAAAACTGACATCAAGAATATGCTGGGACAATCCACCCAACAGACAATGTAGTCAAAAATACACCAAGGGCTGCCAGAAGCTTGTTGTTGCCACTCGCAGCCCACTCTTAGGAGTTATGTGCTTTTGTTAAAGTTATTTGTTATTTCAATTTTGTCAATGCCAGCACCTTTACGGCTGATGCGTGCATTGCTCAAAGATCAGGGTGCCACTGCCGTATCCATTCGTATTTTTTATGGCATTGAGTATATTTACATCTTTCTCTTCCTGGCAGTGGAAGGTGCAGGTGCTACCCTGGGCGGTGTCAGAAAGCATATCGACTACATTGATGCCAGAGATGGCTAAAGAATTGGAATCATTCCAATCTCCACCCCAGCTATACCACCATTCAGGAAAGAACTTAGCAGGGAGATAGACGTTTGTGAGACTTTTGCTATCAGAGAACATGCTTGAGTAATTGTTCGCACTCGACATATCAAAATTGCGAAGGTCGAGGGTGGCGAGATGATCTAAGTACATGAACATATTAGCAAAACTCACCACACTTCTTGTGTTGAAGCTCGATAGATTCAGTTCGGTGAGATTCTTGCAATCAAGGAACATATTGCTCATGTCGGTCACGTTCGATGTGTTGAAGTTGCTGAGGTCAAGAGAGGTAAGCGACGAGCAAGTACAGAACATGCCTTCCATAGTCGTAGCGCTCGAAGTATTCCACGTGCTGAGGTCGAGGGACTTGAGAGCATAGCATTGATCGAACATCGACGAGAAGTCCGTCACCGCCTGCGTATCCACATATTCCAGGCCGTTGATCTGCTCGAGCTTGGCAAGTCTGAAGAAGACTTTATTGCAGTCAGCACCCAAGGTGAATTTCTCTGCCAAGGTGGTGACATTCACTACATCACCCTCGAGAGAGGCATAGACCGCATAGGCACTCTCACTGGTGCTGATTTCGGTGCCTTGCTTGCTACTGTTCGGTATGAAGTTGATGGTCTTGATGGTGTTATCTTGCTTTCCTGAGTGAGCAGAAGAGTTGACCAGCTTCTTGATTTTATCATTGAGATCTACGCCACGTATTGGCTCCGCGCTCTTATCTGCCGCAGGTGTCTTGCTGATGTTGAGGTCGATTGGGTAAAGGCCACGGGCAGCAAAGTCGAGATTGTTGGCCGAGAAGGTGCTGACACACTGTGTGCCGCCAGCATTCTCCAAGATGAGCTTGATGGTGAGGTTGGATTGATGACCTGGGATAAGATGGATGTAGTAGGTCTGAGCAGCGCTTCCCAGCGACTGACCCGAGCCGCAGTCAAGGATGATGTTGTGTTCAATACCATAGTATTGGAGCTCGGTAGTATAGGAACCGCCATCGTTCTTCACCGTGATATCGGCTGATCCGGCAATGCCTGCGCCTGCCAGTTTGATCTTCTTGAGGGTATAGCCCGAGACGCTGCTCTTGATGTTGAGCTGCAGCACGCTGCCTATGCCCTCGAACTTCATGTCCGAAAGGTCGGTGGTGAAGGCATACATCGGGTAGTTGTCAGGGCCTGTGGTGAGGTAGTTCTGATACATTGGGATACTGGCCAGCATCACACGGTCCTCACGCCAGGTATAGAAAGCGCTGGCAGGATAGTAGCCCAAGTAGAAATCCTTACCGGACTCACAAGCGCCATTGGTGCCATGACCAGCCAAGCCGTTGATAATCGTTGCATCATCGGTGAACGTACCCGACTTCGACCCCTCGCCTGCACTGAGCGTAAAGCGGTGAGCCACGTCCCATCCAGAGCCGGGATAGACCACCGAGATCTGATCGTCCGCAGCCCATACCATGCTGTATCGGCCGCTCTGCTCGTTGAGCGTGGTGCGTGTCTGCATAGCATCACCGATGGTGGCGCTGATGGTGAAAGGTTGCGCGTCAGGGGTGCCCACTTCGGGCGTGGGCAGATCTTCGATCACTGCGTCCTGATCGGCACAGGCAATGAGCAGTGCACTCAGGGTCAGGAGCGAAAGGAGTGTATGAAGGAGCGATTGTCTTTTCATCGTCGTAGGGTGTTTAGTTTTCTCCGAAGCCATTACGGTATCGATCGTCATAATCGAGGTCCTGACCACTCGTGCAGATGATGTCCGCACTATCAATCTCTACCACACAGAACTGTGGCTTTGCATACGGCTTACGCTCTAAGCCCGCAGCAGCGAAAGTCTCTTTGCTCATGATATCATGTATAATTGTTTGTTTATATCTTCTTTAAGTCGAAATACATCATTCTGGTGTGCAGAGGTTCGTCATCTGGAATGTGGTAGTATTCGCGCTCTTCATCTTCTGTCTTATGTAGATATTTGAAACCATTCTGCTCATAGAAATGAAGGGTGCGTGGATGATTATGTGCATCAACAACCATAAAGCGGCAACCAGTCTTGTTGTTCTCGTCAGTAAACCAGTCCTTGAGGATGTCAAGAATCTGGGTTCCGACAAAACGACCACCTCCTTGAAAATGCTCATCGACACCCAATCGGCCAATCAATACAGCTGGATAGCTACGACCTCGCTTTGCATTGTTGATGTGTCGATTCAAGCGGTTGCTCGTCGAGCGGTCAAGGTAAGTTGTTTTGATGCTATCGTTGGAAATGGTGAAGAGGCCTACTATATGATATGGCTTTTCTTTTGTAATGAAGCAATAAGTTTTACCCAATAGTTCTTCGCGATAGAGATCTGCATCATTGGAAAAGAAGTCATTCAGATCTTGTTCTATCTTACCATTGCCACAAGAGAAAGGGTCACAAGCATCCTGAACCCTCTTGGTGTAGAGGATCATCTGTGTCTCTTGCAAGAGACGATAGGTAGTATCTCTCTGTATCATTCTGCAGAGAACTGAAGTTGGAACTGACGAGAACTCTCAAGGAAAGCAGAAAGAGCAGCTTTGCGTTCAGGAGAAAGCCTTGGAGTAGGACGCTTAGCGTTCTCCTCTGCTTCCAGCACGAATCGCTCTGCAGCTTCGCCTGTCAGAACGGGGATTGACTTAATTGCTATTGCCATTGAATATTGATATTACGATGTAACTATTAATTGATGCCACAAAATGCAGCGTGCTCTTTATGAGTGCTATAGACAAACATTTTCGGCGATGCAAAAATACAAGTATTTTTTTTAAGTTCCAAATCTTCGATGCAAAATCTGTCAAAAACGGGCAAAATAATGCTATCAATCAACTGTTTGTCATTTACACCTTCGTTTGTATTATATAATGTGTATATCTCTCTGTACTCTTTTATAGATCCAAGTTTGACAAAATGGTTTAGTTCCTAATCCTGGAAATTTGCATGATTTGTACCTTCATTGTACCTCTTCCTTATAACTGGCTGAAACAAAAACGACATCACCGTTCTTAAGAAATTAGGTTTTCATATTTCTATTCACAATCACTTAAACTTAGAATAATGATAGATCAGATCCTTTAGAGAAGCAGAATCATCAGTGACAGGTACAGGATGATTGCTCATTCAAGTGACATCCAAAAGCTGCACATTCCAAT
>JAZQPJ010000043.1:0-9327 GCA_045628525.1 Bacteroidales bacterium
CATGAGCAGTTCGGCGAGGTGCGAGGCTGTGTCAGCGAGAACAAGGAGTGGCTTTGCCTGAGCGATGTATGCAAGGCACTGGATATCTGTAACCCTGCACGGGTTAAGTCGAGACTCAGGGAGGGGGGTATAACTACTATGAATACCCCGGTCATCAACCAGTATGGTGTAGAATACATGCAGCCCATGACCTACATCGATGAGCCGAACCTCTACCGCTGCATCTTCCAGAGCCGCAAGCCCGAGGCGGAGCTGTTCTCTCCCCTCAGAAGCGCCTATATTCCAGATATCGGTTGATGATGCCCACTGAGAGGTCCTCGGGCAGGGTGTAGAGGGTGAGGATGTTGTTCTGGTGTAGCTTGTTGATGATCAGCCGCTTCTCGCGGTAATATCGCTCCACGGAAATCTGCTGATAGTATTCCTCGGTGTCCTTGGGCTGATGGGTCAGGAAGTGCTCCATCTCGCAGTCGCGGAACAGTACGACCAGCAGCTGGTGGCGGCGGGCTATGTGCAGCAGGTAGGGCAGCTCGCGATCGAGGGCATTGAGTGTGGCGAAGTTGGCAAAGAGCACTGCGAGGCAACGCTTGGTGATGCGCTGCGTGAAGTGGGCCGAGAGGGCGGAATAGTCGCTCTCGGCAAAGTGTGTCTGCTGTGCGTAGAGTGACTCCATCAGCAGCTGCATCTGCGGTCCGTGCTTGCGAGCGGTGACAGAGGCATCGATGGAGGTGGAGAGGGTGACCAGGCCAGCCTGGTCATCTTTTTTGATGGCTACGTAGCTGAGGGCGAGCGCGGCGTTGATGGCCAGCTCCAGATAGGTGTTGCCCTGCGATGACTGCTGCATCATGCGCCCCTTGTCCACGATGGAATAGACGGGCATTGAGCGGTCCTGCTGATAGACGTTGACCTTGAGCTGATGGGCGCGGGCCGAGGCTTTCCAGTTGATGTGCCGGTATTCGTCGCCCTGTATGTAGTCCTTGATCTGCTCGAAGTCGGTGTCGGCACCTACCTGGCGGATGCGCTTGATGCCGTATTCGTCCAGGCGGTGATTGCACATGAGGCTGTAGAGCGAGAGCCGCGCAAACGAGGGATAGACCTTGACCGTCTGTCGCTCCCCACGGGTATATCGCCTGAACAGCAGGCCGATGGGCGAGGCGAAGAAGATGCGGACGTGGTCGAACTGATAGGCTCCACGGTGATGGGGCGTGAGCGTATAGGTAAGCTGGCGTTGCTCGTGCGGCAGCAGTTTGTCCTGCAGCACGAAGTCGCGCATCTGGAAGTCGATGGGCATCTCGTCAACTACCTCGACGCGTGTGCTGAAGGCATAGGGACTCTGCAGCACGAGCTCCACTTCGTTGGGGTCACCATTGGAGAAACGATCCCGACAGCGTCGCTCGGCCCGCATCTCGGCGGCGTCCACATGGTAGAGCATCCAGAAGTCGATGAGCAGCACTACTCCCCACACGCACAGCAGCACCCGCGCCACATGGAAGAGGAGCGGGATAGGGTAGCCGAGCACGAAGAGTGCCACCATCGCTACCGCCACGATGAAGAAGCGTCGGGTCAGGAACATTTTAGTGTAGAGTGGAGAGTGTAAAGTGTAAAGTGTAAAGTGGAGAGTGGAAAGTGGAAAGTGGAGAGTGGAGAGTGGTGGGTCACCTGGGCACTTCGACTCGCTCGATCATTCGGGCAATCACATTCAGGGCGTTGAGGCCCTCCATCTCGGCCTCGGCGGTGAGCTGGATGCGGTGCTGCAGGATGTGAGGGGTGACGTATTTGATGTCCTCGGGCGTCACAAAGTCGCGGCCGCAGAGCATGGCATACGCCTTGGAGGCACGCATGATGCTGACTGTGGCACGAGGCGAGGCACCCAGGAAGACGGCCTTGCTGTCGCGCGTCTGAGCCACGATCTGGGCGATGTACTGCAAGAGAGACTTGTCGAGATAGACCTGCTGCGCCAGCTTGCGGAACTCGATGAGCTGTGCCGGGGTGAGCAATGGCGATACATCGGTGAGGCGAGTGGAGAAGCCTGGCTGCTGATGACGCTCCAGTATCTCAACCTCCTCTTCGACCGAAGGGTAGCCCAGGGTGATCTTCATCAGGAAGCGGTCGAGCTGTGCTTCAGGCAGCTTGTAGGTGCCCTCCTGCTCGACGGGGTTCTGTGTGGCAATGACGGTGTAGAAGTCGCCCATCGGATAACAGGTGCCGTCCATCGTCACCTGTCGCTCCTCCATGACCTCGAACAGTGCTGCCTGTGTCTTGGCTGGGGCACGGTTGATCTCATCGACCAGCAGGATGTCGGTAAAGACGGGGCCACGGTGGAAACTGAAGTCGCCCGACTGCATGTTGTAAACGGTGGTGCCCAGCACATCGCTCGGCATGAGGTCGGGGGTGAACTGCACACGTGTGAAGCGGGCATCGATCAGTCGGGCGAGCAGCTTGGCGGTGAGCGTCTTGGCTACGCCAGGCACGCCTTCGAGCAGCACGTGTCCGTCGCTCAGAATGGCGGTCAGCAACATATCTACAGCTTCGTGCTGGCCCACGATGGTCTCAGCAATGCGGCTTTTCAGTGCGGAGATATTCTCGGCAAATTCGGATAGATTCAGTCGGTCCATATTTAGTGTAAAGTGGAGAGTGGAAAGTGTAAAGTGGAGAGTTGAAAGTGGAGAGTTAGAGTGTGAAGTGCTCCTTGATCTTGCGGATGATGTCCAGCAGTTTCATCATGTCCTGCTGGTCAATCGTCTCGTCGGTGTTCTGCAGCTTCATGACGGTGCGGATCAGCAGGCCTACGTCGGCGGGGGGCAGATGGGTCTTATCGACGATTGTCTCCTTCAGCTCGGTGGAGTTCAGTCGGTTCACGTCTCTTACCATCGATTCGCCGAGCAGATGCAGCATGGTTTCGTATTGGCTCAATACCACCTGCTTGTAGTCGTGCCTGCGATAGTGGAAGGTGCCCATGAAGCGGGCAAATTCGAACGTCACATTCTTCTCTTCGGGCAATAATGGTATCGCCCTGATGCGACGACGCGAATAGTTGATGAAGGCCAGCAGCAGCACCGCCAGCAGCAGGTAGAAGGCATAGCGCAGGGCGGGGCGTTGCCTGATGAACGAGAATTCGTCCTTGTTGGCCATGACCTTCACCTTGTCGGGCATGTTCCTGCCCACGATGCGCACCAGATGCTTATCCCTGACAGGTGACAGCAGCCGTTGGGTCAGCTGGATTGCCACTGGGTCCATGACTGCATAGTTGCTGAAGAGCAAGGGTGTGGACACGAACGTGATGGAGCCGCCACCCTGGTATTGCGCCCTGAATGCCAGGGCCTCCTCATGCCAATGCCTGAAGCGGTAGGTCATCAGTGCCTCATGACGGCTGGTGCAAAGGTTGTAGAGTTCCGATCCTGCGGTGTAGAGGGGGCTGAGCACATAGCAGTTCTGGCCGCTGAGCCACGTGAGCGTGTCCTTGGGGATGGGCAAGCCTTTCTTCAGGGAGTCGATCACTGGATGAAGGGCATCGGACAAGTTGTTTCGGGTGAGATCGGATACCGAATGGCTCTTGTCAATCTTTGCCTCCCAGATGTCCTCATGCTGCAGAATCCTTTCCTTGAACTTGTTGCCGTCAATCGTGATGACGCGATCGATGCTGTACTTCAGGTCATACACATGGAGCAAAGAGTCACTACCGTATCTGTTGAGCGAAGCTGTGGCGACAATGACCTGGCCACCGCGTTTCACGTAATCCATGATCTTCCGGCCACGCTCCACTTCGCTATCGTAGTTCGAGAAACCGCGCCTGTATTCGCCAATCGTCTGCTTGCAGTACAGTATGGCATCCTCCTTGGGGTTCAATGAGTCGGTCAGGTCGGGCCGCACCTCATAGCCCTTGGGGAGGCTGGATGACATGAGGCTGTCGAATAATGCCGCACCCAAGGGCTGCTTGCTGTTGTGGTCGAACGTTGGCTGCCATACGAAGGGAATGCGCGTCGAGAACAGCAGCCAGAGCAGAGACCCGATCACCGCGACGCTGAGGATCCAGTAGATTTTACGTTTCATGCCTCCGCCTCCTTTCTTTCATGTGTGGTGCCAATCTGTTGCTCTACCATTGTGGCTTGTCGGGCCATGTCGGCATAGAGCAGCTCGTCGGCTGGATATTTGCCGTATCGTACTCGTACGAACGTCTGTGTCAATGCGGTAAACGGCTCCAGATTCACCTCGTCGATATATTGCGTAGAGGTCTTGCCTGGCTGCCAGCAGATCATCTGCCGGTCATGCAGCAGGCGCAGCAGCTGCAGGTAGCGCAGGCGGATGCATTGCACATGGTTGTGCTCCTCCTCAGCTGAGCGTAGGGCTGCTGCGAAGTCCACGCCATATATCGTGTCCTCTTCGTCCGGATCCAGTGTCAGGCGTTGTGCCGGTGCCTCGAACTTCTTGCGCGACAGGATGACCAACGTTGCTACCACCATCGCTGCCAGGATCAGGGCACCGATCATCTTGCCTGTGTCAGAATTGGGTAGGAGTTCCTGAACCCACTTGTCGATATTCCAATCGCTTGAGGTGTGGGTCTTGGTCTGCTTATGATGATGCTCCTCAGTGAATTCCTGGGTAAAGTCCACACCATCAGCCCGCCATCGGGAGATGAGGGCGGAATCGAGCACCAGGGTATCGGCAGGAGATGTCATAGGTTATCGAAGTTGTTGAATTTCTCAAGGAATCTTACGTTGTCAACCACCTCCACTGCATCGCCATATTGCAGCAGTGAAGCCAAGCTGACCAGACACAGGTAGAGGATGAACGTGCATGTGCCCACGAGGGAGAAGAGGAAGTTGAGCATCTGCTCGCCCAAGGTGGGATCGACCGCATAGCCGAACTCGTCGGTCACGATGTCACGTCCTGCTGAAAAGAACAGGTAGGGAATCGCCATCACCGTAGGAATCAGCATGCTCAGGCACACAATGATGACGTAGTACCAGAAGGTGGGGAAGGGACGGTGGCGCATCAGACGCATCAGGCGGCTCAATGCCGTGAAGCCCGATTTCTCCTCCAGTACGCACACATTGATCAGCTGCAGCATGGGCACGGCTGCCATGATCACAACCAGCATCAGCAGGGCCAAAAACGTATAGATGCCACCGACGGGCAGTTCCGAACCAAAGATCAACATGACAAAAAAGCCGCCGAACAGACAGAGCAACGCCAGAGGCAGGAGCAGCGTGGGCAAGGCCCTTCCGCCGAGGATCAATGCCTGGGAGAAGAATGTGCGTCGGTTAGGGATGGGGCGCTGCTCGATGCCCACTACGCGCACCAGCACCACGAAGAGAATCAGCGTCAGCGTGCAGATGAGTGCCGTGAGCAGGAAGCTTGTCCACCTGCCGATCGGCGTATTGGTGGGGAAATATTCGAATATCGCAGTCAGCACCACACCAACTCCCAGCACCAGCCACCAAGATTGGCGCATCAGAGCTACAAAGTGCTCGTAGATGAGTGCGGTCAGCTCATTCAACTTCTCGCCGAACGTGCGTGTCTGTATGAGTTCAATCTTTTCCATGGCCTTGCTTGTAGGGGAGATACACGAAATAGAACAGTACCAGTGCCAGACTCATCAGAATCAGCGTCAGGCGCAAGGCAAAGGGGGCTTCGGTGTGCCGGGTGATGTAGCTCTCGATGAACCCGGCTACCACGAAGAAGGGAATCAGGCCCACTATGATCTTCACTCCGCTCTTGGCAGCCAGACGGAAGGATGTGCCACGCGGCAGGGACTTCGGGAAGAGCCAGCCACTGCCCAACACCAATCCGGCTCCGCCTGCTATCACGATGGCGGTAATCTCGAACACACCATGCAACCACATCGCCATCAGGCAGTCGCCCAGCACATGCTGCTGCTGACAGAAGGTCATGAACGTGCCAAGCATCACACCATTGCGCACCATGATCAGCGCGGGAAAAAAGCATGTGAAGATGCCTGTGATGAAGCTCAGGAACGAAACCCAGATGTTGTTGAGTGTGATCTCGATCATCATCGAGTGCCTTGAATCCGAGCCATACACGCCCATCGGTTCGTCGCGTGCTATGTTGTCGAGTGTCATGTCGATATAGCCCTGTCCCATGATGTCCACAGCGAACGAAGGTTCAGCCATCGTCGAGATGATGCCCAGCAATGCCGATCCCACCATCAGTGCCAGTGAAAGCAGCATCAAGCCGCGGTGACGGTAGATTTCCAGTGGAATCTCCTTCATCCAGAAGTTGGCTACACGTCGCCAGCGCTGTATCTTGTAGCCGTAGATCTGATTATGCAGGTTCAAGGCAATGCCGTTGAGCAGCGGTACCACATCCGAGTGCGGATAGTGTGTCTGTGCAAATGCCAGATCAGCCGACACGTCAAGGTACGTGTCGGCAATCTTGTCAGGTGAGGCTGTGGTCATGTTGTTGACCAGTTCGCCTGCCGCTGTCCACTTCTCGATGTTGTTTCGGACGAAGACTACTTCTTTCATTTCTACTATTGTGAAACCCTATCGGTATCGCTGTATTCCGTCACAAAAATAGAGAAAAAATAAGGAAAATGCACATATTTTATAAATTTTAACGCACATTATGTCGCATTTAGGCAAAAAGATGCTATATTTGCCGCAAAATCGCACTTAATATGGCATTCCGACATCATAAAATCCTGAATGGGCAATACGTCAGCATCGACCAGACACCTGCCAGCATCGGTCTCCGAATGGGAGCCTTTGGGTTCGACATGCTGTTCCTCTATGGCTACTCTGTATTTCAGGTGTCTCTGGCATCGCTCTACAATGCGAACAGCGCCATCAGTTCCTACCTATATGCAATTGTCGTTCTCATCCCAGTGTTTTATCATCCAGTGTGTGAACAGCTGTGGGGCGGCTCGTTGGGCAAGCGCATCCTGGGTATGCGTGTGGTGATGCAGAATGGCGAATCTGTCAGCATCGGTGCCAGCATCCTGCGCTGGCTCTTGTACTTTGTGGACAGCATCATGGCATTGGGCTTGCTGACCATGTTGTGCAATAAGAAGAACATGCGAATCGGGGATCTGGCAGCTGGCAGCATCGTCATCAATACCCGTTATGGTCGTGAGCGTCGCGCCTTGATGCAGCCCATGAAGCATTTTGCCTACCTCGATCCTAACTACGAGCCCACGTTACCCTTTGCGGCCGAGCTCACCTGGGGGCAGATCGACTTCATCAATCATACCATGCTTCACCAGAACGAAGCACGATATGCACCTAACCAGCGAGCCAATATTGTGCGCCTTGCCCGCATGCTGGCCGATCGCTATCACGTCGAGGGTGTCAACTCGGCCAATAGCAATGGCTTCCTGCAGCGCATCGTGGCCGATTACAATTATTACACATGGTCAGACACGGTGTAAGGGGTAGAATTTAGGAATTAGGAGCGAGAAATGTGGAATTAAGAAAAGCTAAAAGAAAAGCCCCACCCATGCAGATGCATCGGTGGGGCGTGTTTCGTTTGACCTCCAAGTGTGAGGTCAGTTCCGTTTTTACTTGCGGTAGTTGTCGAGATCCTCAGGCTGAGCGTCAGCTACGAAGTCAGCGTGCTTCTCAACCTCGGCAGCAGCGTAGCGAACGTATACCTTGGCGCTCTTCTCGAAGAGGTCTGGGCGCTGGGTAGCGTTGCGGAGGATGAGGATGCCCATGATGGTATCAGCAGCCATCTCGTAGAGGTGACGTGAGCAGAAGTCCTTGAACTCGTCGTTCTTGAGGTCGTTGACCTTAGCGACTGCAGCGTTGTACTTCTCGGCCATCTTCTCTACGCGAGCCTTGAGCTCTGCATCCTCAGGAGCGATCTCAGTCTCAGCGAAGAGATCAGCTATAACCTGTGCATAGAAGCCGTTGGTTACGTAGCGGATAGCAGCTACGGTCTGGAGCTGGGTAGTACCCTCGTAGATAGAGGTGATACGAGCATCACGATAGAGGCGCTGGCAAGCGTACTCAAGCATGAAGCCTGAACCGCCGTGGATCTGGATACAGTCGTAAGAGTTCTGGTTAGCATACTCTGAGTTCATACCCTTAGCAAGTGGGGTGAATGAGTCAGCGAGCTTAGAGAACTTCTTGAGCTCCTGCTTCTCCTCTGGGGTAAGCTTGCGCTCACGCTCGATGTCCTCGAGGCACTTGTAAACGTCAACGTAGCGAGCTGTCTGGTAAAGGAGAGCACGACCAGCGTCGAGCTTAGCCTTCATGATAGCAAGCATGTCGTAAACTGCAGGGAAGTCGATGATAGCCTGGCCGAACTGCTTACGATCCTTAGCATAAGCAAGACCCTCCTCGTATGCAGCAGCAGAGATACCTACTGACTGAGCTGCGATACCAAGACGAGCACCGTTCATCAAAGCCATAACGTACTTGATCAAACCGAGCTTGCGTGAACCACAGAGCTCAGCCTTAGCGTTTTTATAAACGAGCTCACAGGTTGGAGAACCGTGGATACCGAGCTTGTTCTCGATACGACGTACGTTCACGCCACCCTGACGCTTGTCATAGATGAACATGGAGAGACCGCGGCCATCCTTGGTGCCCTCCTCTGAACGAGCGAGAACCAGGTGGATGTCTGAGTCACCGTTGGTGATGAAGCGCTTACAGCCGTTGAGCAACCAGCAGCCTTCCTCCTCAGAGTAGGTAGCCTTGAGCATAACCGACTGAAGGTCAGAACCAGCATCTGGCTCGGTAAGGTCCATTGACATGGTCTCGCCTGCGCAGACACGTGGAACGAAGCGCTGACGCTGATCCTCGTCACCGAACTCATACAGGGTCTCGATACAATCCTGGAGCGACCAGATGTTCTCGAAGCCAGCATCAGCGGTAGCGATCATCTCGTTGATGATGGTGTAAGCGGTGTTAGGGAAGTTAAGACCGTTGTAGCGACGTGGCATGGTTACACCACAGAGGCCAGCCTTGACAGTTGCGTCGAGGTTCTCGTAGGTCTTGCTGGCGTAGCGTACGCGACCGTTCTCACAGTGAGGACCCTCTGCATCGACAGCCTCAGCATTAGGAGCGATGATGTTAGCGCAGATATCGCCAGTGAGCTCACATACGCGATCGTATGAATCAAGAGCATCGGCAAGATCGGCTGGAGCATAGTCATACTTGTCAGCATCTTCGAAATTACGCTCCTTCAGTTCTACAATACGCTTCATGAGCGGATTGCACTCCAACTCAAATTTGAGTTCTGGATGGTCAGTATAAAAGTTTGCCATGATTTACTTCGAATTTTTCTTGTAGTACTTGATCATCTTTGGAACAACCTCCTCAACGGTGCCGTTGATTACATAGTCAGCGATGGTGTTGATAGGAGCGT